>NZ_JAWXXK010000002.1:0-251123 GCF_034335015.1 Neglectibacter caecimuris | reverse complement strand
TCCTTCAGCAAGCTGCTCTCCGTTCAGCGCATAGCTCCGTTCGACTTGCATGTGTTAGGCACGCCGCCAGCGTTCGTCCTGAGCCAGGATCAAACTCTCTAAAATATGATATCTAAAAGACTTTCGCCTCTTAAATCATTTTTAGAGCTTCTCTCATAAGCTCAGAAAAGCACTTGGCTTCTCTCTTCACAGATTTCTTTTCAGGTTCTGTGTCCTGTTCCTTCTAAGAGTATCTTTCAACCCTCAGAATTCACGGGTCCTTCTTTCGTCTCGTTGTTTAATTTTCAAGGTCCATTCGCTCGCTCTCCCTCAGCGCCTTCGCGGCTTCCAGTCTTCTCGACCAGCTCCGCTCTCAACTCCGATCTTCTTCGAGCTCTACTCCCAAACTCAGTTCCCCTCGCTTGAGTGCTCGACTATCTTATCACATACCACTCCCTTCTGTCAACACCTTTTTTACCTTTTTTTGAACTTTTTTTCAAAACCTTGATTTTTATCTACATATAGTAGGGGTATACCTCAATTACCCATACTGCTATGCCCTGTTTTTCGATTTTCTTTTTATAGCTTTCCCAGAAAACAAAAATTTCCTGGAATACTCTTCTATTTTGGCAGGGAATTTTATTTGCATAGAGAACCAGCCCAAGCACTATATATAAAATGAAAGCAGCACCCTCGGTGAAAAATATCCTTTCTCAGAGGACTTCACGAAAAAACGGAGGAAATGAAAAATGAAAGCAGACAGGGGAAAACAGCTTGCCCATATCCTTTGGCGGGTCCTGGTGATCGCGCTGGTCAATTTCATGATCGTGCTGATGCTGTGGAACAGCGGCGGCAGAGCGGCGGCTTTGTCAAAGTACGGCTCCCGTGGAGGAGAAGTGACCCAGATCCAGGAGCGTTTACAGGAATTGGGCTATGATCCCGGTATGGCGGACGGCATTTTCGGCTCCCGCACCCAACAGGCCGTGATCGCCTTCCAGCGGGATCAGGGACTGGATGCCGACGGCATTGTGGGGAAAAACACCCTGGCCGCTCTGGGCCTTTCCAACGGGGGCGGCTCAGGCGGCGCTTACGGGGGCTTCAGTGAAAGCGACGTGCAGCTTTTGGCCTCTATTATTTCCGCGGAGTCCCGGGGAGAGCCTTATGAGGGACAAGTTGCCGTGGGAGCTGTCATTATGAACCGCATTGCCCACCCCTCCTTTCCCAATACCCTTTCCGGGGTGATCTATCAGGAGGGCGCCTTTTCCTGCCTGTACGATGGCGGCATCAACGCCGCTGTAGCGGATTCCGCTTACCAGGCGGCCCGGGAGGCCATCAACGGCTCCGATCCCACCGGAGGCGCTATCTATTATTATAACCCGGCGAAAACCACCAACAAGTGGATCTGGTCCCGTGAAGTGGTAGCCGTGATCGGCGCCCACCGGTTCGCAGTGTAGGAAAGGGCAGTAGTTAGCCGCGAGTAGTTAGTTGTTAGAAAAGGGCATAAGCGCAATTTGTGCTCGCAATTTGCGCTCTGGGCAATGAGGAATTAGAAGTGCTCGATAAATTGTAGTTTAGCGGGTACCTACTCACCTTCCTCCTGTCATTACTGAACAAAAAGCAAGAAAACCTTGCTTTCTCGGTGAAGAGGCTCGTCCTTTAGCCCTTTGTTTAGGGCATTAAGGGCGAGATCCTTCGCCGGGAAAGCAAATGGAACTTCGCTTTTTGCTCAGCAATGACAAAAAACGGAGTTTTGGCCTTCCTTTCAATGCTTTGCGTCAGCAAAGCCGCCACCGTCCAGCATCTAGCGTCTAGTATCCAGCATCTAAAAACGATCGGGACCGTCCGTAATGGGCGGTCCCGATCGCTTTTATGTGACTGCCCCATCTGACTTCAATTTGGCAAAGGCTTTTCTTTTCACAAAGAAATAGCACACCAGCTGGAAGACCCCTGTGACCAGCCAGGAAACGGGATAAGATAAGAACAGCATTTCCCAGGTGGGGTTTAAGGGCAGAAGGGCGTAGATCCAGATGATACGCAAACCGCAGGTGCCGATAATGGACATGAGCATTGGCATCATGGAAGAGCCTAACCCTCGCAGCATACCTACCATGACATTCATCAGGGCAATGGTAAAATAGGGCACACAGGTGATGAGCATTCTGCGCAGGCCATATTCCATCACCTTTCCGTCGGCGGTATACAGGCTGAGCAGGAAATTCCCCCCCAGATACGCGCCCCCGCCCAGCACAAGGCTAAGCGTGATCGCCATCATCAGGCAGAGCGTGCAGACACGCCTGACCCTTTCCGGCTTTTTCGCCCCGTAATTCTGGCTGGTAAAGCTTTGGGCGGCCTGGGTAAAGGCGTCTACCACCGTCCAGAGAAAGCCCTCCAGATTGCTGGAGGCGGTGGCCCCCGCCATGGCGGCGGAACCGAAGGAATTCACCGTGGACTGAATGATCACGTTGGAAACCGAGAAGGTGGCCCCTTGAATTCCAGCGGGAATCCCGATGCGCATCATTTGCAGCAGCTTGCTTTTCACAATGCGCAGCCGCTTCAGCTCCACCCGATAGGGCGTGTCGCTTTTCACCAGGCACCACAGCACCAGCCCGGCGGAAATCGCCTGTGAGATCACAGTGGCGGTGGCAACCCCGGCCACGCCCATATCCAGCGCGATCACGAAAAACAAATTGAAGCACACGTTTATCAGGCCCGCCGCGGTAAGAAAATACAGAGGACGGCGGGTATCCCCCACCGCGCGCAGCACCGCCGCGCCGAAATTGTAGAGCATGGCCGCCGGCATACCGGCAAAGTAAATGCGCATGTATAAAATGGATTGGTCGATCACGTCCGGCGGAGTCCCCATCCAGGTCAGCACCGGGCGGGACAGCCCGATGCCGATGAAAATCAGCGCCACGCCGGAGATCAGGCTGGTGAGGATCGCGGTATGTACCGTCTCATTCAGCTCGGAAAGCTGACCGGAGCCATAGGCCCTGGCCACCAGCACGTTCACCCCTACCGAAAGGCCGATAAACAAATTGACAATGAGGTTGATGAGCGCTCCTGTGGAGCCTACCGCCGCCAGGGCCTCATTCCCCGCAAAGCGGCCCGCCACCACCATATCGGCAGCATTGAACAGCAGCTGTAAAATGCCGGAAAGCGCCAGCGGTATGGCAAATTTTATGATTTTTCCCAGCAGAGGGCCCTCCGTCATGTCGATTTCAAAGGAGCTCCTGCGTTCCCTGGGCTTTAAGTGAAATTTCACAAGATACACCCTTTCCAAATAATAGCCGTAAGCGGTCAGTTGTCAGCCTTCAGAAATGGGACTTCCCCGATTACTGCTCGCCGCCAGCTTTTTTTCTACCCGGTGCTTTACGACAAAATAGCACCCAAAGTCCACCAGCGCGGCCAACCCCCAAGTGATGGGATAGGAAACATAGAGCATTTCCAGCGTGGGAACTGCGGCAAAGGCCGTATAGAGCCACACTACCCGGAAACCGCACACAAAGGTAATGGTGATCACCATGGGAACAAAGGAAGCCCCCAGACCCCGCAGTACGCCTACCATGTTGCCCATCAGCGCCCCAATGCACTGACAGGTGCATACAATGGCCATTCTCCGAAGGCCAAAGGCGATCACCTCCGGATCCCCGGAATAGATGCCCAAAAGCCCCGGTCCACCAAAATACGCGCCGATGCCCAGCACCAGCCCAACGCTGACTCCAAGCCCCAGACACAGGGCCAGGATCCGATTGACCCGATTGACCTTTTTTGCCCCTACGTTCTGCCCGGTAAACGACATTGCCGCCTGGGAAAAGGCGTCCATTCCCGTGGACACAAAGCCCTCCATGTTGGAGGCGGCGGTATTTCCCGCCATGGCCAGGGGCCCGAAGGAATTGATGGTGGACTGGATCAGTACATTGGAAATGGAAAAGGAAGCCCCTTGAATTCCGGCGGGCAGGCCGATCTTCGCCATTTGCAGAAGCTTATCCTTCTTAATGCGCAGCCGCTTCAGCTCTACCCGGTAAATGCTGTCCGTCCGCATCAGGCAAAGCAGCACCAGCCCTGCGGAAATTGCCTGGGAAATAGAAGTGGCCGCCGCCACGCCTGCCACGCCCATATGCAGCACGATCACAAAAAACAAATTCAAAAGGACATTGACCACCCCGGCAAGCAGCAGAAAATAAAGGGGCCGCTGAGTATCCCCCACCGCCCGAAGCACCGCCGCGCCGAAATTGTAGAGCATCATGCCCGGCATGCCGATAAAATAAATGCGCATGTATAACACCGCCTGATCCAGCACGTCCGGCGGAGTAGCCATAGCCTTCAGCACAGGCTGGGCCAGCAGAATGCCAACAGCGATCAGCGCCACGCCAAACACGGTGCTTGCCAGGATCGAGGTATGTACCGTTTCGCTTAGATCCTTCCGGTTCCCCGCCCCATAGTACTGGGCAACGAGCACGTTGGTACCCACGGAAAGGCCCATAAACAGGGTGACGATCAAATTGATCAGCGCCCCGGTGGCCCCCACCGCGGCCAAGGCACCGCTGCCCGCGAAGCGGCCCACCACCACAATATCGGCGGCGTTGAACAGCAGCTGCAAAATACCGGAAAGCGCCAGTGGTATGGCAAATTTCACGATCTTGCCCAACAGCGGCCCATGAGTCATATCGATCTCATAAGAGCCTCCGCGCCCTCCCAAATGAAAAAGCCTTCGCACAACAAGCCACTTCTTTCTTAAAATTTTGTGTAATGGGGAACGATTAACTGGCCGGTGGTTAAAAAAGATAAAAGCAAAACGCTAACTTGTGTTAGACCTGTGTAGCGCAATAAGAGAAAGGGCGCATGGAATGAGCAATGAAGGGTAAGGGCACGAGTGTTGCAGCCAATGCTCGATAAATTCCAATTTATAGAACAGTTCCCCACTGTCATTCTGAGGAACGAAGTGACGAAGAATCTCGTCCTTGATTCCGGGAAAAAGGCGAAGGACGAGATTCTTCGCTTCGCTCAGAATGACAAGAGGGTGGTGATTGGATAACCGCTAAATTCCAATTTACCACCCTGCCAACGGTCGGGTCAGAAACCGATTTTCCGCACCAAGCAGCTTCACGAGTGGCAGCGGCGCCTCGCCGCCAAATTCCAATTTAACGCACTAAGCCCTCTCCTGTCATTCTGAGAAACAAAGTGACGAAAAATCCCGACCTTACGCCCTTTCTAACAACTAGCTACTAACCACTAAAGCCCCAAAAAAGGCCTGCATTGCTGCAAGCCCCTGGGCGTTTTTATTTCTGAAAGCTGAGGAAAAGCTCTTCCGCAAGCTTTTTCTGCGCCTCGTTCTTTTCGTCTTTTTTGGTATCCGTATAAATCATCAAGTATTTTTCGCTGGGGTGCAAAACGGCGGGAACTTCGTTATCCAGCACCTGGAAGAAGCCCTTTTCCCTTACGCTGTCCAAACAGGCTTTTCCCTTTTCGTCCAGGTTTTCCGGGGCAAATTCGTAAAACTCTGCCTGTACGGTGCTGCCGTTATAGGCAAACTGATACCGGTAGCCCCCTATCGCGCCGATCTCCTTATAGGACATCTCCACGAAGGTGGTCACAGAATCTTTTTTGAACACTACCTTGCCGTTTTCAAAGGCCACCGCTTCCTCATCTTTTACCACAGCCTTCCCGTCCTCCATATAGGAGCACAGGCCCAATAACGTATCTTCATAATCGGCACTGTTTGGTTTTTTCGCGGTTTTCTCTTCCCCGCCGGAAACTGCGGAGGAGGCTTCCTCCGTGGTAAGCTGGGGCAGACGCGGCGCGGCGCCTCCGCAGGCGGAAAGTGTGATCGCCATCGCCCCGGCCATGCACAGGGCCAATATTCTTTTCTTCATCATGCTGCATTCCTTTCTCCGCGTGGATCCCTCTTGTCAGGGAAAAATAAAAGAAAACGCGGACCCTGAAACCAGGGCCAGCGCTTATCCTTCCATGGTGACCCGGACGAGAATCGAACTCGTATTACCGCCGTGAAAGGGCGGTGTCTTAACCGTTTGACCACCGGGCCATATGGTAGCGGCAAATGGATTTGAACCATCGACACTTCGGGTATGAACCGAATGCTCTAGCCAACTGAGCTATGCCGCCATAATGGTGCTTCGCCTCCGGCGAAGCATTGCTTATTATACTGTACCTGCTAGTATTTGTCAAGCAGTTTAGGATTATTTACAGGAAAGAATTGGTTTTCTGTATGCTGCCGGGAAAATTCAGGCAAAAAGACAGCTTTCTTCCACACAGTCGCGCAAGATTTCTCGCTGTCTACAGCTTCTCCAAAATCTTCCGGCGCTTCTCTTCAAACTCCTCCTGAGTGATCAGGTTCTTATACAAAAGTGACTGCGCTTCTTCCATGCGCTGTTCCACAGTTTTTTCCACAGGAGGGACGGCGGACGCGGAAGGAATTTGTTGGTTAATACACCGTAGTTACTCGAAAGGCAGCCGAGTACAGGTGGGCAGCCGCTGACTTAACTGTTATTAAGCGGACAAATTGGAATTTAGCGGCGAGGCGCCGCAGCCACTCGTGAAGCGGCTTGGTACGGAAAGCTAGTTTCCGACCCGACCGTTGGCAGGGTGGTAAATTGGAATTTAGCGGTTATTCGCCCACTCTCTACATGTCATTCTGAACGAAGTGAAGAATCTCTCCCTTTGCCTTTTTCCTTTAGAAATTTAAAAACGAGATTCTTCGTCGGAAAAATGCCAAGAAAGCTATAGCTTTCTGCACTTTTTGCTCAGCAGTGACAATGGAGGAGCCCGTTCGATAAACTGGAATTTAACAGTGAATAAAAGCCATGCTGTAAAGAGCGTTGGATAAGCTCCTGCAGCATGGCTTTTTCTATGGTTTCGATCTATCTGTTCTTGCTTTTTCTCAGCCGTGAATGGAGTAGTTGGGCGCTTCTTTGGTGATCTGGATATCGTGGGGGTGGCTTTCTGTCAGGCCCGCGCCGGTGATGCGCACGAATTTCGCCTTGCTGTGAAGCTCCTCGATATTCTTGCAGCCGGTGTAGCCCATGCCGGAGCGCAGGCCGCCCAGCAGCTGGAAGATGGTATCGGCCAGCGGTCCCTTGTAGGGGACCCGACCCTCTACGCCCTCCGGCACAAATTTCTTCTGTTCGCCCTGGAAATACCGGTCGCTGCTGCCCTTGCCCATGGCGCCCAGGCTGCCCATGCCGCGGTATACCTTGAACTGGCGGCCCTGATACAGCTCGTACTCGCCGGGGGCTTCTTTACAGCCTGCCACCATGGAGCCCAACATGACCACATTGGCCCCTGCTGCCAGTGCCTTTACGATATCGCCGCTGTACTTGATGCCGCCGTCGGCAATGACGGGAATGCCGTGCTTGGCCGCTTCACTGGCCGCGTCGAACACGGCGGTGACCTGGGGTACGCCGATGCCCGCCACCACACGGGTGGTACAGATGGAGCCGGGGCCGATACCCACCTTCACGCAGTCCGCACCGGCGTCGATCAGGGCCTTTGCTCCCTCGGCGGTGGCGATATTGCCCGCGATGACCTGCAGGCTGGGATAAGCCTTCTTCACCTTGGCCACAGCCTCCAGCACACCGCTGTTGTGGCCGTGGGCAGAATCCAGCACCACCACGTCCACCTGGGCCTCGATCAAGGCCGCTGCCCGCTCCAGCACATCTTTTGTAGCGCCGATAGCCGCGCCGCACAGCAGGCGGCCCTTTTCGTCTCTGGCGGAATTGGGGTACCGCACCGCTTTCTCGATATCCTTAATGGTAATGAGCCCCTTCAGGCGCATGTGCTCGTCTACAATAGGAAGCTTTTCGATCCTGTGATTTCTGAGGATCCCCTGGGCGTCCTCCAGGGTGGTGCCCACCGGGGCGGTGACCAGGTTTTCCTTGGTCATTACATTGCGAATGGGCTGGTCAAAATCACTGCCCTCCATAAAGCGCATGTCCCGGTTGGTGATGATGCCTACCAGAATGCCGTCCTCACAGATGGGTACGCCGGAAATTTTGAAGCGGCCCATGATCTCATCCGCCTCCCGCACCAGGTTATCCGGGGCCAGGAAGAAGGGGTTCACGATTACTCCGTTTTCAGAACGCTTTACCCGGTCCACCTGGTCGGCCTGGGCCTCGATAGACATGTTTTTGTGAATGATCCCGATGCCGCCCTCCCGGGCCATGGCGATGGCCATATCGGCCTCGGTTACCGTGTCCATGGCGGCGGTCATAATGGGGGTGTTCAACCGAATACGATTTGTCAGGTTTGTGGAAAGATCCGCTTCCCCGGGCAAAACGTGGGATTCCGCCGGAATCAGCAGAACATCGTCATAGGTCAGGCCTTCTTTTACGAACTTGTCCTTGTACTCCATGTCCAGCATAACCACAACTCGCTTTCTCTGTAAATTTCCGCTATTATATAAGGACTTATTATAGCATTGCTGTTTCCCTTTTACAAGGCTTTCCGTCAATTTCCGCCCGCCAAAAATTTTTTCTGAAATCCTCTCTCTTTTGGGAAAAATCTATTGACAGTCCTACCGCTTTGCGCTATTCTATGGCCGTTGACAGGCTTTAATTTACCGTGCTGCCATAACTAGGGCTTGTTTGAAAAATCGAAAACGCCGTCTTTTGCCCATAAACGGGCACTTTCTACGTCAAAAATCCTCGTCAATCGCAAGATTGACTTGCGGTTTTTCCTTGAAATTGACCGTCTCCGGTCAAAAATTCGTCATTTTCTCTATTTTCAAACAAGCCTTAAAACGCTGAAAAGAACAGGAAGATCATTATGAAACGCATTTTCTCCCGGCTGGACTACCGCGGCAAGCAGGCATTGAATCAGGCGGGGCTGTGCAGCATGTTCTGGTTCGCCTGGGCCTTTGGCTGCTATCAGACCGTATACTTGCAGGAGATCGGGTTTTCCGCTTCCCAGCTGGGGCTTCTGAACGCCATCAGCTCCGGGGTGGGAATCGTTTCCGTTTCCTTTTGGGGTATGGTAAGCGACAAGCTGGGCTCTTTACGGAAGGTGTTCATTACCCTATTGATCTGCGCCAGCGCCCTGTATGCCCTGACGCCCTTGATCCCAACGGGCTTTGCCTTTTCGCCCCTGCTGCTGACGGCATTTCTCCCGGCGGTCAATTTCTTTCGGGGTTCCATGTCGACCTTTTCTGAGAATCTTCTGGTGCGCAACTGCAACGAGCTGCGCTTAAACTACGGCATGCTCCGAGGGGCGGGGTCTCTTCTCTTTACGGTAGGCAGCCTGATCATTTCCTCTCTCCTGCCTGCCGTGGGGGTAAAAAACACCTTTTGGCTTACCGGCGTTTTCATGTTGCCGCCTGTGCTGCTGGCCCTGTTTGCCCGGGAGCCCGCCGCGAAGCCCGGCAAAAGCGGGAAGAAGGAAGAAGGGGAAAAGCTGGAGGTCGGCAGGCTGTTTCGCAGCCGCAGCTACCTGATGTTTTTGGTGTTTACCTTTTTCTTTTATCTTGCCGCCTGCTCGGAATCCTCCTTCCTGCCCTACCTGATGAGCGAAACCGGCGTTCCCTCCCGGCAATATGGCATTTTGCTGGGCTATCGGGCGCTGCTGGAGATCCCCTTCCTGCTGCTGATGGTAAAGCTGCGCCGCCGCTTTTCCCTGAGAAGCCTGATCGTTTGCGCCGCCGTGCTGATGGCGTTGGAGTGCCTGGGCTTTGGCCTGTGCACGAAAGGGCTGGGAACCATGCTGCTGTTCTGTACCTTTTTTGGGTTGGGAAACGGCCTTTTTATCGGCGCCTCGTTAAACTATATTTACGAGCTTGCCCCGGAAGGCTTAAAGGCCACCGCTCAAACCTTCTTTGCCTCGGTGTCCTCCATCGCGGGCATTTTAGGAAACCTGCTGGGTGGTATCGTGCTGGATCAGATCGGCGCAAAGCCCTTCTATCTGGTAATTTCCGTCGCTTACCTTCTCAGTGTGGCGATCTTCGTTTTCTCCTTTGACAGGCAGGCGGCGAGCCGCCGCGGGCGCTCGTGAAGCTGCCTGGTGCGGGAAAAATGATTTCTGACTCGACCGAAAAGAAGGCAAGAAATTATAGTTTAGCACCTTTAGGCTCCACTTACGCGAGTAAGGGGTGCTGGTCTCCGGTGGAGACCAGCACCGAACTCGCCTGTCAGCTCAGACATTGCTAGCTGTGCCCCACTGGGGCACAGCAACCGGAGCGAAGCGGAGAAAGCTGTCAGCTAAAGGCTGACCGAGGGGATTATAACCAGCGACTCTATACCACTTTCTGCCTGTGACTATCCCTTCCACCACCTGCCGGTGGTCCCCCTCCCCTTGCGAAGCAAGGGGAGGCAAGGGGGTTACTGCTACCTGTTAGTCTGATAAATTATAAATTCAGCAGTGACCTTAGGCTCTCCTTGCTCGCAAGGGGAGCTGTCACGGCTTTGCCGTGACTGAGGGGATTATAACCAGCGATTCTATGTCACTTTCTGCGTGTGACTATCCCTTCCACCACCTACCGGTGGTCCCCCTCCCCTTGCGAAGCAAGGGGAGGCAAGGGGGTTACTGCTACCTGTTAGTCTGATAAATTATAAATTCAGCAGTGATCTTAGGCTCCCCTTGCTCGCAAGGGGAGCTGTCACGGCTTTGCCGTGACTGAGGGGATTATAACCAGCGATTCTATGTCACTTTCTGCGTGTGACTATCCCTTTCACCACCTGCCGGTGCTCCCCGCAGACTGTGAAGCAGTCTGTTTCTCTTCTATAAAAAGGAGAGGTCAGAGGTTATTGCTATTCGTCAGCTCTACAAATTCCAATTTATAGAACAGTTTCTCACTGTCATTCTGAGGAGCATAGAAAGCTATAGGCTTTCTTGACGAAGAATCTCGCCCTTAATTCCTGAAGGACGAGATTCTTCACCGAGAAAGCGAGGTTCTCCTTGCTTTGAGAAAGCGCTCGGCGCTTTTTGTTCAGTAATGACAGGAGAAAAACAACTGCCCTTTCTAACAGCTAACTACTAACAGCTAACTACTAAAAAAAGCAGAGAAGAGGCTTCTTCTCTGCTTTTTTTGTTCTTATTTCAAGCCTTGCAGGCCGCTTACGGCCGGATCTCTTCCTTTCCGCCCATGTACATTCTGAGGGGTTGGGGAATTTTGATGCTGCCGTCGGCCTGGAGGTTATTTTCCAGGAAGGCAATGAGCATTCTGGGTGGGGCCACTACCGTGTTATTCAGGGTATGGGCGAAATAGTTTCCGTCCTTGCCCTTGACGCGGATCCCCAGCCGCCTGGCCTGGGCGTCTCCCAGGTTAGAGCAGCTGCCTACCTCGAAATATTTCTTCTGGCGGGGGGACCAGGCCTCCACGTCCACGCTTTTTACCTTGAGATCGGCCAGATCTCCAGAGCAGCATTCCAACGTGCGCACCGGGATATCCATGGAGCGAAACAGCTCTACCGTGTAGCTCCACATTTTATGGTACCAATCCATGCTGTCCTCCGGCTCACAGACCACGATCATTTCCTGCTTTTCGAACTGGTGGATCCGGTATACGCCTCTCTCCTCAATGCCGTGAGCGCCCACCTCTTTCCGGAAGCATGGGGAATAGCTGGTCATGGTGCGGGGAAGGGTTTCCGGCTCCAGGATCGTGCCCATAAACTTGCCGATCATGCTGTGCTCGCTGGTGCCGATGAGGTAAAGATCCTCCCCTTCGATCTTGTACATCATATTTTCCATTTCCGCAAAGCTCATGACCCCGGTGACCACATCGCTGCGGATCATAAAGGGCGGAACACAGTAGGTAAAGCCCTTGTCGATCATAAAATCCCTGGCGTAGGAGAGAATGGCGGAATGAAGCCGGGCAATGTCGCCCATAAGATAATAAAAGCCGTTGCCGCTGGTGCGCCGGGCGCTGTCCAGGTCAATGCCGTTTACGCTTTCCATGATATCGGTGTGATAGGGGATCTCATAGTCCGGCACCACGGGTTCGCCGAAGCGCTCCAGCTCTACATTTTCGCTGTCGTCTCTGCCGATGGGCACGCTGTCGTCAATGAGGTTGGGGATCACCAGCATACGGCTGCGGATCTCCTCTGTCATTTCCGCTTCCTTCTGCTCCATGGCCGCAAGCTCACCGGCGATCTCCGCCACCTTGCGCTTTGTTTCTTCGGCTTCCTCCTTTTTACCTTCCTTCATCAGCCCGCCGATCTCCTTGCTGATAAGGTTTCTCTGCTGACGAAGCTCGTCTCCCCTGGCCTTGGAGGCCCGGAACTGCTGGTCCAGCTTCAGCACCTCGTCTACCAGAGGCAGCTTTTCGTCCTGAAATTTCTTCCTGATATTTTCCTTGACCCGTTCCGGGTCTGTTCTGATCAGCTTGATATCCAACATGAAGCTTTCCTTCTTTCTTTGTTTTCTGTGGCTGTCTATTGCCTTTGCAGCTTTAATTCGTTCAGAAGATTTTGCAGATCCTCTTCTCCGTAAAATTCAATTTGCAGCGTACCCTTTTTCTTTGTGCCCGATACCTTGACCCTTCTGCCCAGGTACTCGCCCACGGCCAGCTGCGCTTCCTCGTAATACTGATTTTTCCCCCGGCCGGGGGAGGACTTCTTTTCACCCAGGCGCTTGGCCATGGTTTCCAGCTCCCGCACGGAAGCACCCTGCTTCGCCTTTTGCGCGCCCTTCCTCATATCTTCCGGCGTTTTGAAGCTCAAAAGTGTTCTGGCGTGGCCCGCTGTGATCTCTCCCTGCTCCAGCATATCCTGAAGATCTTCGGGCAAATTCAAAAGCCGCAGGGCGTTTGTCACCGCCGGGCGGGATTTCCCCACCGTTTGGGAAACCTCCTCCTGAGTAAAGCCCTGGGTCTCGATCAGGGTGCGGTAGCCCCTGGCCTCTTCCAAAGGGGTCAGATCCTCCCGCTGGAGATTCTCGATCAGGGCAAAAAGCATTTCCTCGGTATCGGTCATTTCCCGAACCACCGCCGGAACCTCGGAAAGCCCTGCCATGCGCGCTGCCCGCCACCGGCGCTCACCCGCTACGATACGGTACCCGCCGCTGACAATGGGCCGCAGCAGCAAAGGCTGCAGCACCCCGTGCTGTGAAATGGAATCAGCCAGCTCGGAAAGGGCCGCGCTGTCAAATTCTTTTCGGGGCTGCTCCCGGTTGGGCTCGATCTCGCTGATCTTAATACTGACGGCGCCCTCGCCTGTCTCTGGGCTGTTCTCTGCGAAAATGGCGTCCAGTCCTTTTCCCAGTCCTCGTTTTTTCATTTTGCCAAACACCCTTTCCCTGCCGCCGGAACTTCGGATCCGCTCCTATTCCGGCAATTTCTGTATTTCAGGTCATTTATTGTTTTTCAAAACCTCCGCCGCCAGCTCTCCATAGGCCTCCGCCCCTTTGGAGGAGCGGTCATAGTACAGCACCGGCTGCCCGAAGCCCGGGGCCTCGGAAAGCCGCACGGTTCTGGGGATCACTGTCTTAAACACCTTGCGAGGGAAATACTTTTTCACTTCCTCCACCACCTGCTGGGTCAGGTTCAGCCGCCCATCGTACATGGTAAGGAGCACCCCTTCGATATCCAGCCGGTCATTATACTGCCGCTTGACCCGGCGCACCGTGTTCATCAACTGGGACAGGCCCTCCAGCGCATAGTATTCGCACTGGATCGGGATCAAAATGGTGTCCGCCGCGTTTAAGGCGTTGGTGGTGATGAGCCCCAGTGACGGCGGGCAGTCGATCAAAATGAAGTCGTATTCCAGCCGAACGGAGGCCAGGGCGCTTTTCAGCGTGTCCTCCCGGTTTGCCTTTCCGGCAAGCTCCAATTCCGCCGCCGCCAGGTCAATGCTGGAGGGCAGCAGGTCAAGATTTTTGAAGGCGGTTTTCACAATGGCGCTTTTTGCTTTCTCTCCGCTTATCATTACCTCATAAATGCTTAAAATACAGCTGCGCCTGTCCACTCCCACCCCGCTGGTGGTGTTTCCCTGAGGGTCCGCGTCGGCCAAAAGTACCTTTTTCCCCTTATCTCCCAGCGCGGCGGCCAAGCTGACGGCCGTAGTGGTTTTTCCCACGCCGCCCTTTTGGTTCGCGATGGCAATGATCTTTCCCATGGGAGCCCCTTTCCCCGAAAATGCAGGTACACCCTGCCGGCATTCGTCCTTTTTCCGGTCAATAGTCTTGTTGCTCTCTATGATAGCATAAAACCCCCGGAAAGGGAAGTGTTATCCTCCTGAAACTTGAAAATTCTCTCCTCCCTTTTCCAATGTTTCATGTGAAACATTGGATCCATGCACCAGGAAACGACCACAAAAGTTTCCTTTGTCCTTCCCCAGTATCCAGCATCTAAGGAAAAGCGGCCGGGCAAATGCCCGCCCGCTTTTCCTTGTGGGAAATGAATAAGGGAATGGGTTAAACTTGTACTCGAAATTTGGGGCGCCCTTCCGGGCGCTTTGCCGAAGCAGAACTGCCTTGTTTTCAGAGTTCTTTACCCGGCAATGCTCTTTGTGAGCTTCGGGATCCGCACGGTGCACTCAATGTAGTCCTCTGTTTCCTTTCGCTCGGACTGTGCCTCGATCCCGGCGGTTTTCATGGCGTCCACCGCATGATCTATAGTATTGATAAAAAGACGGATATCCTTTGCCACAAAGGTTCTTTTGGCCTTCCCCTTGGCTGCCCTTGGTTTCAGAGCCTCCGCCACCAACTCTTCCGTTTTGGAAACGTTCAGCTCTTTTTCGATCACGGTGCGAAGCATCTTTTGCCTCAGGCTCATGTCGGTAATCTTCAAAAGTGCCCGGGCGTGCCGCTCTGTCAAACCCGCCGCCAAAATCTCCGCCTGCTCCTCCGGGCTGAGCCTTAAAAGCCGTACCTTGTTGGCAAGGGACGATTGGCTCATTCCCAGCCGTTTTGCGGCCTCCTCCTGGGTGATCTGCCACTCCCGCAGCAGATTGACAATGGCGTTGGCTTCTTCAAACATTTGCAGATCCTTCCGCTGCAAATTTTCCAGCAAAGCCAGAACAGCGCTGTCCTCCGGCTCACATTCCATCAGAAGGGCAGGGATCTGGCTGAGCCCCAAGAGCCTGCAAGCCCGCAGCCGCCGTTCCCCAGCCACCAGGTAATACCGGCCGCCTTCCTTCCGCACCGTTACCGGCTGCAATAAGCCGTTTTCCCGAATGCTTTCGGCAAGACCGCTGAGTTCTTCCTCCCGAAATTCCTTTCTGGGCTGAGAGGGATTGGGCTGTATTTTGGAAATCGGCAGCCGTGTGAGCTTCAGCTTCTCTCTGAAAAACATGGGCCTGCCTCCGTTTCCGTTTACCAGAAGGAGGGAAAGCTTGTCCTCTCGCTTTCTGTGCCCCCAGTATACACCCCTAAAACGCAGGTTTTTGTAGAAAGGAGTCGCCTGAAAAAAATTTTTTGCGGGCGGCTGCGCCGCTGGCGCTCGGGAAGCTGCTTGGTGCGGGAGTTTGGTTTCCAACACGACCAAAACCAAACAAACAGATCAAATTGGCGGCGAGAAAAGCCTTTACTTGTAGAGGGAAAACAGACTGCTACACAGTCTGCGGGGACCGTCTGACCCGTTCTCGTTTGCCAGCTCGGTTGCTGTGCCCCGGTGGGGCACGTCCAGCAATGTCTGAGCCGACAGGAGAGTTCGGTGCAGGGCAATGCGCCAAGAAAGCCATAGCTTTCTGCGCTTTGCACCCGAGCCAATAGGCGAGACTTCATGGAAAGGATAGTCACACGCAGAAAGTGGGATAGAACCGCTGGTTTCAATCCCCTCAGTCAGCCTTCGGCTGACAGCTCCCCTTGCCTCAAGGGGAGCCTAAGGGCTCTAAATCGCGACTTATCGCCTTGCTTACGGTCGAGTCGGAAACCACCCTTCCACACCAATCAACTTCACGAACGGCCGCGGCACTTCGCCGCCAAGTTTCAATTTAGCGACTGGTCCTTTTCGGTCATTCTTCGCAACAGCCCGCTAAATTATAGTTTAGCGTCCTGATTCCGCTATCACTATTGTCATTCTGAGGAACGAAGTGACGAAGAATCGCGTCCTTAACTCCAGGGCAAAAGGGCAAAGGACGAGATTCTTCACTTCGTTCAGAATGACAGGAGGGAGATGAGCGGATAACCGCTAAATTCCAATTTACCACCCTGCCAACGGTCGGCTCAGAAACCGGTTTCCCGTACCAAGCAACTTCACGAGTGCATGCGCCGGCTCGGCGCTAAATTCCAATTTGCCTGCTTACTAACGGTCGGGTCAGAAGCTGTCCTTTCACACTCGGTAGCTTCACGAGTTGGTGCAGCGGCACGCTGCAAATTCCAATTTAGCAGCTACCCCTTTTCTGTCATTCTCGGGAACGCAGAAAGCTATAGCCTTCTTGACGAAGAATCTCGTTCTTAAAGCCCTTCAAAAAAACCGAAGGACGAGTTTCTTCGCAGCAGCAAGGCTTTTTGATTTTGCTCAGAATGACATTTGGATACAAAAAAGTAACCCAGAACTTATAGTTCAACACCCTTAGGCTTCCCTTGTAAACAAGGGGAGACTAAGGGCAGATAAATTCTAAGCCTTAAAAGCTTTTCAGAATGGTGATCTCCTGTTTTCCCGCGTCCATTCGGATCGTTCCGCCAATGGGCAGGGTCAGCATGGGAATAGTATGGCAGCAGTCTATGTCCGCCAAAATAGGAAGCTTTTGCCCGTCCAGCACCTCCAAAAGAATCTCTGCCCAGGTTTTTCCCGTTCCCTGGTCGTCAAACTTTCGATGCTTTCCTAAAAGAATTCCGCTTACCTGATCAAACACACCGCAAAGCTTCAGCATGGTAAAATACCGTTCCGCATGCGCGGCGAATTTCTCCGTGTCCTCCAGAAACAGGATATCCCCCTTTTGGAACTTGGGCATATAGGGGCTCCCCAGCATACCGCTGATCGTATTGAGGTTTCCGCCCAACAGTCTTCCTTCCGCAATTCCCGGCTGTACAGTGACCCAGTGGTTGGGCTTTTCCTCTTTTTGGGAAACACCCTTTTTCCAATCTGTCAGCTCATCGGAGAAAAAAGTCGGTTTGCGGCAAAGAAAGGGCGGTGTTTCCCCCAGAGTCTGCCTCAGGCTGAAAAGGGAATCCTTCAAAAAGGGGGGCTGCTGTCCAAAGGTGGTTACAAAATTTGGGCCGTAGTAAGTAACCAGTCCCGTTTTTTGAAAAACTCCCAGCAGCAAAGCTGTAATATCAGAATGGCCCACAAGCATCTTGGGCCATTCCGCAAAAGTCTTATAATCCAAATAGGGCAAAAGGGCATTGGATACCATACCGCCTATGGAGGCCATGATGCAGCTCACCTCCGGATCGCGGATCAGCTCATTCAGCTCCCCCGCCCGTTCCCGAGCGGCGCCGGAACGGTAGTGATCTCTCTTTCCCGTAAGCTTCCCCAGCCTTACCCGGTATCCCGCGCTTTCCAAAAAACGTCTCGCGCTTTCGGTGGCCTCCGGCGTGACCGCTGTAATAGGATAAGAAGAGGAAAAAATTCCGATGGTATCGCCCTTTTTCAGCATGAAGCTTCTCCCTTTATAAATATTTCTTAAAGCCCTTGACCTCTTCAAAACCCAGGGCCTGATAGAATTTGTGGGCGCCCTTGCGCTGGTTTCCGGAAACCAGCATTTCATAATGGCAGTCCATTTCCCTTCCCCAGCGCTCGATTTCTGAAACCATGGCCCTGCCCACGCCCTTTCCCTGATATTCCGGCAGCACCGCCACATTTTCAATGAGCAGGATCGGGCGGCAATCTCCGCAGATATCCTCAAACACCACGCCCAGCAGGGTGCCGCACAGCGTACCCGTTTCCCGGTCAATGGCGGCAAGCAGGTATTTCTGAGGATCCCTCCGCACTTTTTCGATCAGCTCTGCGGCTTTTTTCCCGTCCTTTACTTTACCATCGCTGATCACCTGCATTACTGTGTCCAGGGCCTCCTGATCCTCCGCCCCGGCCTTTCGCAACATCAGTTCCATTCTTCTTCCTCCTGCCTCAAAGCGGGTGCTTTGTAATGGTTCCCCCATGGCGGGGATAGCCCTTTGGGGTAAAGGCCTTTTTCTGAATGGAGAGAATCTTGCGTTCTCCCGCTTCCGGCAGAAAAAGGGAGAAAACCTCCACGTCTGTGCCACCCAAAAGCTCCAGGGCATGGCTCGCCTGTTCCAGCTCCTCTTCGGCGCCGGGCCCCTTCATAGCCAGAAAATGGCCCTTCATTTTGACAAGGGGCAGGCAGTATTCGCACAAAACATTCAGGGGCGCTACCGCCCTGGCCGTGACGATATCATAGCTTTCCCGCATTTTGTGATCCAGTCCGGCCTCCTCCGCGCGCTTGTGGACCCTTTTGGCTTCGAGACCCAAGGCAGAACAGACCTCCCCCAAAAACACCAGGCGCTTATTGAGCCCGTCCAAAAGCGTAAGCTCCAGATCGGGCCGCATGATCTTCAAGGGGATCCCCGGAAAGCCGGCCCCGGTGCCCACGTCGATCAGCTTTGCCCCCTGCTTGATCCTGCAATGGGAAAGCAGGGTAAGGCTGTCGAGAAAATGCTTTTCCACCACCTCGGCGGGGTCGGTAATGGCGGTGAGGTTGATTTTTTCGTTCCAGGAAAGCAGCAGCTCCAAATAGATTTGAAACTGCTCTGCCTGGCTGGGGGAAACCTTGATTCCCAGCGCCTTTGCTCCGGCGATAAGCTCCACTTTGTGATCTGTCATAGAGATCCCTCCTTGTTCTGCTCCGTGCCGTGAGCGGCAAGCCAGATCAGCAGCACGGAAATATCCGCCGGGCTCACCCCGGAGATCCTGCCGGCCTGCCCCACGTTTTCAGGGCGCACTTTATCAAGCTTTTCCATGGCCTCCAGCCGCAGCCCGGTGATCTTTTTGTAATCGATACCGGGAGGCAGGAGCTTTTTTTCCACCCTTCGCATTTCTTCAATATCCGCGGTCTGCCGCCGGATATAGCCCTCATACTTGAGGCTGATCTCCACGCTTTCCAGTACCGCCTGGGGAAGCTCCGGCCGGGTGCTGTCGATTTCCCGCAGGGCCTCATAGGTGATCTGCGGGCGGCGAAGCAGGTCGCACAGCCTTACTCCTGTGGTCACGGGAGATGTTTCATGTGAAACAAGGATCTCGTTCAGCTCATCGGAAGGCGGAAAAACGGTGGAATTTACCCGTTTCCCTTCCTCCCGGATCAGCTCCTGCTTTGTGAGAAACTTCCCCCAGCGGCTGTCGGAGATCAGGCCCAGCTTCCGGCCCAGGGGGGTTAGCCTTTCATCGGCATTGTCCTGCCGGAGCACCAGGCGGTATTCGGAGCGGGAGGTCATCATACGGTAAGGGTCGCTTACTCCCTTTGTGATCAGGTCGTCGATCAGGGTACCGATATAGGAGCTGGCCCTATCCAGCACAAACCTTTCCTTCCCCAAAGCCCTGTGGGCGGCGTTGATTCCGGCGATCAGGCCCTGGGCCGCGGCCTCCTCATAGCCGGAGCTTCCGTTAAACTGCCCCGCGCCGTAAAGGCCCGGCAGGTCCCGAAACTCCAGGGAGGCGTCCAGCTGCAGGGGATCGCAGCAATCGTATTCAATGGCGTAGGCGCTGCGCATGATCTGGGCATGCTCCAGCCCCTTGATAGTATGGTAAAAGGCAACCTGCACGTCCTCCGGCAGAGAAGAGCTCATGCCCTGCAAATACATTTCCTCCGTGTGCAGGCCGCAGGGCTCAATAAAAAGCTGGTGCCGGGGCTTTTCGGGAAACCGCACCACCTTGTCTTCGATGCTGGGGCAGTATCTTGGCCCCACCCCGGAGATTTGGCCGGAATACAGGGGAGAACGGTGAATGTTCTCCAAAATCACCTTTTTCGTTTCGTCATTGGTCCAGCTCACATGGCAGACGGTTTTATTTTTTACCGTGCCCTCCGTATCATAGGAAAAAGGAATGGGAGGCTCGTCTCCCTCCTGCACCTCCAGGTCTGAAAAATCGATGGAGGAGCGGAGCACCCTGGCGGGGGTGCCGGTCTTAAACCTGCGCAGGGAAATTCCCAGCTCCCGCAGGGAATCGGGCAGAAAGGCGGAAGGGAACATGCCGTCCGGCCCGCTTTCATAGGAAACGTCCCCCACAAAAACGCGCCCGCCCAAAAAGGTCCCGGTAGCAAGGATCACCGCCTTTGCGGTAAACACAGCACCTAGCCTGGTGGTAGCATACCACAGGCCGTTTTCCGTTTTCAGGGAAACCACCTCGGCCTGGCGAAGCTCCAAGTTTTCACAGGTCTCCAGGCAGTGCTTCATGGTTTGGGAATACAGCGTTCTGTCGATCTGTACCCGCAGAGAATGAACGGCGGGACCCTTTCCAAGGTTCAGCATTCTGCTTTGCAGGGTGCAGGCGTCCGCTGCCCGTCCCATTTCCCCGCCCAGGGCGTCGATCTCCCGAACAAGGTGCCCCTTGGCCGTGCCGCCGATACTGGGATTACAGGGGCAGTTCCCCACAGCGTCCAGATTGATGGTGAACACCGCCGTTCTGCACCCCAGCCGGGCGGCGGCCAGACCTGCCTCAATGCCGGCATGTCCCGCGCCGATCACCGCCACATCTAATTTCCCAGCGTCATACATGACCTTTCCCCCTTGTAATCAAAACACAGCTTCACTCTTCACGCCCCGTTTCCCTTTTCAGGATCCAGCGGGCCACCGCGTCTTCCTCGTTGCTGCCGATCACCGCTGTGGCGGCATGCTTCAGCTTTTCCGCGGCATTGGAAACGGCATAGGCTTCATCGGCGGCCCCAAACAGATCCAGGTCGTTTTCCCCATCGCCGAACGCCACCAGCCGATCCGCCTTCAGCTTCTCCTTCAGCTGAGAAGCTGCATTAGCCTTGGAGGCGCCTTGCGGAATGACCTCAAAAAAACAGTCCCCGCTGTAAAACTCCGTCTGTAAAAAGCAGTGAAACTGTTCCCGATACCGCTCATAAAGAGGCCGCAGCTTTTCCTCCTCGTCAATACAGGTAAAGTAAAAAGCCTCCCCCTCCAAAAGCTGTTCCCATTGGGAAACCGGACGGTCCCGGGGATCCGGTTTCCTGGAATCGAGAAACGCCCGGGTTTTCTCATTGATCTCCTGCCGCAAATAAGAAAAATGCTCCTGCCCGTCATAGGTGTAAACAATGGGGGAAATCCCGTTTTCCAGCAGGGCCTTCAAAAGCTCTTCCGCTTCCCACCTCGTGAAAAAATAAGAAAGCAGCAGCTCTCCCGAGCTGTTGTCACGCACCAGCGTCCCGTTATAGGTGATCAGTGGGATCCGGGCCGTAAGCCCGGAGGTGGCCCTGGAGGCGGTAAGGTAAGAACGGGCCGTGGCATAGGAAAAAAGCATGCCCCGCTCCGTCAGCTCATTGATCACCCGATTGGTAAAGGGGGAAGTCCTGACATCCCCCCGCAGCAGCGTGCCGTCCAAATCAGAAACATACAGCGTTTTCATGTCTCCCCCCAAAAAAGCATCAATGCCCTGCCCTTCCATTGCTCGGCATTCAGTATCAAAAGCCCTTCTCTAACAACTAACTACTAATAACTAACAACTACTTCCCTACGCAAAACTCCTCAAACACCCGGTCGATGATCTCCTCGGAAACGGTTTCTCCCGTCAGGGAATACAGGGCGGAAAGGGCGTTTTCAATACAGACGGTGGCGGCGTCCAGCGTAAGGCCGCCCCGAAGCGCCCGCTCCGCTTCTTTCACAGCCTCCAGGGCCTGAAGCACGTCGCTTCTCTGGCGCTGGGTAAAGAGAACTCCCTCGGAAGGGGCAAAGTCCTTTGCGCCCAAGAGCTCGGAAACCTTTTCCTCCAATGCCCCCAGTCCCTGGCCGGACAAAGCGGAGAAGGGAAGAAGATGAGGAAAGGCCTCTTCCAGCCTTTTACTGTCCAAGGTACGCGGAAGATCGGATTTATTGATCAAGAGGATCGTCCTGTCGGGAGGAAGCTCCAAAGCCCAGGAAAGCTCCTCCTGAGAAAGCTCCTGAGAGGCATCGAACACCGCCAGGATCAGCTGGGCGCTTTTCAGCCGCTCCCTGGCCGCCTGGACGCCAATGGTCTCTACCGGGTCGTCCGTTTCCCGCAGCCCGGCGGTGTCCGCCAGGCGCAGGGGGATCCCTCCCAGCTGTACCGTTTCCTCCACGATATCCCGGGTGGTTCCGGCATATTCCGTCACGATGGAACGCTGCTGTCCGGAAAGCAGATTCATCAGGGTGGATTTTCCCGCGTTGGGCCGGCCGGCGATCACAGTATCCACGCCCTCCCGGAAAATTTTCCCCCGGTCGAAGGTATCGTCCAGCGCGGAAAGCTTCTCTATGATCTCAGAAAGTCTCTGAAGAAGTTCCGTTTCCTCCAGGGCGGGTACGTCCTCTTCCGGAAAATCGGCCCAGGCCGCCAGATGGGCGGCAAGCTCCGCCAGAGAATCCCGCACGGCGGCCACTTTTTTGGAAAGCGCGCCGCTGCTTCCCGCCTGGGCGGCCCGGGCGGCCTGCTCGCCGTTTGCCCCAATGAGCCGCATCACCGCCTCCGCCTGGGTCAGATCCAGCTTTCCATGAAGAAATGCCCGGCGGGTAAATTCCCCCGGCCCGGCGGGAGCGGCGCCGGCGCGAAGGATCACTTGGAGCAGCCGCTCGGTCACATACAGGCCTCCGTGGCAGGAAAGCTCCACCACGTCCTCACCGGTATAGCTTTTTGGCGCTGAAAATACCAAAGCCACCACATCGTCCAGCTTTTCGCCGTTTGGAAGAAAGGCCCCGCCCAGCTGGGCGGTATACCCTGCCATTTCGGAAATTTTCTTCCCGCTTTTTCCACGAAAGACCTGGTCCGCCACAGCCTTGGCGTCTTTGCCGGAGATCCGCACGATCCCAATGCCGCCCGGCGCAAACCCGGTGGAGATCGCCGCAATGGTTTTTTCCCCCTGCATATGCCCTTCCCCCTCTTTCTATCCTCTGCCCTCAGCTTTCGGCTGTTGCAGGGTATTTTTTTCGCAAACGGACGCTTCCCACGGTCAGTGTTCAGTAAAAAAGGGGCCGCCTTTTCAGGCCGCCCCAAAGCTGCTCTATCGACCCGAGGGAAAAACAGGTCTCAGAACCGATGCTTACAACCGAGAAACACCAACAAAAACAGATTTTTTGGTGTTCTCCAGCTGTAAATTCAGGTTCTTATTTATTGATCTCGATCTTTCCGTAAATGGGCATATCAGGGGCGTCGGATTTCGGCCCCTCCGCCCTGGGCGTGTTGTTCGCCGAAGAGCCGCTTCTGCCGCGGTCCCGGCCGCCGCCCCTGCGGTTATCATAGCCGCCTCTGCCGCCGCGCCGGTCGTTTCTCCGGTTATCATAGCGCTGAGGCCGCTCGCCGCCCTCCGGGCCGATGACCACATGGCGGTTCATATCTGTTCCCTCGCTCCAGGATTTTGCGCCCTCCACCGTCTGTACAGCGGTGTGAATGATCCTGCGCTCATAGGGGTTCATGGGCTCTAAGGAAGAATTCCTTCCGTATTTTACGGCACGAAGCGCCATGCGCTTGCCCAAAGCCTCCAAGGTTTCCTTCCGCTTTTCCCGATAATTTCCCACGTCCAGAGTAATGCGGTAATAGGATTCTTCCACATGGTTTGCCACCAGGGAAGCAAGATACTGCAAAGAATCCAGAGTCTCTCCCCGGTGCCCGATCACAAAGCCGATATCCTCTCCGCTGAGGCTCAAGGCCGCGCCGGCTTCCTCCCTGCTGATCTCCACCTGCACATCGGAGAGACCCATTTCCCGCAGCACGGCCTTCAGATATTCTGCAGCCATTTCGGCGGGATCGCTGTGAGTTTCAATATACGCCCTTACCTTGGCGGGACTTCCGCCAAACAGACCAAAGGTTTTTTTGGTGGGCATTTCCAAAATTTCAAATTCCGCCTCGGTGGTATCCACGCCCAGCTCCCGGCAGGCGTTGGCAAACGCCACTTCCACCGTTGCGCCCTGGGCCACAGCTTCTTTTATCATAACCGTTTTTCTTCCTTTCCGTTACTTTTTGGTTCCTATATAAGCGCTCGAGTCATTTCCGCCCGAACCGCCTTTTTTCTTTTTTGAAGCCTGCTTTTGCTGCTTTCCTCCGTCCTTTTCCTGCTTTTTCTGAGTACCGGCGGCCAGTCTGTCCGCAATCTGCTTTTGTGCCTCCGCGGAAAGAGGGCGCACATTCGCCTCCGCCAGCTCCAGGGTAACGGCCCGCTGCGCTTCCGTCATGGCGGTCATATGCGCGGCGCTGAAATATTTATTGGTCACAACGCTTTGCGCCCAGCTGGTCAAGGAAGAGATGATCCAGTAAAAACCAACGGCCGCAGGCATGGTATAGGCCCAGTACAGGCTGATCAACGGAAACACACAGGTCATCACCAGCATGCACCCCATGGGGTTTTGTCCGGTGGTTTTCTTTTGATAGAGCATGGTATATACCTGGAAAGCCACGCTGCTGACCAGGGAAAGCACGGGGATCAGCCACAGAAAGGTGCTGAACGCGGCGCCCTGAGGCGTGGAGAGCAGATCCAGGCCGAGAAATTTAAAACCCTTGGAAAAATCCTCGATCTTCGCGATATCCCCAGCGGAAAACATGGTAAGGTTATCCCGCAGGGCGCTGAAATTCCGAATGATCTGAAGCTCTGAATAAATACCGCCTGTGGAAACCATGCCGGGGATCTTGGAGATGTATTCCGTGGCCTTGTTTACCGTATCGGAAGCGATATGCAGCGTATTGGACAGCGGCATGATCACGGAATAGTAAATACCCAGCATGATCGGAAAAGGCAAAAGGGTGGTCAAACAGCCGTTTGTGGGGCTTACCCCTTCCTTTTCATAGAGCTTCATCAGCTCGTCATTATACTTCTGCTTGTTATTTGCGTATTTCTTTTGCAGCTCCTTCTGCTTTTCCTGAAGCTTGCTTTGAGAGGCCATGCTTCGCTGCTGCTTCAAGGAGGTGGGGAAAAGAGCCAGTTTCAGAATAATAGTAAATAGAATAATGGCAACGCCGTAGTTTCTGAATATGGTATACAGAAACCACAGGAGATACCCGAGAATACTTCCGAAAAAATTAAATATTGCCATGGTAACGCAACGGCTCCTCTGTTTCAGCTTCCCAGCTTTTTTTCTTTTTTCTCCGGCACCGGGTCATATCCGCCCCGGCTCCAGGGATTACACCGTAAAATACGCCATATGGTAAGAAGGCTGCCCTTTAAGGCCCCAAAGCGTTCAATGGCCTCTATCCCATATTGAGAGCAGGTAGGAATATACTTACAGGAGGCAGCGGTTCGAGAAGAGATCGCGGAGCGATAAAACCTGATCAAGCCGATCAAAATCCGCTTCACCGCATGTCCCTTTCCTTCTTTTCCGTTTTCGGGCGTTTTAATACCCCCGCAGCGGAAAGCTGTTTTTCCAGCTGCCTTTTTACTTCCGTGCTCTTTTTATGAGGGGTTTTCCCTCTGGCCACGAAAACAAGGTCACAGCCCGGCAAAATTTCCGGAAAAAGCTGTCGAAACGCTTCTTTGATCACCCTTCTGGAACGGTTTCTCATCACGGCGTTTCCGATTTTTTTACTGGTGGTGATCCCCACTCTGGTGATCCCCAGCCGGTTCTTTCTCACATAGGTCACCGCAAGGGGACCTACAAAGCTTTTTCCTTTCATATATGCCTGCCGAAAGTCGCTGTTTCTGCACAAAGATACCATTTTTTCCATGCTGGACCGCACTCCCGGTATATCCACCAACTCTAAAAAAATACAAAACAAAGAAAGGCCACGCGAGGTGACCTTTGAAGCGCCTTTTTAGTAAGAAAGGCGCGCTCTGCCTTTTGCTCTGCGGCGTGCAAGTACCTTGCGTCCGTTACGATCGGACATTCTTTTCCGGAACCCATGCTCCTTCTTTCTGTGGAGCTTCTTCGGCTGATAGGTTCTCAACATACCAAAAACCCTCCTTTCGGGCTGCTTTCCCGAAGGCAATATGATCCTGATGCCTTGCGATTTAGTATTATACCGTAACTCTGCCGCCTCTGTCAACAAAATTTTTTCTTCTCTTTCCCGAAAAAAAGAGCCATTCTTTTCTTTCCAAATTTCTTTTTTCCAAAAATCTAATATCAGTAGCGCTTTAGAAATGTAAAAACACAATCCATTGTGTTTTTTACCAGATCCTGCTTTTTCTATATTTTCCAGAAAAAAATTTTGAAATTTTGTAGTGCAAAACCCTCCTATTTATGTTATACTTCTATTTGTATATCGGCATTTTTCTTTCCTTTTTTTGAAAGCCCCGCCCTATGGAAAGAGTACAGACCGAAAATACCGAATTGAAACTGTTTTCTGGAGGGAGCCGCCTTGGATTCTTTCAACCAAACCTGGGAGCTGATCTGTGATTTCTGCCAGTCCAGAATCACAGACGTGGCCTACAAGACCTGGTTCAGCCGGTTAAAGCCCGTTTCGCTGGATTTTGAACAGGGGCTGGCCATTATTGAGGCGCCGAACGAATTTCATAAAAATACTCTCCTGCGCTGCTATAGCGAGCTTTTGCAAGAAGCAGTGCAGAGCGTCTATGGCCCGAAAATCAGCTTTTCTCTGTGTGTCCAAGAGGAAAAACCGGAAAGAAAACAGCCTATGGAGGTCACCGAAGAGCAAAGCGAGGATTTCACCTTTGAAAACTTCGTGGTAGGGCCCTCCAACAGCTTTACCCACGCGGCCTGCCAGGCGGTGGCCGCGCAGCCCGCGGTGCTTTATAATCCCCTGTTTATTTACGGAAATCCCGGCCTGGGGAAAACCCATCTGTTAAACGCCGTGGCAAATAAGTTTAAGAAAAACTTCCCGCACCTTACCACCCTTTACATCAAGGGAGAGCATTTTGCCAATGAGGTGATCGAGGGGATCAAAAGCGGCACCATGCCGACCATTCGGGAAAAATACCGCACGGTGGATCTTTTGCTGTTTGACGACATACAATTTATCGCGGGAAAAAACTCCACCCAGGAAGAATTTTTCCATACCTATGAAACTCTGCATGAAGCAAAAAAACAGATCGTTCTCACCTCTGACCGGCCGCCCAAGGAGATCGCCACGCTGGAAGAGCGGCTACAGTCCCGCTTTGAATCGGGACTTATCGCGGATATCGGCGTTCCCGATTTTGAGACCCGTACCGCCATCGTCATTAAAAAAGCGGAATCTCTTGGCTTCGAGCTTCCCAACACCGTTTCGGAATACATTGCCACAAAGCTGAAAAATAATATCCGCCAGCTGGAGGGCGCCGTAAAAAAGCTGCGGGCTTTCCATCTTTTAGAGGACAAGCCGATCAATATCGCCACAGCTCAGGCGGCCATCAGCGATATCATCAACAACAGCCAGCCAGCCCCCGTCACGGTAGAACGCATTGTAGAGGAGGTTTCCAGAACCTACGGGAACGTCACCCCGGAGGATATCCTTTCTCAAAAGAGAAACTCCAATATTTCCGGGGCAAGACAGATCTCCATGTATATCGTGCGGGAGATCACCGACCTTTCCATGGTGGAGATCGGTGAGACCTTTGGCGGAAGAGATCATTCTACTGTTGTCTACGCCATTCGTCAGGTAGAAAAAAAGGTAAACAGCGATTCTCATACCAGAAACATTGTAAACGATATTATTAAGAATGTAAGCAGCCATTAAGTTTTACACGATTTTTTCCACATTTCACCGGTGAGATTCCACAGCCCTGTGGAAAGAAAAAGCTTTTTTCACTTCTTTCACATTTTGTTCACAAGTTCATTTGAAAAAATTCCCTGGAATATTTTCAGGATTTCCGGGAATCCTTACTCTTTTTACACATTTTCACAGCCCCTACTACGACTTCTAAATCTATCTTTATCAATAAAAGACTATAAGCAACCCATCAAAAAGGTCCGTCTCAGCAGACCGGAAAGGAACAGCAAATGAAATTTACAGTAAATAAAAACGATATTACGGAGGCAGTTTCCAATATTCAAAGGGCCGTTTCCAGTAAAACCTCCATTCCGGCGCTGGAGTGTATTTTACTCACGGCTTCGGAAAGCAGCTTAGAGCTCTGCGCCTATGACTTGGAGCTGGGTATGACCACAGTGATCCCGGCAAGGGTGGAAGAACCCGGAAAGGCGGCGCTGACCGCAAAAATCTTTTCCGATATTGTAAGGAAAACACCGGACGAAACCGTTACTGTTACGGTAGATGAAAAAAATATGGCGTCTATCGAAAGCGGCTACAGCAAGTTTTCTATTATTTCCACGCCGGCCCAGGAATTCCCGGAGCTGCCGAAGCTGACGGATTCCACAAAGCTGGAGCTGCCGTCAAACGTATTGAAAAGCATGATCCGCCAGACCCTGTTCGCCGTGGCGGAAAGCGACGCCAAGCCCATTCATCAGGGCAGCCTGTTCCATCTGGAAAACGGGATCCTGGATGTGGTGTCGGTAGACGGCTACCGCCTGGCGAAGCGCAGCGAGCCGGTGGAATTTAAAGAGGATATCTCCTTTGTAGCTCCCGGTAAAACACTGGGTGAAATTCTGCGCCTTTTGAAGGATACCGACGACGTGGTGGAAATTTCCGCGGGTCGCAGGCACATTTTATTCCATATTGAAAACTACACCGTGATCTCCAGCCTGCTGGAGGGCGAATTTCTCAATTATAAGGCCGCGATCCCGCCGGACAGCAAAACGGAAGTGGTCGTGAAAACGAGAGAAGTCATTGAAAGCGTGGAGCGCGTCTCCCTTTTGATCACAGACCGCCTGAAGAGCCCGGTGCGCTGTCAGTTTGCGGAAGATGAGATCAAGCTGCTCTGCACCACCGCCATGGGCCGGGCCAGCGACCAGCTGACCGCTGAGATCACAGGCGACGATGTGGAGATCGGCTTTAATAATCGCTATTTGCTGGACGCCTTGCGGAATACGGAATGCGACGAGGTAAAGATCCAGCTGGGTGGGCCCTTGAGCCCCATGAAGATCGTTCCGAAGGAAGGGGACAGCTTCCTGTTCCTGGTTTTGCCCGTAAGGCTGAAGAACGATTGATCTTTTTTAGAAAATGCCTTGAGTCTGTTTTATGTTAGAAGGGAGCGGCGGAAACTGTGGAAAAAATCAAAATAGAAACCGAGTTTATCCGGCTGGATTCCCTTCTGAAGCTTTCCGGTCTGGTGGATACCGGTGGACAGGCAAAGTTTGTGATCCAGGGTGGAGAGGTTTCAGTCAATGAAGAGCCCTGCCTGATGCGGGGAAAAAAGCTGCGGCCCGGCGATACGGTCACCTATGCCGGAAAGCGGTTTCAGGTGGAATAGCCATGATCATACAGCGGCTTGGCACAGTAGGCTTCCGAAATCTGGAGGACAGCGAGCTATTTCCCTGTGAGGGAGTCAATGTGATCTACGGAGACAACGCCCAGGGAAAAACCAATCTTTTGGAAGCTTTGTGGCTTTTCACAGGGGGACATTCCTTTCGGGGAGCAAAAGACAGCGAGCTGCCCCGTCTGGATCGGAAAACGGGAATCAATTCTCCCGCCGCCTCCCTGGCGCTGGATTTTTTCAGCGAGGAGCGGTCTCAGAAGGCAGTGCTTCAAATAGAAAACGGCAGAAGAAGCTCTGTCATAAACGGCGTAAAGAAAAAGACAGGCTCCGCCCTGGTGGGAAAGGTGCGGGCTGTGATCTTCTCTCCGGAACACCTGCTTCTGGTAAAAGAGGGGCCTTCCCGCCGCAGAGGGTTTATAGACGGCGCTCTTTGTCAGCTAAAGCCCTCCTTTGCCCGAATGCTCAGCACCTATCATCGTACTTTACTGCAAAGAAACGCTTTATTAAAGGACATTTCCCGTTTTCCTGAGCTTCAGGATACCCTGGAGGTGTGGGATCTGCGTTTGGCAAAGCTGGGCGCGGGAGTAATGCTGGAAAGAAGAGAGTATATTGAAAAGCTGGCTCCCGGAGTGGAAGCTGTTTACAAGGGAATTTCAAAGGGAAAGGAAACGCTTGCGGTGCGGTATTCCCCATCAGTAAAGCTTTCTGTGGAAAACTTTACCGCACAGGAGGCGGAAGAAGCCTTTTTCCAAGAGCTGAAGCGATTTCTGCGTTCTGATATTCGCTCGGGCTTTACCTCCAGCGGCCCTCACCGGGACGATTTGGAGCTGGAGCTCAATGGGATCTCCGCCCGGGTCTATGGGTCTCAGGGACAGCAGAGAAGCGCCGTGCTGGCCATGAAGCTGGCAGAGGCGGAGGCTCTCGCTGAAATTTCCGGGGAAACACCCATGGTGCTTTTAGACGATGTAATGAGCGAGCTGGATCAAAGCCGCCAGGATTATTTACTCAATCATCTGCACGGAAGGCAGGTTTTTCTTACCTGCTGCAGCCCGGAAACAGTCAGCTTGCAGGAAACGGGAAAGCGTTTCCATGTGGAAGCGGGCCGCGTGCGGCCGGAGGAGCTTGAATAAATGTATCTGCATTTGGGACAAAATATAGTAGTGAGGACCGATGAGATCCTCGGTGTGTTCGATTTGGACAATTCCACGGTATCAAAGCACACAAAAAAGTTTCTCGGAATCGCGCAAAAGGAAAAACGGGTAGTAAACGTATCTATGGAGCTCCCGAAATCCTTTATCGTCTGCGAAAAAAACGGGAAACGGATCATTTATATCTCTCAAATCGCGCCGTCTACCCTGCTTCGTAGGGCCAGGGGGAAAAGCGTTCTGGAGGGAATGCTCTGATCCCGGTAAAAAACTTGTACCGGACCGGAAACAGGAATCTTGATTCGGAAAGAAAGGAAAAGAAGCCATGAAATATTTCGGAATTTCTTCATGTCCCTACTGTAAAAAGCGGGTAAACCTGATCAGGTCCTGGTCCCTGAAGCGCCAAGGCGAGTATCGGTGTCCCCGGTGCGGAGGAATCTCCAATATTTTTCTTTCTCCGCTCATTTATGTATTTGCCCTGCTGGCTGTTTTTGCCGGAGGAGCGTCTTATTTCTTTCACAAATTCATTCTCAACGATATTTCCCTTTCCACACTGGTACAGGTGATGATCCCCTTTGCGGTCTTTTTTCTGCTGAGTCTTTTTATGGTGAATTTGGAAAGACCTATTATTAAAAAGGTCCCCCGTGGAGAGGCCGAGCGAAAAAAAGCAGGCAAAAGCAGCTTGGAGGATCGCCGTATGCCGGCTGCCGCCGGTTCTATGGGCCAAAAAGAATCGCTGTCCTTTCGTGGGGAAGAATATCTTCCAAAGGGAGAATACCGAACCGGACCCTTGCCTCAAATGGAAGGCGGAGAGGAAAAGAGGCTTCCTGTCCGTTCTCAGCGGCCTGCCTATCAGGAGGACCTGGAAAAAACCTCTGTGGTGGAGGTTCCCGTTTCCAGGCCGCAAAGGCCTGCTCCTGAGATGAGAACAAGGCAACCTGCCCCTGCCCCGCGGGCAGCTTCTCAGCAAAGGACGGGGAAACCGCAGAGAACAGTACAAAATACCGCCGCGCCTTCTGTGGAGGCAAATCGGCCAGCTGTTGTAAGGCAGCAGGCTCCGCAGGCAGTAAAAACCGCCCCTTCTTCCCATGTGGTCACCAGCGTAAATATTCCCAGTGTAGGCGATGATTTTTTTGCTAAGTATAACGATCCGGATTATGTGGAGCGCCGCCTGAAGGAGATCAAGGAAGGCAAAAAAGAGATCAAGTAAGGAAAAGTTTTATCCTGTACCGAACCGGTAAGAACTTGCCGAAAACTGTACGCTTTCATTTGATAAGATACACTCTCAGCGCAAAAGGCCTGTTGGAAGCCAAAATTTTTGGCTTTTTCAAGCAGGCTTTTCTTGTTTTACAAAAAATATATTTGTAGATACTCTTTTAAAAAAAAACAAAAAAACTGATCTGGAAAAAGGAGAGACAGCGCCGAGTTCCAGTATTTTTTTGTTTACAAAGAAGTGAAAATCTGATATACTTATACTAATATATAGGGAAGCGCGGGATCCATTTTACGGCATGGCTTCACGCTTGGATCTTTCTTGTGTTTCCCGGGAATCCGTAAAAGAAATTTTACCGGCACGGTGCCGCGGTGACGCAGGCCAGGCAGGTTACAGATTTGGGGGACTTTTTTTGGACAATCAGGAATTAAACAGCGAGCTGCTGAAGGCGGACGCTCAAAAAGCCTACGACGGAGACCAGATCCAGGTCCTGGAGGGCCTGGAGGCGGTGAGAAAGCGCCCCGGCATGTATATCGGCTCCACCGGGCCCAGGGGCTTGCACCACCTGGTCTATGAGATCGTGGATAACGCCATTGACGAGGCGCTGGCTGGCTTTTGCGACAAGATCGTGGTGAAGATCCTGCCGGGCAATATCATCTATGTTTCTGATAACGGCCGGGGCATTCCGGTAGGCGTGCAGCACAAAACCGGCCTGCCCGCCGTTACCGTGGTGTTCACCATTCTCCACGCCGGCGGAAAGTTCGGCGGCGGAAGCTACAAGGTGTCTGGCGGCCTTCATGGCGTGGGCGCCTCTGTGGTAAACGCCCTTTCCGAATGGCTGGAGGTAGAGGTGGTCAGCGACGGCGAGCTTTATTACCAGCGCTTTGAGCGGGGTAAGGCCGTAACGGAGCTGGAAAACCGCGGCAAAGCCCCGGAAGGGCGCTCCAGCGGCTCTGTGATCTGCTTCAAGGCGGATTCCGAGGTCTTTAAGGAGACCACCACCTATACCTACGAGACTCTGCAGACCCGCCTGAGAGAGCAGGCCTTCTTAAACGCCGGGGTCAGCATTGAGCTGATCGACGAAAGAGACCCGCAGGAGCGGGTGCCGGACGAGCAAAATCAAGAAGGAAGGATCTCCAACACCTACTGCTATGAAGGCGGTGTAAGTTCCTTTGTGGATTATCTGAACACCAAGAAGGCGGTAGAGGTCATTCACCCGGAGATCATTCGCTTTGCCGCCGACGCCGCGGACGGAAATTCCACGGCGGAGATCGCCATGCAGTATACGGACAGCTTCAACGAGCTGATCCTTTCCTTCGCAAATAATATCCATACCACAGACGGCGGTACCCACGAAGACGGCTTCAAGCGGGCGCTGACCCGCGTAATGAACGATTACGCCAGGAAGTATTCCATTTTGAAGGAAAACGATAAAAACCTTTCCGGCGAGGACGTGCGGGAGGGCCTGACCTGCGTCATCAGCGTGAAGCTGAAGGAGGCGCAGTTTGAAGGGCAGACCAAGGCAAAGCTGGGCAACACGGAGATGAGCGCCCTGGTCAGCTCCATGGTCTATGACAAAATGATGACCTTCCTGGAGGAAAACCCCGCCACGGCCAGGGCCATCTTTGATAAGGCGCTGACGGCCTCCCGGGCCAGAGAAGCGGCCAGAAAGGCCAGGGAGCTGGCCAGAAGAAAAACCGCCCTGGAAAACAACTCCCTGCCGGGAAAGCTGGCGGATTGCCAGTCCAGAAACCCGGAGGAAACCGAGATTTATATTGTGGAGGGCGATTCCGCCGGAGGCTCCGCCAAGGGCGGACGGGACAGAAAATTCCAGGCAATTTTACCCCTTTGGGGAAAAATGCTGAATGTGGAAAAGGCAAGGCTCGACAAGGTGTACGGCAATGAAAAGCTGATGCCCGTGGTCACAGCCCTGGGCACCGGCATTGGGGAGGATTTCGACCTTTCCAAGCTGCGGTATGGGAAAATCATCATCATGGCCGATGCCGATGTGGACGGCTCCCATATCCGCACCCTGCTTCTCACCTTTTTCTTCCGCTTTATGCGGCCTTTGGTGGAGGAGGGCCATATTTACCTTGCCCAGCCTCCCCTGTTCCGGATCACCAAGGGAAAGCGCCACTATTACGCCTATTCCGACCCGGAGCGGGACAGCATTATGGAAGAGCTTGGCAGCGGCTATGAGATCCAGCGCTACAAGGGCCTGGGTGAAATGGACGCCGAGCAGCTGTGGGAAACCACCATGAACCCGGAGGTCAGGACCATGCGCCGGGTAGAGGTGGAGGACGCCGCCGAGGCGGACGAGGTGTTCACCGTGCTGATGGGCGATAAGGTAGAGCCTCGCCGGGATTTCATTGTGGAGAACGCCCAGAAGGCGAACTGGGACGTTTAGTTGTTAGAGAAAGGGCAAGGGCCTGAGTGGGCTGCTTGTGAAAGCAAGATTTATGCAGAAATTGGAGTTTTCCTATACTTTGACAGAGAAAGAGGTCTATGATGGGCTGCGGCTTTCCGGGGTGTACCGTACCACCGGGAAGCGGGCTGTGGTGGAAACCGCGATCCTCGGGGTGTTCTGCTTGTTCTTTCTCGTTTCCTATGTCCTGCAGAAAGAGACGTTTAACCTCATTATGACCTTTGTTTCCCTGGGGGTGCTGCTGGCGCTGAACCTGGTGCCCCGGCTGGATATGAGAAAGCAGGCGAAAAACTGCCACAGGCAGGTAAAGCTGCGGCTGTACCCGGATCGGTTTTTTCTGGAAACAGAAGCCGGCTCTCAAAGCGTCCTGTTAGACGGCTCTTCGGAGATCAAGGCTGCGGGGAAAAAGGAAAATAAGCTGCTCATTGTCCACATTGCGGGCGGCGGGCTGTTGGTGATCCCCCTGCGGGCCATTCCCGAAGCCATTCGGGGACAGGCTCTGAGCTTCCTGCTTCAAGGAGACTGAGGAATGTTTTGAAGAGCTTTTGATCGATCAGGAATTATATTTTTCACCCGGAGCAAAGCGTTTAGTCCCGGTGAGAAAGGATAGGATGGCGAATTATGGATTTTGAAAACAACGAGACCCCCCGGGAGGAACAGCAGAGAGGCCGCGTGATCGACGTCAACCTGACAAAGGAAATGCAGCAGTCCTTTCTGGACTACTCCATGTCGGTCATTGTACAGCGTGCCCTTCCCGATGTGCGGGACGGCTTAAAGCCCGTGCACCGGAGGATCCTCTATACCATGTACGAAAATACTCTCTGGCCGGAAAAGCCCTACCGCAAGTGCGCCGATACCGTAGGCGCCGTGCTGGGCCGTTATCACCCCCATGGCGACGCCTCCGTGTATGACGCCATGGTGCGTTTGGCCCAGGACTTTTCCCAGAGGTACATGCTGGTGGACGGCCACGGAAACTTTGGCTCCGTAGACGGAGACCCCCCCGCCGCCTATCGATATACCGAGGCGAAAATGAACAAGCTTTCCGTCGCCATGTTGGACGATATCGACAAGGACACGGTGGATTTCAACCCCAACTATGACGACCGCCTGAAGGAGCCCTCCGTGCTCCCCTGCCATTTCCCAAATATTTTGGTCAACGGTTCTACCGGTATCGCCGTAGGTATGGCCACCAATATTCCCCCCCATAACCTGGGGGAGGTCATTGATGGCGTATGCTGCCTCATCGATAATCCCGAGGCCACTCTGGAGGAGCTGATGGAGCACATCAAGGGACCGGACTTCCCCACCGGCGGCGTAGTTATGGGCCGCAGCGGGATCCGGGCCGCCTATGCCACCGGCCGGGGAAAAATCACCGTGCGGGCCAGAGCGGAGATCGAGGAAAATGAAAAAACCGGGCGCTCCAAGATCATCGTGACGGAGCTGCCCTATCAGGTCAATAAGGCAAGGCTTATTGAAAATATCGCCGACCTGGTCAAGGAAAAGCGGATCGAGGGCATCTCCAATGTGGACGACCATTCGGACCGCAACGGCATGCATATTGTGATCGACGTCAAGCGGGACGCTTCTCCGCAGATCGTTCTGAACCATCTGTACTCCTTTACCCAGCTGCAAACCACCTTCGGTGTGATCATGCTGGCCATTGTGGGCGGCAGGCCCGCCATTTTGAACCTGCGGCAGATCCTGGAGGAATATATCAAGTTCCAAAGCGAGGTCATCACCCGCCGTACCAGGTTCGACCTGAAAAAAGCCCAGGAGCGCGCCCATATTTTGGAAGGCTTGATCATTGCTCTGGACTTTATCGACGAAGTGATCGCCATTCTGCGAAACTCCAAGTCCATTCCCGAAGGCAAGGAAGCCTTGATGGAGCGCTTTGGCCTGGACGATCCCCAGGCTCAGGCCATCGTGCAGATGCGCCTGGGACAGCTTACCGGCATGGAGCGCACCAAGGTGGAAGAGGAGCTGCAGGCCTTAAAGGAAAAAATCGCGGATTTTCTGGATATTCTGGAAAGCGAAGGGCGGCGTATGGCCATCGTAAAGGACGAGGCCCTGAACATGAAAAAGCGGTTTGCCGATGAACGCCGCACTGAGATCGCCGCCATCAGCGGCGAGGTGGATATCGAGGACCTGATCCCCAAAGAGGAATGCGTGCTTACCCTGACGAATTACGGCTATGTCAAGCGCCAGAAAATGGATACCTACCATACCCAAAAGCGGGGCGGCAGAGGCGTGGCCGGCATGAACCGCCGGGACGAGGACGTGGCCACGGAGCTGTTTGTCACCGGAAGCCACGATTACGTCATGTTCTTCTCCGACCTGGGCCGCGTCTATAAGCTGAAATGCTATGAGGTGCCGGAGGGCAGCCGCCAAAGCCGGGGTATGAACATCAAGAATCTCCTGCCCCTGCAGCCGGACGAAAAGATCACCTCCATGATCCGGGTCACGGAGTTTGACGAGGATAAATTCCTGGTGATGGTAACGAAAAACGGCATCATCAAGCGCACCAGGCTCTCCGCCTATGATACGGCCCGCAAGGGCGGCCTGATCGCCATTGACCTGGACGAGGGAGATACCCTGAGCTGGGTGCGGGTCACAGACGGCGCTTCCGATCTGCTGGTAGCCACCAAAAAAGGCATGGCGATCCGGTTCCACGAGTCCGGCGTCCGGGAATTGAGCCGTACCGCCAGAGGCGTAAAGGTAATGAAGCTGCGGGAAGGCGACTGCATTGTGGGCATGTCCGTGCTGCGGGAAGGCGGCCTGGTGCTCACCATCACTGAAACCGGCTACGGCAGGCTGTCAAGCCCTGAAAACTACCGGCTGCAAAAGCGGGGCGGCAAGGGCCTGCGGAACTACCACACCGAAAAATTTGGCGATGTGGCCGGAATCAAGGTGGTAGACGCCCAGGACGACGATGTGATCCTCATTTCCGAAGACGGCATCATTATCCGCATTCAGGCCGATTCCATTCGCGTCTGCGCCCGGCCCAGCAAAGGCGTCAGGGTCATGAAGCTTCAGGAGGGCAGCAAGGTGGTAACACTTGCCAGGGCCCCCCATGAGGAAGATGAGGTAGACGATGTGGAGATCGAGGACGACGGTTCCGCCGAAGAAGGCGCCGACACCCCTGACGAGCCGGAGGAAGAGCTGGACGAAGAAATTGACGAGACAGAAGAATAAAAAATAAAACCAGGAGCTGCCGCAAAATTTGAGTTTTGCGGCAGCTTTTTCTCGAATGAGCAATTAGGAATGAGCAGTGAGCAATGAAGGACAAGGGCACAAGCGTTGCTTGCAGCGCTGATAAATGATAGTTTTGCGGCGAACCGCCGCAGGTACTCGTGCCCCTGCTTGGTGCGGGAGTTTGGGTTCCGACCCGACCGGAAGTAAATCGGAAAATTTTAGTTTAGTGCCCTTAGGCTCCCCTTGCGCGAGTAAGGGGTGCTGGTCTCCAGTGGAGACCAGCACCGGTTTCACCTGTCGGTTCGGTCGGTGCAGAACAATGCGCCAAGAAAGCCATGGCTTTCTGCGCTTTGCACCCGGAGCGAAGCGGAGAAAGCTGTCACGGCTTTGCCGTGACTGAGGGGATTCTAACTAGCGGTTTTATCCCACTTTCTGCGTGTGACTATCCCTTCCACCGCCTATCGGCAGTCCCCGCAGACTGCGAAGCAGTCTGTTTCCCCTCTATAAATAAGGGGAGGCAAAGGGCTGCTGAATTCTGATTTAGCAAATAGTCCTCCCTTGTTATCCTGAGTCGTCGAAGGCGGCGAAGGATCTCGACCCTTCTTTCTCAAATGGTGCAAGGGGCAAGATTCTTCACCGGGAAAGCAAAGCGCGCTTTGCTTTTGCTCGGAATGACAAAGAGAGGATCACTGCCCTTTCTAACAACTAATTACTAACAGCTAACAACTAAAGGGCGGGATTCTTCGCGGCGGCAAAGCGCACTTTGCTTTCGCTCAGAATGACAAAAGGAGGGAATCACCGCCCGTTCTAAACTTCTGCTTTACCTCAGGCTACAGCCGGAACTGATTGGAATTCTTGGTACGAAGAAAATAGGAAAGGAAGAAAAAACGATCCCCAAAAGCTCAAGTCTTTCGGGGATCGTTCTTTGCATTTACTTTTTTCAGCGTGTCGGAAATTTTTTATGCTTCCTTGCAGGTAACCTCAAACCTGTCGATCCGGCAGCGGCTTCCGCTTCGAATGGCCAGGCCGTAACAGCCGGTGAGATAGGGCGCTTCCGGGTCTTCCACGGTCAGGAGAGCTTCGCCGTTTACGGAAAGGATGATTTTGTTTCCATCGGCCTTTACTGTCAAGAGGTATTCCTTTCCGTTTTCCCAGGCGTACTCCTTAGAGGCCAGGGTGCGTAAAGTGCGTTGGTTTTTAACGATCGCCAGCCGGTCTCCCAGAAATCCAGCAAAGTAGCCGCGCATAGCGCCCTGGGCGCGTACCATGACCAGGTGGTTCCGGCCGGTCATGGGGCAAATGTGAGCGTTTACCGTATAGTCCCGGAAATCGATGCCGCCGGTAAACAGCTCCCCGTGGTCTGCGCAGCTGCCGTAAGCGGCGCCGCCGGCCATTCTCCACAGGCCCATGGAATGGGAGGTTTGCCCCAGCTCTATATGGGAACCGTTCCACCGCTCTTCTCCCGCCTTGGTAAAATCCAGGGTGTAGGCCGGAGCTCCTTCATAGGTCAAATGATCCACAAAAACCGTTACGGCGCTTCCGGCGGGAAGCTCCACTCCCACCTTCTGAATGCACCCATCTGACATGGGCAGCTTCAGCTTCAGCTCTGTCCAATCCTTTACCGTGGTCTCATCGCCATAGAGACAGCTTTGGGAATACGCGTCATAGGCAAAGGGGCGAAGGGCCGTGGGCTGGCTTGCCCGCACCCGCAGCACCACGGTTTGCCCGGGGAAAACCTCCGGCGTAAAGGAAGGGGAGTAGCGGTCATCGTTAAAATCGTCCGGCCGATAGTAGGTTTGGCGGTACAGACGGACCGGCTGCTCTCTCGCGGGGAATTCCCCTTGCAGGCAGCGCCCCATAGAAGCGTCTGTCAGAGGGATATTCCGCAGGGAGGCGGTTCCGTTTTCCACCCGGAAGGTATGGGTGCTGTCAGGCAGCGCAAAGGAGAACCGGGGAGCGGAGCCCTCCAGAATAGCCCGGTATTCCTCCGGATAGGCTTCCCCGGCGATCCGATAGCCGAGAGACGCCAGAAAGAAAGCGTCGTTGGTGATATCCCGAAGGTTCATGCAGCCCAATACGCTGGAGCAGGCCAAAAAATCGTTGATGGGCGCGCGCCAGGAAGCATCGATCCCTTCCAGCCCGACCATGACCCCCAGAATGCAGCCCACGTTGGCCACATTGCAGTCCGTGTCCCAACCGCACATATTGCATATATTGATGGAACGGGAAAAATCCCCGTTGCCGTACAGCAGGGAAAGCAGCACTACCGCTGAGTTTGGAATGATATGGCAAACGCCGGGATATCGATCGTAGCCGAAGTACTCCCGCACGTAGAAGAAGCATTCTCTCCAATCGCTTGGGTGCTCCCGATGGAAAGCCATTACCGCGTCTGCCATTCTCCTGTATTCACAATCCTCCGGGATCACTGAAAGCCCCGCCCGGATCACAGACAGGATATCATGCTCTACAAATGCCGCACTGACGCAGGCTGCAACAAACATGCCGCCGTATACTCCGTTGCCGCCGTGGGTAACAGAGGCCATTTTTTCCGCATACCGGGCCGCCCGGTGATGATTCCCCGGATTCACCAGCCCCCAGGTATCAATAAAGATCTGCCCGCCGATCTGTTCCGCCACAGCGGCGCCATTCAGTTCTACCGATCCGGAAAGAGGTGCGTCAATGCCGTTTAACAGGTTCAGATACGCGGTATGCTCTGTGGACATGCCGTAGCCGCCCCACCAGAAAAAGCCATGCTGGCAGGGAACGTAATTGAGCACGGTCTCCCCCATTTCCCGGGAGGTGATCTCTTCCGTGCAGGTATGGTCTTCCAAGGCGCGGATAAAAAAGATCGGCCCGTTGCTGTCATCGTCTGCGGCAAAATTTTTGAAATCGAACAGGTAGCCTGATACTTCGCCATATTTTTCGGCGATCTGTTCATAGGACCAGCCTTCTACATTAGAGCCGTGTCGGATCCCAATAAGCTTACCGTACCACCCGGCATAAGCACGCTGGATATAGTCCTTGGGAATAGAGATTGACATAGTGGTTTCCTTCCCTAAAATATAGTTATTGTATCGTCATCTTCTCAAAATTGCAATACGGTTTGCAGGCATTCCATGGAGCTGTCCAGCATCGTATAGGCTTTTTCCGCCTCACGATACGCAAAGCGGTGGGTAATGAGGGAAAGCAGGTCAAGCCGGTTTTCCCGGCAAAGGCGGTAGATGGTTTTTTCCATGCGGATCCGGTTCCAAACGTCCCGCACGTGGGGGCCGGTGTTTTCGATCTGCGAGCAGATCAACTGGATCCGGTTATGGTGGAATTCTTCGCCCAGGATCAGCCCGGAGGCTTCCAGGGTCATAAAGCCGGAGCACACCACCTTGCCGTTATAGGAGCAGCTCCGTATGGCGGAGTGCAGCGCTTTGGGAGAGCCGGAAATTTCAATGACCTTGTCCGCGCCGCCCTTTGTCATACGCTTGATCTCCAGCCCCGCGTCGCAGCTGTCGGAGTTGATGGTTTTGAAAGCCCCCAGGCGCTTTGCCATGTTCAGCCGGTAATCGTTGCGGTCCACCGCGATGACGTCCGCACCGTTCAGCCGGGCCAGCTGAGAAACGATCTGCCCCGGAACGCCCTGTCCAAACACAGCCACGGTTTCCCCTACGTGGATATCCGCGTCTAAAATGGCGTTCATGGCAATGGCGCCCATTTGGGAATAAATGCCCAAAACAGGGTCCAGCTCTTCGGGAAGCAAATGGGAAAGGCAGTATTCCTCCGAAACTACCTGATGGGTGCGGTGGCCCCAGGTGCCGTATACCACCATTCCCTCAGAAACCTGTGTTACCCCGGGCCCCAGCTCACAGATCCGCCCGACTTCCTCATAGGCCCAGGCGCCGGGAATGGGATAGGGGCTTTTCGTTTGATCTGCCGGCTCAAATACCCGCAGATCGGCGTTAAAAGATTTTGTGAGATAGGGGTTATTTCCCCGGTAAAGAGTCAGCTGCGTGCCGGCGCTGATGCCGGAATACAGCATTTCCAGGCGAACCTCTCCGGGCTTTAAGGCGAGATCTTCCGTATCAGCATAGCCCAGCTCTCTGGGCCCTCGAATTACGATCATGTTTCCCATAAATTATGCCTCCTTCGCGTTGTCCGATACTGTTTTTACAAGGCATAGGCCCTGATATCCCTCTTGAATGGGGCAGGAGCTTTTCTTTCCTGCCAGCACGGCCTCTACAAAGGCCCGCACTTCCTCCAAATACATGTCTACCTCACCGCATACGGTGGATTCCACCGGCTCCTCTCCGGAGGTGTCCCAGAACACGGCGTGATTGGGATCGGTAAACTGGGCGGTGACGTTTTCAAACACCGCCGTAAAGGGGTTTTCCCATTTGCCGGGAACCGCGCAGTTGGTGGCGGTAATAGACCCCAATGCTCCACTGCAAAACCGAAGCAGGGAAGCGCTGACGTCTTCAATGGTGTAATTCGGCACATCGGCGTGGCAGAGATTGGCCATCAACCCGGTGGAGAATTCGATGGGCCCCATCAAATAAAGGGCCATATCGTACAGGTGAATGGCCTGTTCCAGTATTTGGGATCCGCACTTATCCTTTTGCCGCCACCAGGGGCTGTGCAGGGAATTACACTCGTAGCGGGCGTTAAACAAAACGGGCTTTCCGGCTTTGCCGGAATCCATCAGTTTCTTCAGCTGGCAAACGGCTTCTCCAAACCGGTAGTGATACCCCACCTGAGAAATGACGCCGTTTTTTTCAATGGCCTCCACCATGCTTCTGGCGCGGCCTTCTTCCAGGGCAATGGGCTTCTCGATAAAAATATGGATCCCAAGGTCAGCCGCCTTTTCCACCTCGCCGTTGTGGGCGAAGGGCGGCAGGCAGAGAAAAAGCAAGTCCGGCTTTTCCTCCCGGAGCATCTTGTCAAAATCTGTATAGACGCGGGCATTATAAGACTGGGCCAGCTCATTAGCGGCGCTTTCCTTGACGTCGCAGACCGCCCGCAGGGAAACTGTTTCCAGCTCCTTCAGGCTTTGGGCGTGTCTATGGCCCATTCCCCCCGCTCCTAAAATTGCGGCACGCAGCATCATACATTCTCCTTTTCATTTCTTTTTTCACTGAGATAAATTTCATATCCGTAGGGCAAAAGGGTTCCCTGAATATGGTCTTTGCAGGAAACCGGCGCGCCGGTCAGGGCGTTTCGGTATGCTCTGCCGGCCTCGGCCGGAACGGAAAATTCCTGTTCTCTGTCGGTAAAGTTCAGGACCACCACCGCTTCCTGTGCCGATCCGGCAACAAAGCGGGAGAAGGCGTACCAGCCGTTTTGATCCTGGATCAGTTTGCGGTCTCCGTTTACGCGCAAAGCCTCCGTATTGGCACACAGCTTCAGAACACAGGCAAGCTTTTCCCGCATTTCCTTGGAAAAGCCCAGCTGCAGCAGGCTGCAGTCATCGTGCAGGATCGCGCCGGTGGTCACAATGGTGATAAGCTCCAAAAGGAACTGGGGCTCTGTCAGGGGAGTATTCCAATAGGTGCCCAGATAGGTGGTTCCTCCGGCCCGGATCACCGTTTCTCTCCAGGTGCTGAGGGCGGGCTCCAAAAGGGAGGGGTCTTCCTTTTGAATGGCTTCGCCGATCAGGGTGACCGGGTGGGAAAAGCGGAGAATGGAATAATCCTGAAGGGAATTGTACCCGGCTTCCAAAAGCCACCGCCTTAAGCTTTCCCCGGCGGCTCCTCCGCCCTCCGGCTGTAAATACTGGTTGGGATATTCCCGAACAACGTCGGTAATGCACTGGTTATTCAGGGTAAAATCGCAGTTTAAGTAACAAAAGGGCGCGTCGATGATCATGCCGTCAATGCCGGTATCCAGCCAGAACCGCAGGATTTTTTTACATTCCTCCTGCCAGGCGGCGGAGGCGAAATTGTATTGGGGCAGGGCCACGTCATTTTGAAAGCCCAGCCATTTGACCCAGTAGTATTTGCCCGCCCGGGGGCTGAATGCCCACTGGCCCTCCGGCTCTTTTCCGAATTCGGTGGAAAAGGTTTTGGGCGGGGGCGCGTCTTCTCTGTCGGACCAAAGAAAAAAGCTGGTTTCCCGGCTTTCTATGCCGCGTCTTACATCGTCCTGAGCCTTCAGAAAATCCACATTTTCCATGGCGGCATAGCCCACATTGATAAAAATGATCACGGCCATGCTTCGCCTGTGGCATTCTTCGATCAATTTCAGAAACTCTTCCATGGTGCCGATGGCGGGGTCCACAATGGTAAACTCATAGGGATCCAGCGCGCCGTATTGATCTCCTCCCCAATAGGGGGCGAAGATCTCAATGGCGCCTACGCCTTGCGCCTGGTACTCGTCCAGCATGGAGATGGTCTTTTGCAGCGGAATGCCGTCCCTGCGGGAAAAGACACGGGAGATGCAGGGGCAGGTTTCCCACCAGTTTTGTTTTAGAGCGCTAGTTTGGTTCATCTTGCCTTTCCTCCACTTTTATTTCCAGCAGCTCCGCCTCCGAGGGTGATAACTCGGCGGAGCCGCATGGCAGCGAAATGGTAATGGTGGTTCCCTGGCCCAGGGTGGAGCGGGCCGAAAGCCCATAGCGGCTTCCGTAGTACAGCTTGATCCTGTCGTTTACATTTCGAAATCCGATGCTGTTGCCGTTTTTGCTGACAACGGTGCCTTCCAGCAGTCGCTTCAGGGTATCCGGGGCCATGCCGGCGCCATCGTCCTGAATTTCAATGAGGATATTATTTTCCGCAACACGGGAGGAGATCATAATGGAAATGGTTTTCCGGTCGCAGGTCAGGCCGTGCCGAATGCTGTTTTCCACCAGGGGCTGCAGGGTGACCTTGGGGATCTGCGCCGCTTCCGTCAGGGGATCGATCTGATAGTACACGTTGATTCGGTTCCTATACCGTTTCTTTTGCAGGGCCAAATAAGCGCGCACCGCCTGCAGCTCTGATTCCAGAGAAACCAAGTCCTTTCCCTGGGAAAGAGTCTGCCGGTAAAAAACCCCCAGGTCCTCTACCGCTTCCCGAATTTCCTCCCTGGGGTGGTTATCGGAAAGCCAGGCGATGGTGGAAAGGGCATTGTATAGAAAATGGGGGTTGATTTGCGTTTGCAAAACCTCCAATCGGAATTTTTCCTTTTGCAGCTGCATCACGTAGGTCTCGTGGATCTGCCGCTTCAGCTCCAGCGCCATTTGGGTAAAGTTGGCGTCCAGCACGGCGGCTTCGTCTTTTCCCGTAAGGGGCGGGCCCAATTCCATTTCTTTCTTTCGAAAGGTCTCCATTTTGCGGATCAGGAAATCAAAGCGCCGGGAAACCTGCCTGGAAAACAGGAAGATCAGCGGCAAAATGGTCAAATTCGCCAGCAAAAAGAGAAGCCGGCCAAAGCTCCACATGGTGTCGGAAACCATTCCCGCTTCCGCCAGGGGCACAATGGTCATCAGCTTCCAGCCGTTACTTAAAGAAGAATCCTCCGTATAGTACCATTCGTTTCCGATCTGCACCTTGCCGTTTTCTTCCGGGAGCCAGCTGAAATCCTCCCCATAGTCCCCGTCGGAGGCGACAACAACAGCGCCGCTCTGGTCTAAAAGGATCATCTGAAAATCGTCCTGCGCGTTGATCACGTCTGTAATGGCACGGCCGTCCACTTCAATGGTCAGCATGCCGATGGGTACGCCCAGGTGCCTGGCGGAATAAAGAATTCTGCTGTAGGCAAAGCTTTGGTACTTGCCCTTCTCACAGTCCCGGTTGGAGGGGTCCCAGTATTCGTGGTTTTGAATATTCCGAAGGCTGGACCAGTACCCTGCCGTGCCAAGCTCCAGGATCTCCTGATATTCCGGCTGGCTTTTCATGTAGGTATCCAGGCGAATCAGATACGGGTAGGAATTGTGCAGGGTGGGGTTGGAGGAATACACCGTAATATGCCTTAAATAAGGCCAGCTCAGCCGGTTTGCGCCGTACTGATCCCAAATGCTTTGATACAGATCCAATGCTCCCAGAACGCTGGGATAGGGCTTTTCCAAATTGTTTTTCAGTTCGCTGTTATTCGATACCAGATTGGCCAGAGATTCGTAAACCAAAAACTGAGAATTCAGGATCTGGGTATAATTGACACTGCGGGAGCGTACGGTTTCCAAAACCTGCTCCTCCACAACACTCTGATTGTAGTACGTATAAAAAAGGCTTACAATGAAAAAGAGGATCCAAACGGAGACGTAGATGAAAAGCAGCTTCCCCTGCAGGCTCATATTGTGGATATGGTGAGAAACACGCATAGTCAAGCCTCCTTTTTGAACAGGATCCTTACTGCCTTGTTACCTGGCGGCGGTATTCGCCGGGGGTCAGTCCGAAGTACTTTTTGAATACCAGGTTGAAATAAGAAGGGCTTTCGTAACCGGTCAGCATGCCGATCTCCTGAATTTTATATTGCAGCTGACCCAGCATTCGGGCGGCGTGGTCCATACGCACCCGCTCCACATAGTCCATGATGGAAATTCCCATATGGCTCTTAAAGATCCGGCGGACATAGGAGGGAGAAAGATACAAATTTTCCACAATGGCCTCGGTGTTCAGCGGCTTTGCGTAATTTTCATCGATAAAGCGCTGAACATAGGTCACAATGGTATTGGGCTGAGAAGCCTCCTGCTGTTCCCCGGTATTTTTCTGCTTTTCATAAAACAGAACATGGCTCAAAGGAGAGCTTTCCCTTTTTTGCACGGCGGAAATGCTTTGCCGGGAAAGCTCTGAAAGCTGTTCCGGTTCTTCGGAAATATCGCTGATTCCGATAAAGACGTCCCGAAGCTGTTGAGAGTACAGCTGCTCCAAAAGCTTATCGGCCGTTTTGGAAAGCCGGTCAATGGCACTGCTTTCCTCCATAAAGCCGGGTAAGGTAAACACAATGGCGGCGGTACGGTGATCGGTGACCACCGGAACCAGTGCTTCCATTTCTTTGGCGAAGCGCTGCAAAAACGGCCGCAGATCATACATGTCCGCACAGCTGGCGGCGGAGAATACAAGGGAAAACACCGCAAGCTTCTTTCGCTCCAGAGAATCGGAAAACGGCGGCTGAGCAAGGAGCCTTTTGGTTTTTTCTTGGGGCGCGGTCAGCGCGTGCCGCAAAAGATGCTCTTCCTCCGGAGAATAAAGAAAAACTGGAGCGTCCGCGCTCAAAGGGCGCCTTCTGTCATTTTGTGATCTGGCAGGCAAAAGCTTATACAGGGCCCGAAACAGCTCTTCCCGTTTTACCGGCTTCAGCAGATAGGAGCTGACGCCTAAGTCGATCCCCGCCCTGGCGGCCTCAAAATCTTCATAGCCGGAAATAATAATGGAATGGGGGGCATACTCCTGGCAAGGGACTTGGTTCAGCATTTCGATCCCGGTAAGGACCGGCATGGCCAGATCTGTCAGGATTACGTCCGGGCGAAGCTGCCTTGCCTTTTCCAGGCCTTCCTGTCCGTTTCTGGCCGTTGCGCAGATCTCCAGCGGCAGATCGAATCCCTTGATCATAAGAGATAAGCCCTGCAATTCAAGATCTTCATCATCTACCAATAAAATACGGCACACAGCCACCTTCCCCCTTTCCCCCTTTTTTCAAGAGTATTGTATCACAAGAGGATTTTAATTATCAACGCCAAGTTGGTAAAAAGGACAAAAAATAATACTGATTGCCATTATTTTATATAGATTTCGTTGCCATGCACCTCTATAATAAAATTTAAAGAAACGCTGAATCAATCTGGCGCGCAGGATACGTGCCAAGCCTGATGGTGTGATTTATTCAGTGCTTCCTTAGACCAGCTTCTCGAAGGTACGTATGCCTTGGTTTCTGAGGGTGAAAACCGCATACAGCTTTTCAGGAAGCAGAAAAATACTTTTGAACAGAGGAGGCCCTTGTTATGAAAAAAGAGATCCAATTGACAGCCGTTTTGTTAGCGCTGGTACTTCTGATCTGTGGGTGCAGCGCTGCCCCGGAAACCAGTTCTGCTCCCGTGGGCAGCACCACGGGGACAAGCAGCACCGTTTCCGATCAGGGAACCGGTACGGCGGAACCTATTGAGTTTGAGATATTTATTCCCGACCCGAATAAAAAAATTCCGCCGGAAGACGCGCCTGTAATGCAGCAGCTGTTTGAAAAGACAGGGGTGCGCATCAAATACACGGTTCCGCCTACGGAAGCAAAGGAACGGCTAAATATCATGCTTTCCAGTGACGACCTGCCGGATCTGATCCGGTTTGACGATTCCAGTATCATGAAACAGTATATTGACGCGGGAAAGCTGCTGAAGCTCAATGACCTGCTGGAAACTCACGCTCCCCAGCTTTTCAACGTGAACTGGGAGACCTTCCGAAGCCGTATTGCCGATGAAAACGGCGATTACTGGTATATGCCCGGCAATTATACCTTCGGACAAGCCTATATTGAAGCCAACTACGGCTTTAACCTTCGCAACGATTATCTGGAGGAATTCGGCTATGAAAATGTGCCGAAAACCATGGCCGATATCAAGGAGCTTTTGAAAAAAGTGAAGGAGTGGAACCCGGATATTATTCCGATGGGCCTGGCCCTGGGTCCCCAGGGGCATCTGAACTACTTGCCGCAGATCGGCGCCGCCATGAATGGCCTTACCTATCTCGACAACTGGGGCGGATATTCCCTGTATTTACTGGATGAGGCAAAGGACGAGCTGGTGTACTACACGGATTCCCCGGAGCTCAAGGCTTTTTTCCAGTTCTTAAATGAACTGAATGTGGAAGGACTCATTGACCCGGAATCCCCTATCATGTCTGCTGAAATGCTGAAACAAAAGGCGGTTTCCGAGCAAATCTGGTCCTTCTTCGGTCCCTGGTGGGAAGTGAATTCCGAGGTAAACGCCTATGAGGCCTCCATCGGTTCTCAGGAACAGTCTGTGGTGGTATACCCCACCGCCGATGCTTCTATCGAGGTGGGTACCTATTCTCCTTATACCGTGGATATGTTCACAACAGGCGTTACGGTAACCACAAAATGTAAGGATCCCGAACGGTATATGGACTTTATTGAATACATCAATACGGAAGAGGGCTGGCTGAACGCCCAGGGCATTATCGATTACCATCATACCGGAGATAATACGGCAGAGTCCACGGAAGGATATGACTATATTATCCGCGAAGATATGCTCATCGATGGAAAACCTGCTTTTCAGTCCAGTTCCTGGATGGGAGATATGTGGGAATCCGATGAAAACTGGTGGTGGAACCGCGGCGTTGAGTGTATGGGAGATTTTACCTACAGCATCAATTTCCTGCACAAGAATTCCAGCTATGTAAAGCCCCCGGAGGACGTGAGCATTTGGTGGGATGAAAATACACAGCGGATCAATGCCCTGCTGGGCGTGACCGGTGAAAACTATCAGGAAAAGGAAAACGCCCGGGGCGTTGACGCCAGCGCGATTTCCGGCCTGGAGATCCTTTCGGAGGACGCTGCCTACACGAAGCTTCTTGCCGTTCAAAAGCTGCACGAAACAACGCTGCCCAGAATCATTATGGCAGGAAGCTCCGAAGACTTTGAGAAGGAATGGAATGCCTACGTGCAAGCGCTTAAGGAGGCCGGCGTAGAAGAAGTAATGGCAAAATATAACGAGCTCTACCACACGCGTATGGAGGCCTGGAGAAGCGCGGAGTAATTTCAGAAGGGTGTGAACGAACGATATGCGGCAGTATAAAAAAGCAGGGCGGAGTTCTCTTCGGAAATCCGTGTGGCGGCAGAAGACCCTGTACCTGATGCTGTTTCCGGCGATTTTATTTACTGTGATTTTTGCTTACGTTCCTATATGGGGTATTTTCACTTCGTTTTACGATTACAATCCCGGGCTGGGCTTTTCCGGAAGTCCCTTTGTAGGCCTGAAGCATTTCCAGCGCTTTTTCTCGGAGAAATCCGTATTTCTGATCCTGCGCAATACCGTTGCCATCAGCTTCCTGAATATTCTTTTCGGCACGGTATTTGCGATCTTGTTCGCGGTGCTACTCAATGAACTTCCCTTTGTGCGGTTCAAGAAAACCGTACAGACCGTTTCCTATCTGCCGCATTTCGTTTCTTTCGTGGTCGTTTCCAATATTGTACAGACACTTTTGGCTACAAACGGGCCGATAAACGGTCTTTTGGTCTCCCTTGGGGTTCTGGAAAAGCCCGTTGTTTTCTTCACGATCCCGGAGGCTTTTTGGTGGCTGGTCACGGCCATGAACGTGTGGAAGGAAATGGGCTGGTCTGCCATTATCTATATCGCCGCCATTGCGGGGATCGATCCTTCCCTGTATGAAGCGGCTATGGTGGACGGCGCCGGAAGATTGCGCCGGATCTGGCACATTACGCTTACAGGGATCCGCCCAACCATTGTGGTACTTCTGGTCCTGGCCGTGCCGGACCTGCTGAACGCGGGCTTTGACGCCTCCTATTTGCTGGGAAACGCTATGGTGTCCAATTTCAGCGAGGTGCTGGATACTTACATTTTCCGTGTGGGCCTGCAGGAGGGGCAATATTCCTATGCGGCCGCCGTGGGGCTTTTGCGCCAGGCGGTAGGGCTGGTGCTGATCCTTTCGGCAAACAAATTTTCCAAAAAGGTCAGCGAGTACAGCCTATTCTGACTCGGAAACGTTTCGTAAACCGCTCCGAAGTGAAATATTCAGAAAGGATCTCTGATGCCTATGCGTAAAAGTTGGCAGGACCGTGTTTTCAATGCGGGAAATCTTTTCTACATGCTGTTGGTATCCGCCTGCACGCTGTACCCGTTCCTGCATATTCTGGCCGTTTCCCTAAACGACGCCAGGGATTCCACCAGGGGAGGGATCACCATCTTTCCCCGGATCCTCAGCTTCGACAGCTACCGCACCGTATTTGGATATGAAGGCCTGTATCATGCCTTTTTCGTCAGCGTTCTGCGCACCGTGGCCGGTACGGCCCTGTTCCTGATCGTTACCACCTTAGCGGGCTACGTGATGACCAAAACACAGCTGAAGGGCTACCGCGTCTTTTACATGTTCTTTGTGGTTTCCATGTTTGTCAGCGGTGGTCTGGTTCCCACCTTTCTGCTGTATAAGCAGCTGGGAATTCAGAATACCTTTTGGGTGTATATCCTGCCCGGGGCCTTCAGCACCTATTACATGATCCTGTTCAGAACCTACATTATTCAGCTTCCGAAGGGCCTGGTGGAATCCGCCACCATCGATGGCGCGGGGGAATTTACCATCTTCAGAAAGATCGTGTTTCCCCTGTCCACGCCGATTTTGGCTACCATTGGCCTGTTTGTGGCAGTAAACCAGTGGAACGCCTGGCAGGATACGCTGTATTACACCTCAAACCCGGATCTGGAAACACTTCAATACGTTTTAATGAAGGTGCTCCGACAGGCGGAGGCCACCCAAATTGCCAAGCAGGCCCGTTCCGCCATGGCCAGAACGCTGGGAACCACCACCATCACGCCGGATTCCATCAAAATGGCGATCACCATTGTCGCCACGGTGCCCATTCTGTGCGTGTATCCCTTCCTGCAAAAGTTTTTTGTAAAGGGTATGGTGCTCGGCGCCGTGAAGGGATAGGCCTGGAAAAGACCTTCGCCGAATCGAAAGACAGACTGCCGCAGTTTGCCCTTTTGACCATAAATAGTGGAAGAGAAAAGCGAGAGAACCGCCAGACCTTCTCTCGTTTCCACTAGGATCTATTGGGAAAAACTATGAAGGTCTGAGCGGGGGGAAAAGTTTTTTCGATACATTCAAAGCAATAAAAAAAGAGAGGGGTATTCCCCTCTCTTTTTTTATTGCGCCGTTTGCCCTTTTATCCTACCGCGGAAGAGATTCCGCCTTCGGGCGAAGGAAATTCCGGCAGTTGGCCGGTGGCTTCAAAAATAATTTTACAAAGGGCCATGGCCCGTTCCCGGTAGAGGAGTACTACCTGCTGAGAAGAGGAAAGAACGCTTTCATTTGTGTCCCCGGCTTCTTCCCGGATAGCGGTGATCCTGTCCTCCACCGTGGTCTCCCATTCGGTCTGCTCCGCCTGCAAGGCGGACTTTTCCTCTTCCGGTGTTTGTTCCAGCGCCAGAGGATACACGGTATCGATCAGATCCCGCCAGCTTCTGGCGGCCTGGTTGCAGGCCTGGCGCATCATGGAGAAGGAGGAAGCCAGGGAGTAGTCCTGATCATATTTTTTATCAATGGGATTTTGAGAGAAAAGATCCTCAAAGGAGCCCTCCTCTACTCCGCTGGGGGTGGAGATCAAGTCCTCCGCCGGCGTAAACCGGGAGCTTTCCGGCGCCGGTGTGGAGGAAATTGCGCTATCAGAGCTTTCCGGCAGCGAAGAACTTTCCGGTTTCTTGTTTTCACAGCCCGCAAGTCCCAGCGCCATCACAGCGCAAAAGCCCATGCAAAGCCACTTCTTCAGGTTGTTCATAATGGTGACCTCCTTATTTTTCTGAAATGAGCAGGGAGCTGTAAGAATGAAGAATGAGCAATTTTAAGGACAAGGGCACAAGCGTTGCAGGTAACGCGTTTAGTTCCCTTAGGCTCCCCTTGCTTCGCAAGGGGAGCTGTCACGGCTTTGCCGTGACTGGGGGGATTGAAAGCTGGCGATTTCATGCAGCCTTCCTGCGCAAGCCCGATCCCTTCCGTCATGCTTACGCAGGCCACCTCCCCTTGTAAACAAGGGGAGGCTAAGGGCTAATAAATTTCAATTCAGCGAATTAAGTCCTTGCCCTTAAATTGCTCATTGCTAATTCCTCATTCCTAATTTGCCCTACAAGATCCCCTGCTCCACTAATTTGGCGGTTTTCAAAATGCCGATCTGGGTTTTGGCGTCGGGGATCTCATTTTGCAGCACCATTTCCACCGCCTGCTGCAGGGGAATGCGCTCATTGGTGAGAAATTCGCCCTCGTCCAGGTGCAGAGTGCCCTCGTCCCTTGTCAGGCGGCAGGCCCAAAGGCGAATGATCTCTCCCGCATAGCCGGGTGTGGGATAAATATTTCCCAGGGAGACATAGGTTTCCGCGGTGGTGCCGGTTTCCTCCCGCTGCTCCCGCTTCATGGCCTCAAAGGGATCTTCCCCCGGCTCCAGCTTTCCGGCGGGAAGCTCCAAAAGAACTTTCCCGTAGGGATAGCGGAACTGGCGGACAAGGATCAGTTCGTTTTTTTCTGTCAGGATCGCCACGCTGACCCCGCCGGGGTGCTCCACCACCTCCCGCTTGGTCAGCTTGCCGTTTTCCAGCTCCACCTCGTCCACGTGGACCCGAATGATTTTTCCGTTGTAGATCTCCCGTTCCGATTTTTTCAGCTCTGTCAGCTTCATATGGCGTCCTTTCTTTATCTTAAATAAAAAATCAATAGGCCTCGTCAAAGAGCCGGCTCATCACCAGGCCCGTAATGAGCTTCGGATAAAAATAGGTGGATTTCTGGGGCATTTTTTCCCCGGCGGCGGCTACCGCGCCGATCTCACTGACCCGGGTGGGGTTCAAAAGGAAGCAGCACTGGCTTTCCCCGGCCCTCACCGACTGCTCCGCTTCCTGGGCGGAACGGGTATAGCGCAGATTTTTCTGGGCCGCCATGTTTTCCTTATCAATGCCCAAAAGCCGCTCCAAAATCAGGCTGTGCAGGATCGTCACGTCCAAATTGCGGTAGGCCTGGCTTTTTTCCGGCAGCAGCTCCTCCATGACGCCGCTGTCCCGCAGTACAAGGGTATGCCACCGGGCCCCGTCAAAAAAGCCAAAGGCGTGGCGGCCCTCCTTATAAAAGGCCCACAGGGCGGTCTGCGCTTTTTCCCCGGTTTCCCTTTCAGCAATTTCAAACCAGGGTTCGCAGGTGTTCAGGAGCTTTTCGCTGTCAAGCTTCGGCAAGCCGCTCAAAAGCCTGTGGGTGGGAAATACCACCAGGCCTTCGTCCTCCATATCCACCAGCATCATCATCACAAAGTCCGCGTCAGGGCAGTACCGGTTTTCCTCCCGCAGCGTATCGCGGTACCGCAGGGCAGTTTCATAGCGATGATGCCCGTCGGCGATATACAGCTTCCGGTCTGCAAAATCCTCCCGCAGGGCGGCAATGGAAACAGGGTCGTTTACCACCCACAGGCGGTGGGTCACGAGACCGTCGGAAAACTCATATCTGGGAGAGCAGGAGGCGGCCAAGTTGTCCAGGCGCTGCCGGGTAATGTGCTTCTCGTCCGGATAAAGGGAATAAATCTGGCTGAAGTTGCAGCCAGTGGCCCGCATCAGCTGAAAGCGATCCTCTTTTGCCTTGCTGAGAGTCTCTTCGTGGGGCAGCACCACCCCGGCGGAAAATTCCTCCAGCCGCACCCGGCAGATTATGCCCCGAAGCTTTTTGGTTTCTCCGTGATCCACCCGGTCCAGAAATTCCTCTTCATAAATATAAACGCCCTCGTCCATATCCTCCCGAAGGACGCCGCTTTCCAGCCACTCCTTCAGAACGTTTCCGGCTTCCGAATAGGGATTTTCCCCCTTGGGAAGCTCCAGCCGGATCATATTGTAAGGATTTTGGGCAAGATAAGCCCGGTACTCCTCCTCGCTGATGATGTCATAGGGCGGGCAGACCAACTCCTTGATGTCCCCGGCTTTCCGGGTATCGTACCGCAGCGCCCGAAAGGGCCTGATTTCAGCCAAAGTGATCACCTCGTTTTAATTAGATGCCGGAACAAAAGCTTGATAAACTGTGCCCCTATTGTACACCGTATTCGGTTTTCCCGTCAAGGCCGCGGCGGAGCATTGAATAATGAGCAATTAGTACTTACCCTTGGCTCCCCTGAAAGGGGAGCTGTCACGGCAAAGCCGTGACTGAGGGGTTCTGCCCGAATAGCCGGTAAAATGCAGGTTTTATAGCAAGCTGGAACCTCTCCACCATGCTTACGCATGGTCCCCCTCCTCTTTCAGGGGAGGCAAGGGTTTTCTACTATTTGTTAGTTTGCTAAATCTCAATGAGCCGTTATCTTGCTAATTACTAATTACTAACTGCTATCCCCCGTTTTATCATGCTTCATTCACGGAACGTTCACAATGTCGGGTTATGATAGCAGTACTGCCCGGAGAGTCGGGACAGGGTATTGCAAATTTTCCGATTTTGCGGTACTATTTATAAAGGGAATTTTTGGTGAAAACACATGTTAGAAAGTTCGTTTCCTGCCGAAAACAGACAAAAGCGGGACAACGGCGTTTTTTAACCGAAGCAGAGCTCCCGTAAGTCAGGAAATCAGCCCTTTTGGGGCAAGACGGAAAACAGGAGGAATCAGGTCAAATGGTAGAGGTCAGAAACCTCACGAAGCGCTACGGCAGCAAGCTGGCGCTGGATCACGTGAGTTTTACAGTGGAGGAAGGCTCCATCGTGGGCTTCCTTGGCCCGAACGGCGCGGGAAAATCCACAACGATGAATATCATTACGGGGTATCTTTCCGCCACCTCGGGAGAGGTTTTGGTTTCGGGGAAAAACACCCTGGACGAGCCCCAGGAGGTCAAGAAGATGATCGGGTATCTCCCGGAACTGCCGCCGCTGTACATGGATATGACGGTGAAGGAATACCTGAACTTCATGTACGAGCTGAAAAAGGCCAGGCTGCCCCGGGAGAAGCATCTTTCCGAGATCTGCAAGCTGGTGAAGATTGAAAATGTTTACAACCGGCTCATCGGCAACCTGTCGAAGGGCTATAAGCAGCGCGTGGGCATTGCCCAGGCGTTGATTGGAAATCCCCCGGTTCTGATTTTGGACGAGCCCACCGTGGGCCTGGATCCCAAGCAGATCATCGAGATCAGAACGCTCATTAAAAACCTGGGCAGAAATCACACCGTGATTTTGAGCTCTCACATTCTGTCGGAGGTACAGGCGGTGTGCGAGCGCATCGTCGTCATCAACAACGGCCGCGTGGTGGCGGACGGCGCCACCGATACCCTGGCCCACGATCTTTCCAAGGATCACCGGCTGCTGCTGCGGGCGGAGGGCCCGGAGCGGGAAATGGTGCACGCTCTTCTGGGGCTGCCCCATGTGGTGGACGCGGTTTCCCTGGGTGAAAAGGAGCCCGGCGTGTTCGAGCTTACGGTGGAGTCCGAACCGGACGCGGACCTGCGCCGGGACGTGTTTGCCCTGCTGGCCAGAAAGGGCTGGCCTTTGCTTGCGATGAAAAATATGGATCTCACACTGGAGGATCTGTTCCTGCAGCTGACAAGCGGCGACGCTGCCCTGGCCCATTCTTCCGGGGAAACCTCCTCCGATGAGGCAGAGGAAGCCGAGCAAGGAGGAAATGAAGAATGAAAGCGATCTTTAAGCGGGAGCTCCGCTCCTATTTCAACGCCCCCGTGGGCTATGTGTGCATTGCCGCCCTGGCTGCCCTTTACGGCTATTTCTATTATCAGGTCATGGCCCTGGGCTCCAGCGGCTATATCCGAAATGTGTACGGTACCATGTTCTCCTTCAGCATGATCGTGATCCCTATCATTACCATGCGCAGCATGACGGACGATCAGAAGAACAAAACAGACCAGGCGCTGCTGACCGCGCCGGTCAGCGTTACCGCCATAGTGACCGGGAAGTTCCTGGCCTGCTGGTTCGTGTTCTTTATCGCCTCCACCCTGGGCCTGCTTCCGGCAGTGGCCATGAGCTTCTTTTCTTCCCCGGCCTGGGGCGAGATCCTGGGCAACTACCTGGGGACTCTGCTGTACGGCGGGGCCATGATCTCCATCGGCGTGCTGATCTCCAGCCTGACGGTGAGCCAGATCATTGCCGCCATCGGCACCTTTGTGGTGTCCGTGTTCCTGATGTATATCGATAACCTGGCCACCGCCATTTCCAATAAAACAGTAAGCGCCCTGGTAAGCTGGCTTTCCTTCAACAGCCGCTATACCACCTTTACCCAGGGTATTTTCAGCGTATCCAGCACGGTATTTTTCCTCAGCGTGATCGCGGTATTTTTGTTCCTGACCGCCCGCAGGCTGGAAAGCCGCCGCTGGAACTAAAGGAAAGGGAAGGAGGCTATCACAATGGAAACCAATCGTAACGATCAGCAGCTCGAAAAAGAGCAGCTTTCCGCGGAAGCGGAGCAGAAGGAAACCGCGCAGCCGGAGCCCGCTCCGGAAAGTCCGGTAGAGCAGGCTGTGGAGCCTGAGGAAAACAAGGAAGCGGAAAAGGCCGCCCCGAAGCAGAAAAAGAAAAGAGGCGGACTGTTCAAAAGCAATAAATTCAAGCGCGGGGGCATGGCCACCGTCATGTCCGTTGTATTTATCGCCATTGTTGTGGTGATCAATATTTTGGTGGGGCTTCTGACAGAGCGGTTCCCCTCTTTGAACTGGGACCTTACCGCCGATAAGCTCAATACCCTTTCCGACCAGGCTATTGACATTGCCAAGGGCATAGAGCAGGAAACTACTATCTATCTGATCGGCGAGGAAGAGGCGTACCGTAAGGATCGCCTGTACAGCTCCTACGGCCTGGAATACAGCCAGGTATCGAACCTGGCGGAAAAGCTGCGGGAGGTCAATTCCAAAATTTCCGTGGAATTTATCGACCCAGATACGAACCCCGGCTTTATCAGCGAATATCCCGAGGAAAACCTGACCTCCGGCACGGTGTTGGTGAAAACCGAAAAGCGGCACAAGCTTTTGACCGCCTCTGATTTGTTTACCGTGCGGAATAACCAGAGCACCTATCAGACAGAGACCTATTCCAAGGTAGACAGTGCCCTGGCGGGAGCATTGGAGATCGTGAACCTGGAAACAATGCCTGTGGTCACCATGGCCACCGGCCACGGGGAGCTTCTTACCGACGACGTGCTGGGCAGCTTTGAGGAGCTGCTGGAAACACAGAATTTTGAAGTGAAGAGCATTGATTTTCTCACCGAGGAGATCCCGGAGGAGACCCAGCTTTTGATGATCCCCACCCCCTCTACCGACTATGCTGAGGAGGAGATCCAAAAGCTTCGGGAATATATCGACGATGAAACCCATTCTGGCCAGCGCTCTCTGCTGGTGACCTGTCACGCTTCCCAGGGAAGTCTGCCCCGGCTTCAGAGCTTTTTGGAGGAGTGGGGGATCCAGGTGGGAGAAGGCGTGGTAGCGGAAACCGATTCTTCCCGGGTGGCCCTGCGTAATGCCGGCTATGTATTGGTAGATCCCTCGGAAAATCTGCTCAATGAAAACACCTATAACCCCCTGGTGTCTGCGGCCAGCCGTCCCCTTTCTCTGCTGTTTGAGGCAAACGGGGACGTGGTGATGACAGAGTCTCTCTGGACTACCGCCGCCAGCGCTTATGTGGCCACCGAGGATATGACGGAGGCGGATATCGCCACCCTGGAAACCTCTCAGCAGTCTGTAGCCTGCATCGCGGAAAAGCGCCCCAGAGTAGATGGTGAAGAAGCTCGTCGCAGCCTGGTGGTATTCGGCTCCTCCTATGTCTTTACCGATACCTTTATGAATACTACCGCCTTTGGCGACAAAAACTATGTTTCAGATCTGCTGGGATACTGTACCGGCACAGACGGAAGCCAGGTGTCCGTATCGACTCAGCAGGTACCTACCAATACTCTGGACGTAGCGGCTTCTGTCAGCACTGTGAATCTGCTGGGCCTGGGTGTGTTTACTGTGGGCCTGCCTCTGGCGATCCTCATTGCGGGACTGGTGATATTCCTGAAGAGGAGGCACCTGTAAGCCTATGAAAAAGACCGGAAGAAATATTTTGATCATGCTCCTGGTGCTGCTGGTTTTGGGCGGCGTTTCAGCCTGGCTGTTTTTAGTTCCTTCTCAGGAGGAAGCGGAAAACAGTTCCTCCGCCCCCTCTTCTCAGGTTTCCTCCGCTGCCGGAGAGACCCTGGTGGAGCTAAAGGCGGAGGACGTGACTTCGATTTCCGTGAAAAACCAGGAGGACAGCTTTCAGTTCGTTTCCCAGGGAGAGGATTTTTCCCTGGAGGGGTATGAGGATTGCGACCTGAATACCACCATGATCTCCAGCAGCGTGGGGAACCTGCTTTCCATGACGGCCTCCAAGAACCTGGGTTCTCAGGAGGATCTGAAGGAGTTCGGGCTTTCCGGGGAAGCCGCCGTGGAGGTGGAGATCAGCCGGAAAGACGGAACAAAGGAAAAGCTTACCCTGGGCGGCAAGGCGGGAGAATCCGCCGGGCGGTATGTCCTGAAGGACGGAACCGTTTATATTGTCGCCAGCATATCCGAACAGCTTTACGGAGGAAAATTTGAATATTTCAGCAGCTACCTGTATTCTGTGGCGGAACGCACCTCTGTAGTCACAGCCGAGGACGGCACGGAATCCACCGAAACGCTGCCGGATATTTTATACAGCCTGAAGCTTTCGGGTACAAATTATCCGGAGCCGGTGGAGATCAAATACGATGAAAGCGTGACCAGCGGATATTTGATGACCGCTCCCGTCAAGGCGGAGTCCGGCTCCAACGGGCTCACCACGCTGTCTGAGGGTGTAAAGGCCCCCACCGCCCTGGGCGTGGCGGCCGTGCATCTTACCGATGAGCTTTTGGAGGAATACGGCCTTTTGGAGCCCGCCGCCAGGATAGAGTTTACCCTGAACGCGGATACCCATACCATGTCTGTGAGCAAGGCCGATCCCGACGGGAACCGCTATCTTCTGCTGGACGACCGGGACGTTGTGTACCGGGTGGCGAAAAGCGCGGTGGAATCCTGGGCGGAGATCCCTCTGCTGAAGCTGCGCATGAGCTATATCTGGCTGTCGAACATCAAGGACGTAAAGAAGCTCTCCCTCACGGCAAACGGCACGGACTACCGGTTCGATATGACCAGAACGCTGAACGAGGAACAGTCTACCGAGGATTCTCCTCAGTATGACCTGGCGGTAAAGAACGCCGCCGGGAAGGAAATTTCCTATGATGACTACCGGAGCTTCTATCAGGATCTGATCAGCGTGGCGGTGCTTTCCACAGAAACAACAGAATTTTCCGGGACTCCGCTGTTCCGGGTGAGCTACGGCTATTTTGACAATTCCGAGGAAAACGTCATAGAGTTTTACCCTGCGGAAAACGACAGATGCGTTGCCGTGCTCAACGGGGAGTTTAACGGCGTGGTACGGAAAAGCGAAGTAGAAAAGCTGGCCTCCCGGCTGGCTGAGGTGCACGGATAAGAAAACTTTTAGAAAAAGGCCGCGGGACGATTCTGGCGGGTGATAAAACCGATGGACGTCTTTTCCACGGCCTTTCTCATTTTGGAAGGAGGGTTCGCAAAATGAACTATGGAAAGAAGCTTCTTTGCGTGATGCTGTGCCTGCTTCTGATCACCGCCGCGTTTCAGGGCTGCTCCCGCGGGAAGGACGCGTCCTCCCTTACGTCCTCGCAGCCGGTTTCCTCGGAAACGGAGAAAGCCGCCTATACCATCGGATTGCTTCAGTTTATGGAGTACCCCTCCTTCAATACGGTTCGGGAAGCCTTTATGAGCCGTTTGGAGGAATGGAATTGCGATGAGAGCCTGGTGAAGATCGATTACCAGAACGCCGGCGGCGATGAAAAGAAGGCGGAGGAGCTCTGCCAGAAATTTGTAAAGGACAAGGTGGATCTGATCGTGGCCATCTCCGACCCGGCGGTCAATGCCGCCGTTTCCGCCGTAAAGGGTACTGAAATTCAAGTGCTGGCCGCTTCGGCGGAGGAGCTGGGCTCTCAAAATGCTCCGGCAATGGAAGGAAATGTGACCGGCGTTTTGGGAAAGTCCACTGTTTCCGCCGTGATCGACCTGGCATTGCAGGGAAATCCCGCGCTCAAAACGCTGGGACTGCTGTATGATCCCCAGGAGCCTGTTTCCAAGGCCCAGGCGGAGGAAGCAAAGAAATATTGCGGAGAAAAGAACCTTGCGGTAGAGGAAGTAACACTTTCCGTCACCGCCAAACAGGAGGAAGCGGAAAAAGCTGTTTCTGACCTGTGCGGAAAGGTGGACGCGGTATTTACCCCCATCAGTACGGGAACGGGAGCCCTGTCTGGAACGATCTCCAAGGCTATGCTTCAGGCGAAAAAGCCCTGGTACGCAGGCACCGACGCTCTGGTACAGAGTGGGGCCCTGGCGGCGGTGAGCTTGGATTACGGCGAGCTGGGGCGCCAGGCCGCCGACTTGGCGGTACAGCTGGTAGAGGGAAAGCCTGTTTCTCAGATTTCGGCAGTGAATTTAACTGAGCACCGCACCTATGTAAACCAAACTACTCTGGACGCCATCAAGGCCGTTTTCCCCGAAGAGATTTTGGGAAGCGCCCATTTCTACGCGGGCGGTACGGAGCAGTAAGAAAAAAAGAATTTCAAGGAACGCCTCGGCTTCGGGGCGTTTGTTTTTTTATCCCCTTTTGAGAAATGCGCAGAGAAAAAGCCATGCGGCCTCAAAGCCATACGGCTTTGGGGAACAAGGGAAATGTGCCCCGTGATTTCTTTCAGCTACGGTATGCCGTAAGGCAGGAAAGCAAAGAATAACAAGAAAATCTTGAAAAAGCCCTTGCTGCTCCTCTGTGACTTGCGTTTTTAGAGCTTTTTTAAGAAAAAATTCAAAACCGCTCTTGAAAAGTGAAATTTCCTCTTTACTTTTTGCGAAAAGTCAAATTGAAATGTTGAGTTGTTGCCCGAAAAGTGAACTTGATATTTGAGAAACGAAACATTGTTCTTTCCTTTTCCTGAAAAATGACCTGAAATTCCCTTTTCCCGTTTTGCATTCCACAGGAAAACGGACAAAACGATTTTCCCGTTTTCTTAGGGATAAACTCCCAATTCGTGCAAATACTACCCTTGCAGGTGACCAGGGACAAGCGGAAAAGCGGCAAGATGGGTCCGGTGGGAGCCGCGAAATTACTTTAGGCAACCCCGCACAAAGACCGGCCAGAGGCCTTTGTACACAATTTGCTTGCACATTTTCCGTCATAGCACACAGCTTTCGTTTGCCAATCGCAAGATTGGCTGCACTCAATCTGTGCACTCTGACGAAAAATCTGACTGCACAACTTGCGCACAATCTTTGTGCGGTGCTGCCTTTATTAAACCTTGCACGAAAGGAATGAAAAATATGAAAGCAACGGGAATTGTCAGAAGGATCGACGATCTGGGAAGGGTGGTGATCCCCAAGGAGATCCGCCGCACGTTGAAAATACGGGAAGGAATGCCCATGGAGATCTTTACGGACGTCTCCGGCGAGGTGATCCTGAAAAAATACTCTCCGGTGGGAGAAATGTCCCAGTTGGCTTCCGCCTATGCGGAAACGCTGGTCAATTTGACCGGGCACGCCGCCGCCATTTGCGACACCGAGCAGATCATCGCCATCGCGGGGCCGGCGAAAAAGGAGCTGCTGCATAAGCCCGTGGCGCCCCAGCTGGACGAGCTGATCCAGGGCCGCCGGAATTTTGTGACCGCCGGGGAAAATACCGTGCTGGTCTGCAAGGAATTCCCCGCAGCGGCATTGGCTGTGTTTCCAGTGGTTTCCGTGGGGGACGCCATGGGCGCCGTGGTGCTTTTGAAGGGGGAAAAATCCCCTGCCAGAGTCAGCGGGGAAGCAGTGGAGAGCCTAAAAGCCGCCGCCATGTTCCTTTCCCGGCAGTTAGAGGCTTAAGCACTTTAAGACGTGGTACACAAACAACGGCGCGCAGGGTTAGAAAGACCTGATCAGAGGAGCGGCAAAATTACTCAGCCGGCGTGCCAACCTCCGAGTGTGATCGATCCGGCGCTTCCCTCAGGCTCCGAACCGGGAGCTTTGGAGAAAAAATCAAGGGAAATCCAGAAAAACCCTTGATTTTCAGGAAGTGCGGTGCTATAATCACTCATGGTAATAAGGTGACGATGAAAGAGTGGGGCGACCCGCTCTTTTGTTTACTTATTGGAAAGGAAGAGATGTGCTTGAGCCCCGACAGCAAAAAGAAAAGCACGGCGGAGCGTGTATGGGATATGGCGGAGCCCCTGGCAAGGGAGCTGGGCCTGTCCATCTGGGACGTACAGTTCGGGAAGGAAGGCGCAGACTGGTATCTCCGCGTTTTCATCGACAAGGAGGGCGGCGTGTCCATTGACGACTGTGTGGATATGACCCATGCCTTAAATCCCGTGCTGGATCGGGAGGACCCCATTCCCCAGGAGTACATGCTGGAAATTTTCTCTCCGGGCTGGGAAAGAAAGCTCACCCGCCCGGAGCATTTTCAGGCCTATCTGGGGAAGCCCCTTCGGGTAAAGCTAATCCGCCCGCTGGAAAACGGTGGAAGGGTGTTGGAGGGAATTCTGCTTCGGGCCCAGCCGGGAGGAGAATTTGAGCTTCAGCTGGACGAGGAAACCAGCGTGACCCTGGAAAAAAAGGAATGTGCCGCGGTGAACGTCATAGAAGAGCTGTAAAGTCTGTATTCATCGGTGAAATATAAGCTCTGAAACGCTCAATAGAAAGAACGGGCCTTGTAACGGAACCGGTCAAGGCCGGAGAAAAGGAGAGAACTATACCATGGCAAGAAAAAAGGAACCCGAAAAGCAGGGAAATGAAGAGCTGTTTCTGGCTCTGGAGCTGCTGGAAAAGGAAAAGGGGATCCCGGCGGAATTTATGCTGGATAAGATCAAAAAGGCCATTTCCACCGCCTGCAAAAACAATTACGGAAATGAGGACGTGGAGATCGAGATCGACCCCGCCTCCGGAAAGTTTGACGTGTTTTTGAAAAAGGAGATCGTGGAAGAGGTGGAGAACCCCAACCGGGAGATCCTGCTGGAAAAGGCAAAGGAGGATAACGCCGCCGCCGAGGTGGGGGGCTTTGTCCGCCTGAAGCTGGACACCAAGCAGTTCGGCCGGGTGGCGGCCCAAACCGCCAGAAATATTATTCGCCAGGGGATCCGTGACAGTGAGCGGGGCCAGATGATGCAGGAGTTCCAGAGTAAGCATCAGGAGCTGGTCAGCGGTCTGGTGGAGCGGGTAGATATGAAAACCGGCGCGATCACCCTGCGGATCGGCAAGGCGGAGGCCGTGCTGCCGAAAAACGAGCAGATCGGTGAGGAAACCGTGCGCGAAGGCGACTACATAAAGGTTTATGTAGTGGACGTTCGGGAAACGGAAAAGGGGCCCAAGGCCATTATTTCCCGTACTCACCCCGATCTGGTGAAGCGCATGTTTGAAACAGAGGTGCCGGAGATCTACGACGGCACCGTGGAGATCAAGGCGGTTTCCAGAGAGGCCGGCTCCCGCACAAAGCTTGCGGTGCTCAGCCACAACCCCGATGTGGACGCGGTGGGCGCGTGCATCGGCGCCAGGGGCGCCAGAGTTTCCGAGATCGTAGATGAGCTGGGCGGAGAAAAGATCGATATTGTGGAATACAACGAGGATCCCTGTGTGTTTATCGCGGCGGCGCTTTCTCCCGCCAATGTGATCTCTGTAGAGGTGGCCGAGGACGGCTCCCGTTCCTGCAAGGTCACAGTGCCGGACAACCAGCTTTCTCTGGCCATTGGCAACAAGGGACAGAATGCAAGGCTGGCTGCCAGGCTGACGGGCTGGAAGATCGATATCAAGCCGGAGAGCGGCTTTTTCGGAGAAGAATGAGAAAACGGCTCCTAAAATGAAGTGAGCAAAGGGAGGGATCACTGTGCGTCCGAAAAAAATACCGATGCGAATGTGTACCGGCTGCGGCGAGATGAAGCCGAAAAAAGAGCTGGTGCGGGTGGTGAAGGCCCCGGAAAAGCAGAATGAAGCCGGGAATCCCCTTCCCCCTGAGATCTCCCTGGATCTCACAGGAAAAAAACCGGGCAGAGGCGCCTACCTGTGCAGAAACCCGGAATGCCTGCGGGCGGCCCGAAAAGCCCGGCGGCTGGAGCGCGCTTTTTCCTGCAAGATCTCCGATGAGGTTTACGAGCAGATGGAGAAGGAGATCGGGCAGGATGGAGAATAAGGTACTGTCCCTTTTGGGGCTTGCGCGGCGGGCGGGAAAGCTGGAATTGGGCTTTGACGCCGCCGCTTCCACAGCCAGAAATCAAAAGGCCCGGCTGCTTTTGGCAGCGGAGGACATTTCGGAAAAAACCTTTAAAAATTTACGCTATGAAGGGGAACGGGCGGGTGTGCCCGTTCTGCGGCTGAAGACCGGCATGAAAGAAACAGGCCAGGCCTGCGGCATCAAAAGAGCCGGAGTGCTGGCGGTAACAGAGCAGGGCTTTTCTGAGGCGCTGAGAAACGCGATAGAACAAAGACCGGAAGAGAAGGAGGAACGATCCTATGATGATTAAATACAGAGTACGGGAAGTTGCCAAGGATCTGGATATTCCCAACAAAGAGGTGATAGACACCCTGGCGGAGTATTTTACAGAACCGAAGAAGTATATGACTGTGCTGACGGAAGAGGAATTGGACATAGTGTTCGAAACCTTTACCCAGAAAAGAAACCTGGAAACGCTGGATACCTATTTTGCGGAGCGGGAGCAGGCACAGCCCGAGCCGGAGATCACGGTAGAGGCGGAACCGGTTTCCGAGGAGCCGAAAAAAGCTGTGCCGGAGCAGAAGGATTCTCCGGCGGAGAAAAAAGCTCCCGCGGCAAAGCCGGGAGAAAAGGCCCCCGTCCGCCCTGCCGCGGAGGGAAAGCCAAAGCCCCAGGAAAAGGCCGCTCCCGCTCCGGTGGTAGAGCATTCGCAGCCGGTGCGCAGGGTCATCGATACCCGTTCCTCCAATGTGAATATCGACCGCTACAATGAGAAATATGATCGCCTGGCCGATCAAAAGGTAAAAACGGACAATGTGGTGACAAAGCAGAAGTTCATGAGCCGCAACCAGCAGCGCCGGGGACAGCAGCGCCGTGGTAAGCGGGAGACGGAGGCCGAAAGACTGCGGCGTATTGCCCAGGAGCGGAAGGCAAAGCATATCACCATCGAAGTGCCTGAGGAGATCACCGTGGGCGAATTCGCCCTGCGGCTGAAGGTAACGGCCCCCGAGGTCATTAAAAAGCTGATGGCCCTGGGCGTGTTCGCCACCATCAACGACACCATCGATTTTGACACCGCTGTGCTGGTGGCCGATGAATTCCATGCCAGAGTGGAAAAAGAAGTCGTTGTTACCATCGAGGAGCGTATTATTGACGACAGCGAGGATGACGAGGCCAATCTGGTGAGCAGAGCCCCCGTCGTTGTGGTCATGGGCCACGTAGACCATGGCAAGACCTCTATTTTGGACGTGATCCGCCATTCCAACGTGACCGAAGGGGAAGCCGGCGGTATCACCCAGCATATCGGTGCTTATCGGGTAAAGGTGGGCGACCGGGACGTGACCTTCCTGGATACCCCTGGCCACGCCGCGTTTACCACCATGCGGGCCAGAGGCGCCCAGGTCACGGATATCGCCGTGCTGGTAGTGGCCGCGGACGATGGCATTATGCCCCAGACGGTGGAGGCCATCAACCACGCCAAGGCGGCGGGGGTCTCCATCATTGTGGCCATCAATAAAATGGATAAGGTGGGCGCCAACCCCGAGCGGGTCAAGGAGCAGCTTACCGAGCATGGCCTGGTGCCGGAGGATTGGGGCGGAGAAACCCCCTGTATCCCCGTTTCCGCTCATACCAAGGAAGGCATCGGCGACCTGCTGGAAATGATCATTCTCACAGCGGATATGATGGAGCTGAAGGCCAACCCTGAACGCGCCGGAAAGGGCACGGTGGTAGAGGCCCGTCTGGATAAGGGCATGGGCCCCATCGCCACAGTCCTGGTGCAGAACGGAACCCTCCATGCCGGAGATATCCTGGTAGCCGGCACCACTGTAGGCCGGGTGCGCTCCATGATGGACGACAAGGGCAGAAAGGTGACGGAAGCCGGCCCCTCTGTGCCTGTGGAGATCACGGGCCTGAACGATGTGCCTGTGGGCGGCGATATCTTCAACGCCGTTTCCGATGAGCGCCTGGCCAGAGAGCTGGTGGAGCAGCGCCTGACCGAGCAGAAGGAAGAAACCTTCCGTTCTCAGACCAAGGTGACGCTGGATAACCTCTTCGACCAGATGAAGGAAGGGGACATGAAGGAGCTGAAGATCATCGTCAAGGGCGATGTGCAGGGCTCTGTGGAGGCGGTGCGCCAGTCCCTGGAAAAGCTCACCAACGAAGAAGTTCGTGTCAATATTATTCACGGCGCGGTAGGCGCCATCAATGAAAGCGACGTCATGCTGGCCAACGCCTCCAACGCCATTGTGGTGGGCTTCAATGTGCGCCCCGACCCGGTGGCCGAGGAAAACGCCAAGCGGGACGGCGTGGATCTGCGCCTGTACCGCATCATCTACGATTGCATCGAGGAGATCGAATCTGCCATGAAGGGCATGCTGGCGCCCAAGTACCGGGAGATCTCCCTGGGCAAGGCCGAGTGCCGGGAGACCTACAAGATCTCCAACGTGGGCATCGTTATCGGCGGCCATGTGACCTCCGGCAAGATCACCCGCAGCGCTCTGGTGCGGGTGGTGCGGGACGGCATCATCGTGGCGGACGACAAGATCGCCTCCCTGCGCCGGTTTAAGGACGATGTGCGCGAGGTGGCCGACGGCTACGACTGCGGGATCACCCTGGAAAAATTCTCCGATATTAAACAGGGGGACATTTTGGAAGCCTATGAGATGGAGGAGTACCGCGATTAAACTGGACGGAAAAAAGGTTTCGCAGTATGAAATACTGCGATTCTCCTTCGGAGAACCACCTTTTTTCAGTGCCTTACGGGTACACTGATCCATGGAAGCTGGTGTTCTGGAATTCATGGACTGGACGGAAAAAAGGTTTCGCAGTATGAAATACTGCGATTCTCCTTCGTAGAACCACCTTTTTTCAGTGACCCACGGGTACACTGCCGGTAATGTTTTTAGAATCCTGAGAGATGAAAGAGTATAGATGCCAGTTGTTAGAGAATAAGAAGGAGCTAGTATGCCGAGCTATAAAATCGATCGGGTAACAGAGGACGTAAAACGGGAGCTTTCCGCTATTTTGCGGGAGGTGAAGGACCCCCGGGTGAAGGATTGCTTTTTGAGTATCGTGCGGGTGGAGGTCACAAACGACCTTTCCTACTGCACGGTCTATGTGAGCACCATGGAGGGAATGGAGCAGACCAAAACGGCGGTAAAGGGCCTGAAGTCAGCGGCGGGGTATATCCGCCGGGAGTTGGGAAGGCGGCTTTCCCTGCGCCATGTGCCGGAAATGCTCTTTAAGGCTACCGATTCCATTGAATACGGCGCCCATATTTCCCGGCTTCTGAACGATTTGGAGCTTCCCGCCGAAGAAACAGATCCCGAAAAAGGGGACGAAACGCTATGATGGATTGCGCGAAAACAGCGGCTCTCCTGAAGGGCTGGGACCGTGTTTTGATCCTGAGCCACGCTTCCCCGGACGGAGATACCCTGGGTTCTGCCTGCGCTCTGATGGGGGGGCTCATTTCCCTCCAGAAGCAGGTGGATTTCCGCTGCGCGGACGAAATTCCCCACAAATTTGACTATCTGTTTCAGGGGCTTTCCCTGGGCGGCTTTGTCCCGGAGCATGTGATGACAGTGGACGTGGCGGATCTTGCCCTTTTAGGTTCGCTGAAAGAGGAATATGAAGGAAAAATAGAGCTTGCCATTGATCACCACGGCACCCACAAGCCCTTTGCGGAAAATTGCTGGGTGGAGCCGGAAAGCGGCGCCACCGCGGAAATGATCTGGCTTTTGCTGAAGGAACTGGGTGTGCGGGCGGACAAGGCCACGGCAAGCTGCGTTTACACAGGCATCACTACCGATACCGGCTGCCTGCGCTATCGCAACGCCACCCCCCGCAGCTACCGCATTGCGGCGGAGGCCATGGAAGCGGGAGCGGACGCGGCGGAAATCAACCGAATGATGTGGGAAAGCAAGACCCGTGCCCAGATGGAGGCGGAGCGGCTGGTACTGGGAGATCTGGAATTTTTCTGTGAGGGGAAATGCGCTCTCGTTCAGGTGCCGCGCTCTGTTTTGGAGAAAACCGGAACAACAGACAGCGACCTGGAGGGGATCGCCGCTTTGCCCCGGCAAATCGAAGGCGTGCTGCTGGGCGTGACTGTCAAGGAAAAAGCGGACGGCACGGTGAAGGCTTCTGTTCGTGCCAATCCCCCGGCGAACGCGGCGGCGGTCTGTGAAAAATTCGGAGGCGGCGGACACACGGGAGCGGCAGGCTGCTCCTTTCCCGGCCTTTCCCTGGCGGAAGCGGCGGAAAAGCTGAAAGCGGCCTGTGAGGAAGAGTTATTAGTTGTAAGTAATTAGTTGTTTAGAAAGGGCATAGCCTTCCAGTTTGTCATTCTGAACCGCCCTTTGGTTTTTGTTCAGCAAAGACAAGAGAAACCTGTCGTTTTTACCCCTTTCTAAATCAGACTTCCCTCACGATGAAATGTTAAAAAGGAAAGCGGTTGCCATGAACGGAGTATTGATACTGGACAAGCCCCCGGAGTTCACCTCTTTTGACGCGGTAGCGGTGGTGCGGGGGCTTACTCATGAAAAAAAGATCGGGCATACCGGCACCCTGGACCCTATGGCTACCGGGGTGCTTCCTCTGCTGCTGGGCAGGGCGGCCAAGGCGGCGGACCTGCTGCCGGATACGGAAAAGGAATACCGTGCAGGCTTTTGCCTGGGCCAGCAGCGGGACACCGGGGATATCACAGGGGCCGTGACGGAAACGGACAACACCCCAGTTTCCGCGGAGCAGCTGAAAGCCGCCATGGAGCGCTTTCGGGGAGAAATCGACCAGATCCCGCCCATGTATTCCGCCGTGTCTGTGGGCGGAAAGCGTCTTTATGAGCTGGCCCGCAAGGGAATCGAGGTGGAGAGGAAGCCCCGAAAAATTACCATCAGCCGTCTGGAGCTTTTGGAATATGACGAAAAGAAGCGGGAGGGCGTGCTGTTGGCAGCCTGCTCCAAGGGCACTTATATTCGGGTGCTCATTGAGGATATCGCCGGGGCGGCAGGCTCCTGCGGTACCATGACCGCCCTACGGCGTACCAGAGCCTGCGGCTTTTCAGAAGCGGACGCCGTTTCCCTGGAAGAACTGAAAATGCAAGCGGAAAGCGGCGGCTTGGGAAGCGTTCTGCGCTCCACGGAAAGCCTGTTTGAGGAGTACCCGGCGGTGATGGTCAGCCCAGCCCAGGCCGCCCGGTTCTGTAACGGCGGCGCTCTTTCCATGAACCGCCTGAAGCTGCCCCGCATCGCCCTCGCCGAGGGAACGCGCCTGTGCGTCTATGAAGCCGGCGGCCGCTTTTTAGGCCTGGCAAAGGCGGCCCCCCAGCAAGGCGAGCTGCGATTTTTGAAATTGTTTTGCTGAATTAGATACCGGGCGGCGACACAGGCAGGGGCAGGTACTATGAAGAATGAGCAATGAGTAATAAAGGGCGAGGGCACAAGCGTTGCCTGCACCGCTCGATAAATTATTGTTTAGCACTCAGTTTCCCACTGTCATTCTGAGGAACGAAGTGACGAAGAATCTCGTCCTTATTTCCAAGGCAAGAGGGCAAAGAACGAGATTCTTCACTTCGTTCAGAATGACAGTTGGAAAGTGAGCAAGTAACCGCCAAATTCCAATTTATCACCCTGCCAATGGTCGGGTCGGAAACTGGCTTTCCGTACCAAGCCGCTTCACGAGTGGCCGCGGCGCCTCGCCGCCAAATTCCAATTTATCACCCTGCCAACGGTCGGGTCGGAAACTGGCTTTCCGTACCAAGCCGCTTCACGAGTGGCCGCGGCGCCTCGCCGCCAAATTCCAATTTATCACCCTGCCAACGGTCGGGTCGGAAACTGGCTTTCCGTACCAAGCCGCTTCACGAGTGGCCGCGGCGCCTCGCCGCTAAATTCCAATTTATCGAGCTATGTTTATGCCCTTTCATTCCTAATTGTTCATTTATTTGTACGCCCCCCAAAAAGAAAGGAGCGGCGGGAATGGTTACGATCAAAAACATAGAAGAAATTCAGGAGAACACCTCCTGCTCCTTGGCGCTGGGGGCCTTTGACGGGCTGCACCGAGGGCATATGGCGGTGATCGAAAAGGCCCTTTTGCCTCCTTTCGCGGAGCACGCGGGGGTGCTTACCTTTGCGGGAAGCCCTTCCGGCGGCCCGGCTGTGATCACAACGGAGGATAAAGAAAGTCTTTTGGCGGAGCAGGGAATAGAGCGCCTTTACTCTCTTTGCTTTTCCCAGGTGCGGGATATTCCGGCAGAGGAATTTTTCTGGGAAACCCTCATCGGGCGGTGCAGGGCGGCCCGACTGTGCTGCGGCGAGGATTTCCGTTTTGGCAAGGGCGCGGCGGGCAATGTTTCCCTTCTCACAAGGCTTTGCCGGGAGGCGGAAATAGAGCTCTGCGTGCTGGCTGATGTGCTGGACCACGGGGAAAGGATCAGCTCTACCCGGATCCGGGCGGCGGTCAAGGCAGGGGAGATCCCTTTGGCAAACCGGCTGCTGGGCAGGCCCTTCGGCTTTTCGGCAGAGGTGATCCACGGAAACCACATTGGCACAGGGCTTGGCTTCCCCACCGTAAATCAGGCGATCCCGGAGGGGTTCTCCATTCCCCTCTTCGGCGTGTACGCTTCCCGGATCCAGGTGGAAAATACCTGGTATACCGGCGTGACAAATATTGGGGTAAAGCCCACCGTGGGCTCCGACCGGGTGCTTTCCGAAACCTGGATCCCGGAGTTTTCCGGAGATCTGTACGGAAAAAGGCTGCGGCTTGCCCTGCTTCAATTTATCCGCCCGGAGCGAAAATTTGATTCCCTGGAGGAGTTGAAGGCCGAGATTCGAAAAAACGCGGCACAGGCCGGGGAAATTACAGGAGCGGGAAAGAAATGAGCAATTAGAAATCAGCAATGAAAGGGCAAAGGCGTTGTACCAACACAGGCGTTGTACCAACGCCGGTAAATTGAAATTTACGGGCGCACCGCTTACTCCCCACCTGTCATTCTGAACGAAGTGAAGAATCTCGTCCTTCGAGCCTTTTTGAAGGGTTTTAAGGACGAGATTCTTCGTCGCTATGCTCCTCAGAATGACAAAGGAGGAGGCGTTCTTCTCTAACGAGTAATTCGCTAAACTATCATTTATTAGCATTGGTTACAACGCTTGTGACTGTGCTCTTCCTTGCTCGTTCCTCATTGCACCTGCCCTTTTCTAAATTGCGCTGCGTAGCAGCGCCGCCACCGTCTGGTATCCAGAATCCAGCATCTAAAAAAACGAGCGCATTGCGGTTTTTTCCGCAATGCGCTCGCTCTGTTTATTGCTTTTATCCCGGTATAAAACGACCTGCTTATTCCACGATCACGGCGTATTCGTCCAGCTCCGCGATGTAGCGGTCGCATTCCTCCTGGGTGATCATGCCGCTTTGCACGTTGGCCCGGTAGGCCTCCTCCGCTATGGCCCGGTGGTTTACGTTTTCCGGGGGATATTCCGTTTCGGCGGCCTTCAGCTCTTCCCGCAGGGAGGAAAGGCCGAAGATAAGCTCGCCCTTTTCCGCAGGCTCCTGTAAGGCCCTGGCAAGGCCGTTCCCCGCCGGAAGCTCAGGCTGGATATTCAAGGCATACTGGCTGATAAAAAGCCTGTCTGCGGAAGCGGAACGGGCGGCTTCTCCGGCCTTTTCCGCCTGGGCGGGCTCGTAAACTCCCTCGGTTTCTCCGGTAATATAATAGTAGTCTCCCCTGGTGGTAAAGCCGGCGCCGCGATCGGGCTTCCAGAGGAAGAGCAGGTATTCCCGGCCTTCCTGCAGGGAGGCATAATCCTTGTAGATGATGGAGGGATCTGTTCTGTCCCCCTCCATGCGCACGGTAATTTCCTCCGCAGGGGCTTTTCCCCGCAGGGTTTCCGCAACGGAGATGGTATAATCCGTATGAACCAAGGTACCCGCGTTATCGCCCACTCCGTAAATCAGGAAAGGCTCGGAAACAGCGGAAACGGTTCCCCGTACCACCAAAGTGGATTCCTGAATGAGATCCTCCAGAGAATAAAGAACGGGATAGCCAAAGATTACAGTAACAGTTTCCGGCAAAGAGCTTTCCTGTTCAGGGCTGACAGTGAAGGGCAAAACCGCTTCGGAAGCGGAAGCGCCCTCCTCCGGCTGGGCAGCCAGAGCGGGAGAGCGGAAGAACAGCACGGAGCCTGCCACGAAAACTGCCATGGACAGGGAACAGCTGAGAATGGTAAACACAGTTTTCCTTTTTTTCATGGAAATCCCTCCTGAGAGTTATTGGGAAAGCTTGCAAAGTAATTTGCGTAAAATTCGCAAATCTCTAATGTCATAATAACAGGAATTATAATGCGTGTCAATAAAGATTTCAAAAAAAAGATACAAAAATTTCCGGAAGAATATTAAAATTCAAAATATAAATCTTAAAGCCAAAATGAAAAAACCCGGAAAAACGCTTTACAAAGCCGGGAAGCTGTGGTAAAATAAACAAGCTGCCCTATCCTCGGATCATGGAAACACCGACCTTGATCTGTGGATAAACGATCCTTCGGATCGTCTTACGATTCAAAACGATCATTGCACGATTCTTCGAATCGCTTATGATTTTTTGAATCGTCCGTGATTCCTTCTTTGAAATTTCTTATGGTTCTTTATTTTAAGAAGGCTTGTGATTTGGATCGTTTGGGGTGAATAACAGAGCGGCAGAGAGCCGCGGAAAGGTGAACAGTATGACAAAAGCAGAAAAGACCGAGATCATTCAGAAGTATGCCCGCCACGAGGGCGACACCGGTTCTCCCGAGGTGCAGATCGCCGTTTTGAGCAAGCGGATCAGCGACCTCACCGAGCATCTGCGTGAGAACAAGAAGGATCATCATTCCCGCCGTGGTCTGTTGAAGATGGTAGGCCAGAGAAGGAGCCTTCTGAATTATCTCATCAAGATCGATATTGAGCGCTATCGCGCCATTGTCGCGGAGCTGGGTCTGCGCAAGTAATACGGGAAAGCAAAGGCTGTGGTTGCAGGCCGTCTGGCCAGCGGCACAGCCTTTTGTTCTTTTATACCGGGTTTTCAGAAAGAGAAGCCCCCGCGGTTTGGGTCAGCTTGGGAGGTTTTACTCAGATAAGGAAAGGAAAGTGTGAAAAGTATGTTTGAGAATTTCAAGGTGTATGAAACGGAATTTGCCGGGCGCCCTCTTGTGGTGGAAACCGGGAAAATGGGTCAGCTGGCAAACGGCGAGTGCCTGGTACGATACGGAGAAACGGTAGTGCATGTGGCGGCCACCGCCTCCGCAAAGCCCCGGGACGGGATCGATTTCTTCCCGCTCTCCGTGGATTTTGAGGAAAAGCTTTATTCCGTGGGAAAGATCCCCGGCTCCTTTTTGAAGCGGGAGGGCAGGCCCAGCGAAAAGGCCACGCTGGTTTGCCGTATGATCGATCGGCCCATTCGCCCCCTGTTCCCCAAGGATATGCGCAATGATGTTTCCATCGTCTGCACGGTAATGTCTGTCGAACAGGACTGCTCCCCGGAAATTGCCGCCATGGTGGGCACCTCTATTGCCCTGAGCATTTCGGATATTCCCTGGAACGGCCCCATCTCCGGTGTTTCCGTGGGTCTGGTGGACGGCGAGTTTGTGATCAATCCCGATGTGAAGCAGCGCGAGGCTTCTCAGATGGCCGTGACCGTCGCCTCTACCTCTGAGCGGATCGCCATGATCGAGGCCGGCGCCAACGAGGTTTCCGACGAGGATATGTACAACGGCATTATGGCGGGCCATGAGGCCAACCAGAAAATTATTGAATTCATCAAGGGCATTCAGGCGGAAATCGGCAAGGAGAAGTTTTCCTATCCCTCCAATCAGCCGGAGGAGGAAATGCTGGAAGCTATCAAGGCCTTTGCCGAAGACGATATCCGCGCCGCTATGGATACCGATGATAAGAATGTGCGGGACGAGCGGTTAAAGCCCGTTTATGAAAAGGTCCATGAGAAATTCGACGAGCTCTATCCCGAGCAGGAAGCGAAGATCGAGGAGTGCCTGTATCTGACGCAGAAATATGTGGTGCGCCGCTGGCTGTTGGACGAGCAGAAGCGTGTGGACGGCCGCGGCATGGACGAAATGCGCCCCCTGGCGGCGGAGGTGGCCCTGCTGCCCCGCGTGCACGGCTCTGGCATGTTTACCAGGGGCCAAACCCAGGTGCTCACCGTGGCTACCCTTGGCTCTCTTCGGGATAACCAGCTGCTGGACGGCATCGACGAGGAGGAATCCAAGCGGTACATTCACCACTATAACTTCCCCTCCTATTCTGTAGGCGAAACCCGGCCCAGCCGCGGCCCCGGCCGCCGGGAGATCGGCCATGGCGCTTTGGCGGAGCGTGCCCTGGTGCCTGTAGTGCCCGGAATTGACGAATTCCCCTATACGATCCGCCTGGTGTCCGAGGTGCTTTCCTCCAACGGCTCCACCTCCCAGGCCTCTATCTGCGGCTCCACCCTGGCGCTGATGGACGCCGGCGTACCCATCAAAGCCCCGGTGGCCGGTATTTCCTGCGGCCTGATTACCGAAGGGGACCGCTGGATGACCATGGTGGATATCCAGGGCGTGGAGGATTTCTTCGGCGATATGGACTTTAAGGTGGGCGGCACCAAGAAGGGAATCACCGCCATTCAGATGGATCTGAAAATCAAGGGCCTGCTGCCCGAGATGGTGAAGGAAGCACTGGAGAAGACCCACAAGGCCAGAAATTATATTATCGACGAGATTCTTCTGAAGGCCATTCCCCAGGTGCGGCCTGAGCTTTCCAAGTACGCGCCCAAAATGCTTTCCACCCAGATCCCGGTGGACAAGATCCGGGAGGTCATCGGCACAGGCGGCAAGGTCATTCAGAAGATCTGCGCCGAGTGCGAGATCACCATGGACGTGGAAGAGGACGGCCATGTGTATATTTCCGGCCTGGATCTGGAAAAGTGCCGGAGAGCTTTGGATATTGTGGATACCATTGTCAACGACCCGGAGCCCGGCTCCTACTATAACGGCAAGGTCACCCGCATTATGGATTTCGGCGCTTTTGTGGAGATCGCCCCCGGCAAAGAAGGCCTGGTGCATGTTTCCCGCCTGGATATCAAGCGCACGGAAAACGTGACCGATGTGGTAAATGTGGGCGATGTGGTAAAGGTCAAGGTGCTGGAGATCGATGATAAGGGCAGGCTGAACCTCAGCCGCCGGGACGCCCTCATCGACCTGGACGGCGCCGTGCCGGAGAACGACATCTCTGAGGATCGCGGCCCCCGCCGGGACCGGGGAGACCGTGACCGCCGCCCCCGGAGAGACCACGACAGAAGATAAGCTTTGCTGAAAGAAAAAAGCGCCGCCGCAAATGCTGAATTTTGCGGCGGCGCTTTTTAGATGCTGGATACTAGATGCTGGACAGCAGATGCAATGAGCAATTAGGAATGAGCAATTTTAAGGGCAAGTGCGTTGAAGGGAACACTCGGCTATAAACAACACAGGTGTTGTAACCAAAGACCAATAAATTGGAATTTGCAGCTGCGCTGCGGGCACTCGTGAAGCCGCTTGATACGGAAAATCGGTTTCTGACCCGACCGACGGTGATCCGCCTATTTTCCTCATGTCATTCTGAGGAGCATAGAAAGCTATAGCTTTCTTGACAAAGAATCTCGTTCTTTGCCTTTTTATTCAGGGAATTAAGGGCGAGATTCTTCGTCACTTCGTTCCTCAGAATGACAGCGAGGGAGCTCGCCCCTCTTTAACAACGAACAGATAACAACTAGCTCGCTAAACTATAATTTACCAGCTTACTTACACTCAGTTCAAAAACACTTATAGCAGTGTACTTCTTCCGTCCAGCCTGCGGCGCCTGTGTCCTTGCCCTTCTCATTGCTCATTCCTCAGTGCTAATTTCTCATTCCTTTTTGCTGCAACTGCTTATAAAAGCTGCCCGCGCAGCCGGGGAGCCGCGCGGGTGGAAGTAAGGTGAAAAAGGAAAATGTCCGCTTTCTTCAGCTGGTCGAGGTCACCTCAGCCGCACAGGGCGCAGGATCTGGTAGCCGATCCCCTCGGGGTAGTGCCGCTGATAGCATTGGCAGACCTCTTCGTTCCACTGGAATTTTCCGGCGTGCTCCGCGGTGCTGATGCCGCCGGGATCACTGCCGGGTTTGTTCAGGTCGTAATTCCATGCCAGTTCTTCTACCCGCCGCATGACTTCCCCATTGTTTTCCATGTAGTCGAAGGGAGGGTGATAAAACACCAGGTAATAGCTGGCCGGAAAGCTTCTGAGCTCAAAGCCCTCAGGCACGGGGCCGCTGTAGTCCTCCGGTACCCCAAAGCCGTAAAAATACTCCCGCTTGCCGTTTGTGCGCACCCAGCCCGCTGTGTGGGGTGTGACCACCGGGTGCGCACTGTCACGCATGCTTTCTATAGCGCCGCACACCCGGTCGCAGTCGTGATAGCTCCAGAAATCTCCGTACCCTTCGGCGCGGGGCTCCCAAATACCGATGTATTTGTGGGCGGGGATATACTCTGTTTTTACCCGGGCTTCGCGCAGTTCCTTTGTGCTCATACCGTCAGCTCCTTTTTGCGATGGATACATCGCGGAATATTGCCAGGGGTGAAACATGTCCTTACTCATGGTAAGCGGGATCGGCACAGGCCGCTTCCGTTAGCCAGACGGCGCAAATTCAAACCCGCTGAATAGCGGCAGCAAGCTGCCACAAGCGATATATTATCGCTTTTCAGTTTATCGTCCTAGGCAAAGGCGCAAATGCTCCGCAAGCGGAACATTCTCCTGCCGTCGTCCGGAGCTTGCGAAGCAAGCTTTTTGCGCTGAAAATCGACAACATCTCACCAGTTTTCAGTTCGAAGAAGTTTTGCCGGAGTGGATTTTTGTCCGACCTAGGCAAAAGCGTTGTATTTCTAACAACGGGCGGGCGAAAGCCCAAACTTCTCCCGAAAGGCCCTGGTCAGGGCTTCCTGGCCGGAAAATCCCCAATCCAGGGCGATATCCAGAACACGGCGCTGACTGTCCCGAAGCTCAATGGCCGCCTGGGTCAGCCACTTGCGGGCCACATAGCTTCTCAGAGTACACCCGTATATCTGGTGAAACATGGAGGAGCAGTACCACGGGGAATACCCTACCTGCCTTGACAGCTCCAGCAGGGTTGGCTCCCCGCGCAGGTTGTCTTCGACCCAGCGAAGCATTTTTTGAACGGCCTCATGGTATCTGTACATGCTTTTCCCCCCTTGGCAGCCCCAGTATAGCATACCCTTTTCCGCAAAGTCTTACCTTCAGTTGCAAAAGTTTTACAGAAAAGCAAACAGCCGCCTCCGTATTAAAGATCCCCCGAAGATTCTGCCTTCGGGGGATTTCTGGTATGCTCGCACTTTGTATAGAAAAATAAAATTTATATCTGGAACGGAACCTGCGGTCGGGTCAGAAACTATCCTCCCGCACCAAGAGGCTTCACGAGTGCCTGCGGCGGTTCGCCGCCTAGAATTTTTCCTTCAGGGCGTCGATCAGCTCTTCGTTTCTGGTCATGGAAATGTTGTTCAGCAGGATCACATCGCTGACGTTTTTCTCCGCCGCCAGGTCGGAAATGTCTCCCTCATAGTAGCGGTAGTCCACCACATAAACGGTCTGGTAATGATCCACCAGGAAGGGAATGAACACATTGCCAAAGGATTCCTTGACCACCAGGCAGGCGGAGCCGTCGGAAAGGTCGCTGTTTACGATCTCCTCATAGGGCTGGTCGGCGGCGCAGAAGATCAGGTATTTGTTTTCCGTGCTGTAATCCGTGCCGTCCTGGATCACAGGCCAGTCCTCAATGGTGTTGCCCTCTGAATCGGTATAGGAAAGGGCGGTATTGGCTTTCGAGCGGTAGGCCTCCACCGTGTCGGGGTTGTTTTCCATATCGCTGTTGGGGTCGCTGGAATAGAAGCTTCCCAAGAAGCCGCTGTAGGTCTCCTTTTCGTAGTCCTCCAGCGCCTTGGGGGCGATTCCTTTGGCCTTGCAGAACTCCACATAGGCATAATAGGCGCCCAGCTGAGTCCAGTGGTGATCGGTACGGAAGTAAAGATACTCGTTGTTGTGAAGCTTCAGAGCGTCAAAAATGGAAACGGTCTTTACCTCAGGATTGATGGCGGCCATGGAGGAATACATGTAGTTTATAGCCTTGTTCTGATCCTGGCTGTTGATTTCATTCTGCTGCAGATAGCTTTCCGGCAGCATGATATCCATGCTGGTGGGAACGATCATGTTGAAAAGCGTCACAGAGCCGCCCAGCTGTTTTTCCGCGTCGCACACGGTGGTAATGTAATCGTTGGCCCGTTCCTCTACAAAATTGTAATACTCATAGCCCGTATCCCCGATCTTCAAAAGCGTGCTCAGCTTTTCCGCAGAGCCGGTGGGGATCTTTTCCGGCGGCGGGGTCTGGGCGGCCTGAGAGGGTAAGCTGGAGGAAGGCGCGCTGCTCAGAGCGGAGGAACCGCTCAAAGAAGAAGAGGGTGCGGAGGAATTGGGGGTCTTTTCCCGATCGCCCCGGCCCGCCAGGGTGACGATGAGCACCACCGCCACGATCACAACGATCAAAATCAGGGCAAGGTACAGGAAAGGAGGGGGCCCCACCTTTTTTCTGTTATTCCGCCCGTTTGGCTGTAAGGGCGCTCTGCGCCTGGTGGAAGGCACGGAGGGGATTCTGCGGCGGACATACTCTCTTTCCATGGATAACCATCCTTTCTTATTCCCTATATTGAGTCAAAGCATTGAAGGCATTGTCAGGCGTTCTTATTTTCCGGTAAAGGGGGTATCGGGAATATCGTCTCCCGTTTGTACTTCGCCGTGGATCTCTACAGAGCGGATCCCGTAAAAGGAGTGGACCTTTTTGTTGGCATCCAGAAAAGCGTCACGTCCCGGGAAGGTATCGGAAAACCAATCGTCAATTCCCCGAAAATAGCTGCCGCTTAAAAGACTTTCCATAGAAAACTCCGGAAAGGGGGTCAGCTTCCGCTTTTCCTGAAGGGATTCGGTGGGGCGCAGCGGCAAAAGGAGGGAAAACACCATGCCACAAAGCAGCACGGCAAAAAACAGAACCGCCTTGATCCGGGAGCCCCGGCGGCGTTCCTTTGCGTGACGCATTGTTTTCACTCCTTTTCCCTCATATTCTTTTTCAGAGCGCGATCACGCCCCGGAATTTTCTAAAATTGCAGATACAGGAAGGGATCGTAAGAATCCCCCACCAAAAAGCTGGCGGAAAGCACCAGCGCCGCCACGGGAAGAACCCATTCCAGCACCGTGCTGAAAACCACAGGCACCGGGTGGGAAGAAGAGCAGACGCGGTGATACAGCATACGTATGAGCGGCGTGCAGGCCAGTACAGCCGCAAGCAGGAAGAAGCAGTAATTTAGCACCTGGTTGGAGGCTTCAAAGCTGGTAAGCGGGTTTCCGTTTAAGCCGAATAACCCCTTTACCACCACCCAGGCCTGGGTGAAATCCCGGAAATAGAACAGGATCCAGCCGAAGAAGACCACCAGCAGGGTATACAGATGGCCGAAAAAGGCGGGAAGCCTTTGCAGCCACGGAATCAGGAATTTTTCCAGGGCCAAAAATACGAAATAGTACAAGCCCCACAGAATGAAATTCCAGTCCGCCCCGTGCCACATACCGGTAAGCAGCCACACAAGAAACAGGTTCAGCGCCTGGCGGGGCTTCCCCTTTCGGTTGCCGCCCAAGGGAATATACACATAGTCCCGGAAAAAGCTGGAAAGGGACATGTGCCACCTGCGCCAGAATTCCGTAACGGAACGGGACAAATAGGGGTAGTCGAAGTTTTCTTTATAGCGAAAGCCCACCATCAGGCCCATGCCAATGGCCATATCCGAGTAGGCGGAGAAATCCAGGTAAATTTGCAGCATGTAGGCGAAGCACCCAAGCCACAGGGAAAGCGCCGGGGCGGCTTGAAGCTTTGGAAGATTCAGAGCCTGATGGGCCGGAAGCCCGTCCAAAATCGTCAGGGTGGCAAGCTTTCCGCACACGTTTGCCAGCAGAACCTTTTTCGCGAGCCCCGAGGCAAAGCGGTTGATGCCGTTTCGCAGGTCCTCACTGTCCACATGGCGGGAAAGGATCTGCTCCGATACGTCCTTGTACCGGACAATGGGCCCGGCGATACATTGATGAAACAGGCATACATAGAGAAGCAGCCGCCGGAATTTCGGTTGGGCTGGCACCTCTCCCCGGTAAACGTCCACCAGGTAGGAAAGAAGCTGGAAGGTGTAAAAGGAGATCCCAATGGGCAGGGCGATCTGCGGAATGATTTCCGGAAAGCCAAACCAGCGCTGGGTATTTTCCGTGACGAATACACCGTATTTGAAAAAGGAAAGAAGCCCCAGGTCAAGCGCACAGCCCAGTACCAGAAAAAGCTTGCTTTTCCAGGCGCCTCTGTATTTGCCGATCAGCTGAGAAAGCAGCCAGTCGGCAAAGGCCATAAAGAGCAGGATGACAATGTAAAAAGGCTCTCCCCAGGCATAAAATACCAGAGAAAAAAGAATGAGCACCGTGTTTTTTGTTTCAATGCTTCTGGCCAGCGTATAAACAAGCATTTGCAGGGGGAAAAAGACGCAGAGAAAAACCAGCGACGAGAATACCACGACCTTTTCCTCCCTTTCTCATAAAATGATGCTCTGGCAGAGAAGCTTTCTAATAATAAAGCTGTTTATTGCTGTTCCCCATTTTGCTCCTGCCCTGCGGACGCGGCGCCCGGACCGGGCTGCTGGGGCTGCGGGGGTTGAGCATAAGGGGGCTGCCCGGCCTGAGGCTGGGCGGAAAAAGGCTGGGGGAACGTTACCGCTTTGGGGCGGGATTTGCCGTACACTTTGTAAGCAATATCACAGAGCAGCGGAATATCCGCCTCCTGCTCCTTCATCACCCTGGTGATGGCCAGAATACTGAGAATGATAGCGCCCAGGTAAATGATCACGGAAAGCACCGTGGCGGCCACACTGAGAACGTGGGAAAAGAAGGAGATCGAGACCCAGGAGACCATGCCGATCAGGATATCGCTGAAAAAGCTGACGACCAGGGAAAGAAGCCAGGCCTGCATGGTCTGGCGGCTGGCCCACTCGTCCTTTTCCACAAAGACGGTGACGCCCAAAAGCAAAAGGCAGATCCAAGGCGATTTCAGGATCACCGCGGCAAACGCCAAAAGGGGATAAAAGTACAGAACGATACCGAATTTGCCTTTTTTCATGGAAAAATTCCTCCCAAGTCATATATTTATAAGTTTACAGGATTACAATGGGAAGGTCAAGCGATTTTCCGAAAAATTATTGGGAAGGCAAAAAGCGGCTTTGCCGCTTCCCAGGAAAAATTCTGACGAATTTTTCTTCAGGATTTAAAATCAAAAAAGCAGCTGTCCAAAAAGCGGCTTTGCCGCTTTCCAGGAAGAATTCTAGCGAATTCTTCAAGATTAAAAATTAAAAAAACCAGCTGTCCAAAAAGCGGCTTTGCCGCTTTCCAGGAAAAATTCTGACGAATTTTTCTTCAGGATTTAAAATCAAAAAAGCAGCTGTCCAAAAAGCGGCTTTGCCGCTTTCCAGGAAAAATTCTGACGAATTTTTCTTCAGGATTTAAAATCAAAAAAGCAGCTGTCCAAAAAACGGCTTTGCCGCTTCCCAGGAAAAATTCTGACGAATTTTTCTTCAGGATTTAAAATCAAAAAAGCAGCTGTCCCTTTTGGGACAACTGCTTTTTTGATGTGTTGGCGAACACCTATTTTCCCGGGCCGTCACCAGCCAAGTATCTTCGGCACGAACGAGCTTAACTTCCGTGTTCGGGATGGGAACGGGTGGACCCTCGCCGTAATCAACACCAACTTTTCCTGCCCTCATCGGACAGCTTATTGAGTATATCACAGCCTTTTGAAAAATGCAAGCTTTTTTTTAAAAAAATTTCCTGTTTTTAGCGGTTGCGGTTTTTTGGAGCCTGTGGTAAGTTTTTTTCTGGAAATTTGTAACGTTTCGGGGAAAAGCTTGTCTAACGGTTGAAAGGGCAGGAGGTGCGGGCGGCTGTGGAAAAAAGGAAAAAAGTAGAAGAGTTTTCCGAACAGGCGCTTTGCGCCGAATATGAAGCGGTTTACCGCTATGTGCTGTCCCTTTGCCGAACGGAAAGCGAAGCCCAGGATATCACCCAGGAGACCTTTCTGAAGGCCCTGAAAGCAAAAAGCTTTTCGGGCGGTAGCAGCCTGTATACCTGGCTTTGCGCCATTGGAAAAAATCTTTGGCGGAACCGGTGCGGGAAGCTGGGGAGAGAAGTTTCTTCGGAGGGCTGGGAGCAGGCTCTGCCCGATCCCTCTGCCGCCATGGAGCAGCGGGTGGCTGACCGGGAAACCTCCTTTCAGCTCCACCGGATCCTCCATGAGCTGAAGGAGCCCTATAAGGAGGTCTTTTCCCTGCGGACCTTCGGCCAGCTTTCCTTCGGAGAGATCGCAAGGCTTTTTTCCAAAACGGAAAGCTGGGCCAGGGTAACGTATTACCGGGCAAGAAAAATGATTCAGGAAACCCTGAGAAAGGAAGGCGGCTTATGAAGGAAGAAAAGGCAGTGAGCTTGAGCTGTGAGATTATAAGAGACCTGCTCCCCCTGTATCGGGACAGCGTGGTGAGCGAAGGCACCGCCCAGGCGGTGCGGGAGCATCTGGAGGAGTGCGGGGCCTGCGCGGCGGAATACGAAACGCTTTGCGCCGCTCTGCCGGAGGAAGAGGCTCCGGAAGCGCAGCCCATGAAAAAATTCGCGGCATTTCAGAAAAAACTGAAAAACAGGAGGTTTCTCACTATTTTTACGGCAGTGGCGCTTACCTGTGTCGTGCTGCTCTCCGGCTTTTTCGCGCTGACCCGCATTCCGCTGATCCCGGTTTCCCCGGAAGAGGTGGAGCTGCGGCTGGTGTTCCGCTATGAATCGGAGGGAAAAGAAAAGCTTTTCCTGGCCCACACCATTCCCTGGTTCAGCTTTCAGAAATGGCGGGATTTTGTGTGGGAGCAGGATAACGGCCTTTTCAGCGCGGCCCAGGGGGAGAAACCGGGAGAATATCTTCTGGAATACGAAACGGACCGCCCTGTGCTCAGTGAGCGGGGGGATTCCATTGAGGATTTCAGCATTGTGGAGCTGCCGGAAAACGCGGACCCCCAAAGCCTTTGGCTGGGAGGAAAGCTGGTTTGGACGGCGGAAAAGCAGAAATCGCAAAAAGTACCGGACTATGTGTATGAAATAGATCAAATCAGAAGGAAAGGAAACAGCGCCCTCTATCATCTCTGGCCGGAATTTCACCGTATCGATATTCTGTATCCGGACGGCAGGCTGAGGATCTGGGATCTGGACGGCGAGGAGCTTTACAGCGGCACGCCCGATGAAGAGGGTCTGTATCCGAACGCCCCGGACGCCCGGTATATCCTCCATGAATACCGCGGAGAAAACCAAATGGGAATGTCCTATTCCCGGCAGGGAGATCTTTTGGACGGCGATGGTAAGGGGAGGATCACCTGGCAGGAATCGGAACCGGCAAAGTGACCCGCCTGAACCGGAGAACTACCCCGCAGGCATCTCAAAAACCTTTTGACAAAACAAAAAACCACCCAACGGGTGGTTTTTTTCTGTGTTGGCGAACACCTATTTTCCCGGGCCGTCACCAGCCAAGTATCTTCGGCACGAACGAGCTTAACTTCCGTGTTCGGGATGGGAACGGGTGGACCCTCGCCGTAATCAACACCAACTTTTGCTGCCCTTACCAGACAGCTTACTAAGAATACCACAGTCCCCCGAAAAATGCAAGCCCTTTTTCGAAGTTTTTCAGATTTTCTCCACAAAACTCAATAAGTAGGGGGGCGGTTAAATGCCGGGCACTAGATGGCAGAGGGGACGGGGCAAAAGAGCAATGAGCAGTGAGCAATGAAAGGGCGGGACGCAGTTTGATAAATTGGAATTTAGCTGACTAACGAATAGCATTATCCCCTTGCCTCCCCTGAATAGGGGAAGAAGGTTGCTTTGCAACCTTCTGGGACCGCCGATAGGCGGTGGAGAGGTTCCAGCTCGCTATGGATCAGTATAAAACCTGCATTTTTTACCTTTCTGTCGGAACCCCTCAGTCACGGCTTCGCCGTGACAGCTTTCTACGCTGTCGCTTCGGTCGGTGCTGGACGGTCTCCACCGGAGACCAGCACCCCTTTCAGGGGTGAGCGCGTCCCGGTGGGGGGAGGTCTCCAGTGGAGAACTCAGCTGTCGCTTCAGACATTGCTGAACGTGCTCCACTGGGGCACAGCAACCGCTCTGACCCGTTCTCGTTTGTCAACTCGGTCGTTGCTGGACGTGTGCCACCGGCACACAGCAACCGAGCCGACAGGCGAGACCGCTGATGCGAACCGTTCTCAGCTGTCGCTTCGGTCGTTGCTGGGCGTGCCCCACCGGGGCACAGCAACCAAGCCGACAGGCGAGAAAGCCAAGGGTGTGTGCTAAACTCTGATTTATCGTTTTGCATTGCCCTTAAAATTGCTCATTCCCCATTGCTCATTATTGAAAGTCCGTCTAATACCTAAAACGCCCTTCTCTAACAACTAACTACTAACATCTAACAACTAAATCACCACCCGTCGAGCCCCGCGCGCTGCAGGGCTCCCAAAAGCTTTGCTTTCAAATCGGGAAAATCCTGCTCCAGGCGGGCGATGAGCAGCTCCGTGTCCTTTCGGGCGGTCAGACCGTCTGCCGGGCAGCCGCTTTTTACAACGGGAAGGCTCATTCTGACGGCGGCATTGCGAATTTCCCGTTCCTCACAGAAGATCAAAGGGCGGATCTGGGTAATGCTTTTCCGGGAAAGATAGCTTTTGGGGGAAAAACAGCCCAGCTTCCCGCCGTAAAGGAGATTCATCAAAAAGGTCTGCACCGTGTCGTCATAGTGATGGCCCAGGCCAATCTTGTTATAACCCTGCTCCACACAGAGATTGTGCAGGATCCCCCGGCGCATTTTGGCACACAGGCTGCAGGGATTTTCTTCTTTTCTATCCTCAAAAATAACCTGTCCCAAGTTGGTCCTTTTTATCGTATAGGGAACGCCCAGCTCCCGGCAAAGGGCCTCCACCCCGGAAAAGTCTGTTTCCCGCCCGCCGAAGCAGGGATCGGCGGTAATGGCGGCCACGGTAAATTTTTTGGGATAATACCGGGAAAGCTCCGCCAATGCGCACAGCAGAAACAGGGAATCCTTCCCCCCGGAAACCCCCACCGCCACCTGGTCTCCCTCTTCGATCAGCTGATACCTCTCCACCGCCGCGCGAACCTTGCCGATAAGCTTTTGCATAGGATGCCTCTTTTCTTATAGGATCATTTATGTAAAAAAGCTTCCCCGCGCGGCGATGGAGAAGCAAAAGCTCCCTGACTGAGTTTGCGATGCAAACTCGCCGACGAAATCGGACCCCGATTTCGTTTGCGCGCGAATCTTGCCGATAAGCTTTTGCATGGGTTACCTCTCTGTAGAAACCATTATTTATGGTATGACTAGTATAGCACAATACCGGTTCGATTTCCAGCTCCGGATCTTTCCGTGGAAAACATAGCGAAAATAAAAAGTTAGAAAACAAAAGAAAACCCTATGAAAGCAAGAGAAATCAGGAGATAGAGAAAAGCAAATTAAAAATCAGGGGAAAAGATGTTGACACCCGGAAAAGCCTGTGATATGATAGGAAAGCTCTCAAAAAGAGCGTTTGATATTTAGAAATCCCTCCGGGGGAGGTTGCCGGGCAGTGCTTGCGGCTGGGCCGCGCTCCCTCTTTTCGGAATGAGATGGAAAATTTGCTGGAGGTAAAAAGCTATGTCAACTACGATGCCTAAGGCCGGACAGGTCGAGCGCAGCTGGTATGTGATCGACGCCGCCGGAAAGCCCCTTGGCCGTGTGGCCGCTCAGGCCGCCGTGCTGCTCAGAGGCAAGCACAAGCCCACCTTTGCCCCCCATGTGGACTGCGGCGATCATGTGATCATTGTGAACTGCAAGGACGCCGTCCTCACCGGCGGCAAGCTGGAGAAGAAGTATTACTATCACCATACCGGGTATATCGGCCATCTGAAGGCTGTGCGGTATGACACGCTGATGCGCACCAAGCCCGAGCTCGCCATGCAGCTGGCGGTAAAGGGCATGATCCCGGCGAATTCTATTGGCCGGGACGAGCTGGGCCGTCTGCGGGTCTATGCCGGCGCCGAGCACAAGCATGCCGCGCAGAAGCCCGCCCAGTGGAATCTATAAAGAGGAGGACGTAAAGAATGTACGAGACTGCACCCTATTTTTACGGCACGGGACGGCGGAAAAGCTCCGTCGCCAGAGTCCGCCTGTATCAGGGGACCGGCAAGGTCACCATCAATGATCGGGATATCGACGATTATTTCGGCCTGGATACGCTGAAGTACATTGTACGTCAGCCTCTGGCCCTTACCGATACCGATGGCAAGTTTGATATCGTCTGCCGGGTGTCCGGCGGCGGCGTTACCGGCCAGGCCGGCGCCATCCGCCACGGCGTGGCCCGCGCTCTGCTTCAGTATGACAGCGAGAACCTTCGCGCGCAGCTGAAGAAGGCCGGCTTCCTCACCCGTGACCCCAGAATGAAGGAAAGAAAGAAGTACGGTCTGAAGGCCGCTCGTCGCGCGCCTCAGTTCTCCAAGAGATAAGTACCGTTGTCTCACGGCAGCACCTGCTTTTGCGGGTGCTGCTTTTTTGCAATTCTTTGAGGTTTTAACTCGGTAAGTCGAATTGTGTCGAAGAAATTTTGTTGACAGGCCATAGAGAGCAAAGTATCATTTTCAATAGGATTTGATATTAAAAGGTTAGGAGAATAATGCAGATGAAGAAAAAAGCAATAGTTTTATTCTTGACATTCATTATGGTTCTGTCAAGTACAGCAATAAGCGCCCGTGCATATATTTACTATGATCCGAAACACTGTATTAATGAAATGATAACGTTTATTCCACATAGTGGTTTTGGGGCAACAACTATTTCGCACATGAACGAAGCTCTTTATCAGTGGAATAAAGCAGTTGGAAAAAGCATTGTGAGTCGAAGCCCTACAGAACGACATTCTAAAACCGGGTATCCCAGCAAAGATGGAAAAAGCTTAATATACAGGGAAAAATTTCCTGAAAGTAAAAGGTACGCAGTTGCAGAAACCTCTACCTATACCAAATGGTTTTCTGATTTTAAGAAATCAGAAACTGTAAGTGAAAGTGATATAGGAATAAACATGTCACACAAATTTGCCAATTCCGGGATAGCGGGATATTATGATGTGTGGACAATCTTTTTACATGAATCAGGACATACAGTAGGATTAAAAGACGTTGATGATCCTAGTGTTGTAATGTATAAAGAGGCAGAAACTCAAATTTTAAGACGCACTTTACAGCCAGATGATATTCGAGGGGCTGTTTGTCTTTATCAGTATTATGCAGAGTAATTGAAATTTTGAGGTGAAAGAAATGGAAGGAAAAAAATACGAAGGAATTTTTTCAAAGCTTTTCGCGATCTTGCTTGTAGCGGTTCTTGCGTTTGCTATTTTGTATCTTCCGCCCCTTCTCCGCCGGGAAAAGACAGTGGTAGAGCAAAGCAGAACGGTGGCCGCTCTTTCTGTAGAGCAAATGGCCCTGGAGTCGGACCTGGTGGCCCGGGGAACGGCGGTGGAGTGCTCTTCTCCCTTTCTGGTACAGCCTCAGGACGGGCGGGACCCCAGCGTTTTTGTGGACTACACCTTTGCGGTGAAGCAGGTCTACCGCTGCGGTCGGGAGAAAGAGCCTCAGGAGCTCACGATTCGTGTGGAGGGCGGCACGTACCAGGATATTACCGTAAATACCTCCGGCAGCCCTTCCTTTGAGATCGGGAAAGAATATATCGTCTTTTTATACCGGGCTCCCAAAAACGGCGGATACGAAACCGAGGGCGAATATTATTATGTAACCGGCTTTGAACAGGGAGTTTTTCAGGAAACACCTGAAGAAAAGACGGATTTAAGCGCCGTGAAGGCGCAAAAAACAGATAAGGCCTCACGGTTTTCGGCTTTGGAAACAGCGGAAGCTTATTTTGTAAGCGAAAAGGCGCTGCAAAGGGAAGAAAACGGAAAAATCAAAGTGGAAGCCGCTGAAGAAATTCTGTCGGAGCAAGCGTTTTCAAAGGAGATCGCGGCATTTAATCAGGAATATCCGGAGGAGATCGACTACTACAAAAAAAGGCAGGAGGAAGCTTACCGAAGCAACCTGGAAACCGGAATGATCACGGAAGAAGAGTATGAGCAGTGGGCAGCGGAGCTGGAACAGGAAGACGGCCCTTATGCGGAAATCAGGCGATAAGGGATTTTTTTGTGAGAAGCCCTGGAGCCACCCACGCTTTACCGGTTTTTTCTGCGTGATGCTTCGGAAGCCGAAAAAGTAACAGGGCAATCTCTTTTTTAGAGATTGCCCTGAAATTGAGTTTTGTGTATATACACGATAGGTTTATACATAGATTTAGGAGAAAATCCAGGACGAACCAGTGGGGAATACAGATTTAGCGAATAAAAATGCAATATTTTTCCATTTTTCCGCTTTGAAACTTTTTTGTAACCTTTGATTTTTTTGCAGTTTGCACATGGGCTGGTTTCCATAATTAGGAAATATGAGGGCAAAAGGAGACAAAAAACCACGAAAAAAAGGATTATGTCAAGGAATGAGTCATGCAGATTTGTAAAAAGTGCACAAAACCAACTGGCTAAAAATTTTGACACATCGGTAGTTTTTTACTATACTAGCCCTTGTAAACCGCTTTTTTCAAGCGGCGAAAGGAGCATTTTATATGCACGGCAGACACAGTAGAAAAGCGCCCCGGCTTTTGATCCTCCGGGGAGTCATAGCGCTGGTTCTGGCGATCGTGTTCAGTGTATCCTCGTTTACGACTGTTATGGCAAATACGGTCTCCGCCAATGTGATCGACGGGGACAAATCTTATACGTTCAGCATGAACAGTACAAGCATGCCAAAGCTTCTCGCTCAGGCCCAGAAGCTGGGGCTGGAGCCCCTGGGTCCTCTGGATGTGTTTGAGCAGGTGGGGAACACCACCACGGTGAACATTCGCCGGGGCGTTTCCATGACAGTAAACGAAGGAAGCAAGAAAACGAACTTGATCGCGTATCAGGGCGATACCGTAGAAAAAACTCTGGCGGATAACAATATCCTCATTAAGGATACTGATGAAGTCACCCCTTCCCGGGAAACGATCGTGACCGCCGGCCTTTCCGTGGAGATCCGCAGGCTCTGCCAGGTCACGGTGATCGCCGATGGCGAAAGCAAAACCTATTCCCTGCTGGGCGGCACAGTGGCGGACGCTTTGAAGAAGGCGGGCGTTACCCTGAAGAACAAGGATTCCGCCAACTATGAGCTTACAGATCCCCTGTTTGATAAAATGAATCTCCGCGTCAGCCGCACGGTGAAGATCAAGATCTCCGCGGACGGGCGCACCAGTGAGTATGAGGTTTCTGCGGCCACAGTCCGGTCGGCCTTGCAGAAATGCGGCGTTACCATCTCTCAGGACGATAAGCTGAATGTAGACCGCAAGGCGCACCTGACCGATGGCATGCACATTGTTGTCACCCGCGTGACCACAGAAGAGGTCAAGGAGCTGGAAGAGGTGGATTATCCCACCCAGTATGTGACCTCCGATTCCATGTACGAGGACGAAACCGAGATCCGCACTCCTGGAGAAAAGGGAGAAAAGGAAGTTACCTATAAGCTCATCTATATTGCCGGTGAGCTGGACGGCAAGGAAGTCGTTTCTGAAGTGACCATCAAGGAGCCTGTACCGGAAGTCGTTGTAAAGGGCACAAAGAGCCGTGAAAGTTCTTCCGGGCCGGATCTCAGCGGGGGAAACGGCAGCGGTGTTTCTGCGGGGACCTTCGTAGATTCCAGCGGTAATACGGTGTCTTACTCTCAGAAGCTGGTGGGCGAATGCACCGCCTATTCTGTACCGGGCGGCACTACCTCCCTGGGCTGGAAAGCCGAGTACGGCATTATAGCGGTCAACCCTGAGATCATTCCCTACGGTACGAGAATGTATATCGTCTCTCCGGACGGCAGCATCGTATACGGGTACGGCATTGCCGGCGATACCGGCGGCGCGGCCATGGCAGGCGATATCATTGCCGACCTGTGCTATAACACCATTGAAGAGTGCAGCATTATCGGGCGGCGGGATATGGTGATTTACATTTTGTCATAACGAACCTGTAAAAAAAGCGGAGCCGCTGGGCCCCGCTTTTTTATTTTATGTGAGGGAACGAAGGCGCAGCGGCGAGCCGCCGCGGGCACTTGTGAAGCTGCTTAGTACAGGAAATCGGTTTCTGGCCCGACCAGAAGTTTTGTCATTGCTGAGCAAAAGCGAAGTTCACTTCGCTTTTTGCTCAGCAATGACAAAGGGAGCTATCTGCTAAATTGGAATTTAGCGGCGAGGCGCCGCGGCCACTCGTGAAGCTGCTTGGTGCGGGAAATCGGTTTCTGACCCGATCGCAAGCAAAGCGCTAAATTGGAATTTGGCAGTTTTATCCTATTCGACTGTAGGGGAGCGGCTTGCCGCTCCCGTCCTGAAATTAGCACTTAACCTGCGGGAGAGGGTGAAGATTGCCAGTGGTAATCGTTCTGAACCGACCGAAGCGAAGAGGAGACTAAGCCTCTCCCCTGCAACAAACTGTGTGCATGAAGCTATAATTCAGCGGCAAACCGCTCACTTTCCTCCTGTCATTGCTTTCATGGTGAAGAATCTCGCCCTTTGCCGTTTTTCAGGGAGTAAGGTCGAGATTCTTCGTCACTGTGTTCCTCAGAATGACAAAAAGGAGAACTTGACCTTTTCTAACGACTAACGGCTGACAATTAGTTCGCTTAACTATAATTTAGCGCTTTACTTCTGGTCGGATCGGAAGCCAAACTCCCGCACCGAGCAGGGACACGAGCGGCTGCGGCGCCTCGCCGTAAACTATAATTTAATGGTTACTCCTCCTTCCTTCCTGTCTCCATCTCCTTTACCGTTTTTTCCACGTACCTTCCCTTGTAATTCCAAAAGATTGCGGCTATAATACTGTCAAAGGTCTTTGGATTCCGTGGGATCCCTCTTTTTGTTTTCTGATTTTTCATTTCGGAGGAACGCCAAATGGATTATTTTTACGCGACCATGTGGTTTATTGTGGGCCTGGTCTTGATTTTTTCCATCTCTAAAGAAAATAAAGTCTTTTACATTGCGGGCGGCTTCTTCCTTCTTTTAGGCGGCTGGTGGCTGGCGAACGCTCTTTTACCGGAGCAGGATCTTTTTGCCGGTGGCTGGGGGGTCGCTTTGCGGTGCATTGCCGCTGTGGCGCTTGTGGTATTGACTGTTTTCTTTTTGCGGGAACGCCGGCGAAATATCCAAAGCGAGGAAGAGAAAGGCCCTTCCGGGGATAAAAAGTAAAAACAGCAAGGAAGCTTAAGGCGACATTGCACAAAGATTGTGCGCAAGAAGTTGTGCAAGCAAATCGTGTACAAAGGCCTTTGTGCGGTGTTGCCTGAAAGGAAAAGAGGAGTCGAATGGAAGCGATCAGTACGGTAGTCGGCAAGGTAGCGGTAATGCTCCTGCTGATTATAGTGGGCTATATCATTACGAAAAAAGGAATGCTTACGGAGAAGGGCGCGGCGGAGATCACTTCTCTGCTCATCAAGATCGTCACACCCTGCCTGATCATCAATTCCCTGATTAGCGCGGGAAAAGATTTAGAGTTGAACTCTCTGCTGCTGGCGGCGGTGGTTTCCGCGCTTTCCATGGGGATCGGTATCCTTGTCAGCCTGCTTTTTTTCAAAAAGGAACCGATGGAGCGAAGAAAGGTACTGCGCTTTTCCGTGATCTTCAGCAATGCCGGGTTTATGGGCCTGCCGCTGATCCAAGGCATTGTGGGAGACACCGGCGTGGTGTATGGCTCCTTCTTTGTGGTGGTTTTTAATCTGATCTGCTGGACCTATGGCTATGCCATGATGAGCGGAGGCGGGCTGAACCTGAAAACGGCTCTTTTGAACCCCGGGATCATCGGCCTTGCCGTTGGCCTGCCCGTTTACTTTCTGAGGCTGGAGCTTCCTGCGGTGATCCGAGAACCCATTGGGTTTCTTTCCGACCTGAACACGCCTTTGGCCATGCTGATCATCGGCAGCCATGTGGCAAGGGTAAACCTGAAATCTTTTTTAGCGGACAGAAGCGTTTATCTGATGGCCTTTTTGCGGCTGATTCTTTGTCCTGCGCTTTATCTTGCTCTTCTGCTTTTGATCCGTCCAGGGCAGGAACTTTTTGTCAGCAGTGTGATCCAGGCCAGCACTCCCGTGGCGGCCAATACGGTGCTTTTCGCGGTGGAATATCATCAGGATTCTCAGCTGGCCTCAAAAACCGTGGCGTTTACCACGATGCTTTCCATTCTCACCATTCCCGTTTTTACAATCTTGGCCCAGCTTGCTTGCGGGTTCTAGATTTTAAATATTAGATGCTAGATACTAGAGGAAGGGCAAGGGAGGCAAGGCGTTTTTCAGCAGGGCCGCATTCTTTTGCCTTTGATCGCAGGACGGTGTTTGCCATTGTCAAGTGAAACTATATAATATATATAGAAAAAGAGATCTCACTCTTTTCTGTCGGCGGCATAGTATAAAGAAGCGGCGGTCCGCGCGGGCCCTGCTTTTTATAGATCCCGTCCGGCTTGAAAAAGCCGGGCGGATTGCTTTTTCGCCCCATTTCACCTGATATCAATACAGCCGTCCGATACCTGAAAATTCAATGATTTGCGCCTAAAAAGGAGAGTCTCTTATGAGTAACCCCCAATCCCTAAAAATTTCCCCTTCTCTGCTGGCAGCGGATTTTTCCGCCCTGGGCCGGGAAGTAGAGCGGGTGTCTGCGGCGGACATGCTTCACATCGATGTGATGGACGGCAGGTTCGTTCCCAATCTTTCCATAGGCCCCCAGGTGGTGGCCGCCCTGCGGGACAGGACTCCTCTGTTTTTCGACGTCCATTTAATGCTGGAGCACCCCCTCCCTTACATTGAAGCCTTCCGCCGGGCCGGGGCGGACAGCATTACCTTTCATATAGAATGCGGGGACGATCCCGCCGCCGTGCTTGCGGCCATTCGGGAAAGCGGCGCAAAGCCCGGCATCGCCCTGAGCCCCGCTACGCCGCCCCAGGCCTTGGAGGCTTTCGGAGCAGAGCTGTATCTGATCACCGTAATGACGGTGGAGCCTGGCTTCGGCGGACAAAAGCTCATAGAGCCCTGTCTGGAAAAGCTTTCCCCGCTGAAAAAGGCTTTTCCCTCTGTGCTGCTGGAGGTAGACGGCGGCGTCAACGAAGAGACCGCCCTCCTCTGCCGCCGGGCCGGAGCCAATATTCTGGTAGCCGGTACCGCCGTTTTCCGCGCGGAAAATCCGGCGGCGGCCATAGAAAAGCTGAGAGGATAGGCGCTTATAAGGAGCAATTAGTAATGAGCAATGAAGGGTAAGGGCCAAGCGTTGCAGCCAATGCGGTAAATTATAGTTTAGTACCCTTAGGCTCCACTTACGCGAGTAAGGGGAGCTGTCACGGCTGCGCCGTGACGGAGGGGATTAGAACTGGCGGCCTTATCTCACTTTCTGCGTGTGACTATCCCTTCCACTGCCGTTCGGCGGTCCCCGCAGACTGCGAAGCAGTCTGCTTCCCCTCTATAAATAAGGGGAGGCAAAGGGCGGTTAAATTCCAATTTAGCTGCTTACTAACGGTCGGGTCAGTGATTAACTTCCCGCACCAAGCAGCTCACGAGTGCCTGCAGCGGCCCAAACGTTGTAACCGACGCTGCAAATTCCAATTTATCGAATTCTGTCTTTCCCCTTAATTGCTCCTTTTCCCTCTGACAACTTACACAGTGCAAGCCAGGAATCCTCACCAACCTCTCCTGCCGGGCATAAAATGGCAGTGACCGGGAAAAGAGGTGCTGCCCTTGAGATTGAAGCATCCCGCACAGCCCCTTGTGTTTTGTTTTTCGGGGGTTTCCGCACTGTGCGGCGCGGTCGTGCGGCTGTATGGCGCTGTACCGGACGCACCGGCGTCCCTTTGCGTATATGGGGGCCGGTACTATTTAGCGGTATATGCCGGATTGCGGGAAAGGCGGCAGGTGATCCTTGCCGCCGAAGAATTCGGCGTGTACCTGGGCCCGGCCTGCGTTTTGTACGCCTTTTACGCGGAGCATGGCCGGGAACTGAGTCAAAACGCCGTAGCTGAGCTGGGCGCCGCTCTGTATCGGGGCGGAGGGTGAAAAAAGCCCCGGAGGTACTCCGGGGCTTTTTAGATGCTGGACACTAGATGCTAGATGCTGGACGGTGGCGGCTTTGCTGATGCAAAGCATTGAAAGAGCAGAGGCGCATATCAATGAGCAATGAGCAGTTAGCAATTAGCAATTAAAGGCAAGGGCAATAAATTATAGTTTAGCGAACTAGTCGTTAGCTGTTAGTTTGTTAGTCGTTAGAGAAGAGCAAGTTCCCTCCTTTGTCATTCTGAGCCGCAGGCGAAGAATCTCGCCCTTAATTCCCTGAATAAAAGGGCAAAGAACGAGATTCTTCGTCAAGAAAGCTATAACTTTCTATGCTCCTCAGAATGACATGAGGAAAATAGGCGGGTCACCGTCGGTCGGGTCAGAAACCGATTTTCCCTATCAAGCAGCTTCGCGAGTGCCCGCAGCGCAGCTGCAAATTCCAATTTATTGAACAGTTCCCCACTGTCATTCTGAGGAACAAAGTGACGAAAAATCTCGCCCTTAATTCCCTTAAAGAGGCAAAGGACGAGATCCTTCACCGAGAAAGCAAGGTTTCCTTGCTTTCTGTTCAGTAATGACAATTTGGAGGTTTTTCCCTTTTCTAACAACCAACTACTTACTTACGGCTAACAACTAACATGGTAAATTCCAATTTATCGAACAGTTCCCCACTGCCATTCTGAGGAACAAAGTGACGAAGAATCTCGTCCTTAATTCCAGGGCAAAAGGACAAAGGCCGCGAAGGATGACAGAAAGAAGGTGCCTGTCCTTTCTAACAACGAACTGCTCACGGCTGATAACTACTATGCCAAATTCCAGTTTATCACCTTACTTATGGTCGGGCCAGAAGCTATTCTCCCGCACCATGCAGCATCACAAGTGCCTGCAGCGCCTGTGCCCCTGCCCTTCATTACTCATTTCTTGTTCCTAATTGCTCCTATGCCCTTTTCAGTCTCTGCCATTTTGCGCAGAAGGCTTTTGTCTCTTTATAATAATGGAAAGGCCGAAAGAGTCCGTGGGCGGAGAAAGAGAAGGAATTACCGTTTTTTGTCTTTATCAGGATCTTTGGGGCTTGAAGCCCCGGGTTCAAGCCTCAAAAAAGAGCTGATTTTACGTCCTTTTGAAAAAATCATATTCTATTTTAGTGGAATCCTTTTAAAAATAGCGGTCAAATTTGCTAAAATTGGGCTGTTATGGTAAGTAAAAACATGGAAGATTCTCTAAGAAAAACGAAAAAATAAAAGAAGAACTTTCTTAGAAATGGCGGAATCATGCGGTTTTTCGTCATTTTTACCGGATTTCAAAAGATTATGTAAATTCGGTAAAAAAGTTGAAAAAAAGGCTTGCATTTTTCAGAGTCAAAGGTTATGATATAGGTATCTTCCACTCATGGGGAAATCATGCCCTGTGAGAATCTAAAATTTAAGAGGGTTGAAATCATGAACAAAAGCAAGTTCCTGAAGAAATCACTTGCGATGGTTCTGGCAGTTATGCTGGTCGTCGCAATGATTCCGCTCGGTGCTTCTGCTAACTCCCTGTTTGTAAACGACGGTACGGTCGTTTCTGTGGAGGCAACAGTAGGCACTCTGGAAATGGGCACGGGTAAGTCCTTTACGGATACCCTGACCTATGACGCAGCCGGAAATGAGACGCTGAACGTCAAGCTGACTGGCAGCCTCACCAACGTGGTTGCGATCATCACTGACGAGAACGGCGAAGATGGCGACGAGGCGGTTGCCGCCGGCGGCGCGATCACTGTTCCCGTTACCGCGAAGAAGGTTGTTTTCTTCGCTGCCGATGACGCTTATGTCGGAGGCGACGAGGCTGGCAAGACCAGCGCTACCTACACGGTAACCATGAACAAGCCCGCTCCCAGCACCGATGTTTCCGTAAAGTCCGCCAAGCTGGGCGGCGATGAAGGAATCGATGGCGTTGTGGACAACGGTGCCAAGACCATCACCTTTACAGTACCGTGGGGCTATAACGTTGCTGGCGACAATGGCGCGGTCACCGCTGAGCTGAACAATCCCAAGACTGGCGTTGTTCCTTCCGCTACTGTTTCCACGATCGGCGAGAATGTTTCTCTGCCCATCACCTCTCAGTATGGCAACACCGATACTTACACCGTTATCACCAAGGAAATGACTTGTTTGACTGCTCTGTCCGTGGGCGGCGTTAGCGCTGTTCTGGACGACGACGAGGATTCCCCCACCTATGGCGAGTACAGCGTGACCCTGCCTGAGGGCACTGACCTTGACGAAGAGCAGGTCGTAAAGTACACTGTTCCTTCCACCGCTACTCTGCGCGCCACAAGCGCTATGTGGGGCGGCACTGAGTTGGTTGGTACCAACGGCAAGGTCACCATCACTGATGGCGCCAAGGTCGCTCTGGTATTTACCTCTTCTGCTTCCACCACCAAGACCTATCAGGTCACTGTAAGCGTAAAGAAGAGCAACGATGCTTCTATTACCGGCTTTGTGGCCGCTACTACTGTAAACAAAGGCGCTGTATATTATGATCAGGAAGGCACTGTAACCGGCGATAAGCTGACTGTACTTCTGCCCTACAAGGCTGATCTGGATGCTACCAAGGTAAAGTTCACCGTGGCCGAGGGTGCTACCATCACGGTTGGCGGCCTTGCTTTCACTAACGATGGCAGCCAGACCATCGATCTGACCGCTCCCAAGGTGGTCGAGGTTACTGCTGTTGATGGCGTTACCAAGAAGTATTATGAGATTTCCGCTACCACTGCGGAGAATCCCTATGGCAACCCCGCCATTACCGCTGCTAAGCTGACCATTGGCGAAGATGAGTACACCGGCACAATTTCCGGTCAGACCATTACCTTCGCGAATCTGCCTTATTCCACTGAGAATAGTGTTGTAAAGGTTTCCGGCAATTACAGCTGGGCTAAGTCCTTTGCTACTCAGATCGTGGATGGAAATCCTGTTTGGGCTGAGGATCCCTTCACTGGCACCAACACACTGGCGATTCACTCTGATGCTGGCGATATGGTTACCTACACTCTGAAGTACACCAAGGCCGCTGCCAAGACCGGTAAGACGGTTTCCAACTACACTGTGTCCACAGCTGCCAAGGGCGAGAACGTAGCCGCTGACAATACCTGGAATGTGACCTTCTCCGGTACCAAGGCTACTGTGACCCTGCCCTATTCCTTCGAGGCCAACAAGGCTACCATCGATTTGATTTCCAGCTTCACCCTGTCCGATGGCGCAAAGCTGTACTTCAACGATGCTGCTACTACGACCAACCTGAACACCACTCCTGTAGAGAGCGGCTATTATGCGGAAGACGATGCCGATCATCCCGATGATCCCAAGAACACCGTTAAGGTAGATAAGCTGGCCTCTATTGTGGTTGCCGATGAGGCTGCCGCGGTTGCTCTGAGCAAGGAAGGCGGCGCTGTTGTGATCGCCGATATGCCCAAGGCGGCTGCTTATAAGGGCCATGTCTCCATCTACACTGTAGAAGTGAAGTATGCCCCTGCCAAGACCGGCCATTCGCTCCGCAGCCTGACTGCTGACGACGGCAAGGTGACCTCCAAGATCTCCGGCACCACCGTTGAGATCACTGTTCCCTACTCCTACGTTCAGAACGGTACCGCTTTCTTCGCGGATTACACCGCTGACGAGCTGGCGAAGGTAGAGGCTGGTTCCACCGTGATCCCCGCCCTCTCTTCTGTTGAGGACAAGACGATCGATGCCACTGGTAAGCTGAAGGTCGTTATGAATGGTGAAACTCCTGAGATCCAGGTTTACAATGGCAGCTACTCTGCCTTCAGCACCATCACTGTGACCAACGAAGCCAACACCGCGAGCACCCCCTATGCCGTAACCGTTAAGGTTGCCGATGCTAAGACCGGTGCTGATGTTGTTGAGCTGACCGCCAACAAGACAAAGGCCGTGATCGATACCAATAAGAAGACCGCTACTGTGCGTCTGCCTTACAATACCGATCTGACCAATGTTGTGATCGATTACAAGGTTTCCGACCTGGCTACTGCTGTAGTTAACCCGGTTGTCACTCCTGATGAAGAGGGTGCCATGCACTATGATGCCACTCAGCCCATCACGATCACTGTTACCTCTGAGAACGGCGCTACCGTTAAGGTTTACACCGTTAACGTGACCGCTGCTGAGCAGTTCTCCGATGTGCCTGCTACTGGCCGCTACTACAGCGAGTATGTTTACCAGGCCGCCGCTGCCGGTATTGTCAACGGCTATACCGATGGCACCTTCAAGCCCGGCAACAAGATCCTGCGCAAGGACTTCGCTGTTATGGTAGCCAACATGCTGGGTGCGGATGTTTCCAGCTACACCAAGTCTCCGTTCTCCGATGTTGCCAATGATTATGCAACCAAGTACATTGCGTACTGCGCTGACAAGGGCATCATCTCCGGTACCGGCAACGGTAAGTTCAGCCCCAACGCTTATATCACCCGCGAAGACGCCGCCTGCATCGTGGCCCGCGCTCTGAAGCTGCCCACTACTTCTACTGACAGCTTCAAGGATGCCGCCAAGGTTTCCAACTATGCGAAGGCTTCTGTGGCTGCCTGCAAGGCTGCTGGCATTTTCACCGGCGATGAGAAGGGCAACTTCAATCCGAAGGCCAACATCATTCGCGCTGACGCTGCGATCATTATGGTTAAATCCTTGAATAAGTAAGGTTTCAACTCTACTTAATTTTAAGATACCCCATAAAACAGAGAGGGCGGAGAAATCCGTCCTCTTTGTTTTGCTGAAAAGGGCATGAAAGCTTTCTATGGGCTTTCATGCCCTCTCGCAATTTCAAAATGAGTTTTTTCTTCTACCTGTTGTCTCATTTCTGAAAAAAGCCCGTTTCTTGGCAGAACTGTTCGTTTTTCGTCCACACAAAGGAATCCGCAAAGTTTATTCATGACTTTTCAAAGCAAGTGTGCTATAATGGACAAAAATAGCTTGGTTTAATAAGAGCGACAAGGCGGCGAACCGCCGCGGGTACTTGTGAAGTGGTTGGTACAGGAGGAGGCTTCCTGACCTTTCAATAAGCAGATAAATTATAGCGTTAGTGCCCTTAGGCTCCCCTTTCGGCAAGGGGAGCAGTCATGCGTAGCATGACTGAGGGGATTGAGTCCAACGCCTCTGTCTTACTTTCTGCGGAGCCCGATCCCTTCCACCATGCAAAGCATGGTCCCCCTCCCCTTATAAATAAGGGGAGGCAAAAGGCAGCAAACTTCAATTTATTTGCTTAGTTGTTGTCGGGCCGGAAATTGTTCGTTTGCATCAAGCGGCTTCACGAGTAGGAGCGGTGCTTCACTGCCAAATTCCAATTAATTTACTATCCTTCCTCCAGCGACCTCCGTGGTTATGCTAGATACTCTTTTGTACCAAGCAGAGAAACGAACTGCCTGCGGTACGCCGCTAAATTTCAAATTATTGCTTGGCTGTTGTCGGGCTGAAAGCTGCCCGTTTGCACTAAGCAGCTTCACGAGTGGCTGCGGCGCCTCGCCGTTGAAGCCTGTTTGTGGTCGGGCCGGAAGCTGCCCGTTTGCACCGAGCAGCTTCATGAGTGACCATTCCTTTCAAAAATGACAGTAATTCCTTCCAACCAAAAAAAGGGTGGTGATCCTGTGAAGAAAAGAATAGTGATTCTTGGAGCGTCCTTATGGCTCTGCCTGTTTCTTTCCGGCTGCTCCCTTGCCTCCTTTGACACCAAGAATCTGATGGCGCCGCCCAAGGCTAATCAGGATCAACAGGCGATCCAGGCGCTGCTGCAAGGGAACCGCCTGGACATCACTTTGGTTTATCCGCAAAGCGGGGAATATCGTTCCGCAATTATCATGCACGATTTTACCGGGGACGGCGAAGAAGACGCCATCGGTTTTTACTCCACCGAAAACACCGGCGCTGGCGGAGTGGAGGTTCAGTTTCTGAGCAAGACGGAAGAAGGCTGGGAATCCACCGCGGTTTTTCAAAACACGGCTCTTCAGGTAGACCGTGTCTGTTTCGGCACGCTTTCTCAAAGCGGACGCAGCTTGATTTTAATTGGCTGGGGCAGCACTACAGGAAGCACGGGCCGCACCGCGGCGGTGAACGCCTATGTCTACAGCCTGGGCGGAGAGATCACGGAATATTCATTGGGTCCCTATGCGGAAATGACCCTGACCGATTTCGACCGGGACGGGGTGAATGAGGTTTTTACGGTGGACAAGTTTCTGCCTGCCGAAGTGGAAGGAGACGAACCTACTCCCGCCAAGGCCAGGGTTTTTACCTGGAGCCAGGGCGCTATGCGGGAGGCGTACAGTGTCGACGCGGATAATTCCATTTCCAGCTATTCGGCTGCGGTATTTGGGAAGCTGACGCCCTCCCTTTCCGGTGTGGCGCTGGACGGGGTCAAGGCGGACGGAAGTATGACGACCCAAATTTTTTATACAGAGGGGAACACCCTAAAAAATGCTCCGGAGGGGGTAAATACCGAGGAGTATGGCAACCCCTTTCAGCGCCCTTCCACGGCCTCCTTTCCTTCCAGAGATCTGGACGGAGACGGCCTTTTGGAGCTTCCCGTGGTATCGCTGCTGCCTGGCCTGCCGGAAACCTTGTCTCCCGACTCTACGTGCTATCAGGTAAATTGGTGCCATTTTCAAAAGAACGATCTTACTCTGACACTCCGGGCCATGATGAACCCCGCGGAGAACTACTGGTTCCGTCTGCCTTATTATCTGAACGGGAAGATCACCTCCGCAAACGATGCGGAGCGGCGTGTGGTGACCTATTCTGAAATTATAGAAACCTCAAAAAAAGGGGAATATCTATTGGGAGAGCCGCTGTTTTCCATTCGGGTTTTTACCAGATCCTCCTGGGAAAGCCGGGGGACCAGCAGCGGATATGAGCAGCTGCTGGCACAAAACGACTCCGTTTATGGGATCCAAACCCTCACAAGAGATGAAACTATGCTGCGATATATTCAGCAGATCAAGCGAGACTTTAAACTGCTCAGCGAATGATGCGAGAAATCCGGAGAAAGGGGCATCAAGTATGAAAAAGATCCTGGTAGTAGAGGACGAACAGAACATTCGGGAATTTGTGGTCATCAACCTGGAGCGGGCGGGCTATCAAACCGTGGAGGCTGAAAACGGCGAGCAGGCGCTGAAGCTGTACCAGGAGGCCGAAGGAGACTTTGACATGGCAGTGCTGGATATCATGATGCCCGGCGCTTACGACGGACTGGCCGTGTGCAAGGAGCTGCGCAAATCAAACAGTTCTATCGGCATTATCCTTTTAAGCGCCCGTACCCAGGAGATGGATAAGGTAAGCGGCCTGATGATGGGCGCCGACGACTACGTGACAAAGCCCTTCTCCCCCTCCGAGCTGGTGGCCAGGGTAGACGCGGTATACCGCCGGGTGGCCCTTGCCGCCCAAAACAGAGAAACAAGCCTGCGGGACGAGCTGCAATCCGGAGAATTTACCCTGAACCTGCGGAACCGTTCCCTGCACAAGGGCGAAAAGCCCATCGAGCTGACCCAAGTGGAATTTCAGATCATGGAGTATTTCTTTTCCAACCCCGGTATTGCCCTGCCCAGAGGCGATATTCTGAAGCATGTCTGGGGGCCGAGCTATGTGGGAGAGGAAAAGATCGTAGACGTCAATATCCGCCGCCTGCGCATGAAGGTAGAGGACCAGCCCTCCGCCCCCGCCCACATCGTCACCGTTTGGGGGCTTGGATATCGCTGGGAGGTTTAGTTGTTAGTCGTTAGCGGTTGGTTGTTAGAGAAGGGCAGCGGCGAGCCGCCGCAGGCACTTGTGAAGCTGCTTGGTGCGGGAAATCAGTTTCCGGCCCGACCGCAAACAAGTGGGTAAATTGGGGTTTAGGGATTACTCGCTTGCTTCCCTCTGTCATCCTGAGCAAAAGCAAAGCAAGCTTTGCTGCCGTGAAGGATCTCGTCCTTTGCCCTTTTGCCCTGGAAGTAAGGGCGAGATTCTTCGTCACTTCGTTCCTCAGAATGACAGTGGGAAACTAACTGCTAAATTGGGAATTGGCGGCGAGCCGCCGCAGGCACTTGTGAAGCTGCTTGGTGCGGGAAATCAGTTTCCGGCCCGACCGCAAGTAAAGCGATAAATTGAAATTTATCTGTCCTTAGCCTTCCCTTGCTTGCAGAGGGGAAACAGACTGCTTCGCGGTCTGTAGGGACCATCGCACGATGGTGGAAGGGATAGTCACACGCAGGAAGTGTCATAGAGTCGATAGTTTCTTATCCCCTCAGTCAGCCTATCGGCTGACAGCTCCCCTTGTAAACAAGGGGAGCCTACGGGCACTGCTAATCTATCATTTACCGGACGGTGCAAGCAGCGTTTGTATTTTGCCTTTCATAATTTCTCATTCCTCATTGCCCTTACGTCCTACTCCAGTATCCAGCATCTAACATCTAGAAAAGGAGGTTACTCCGTGGAAAAACGCAAAAAAAGCATTTCCCGGCGGTGGTTTGTAAATACTGTCGGCGTAACGCTTGTCATTTTAACAGTTTCCATTCTTTCCCTTGCCATCACGGTGCAAACCTCTACCTACAGCGGCATCGAGCAGGCGCTTACCGGCCGTGTGGACGAGCTTTTGAACTGGCTTTCCGCTGACGCCGGCACCTACAAAACCACCTCGGAGTTTACTGCCATTGCCAGAGATTATATTGAGCATTTCCCCGATCGAAACGAGATGGAGATCATGGCCTTAAACCGGGTGGGCAGTGTGTTTACCACTTCCACCGGCTTTGAGCCGGATCAGCGCCAGAGAATGCCGGATTATGAAACCGCTCTTTTAAGCCCGGATAATTCCGGAAAATGGGTGGGAGAGCTGAATACCGGGGAAAGGGTGATGGCCATCACCAGGGTCATTCGGGACAGCGGCGGCGGGCTGACCGGCTCTGTCCGGTATCTGGTGTCTCTGGAAAAGGCCGATGAGCAGATCGGCCGGGCGATCCTTACGCTGATCGCGGCAGGTGCCTTTATCATGCTGCTTATCACCTTTTCCGGCGTTTACTTTATTCGCTCCATTTTAGTGCCTGTCCGCCAGGTCAGCGCCGGGGCAAAACAGGTGGCCGGCGGAAATTTCGATGTTCGAATTCAAAAGGCCCGGGACGACGAGTTGGGCCAGCTCTGCGATTCCATCAACGATATGGCCGGAGAGCTCGCCGCCACGGAGCAGATGAAGAACGATTTTATTTCCTCGGTGTCTCATGAGCTTCGCACGCCGCTGACGGCCATCAAGGGCTGGGCGGAGACCCTGCAGGAGGGGGCAAGCCCCCAAACCACAGAAAAGGGCGTGGGCGTCATCATTCGGGAATCAGAGCGGCTTTCCGGACTGGTGGAGGAGCTGCTGGACTTTTCCCGGCTGCAAAGCGGCAGAATGCGCCTGCTGGTGTCCCGGCTGGATATTCTGGCGGAATTGGACGAAGCGGTGTACCTGTTCACGGAACGGGCTCGCACCGAACAAAAGCTGTTGGATTATCAGGAAAACACAGTGCTCTCCCCGGTGTATGGCGATATCGACCGGCTGCGGCAGGTTTTTGTCAATATTATCGATAACGCCTTGAAATATACGGATTCCGGCGGAACCATTACCGTATCCTCCGCCGAGGAAGAGGGAATGATCCGGGTAAAAATTCAGGATACGGGCTGCGGTATTCCGGAGGAGCACCTGCCCAATGTGAAGAAAAAGTTCTATAAGGCAAATCAGCTGGTGCGGGGTTCCGGAATCGGGCTGGCGGTGGCAGACGAGATCGTTGCCATGCACGGCGGCACCCTCACCGTGGAAAGCGAAGTGGGCAAGGGTACGGCAGTGAACATCAGCCTGCCTACCTGTGAACGATTGGAAGGCCACCCGGAGCTTGTGGAAACGCCGGAGATCCGAAAATTACTTCAGGAAAGGAACCAGAAAGAGCATGAGTAAAAAAATCACGTCCATTGGCGGACAGGCCCTGATGGAGGGCATTATGATGGTGGGTCCCCACAGCACGGTGGCCGCCTTTTGCAGCGAAAAGGGGGAGATCTCCACAGAGGAGATCGAATGCCCCCGCTTGACACAGAAATACCCCTTGCTGGGGAAGCCTTTCATTCGGGGCATCTTCGCCCTGATCGATTCCTTTCGCCTGGGCTATAAGGCCCTGTCCCTTTCCGCTGATAAAATTACCGAGGACGTGGGCGAGGAAGAGCTTTCCGGGCTGGATAAATGGCTGGACGAGCACCTGGGAGAAAAAATGACAGGGATCATCATGGGCGTTGCCTCCGTGCTGGGGGTCGGCCTGGCGATCCTGCTTTTCTTCCTGCTGCCCACCGTGCTGTTCAATTTGCTGCAGGGCGCGGTTCCCGGAGATATCTCCGGGTGGAGGTCCCTGTTTGAAGGGGGGCTGCGCATCGCCATTTTTGTGGGATATATTTTGCTGGTTTCCCTGCTGCCGGATATCAAGCGCACCTTCCAGTATCATGGAGCGGAGCATAAAACCATTTTCTGCTATGAAAACGATTTGCCCCTTACGGTGGAAAACGTGAGAAAGCAGGGCAGGTTCCACCCCCGCTGCGGCACCAGCTTTCTCATTCTCATGCTGCTGCTGGGCGTGGTAGTGGGGTTCTTTATCCCCTTTACAAATCCCATTCTGCGCACCCTTACAAAGCTTTTGTGCATTCCGGTGATCATGAACATCGGTTATGAGATCCAGAAATTTTCCGCCCGCCACCCGGACAGCTTTCTGCGGTTTTTGATTGCCCCCGGCCTGTGGATGCAACGCATCACCGTAAAGGAGCCGGACGATAAGATGATCGAGGCCGCCATTGCCGCCATGGAAGCGGTGATCCCCGAAAACGGTGAGGATCTGATCTCATGACCTACCGGGAGCTGTACCTGAAGGCAAAAAGCGTTTTTTCAGCCCGGGACATTGATTCCCCCGGGGAGGACAGCCTGGCCCTTGTAAAGGCCTTTTTCGGATTGGACCGCTCCGCCCTTGCCCTGCGGGGGCAGGAATGCCCCGCCCCGGAGCGGGAAAGGGACTTTCTAAAGGCTGTGGAAGAACGGGCGGCCCGTCGCCCCCTGCAATATATTCTGGGAGAATGGGAATTTATGGGGCTTTCCCTGAGGGTGGGCGAAGGCGTGCTGGTTCCCCGGGAGGATACCGCCGTTTTAGCGGAGACCCTGGCAGAGCGCCTGCAGGGCGTGCCTGAGCCCGTAGGCGTGGATCTCTGCGCCGGCTCCGGCGCGGTGGCCCTGGGCCTTTGTACCCTGCTTCCCCACGCGAAACTGACCTGTCTGGAGCTTTCCGAACAGGCTTTTTCTTATCTGGAGCAAAATCTGGCCGCCTATCCGCAGTATAAAATTTGTGCAAAAGTAGGAGATGTGCTCCGCAAGGAGACCGCGGAGAGCTTCCCTCCCCAAAGCCTGGATTTCATTGCCTCCAACCCCCCTTATATCCCATCAAAGGAGCTTTCCATTTTGCAGCCGGAGGTACAAAGGGAACCGGCGATGGCCCTGGACGGCGGAGAGGACGGCCTGGTGTTTTACCGGGCCCTTTGCGCCCTGTGGCTCCCCCGCCTAAAGCCCGGCGGCGTTCTCGCCGTGGAGATCGGGGAAGACCAGGGAAAAGCGGTTTCCGCCCTCTTTGCCTCCCACGGCCTGACAAAGATAGAGCTCCGGCAGGACTGGGCCGGCCTGGACCGCTGCGTAGCGGGGGAAGCGGGATAGATAGAATGAGGAATGAGAAAGGGCAAGGACAGAGGTCGCTAAATTATAATTTGGCAGGCTGATGAATAGCAGTAAACTCCTTGCCTTTCCTGAATAGAGGAAACAGACTGCTCCGCAGTCTGCGGGGACCGCCGATAGGGTGAGCGTGTTGGAAAGCTTTTTCGACACGCTCTTTTATCTCATGCGCCGGGGGCCCATGCCCGGTTCTCCGCTGGTGCTGGGAAGCAGGTTGTAATTAAACCTTGGCCGATCCCCCGGCATATAGAAATAGACAAATTTTACCGAGAAAATATCGCACACAATGAAATTGTTGGCGGCCTCATCGTACAGGGTGACAAAGCTTCTTCCCACAAAATAAAGCATTCCCTGCTTCCGAATGATCTCCTCTGTGCCGATGAGAAATTCCACCACCACATATTGACCTACATTGTCGGCAAGAATGGCCTGCATGGAGCCCCGCATTTCTTCGCTGTCAAAGCTGGGCTGCGGCGGGTGATAAAAGTTATCCAGCTGGCTGCCGCCGTTTTCCATCTCCTGAAAATCCTTTCGGTTCCGCAGTCTCCTCATTCCGGGGGAACGATCCCAGGTATTGTTTTCACTCATGGTAAATTGACCTCCTTATGTGTCCGCATAGGCGGCGGTGGGATTATAAAAGCAATGGTCTCCAATGCGAATGACGAACTCCCCTACAGCAGAGGGAAATTGCTCCCGGCAGGTGGGCTTAAAGGGATTAAAGTACCAAAGGGCAAAGCCCAGGTTGGTAAGCCGGTTTCCCGCAATGGCCCAATCGGCAATATGATACTGCACTTCGGTAGGGCGCATATTGTATACGTTCTGCATATTGTACTGCCCGCCGATGGTCTCCATAACGCAGGTAAACTGCCTGGGCTGGTAGATCACCTCGTTTACTGTATAAAGGCTTCCATATTCCCCATAATCTACCTGGACCCGGTTCATGACGACGCAGGCCACCGCCTTCATACCGGTATCTCCTTCACCGCCTGCCTCGCACTCTAAAATACGGGCTAAAAGCTCCCGATCAGAAAACGCCATACCATTCCTCCCCTCCCAGCGCCCTTTTCCATTGGTATGAGCGTAAGGCGTAAAAAATACCCCCTGTTATTTCTGAGGGAAAGGAACTCTCCCCGCCCTTTCCAGCAGCTAAACCGTTCACAACTAACAACGAAAAAGCGGAGAGGCCTTTTTCCTCTCCGCTTTTTTCCGGCTGTTACGGTTCTTCGGAAGTGACGGTCCGCTGCTCCAGGTCGATCACAAATTTCGCCTGGGTTTGTGTCACCTGATCCCATTGGTTTTCATCGCAGAACCAAAGGACAAGCTTTTTTGTCCCTGCTGGAACACTGTCAAAAATCAGGGTGGCCGTCTGGGCTGCCTGCGCGTTGGAGCGGTAGCCTTTGTCATAGGTTTCGCCGTGCTCCATCAAAATCTCTTCGCCGTCCTCGGTAAAGAGATAGGGGAATCCCAGATCCCCGTCTTCCGGAACAGTGGGGTGGCGCAAGCCCCAGAAGGGCTTCTCAATCTGAATCTCCGTCCGGGCGGGGGTGGTGGTCACACTCAGAAGCTTTGCCCCGTTCATTTCCGCATGAGAGTCAAAGGAAGTAAAATGCGTCCTGTCGGGGGTAAGCGTGAAGGTTCCCCGGAATTCTCCCGGGATCTCTTCCTTTTCGTATCCGGCCGAAGTCTCTTCCCCGTGCCCGGAGAGACGTCCCACCAGATCCCGCAGGAAAAGGGAGATTTCATAATGCTCCGCTTCCCTTTGGCCTTCCGGCACCGGCAGGATCATGGTGGCCACCCACAGGCCTTCCTCCGCGGGCTGAAATCCATTCAGCTTTCCGCCTTCCCTGACCGTCTCTCCATTGATTCGGGCTTCACAGGTGCCCCCCATTTGCCGTGCCTCCACCCACTGATATCGGCCGCTTTGTTCCTCGGGAAGCTTCAATACCAGGCTGAGCTGCACGGTATTGCTGTCTCCATAAGCCTGCTTTACGGTTATTTCCGTGCGGGGCTCCGTGCTCTCCAGCTTTAGTCCGATTTCCTCCGCCAGCCCATAGGTTCCCAGGTTGGCGGAGCCTCCCACCTTTCCGGGGGCGTTGACCGTTTGGAAAATTCTCCCCAGCACCGGGATCTGGCTTGCCAGGGCGGGATTGGTAAAGCCGAAGGTCAAAAACGCCGCCACCATGGCCACAAAGCTTCCCAAGGCTGTTCCCGCGCGGCGCAGCACCCTTTTCCGATGGAGCTTTCCCACCTGGCGCAGGCTTTCGTTTACCCTGTCTTCCAGACAGGACGGAATGGCGATCCGGAATGTTTCCTTTTGCTCTAACATACCTTCTCCTCCTTCAGTTCAAGTCTCAGCCGTTCTCTTGCCCGGCTCAGCCGGACAGCTACCGTGCCCTCCGGCACCTCCAGTTGATTGGCGATTTCTCGGTTGCTCAAGCCATCGAAGTATCGAAGCTTCAGAAGCTGCTGCATAGGCTCCGGAAGATGGCCCAGGGCATCGTACAGATCCATGCGCTCCTCCGGCGGCAGCCCCTCCGGGGCGGAAAGCTCTTCCAGCTCGTCCCACTCTGCGGCAGGTCTCCGCTTTTTCATCAGATCCTGGGCTGAATTGATCACGATGCGCATCAGCCATGTTTTGAAATGTTCCGGCTTCCGCAGGGTCTTTCTATGGGTATAGGCCTTCAAAATTCCCTCCTGCAAAGCGTCCAGAGCATCCTCCTCGTTTCGGGTATAAAGAAACGCCATGCGATACAGAGACTCCTGCTCCCGCCGGATCAATTCCCCGAACGCTCCCGGATCGCCCCGCATCGCCTTTTTGACCAAGGCAAGCTCCGGCTTCTTCTTCACGGTATCCACTCCTTTCACTACATTAGACTCTTTTTCCGCCCGGAATCTTACAGAAAACACAAAAAAATTCCCGGCAGAAAATTTCCGCCGGGAATTTTTACTTTTTGCGGATTATCGATTCAGGTATTCCTCCATAAAATGCACGGCCACAGCGCCGTCCGCCGCGGCTGTGATCACCTGGCGCAGAGGCTTTTCCCGCAGGTCGCCTACGGCGTACACGCCCGGCAGGCTGGTGCGGGTAGTCTCATCGGCCTTCACGTAGCCCGCCTCGCTGAGCTCCAGCTGGTCCTGAAACAGGCCGGTCTCCGGCAGATAACCCACCGCCACAAACAGGCCGTCGCAGAGAAGCTCCTGCTCCTCCCCGGAAACGGTATGCTTTACCCGCAGGCCGGTCAGCGTGTCCTGATACAGCAGAGCTTCTACCCGGCTGTTCCAGATAAGCTCTACATTTTCCGCCTGCTCCAGAGGGGCGAGATAGGCCTTCTGCGCCCGCAGGGTATCCCGCCGGTGGATCAGATACACCTTTTCACAAATGCGGGAAAGGTAAAGGGCATCGGCGGCGGCGGTATTTCCGCCGCCGACCACCGCCGCGATTTTCCCCCGGTAGAACATGCCGTCGCAGGTGGCGCAGTAGGAAACGCCCCTGCCCCGCAACTCCCGTTCCCCGGGAAGCCCCAGCTCTCTGGGCCTGGCTCCGGTTGCCAAAACCACCGTGCGGGCAAAAAATGTTTCCTTTTTGGTTTTGATCTCTTTGATCTCCCCGGTAAGCTCTGCTTCCACCACCTCGGCAAGCTTTGTCTGCACGCCGAAGCGCTCCGCGCTTTCCTTCATTTTCACGGCAAGGTCAAAGCCATGGATCCCTTCCGGAAAACCGGGATAATTGTCGATCACATCGGTGGTGGCCATCTGCCCGCCGGGAGCAAGCTTTTCCAGCAGCAGCACGGAAAAATTGGCCCGGGCCGCGTACAGCGCGGCGGTATAGCCGGCTGGACCGCCGCCCAGGATCACGGTGTCAAAAATCGTCTGCTCCATGGTTTATTTCCCCAAAAGCTCCTCCAGCTTTTCCTTGGGCTGAACGCCTACCAGCGTAGCGGCGGCTTCTCCTCCCCGGAACAGGATAGCGGTAGGAATGCTCATCACATGATAGCGGGCGGCAAGATCGGGCTCTTCGTCGATATTCACCTTGCCCACCTTTACGCTGCCCTCGTTTTCCTCAGCAAACTCATCTACAATGGGAGAGAACATGCGGCAGGGGCCGCACCAGCTGGCCCAAAAATCCACCAGAACAGGCTGCGACGCCGAAAGCACCTCTTTATCAAAATTATCCTTCGTCAATGTGAGTACTGCCATCTGAATCTTCCTTTCTTTTTCAGTATGATGTTACTATAGCATATCCTAAAACGGAAAAAACTTCCCTGTTTTCCTGCAAAAAACTCTTTTCTAGAAACGAACACGCCCTAGCAGCTAAAAACCAAATCGCATACTTCCCGAACCTTCATCTCTTCAAAATATGCGTTTTCCATGGGGATCCATTCCTCTAAAAACCGCCGAAGCATGAAGCCGCCGTTTCTTTCCAGGATCCGGGTGCTCTGTTCCGCCGGAGAAATGGATAAAAACACCTTGACGTCATAGTATTCCCGAAGCTCCGGGTGCATGCAGTACGCGCCCTCTAAAAAATTAATCTTTTTAGGCTGTACCTCCACCGGCGCGCTCAGCTTCATGGCGGAACAGTCGAAAGGAGAGTAGGAAAAAGCTTTCTTTTCCGAAAGCCTTTCACAAATTTCCTCCCGAAAGCGCTCTCTATCCATGTTGCCGCCTGTTTCGGAAAGCCGCTCCGGGGTACGCTTTTCTAAGGGAAGGAAAAAATCGTCCGCATGGAACACATTGCAGTCAAAAATCTGTGCCAAAAGCTTTGCCAGCGTAGTTTTCCCCGCCCCGCTGTTTCCGTCTATCGCCACAGTCACGCTGCCCTTTTCCTTCAGGCACTGCTCCATGGCGGCGTAAAGCCGCACATATGCGCCGTATTCCCGGCGAATGACCCGGTAAGCGGGCTCATAGGTCCTGCGGTATTCCTCGCTGTGCCGCACGGGGGTATAGCCGCCTTTCTTATATTCCCGCAGGTACTCTTCCACCTGCTTTGCGGAAAAAGGGAACGGACTCTCCTTTCCCTTGCTCAGCTCCCAAAACAACCGAAGCTTTTCCTCAAAAAGAAACCACGCCGCCTTCGGCACACCCCGGGAGGACGCCACAAAAAGCCGGTTTATCATCTCCGGGGAAAGCTCCTTGCCGGCGGAAAGATTGATTCGGCAGAAATGGCCGCACAGATGGAAAAAATAGGGGTGCTTTTTCTGTTTTTCCGAAAGGCCCGCGATTTCCTCCCGTAGATAACGCAGGGAAGCCTCTTCATCCGTTATCATATGTCCGCTGCCGAATTCGGACTGAAATAAATGCTTTACGTAATCGGCGATCTGCGCTTTTGGGTGGTCTCTGGCGCAATCGATCAGGAATTTCTGGGTTTCCCAGATATCCTGTTTGTTGATCGTCTCCATGGGTATCCCCTCCTCTATAGACGATTTCTTTTCCCTTCAGCAAAGCTCCGCAAGCTCGCAAAAATCGGCAAAGCTTCCGTGCTTGATCCCGGAAAGCTCCCGGTTTTCCCGATTGATCAGGCAATCTGTTACCAGATAAGCCTCCAGCCCCAGCTCCAGAGAAGCCAGGTCCTCCGCAGCATCGTTTCCCACCATCAGGCATTCCTCCGGGCGCTTTCCGGTCCTTTCCAGGATCTGCCCAAAATAGGCGGGGTTCGGCTTACAGAAGGAATATTCCTCATAGCTTGTGATCTCCAGAAAATCCTCAGGTGCAAGGCCGATCCAGGAAAGCCGGGTTTTGACCGCCACGGCGGGAAACAGCGGGTTTGTGGCCAGGATCACGGAATAGCCCTTTTCCCGCAGGCCCCTGACCGCCCCCGCGGCCAAAGGATTTTCCCCTACTGAGTCTTTCACCCGGTCAAACTCTTCCGCGTAAAAGCGGTCGAATACCGGGCGCAGCTTTAACGCCTCCTGCCCCATTTCCCCGGCAAACACCTGCCAGAAGCGCTCTACATTTTTTGCGCTGCCATCGTTTTTCGCCATGGCCCCGGTGCCCTTCCACACAGCGGCGGTAAGCTTTTCCCCATCAGAATAGCCATACTCCGCGCCCTTTTTAGCCAGCTCTCCAAAATAGGCTTTTATAAATTTCTTTTCGTCCATGGGAAGCAGCGTGCCGTCCAGATCAAACAGGACGGTCGTGATTTTTTGATTGAGTGCCATAAGGTCAAATACCTTTCCTAAAGCTTCCGGGAAATAAACCCCAGGGCTTTATCTCTTTGGAATATTTTTCGCGGCGATCACATTGACCCCGGTGTCCGCCACGTTTTCGATCACCACGTCGCCCAGCCTGACCGGGGCGGAAACCGCCGCTTTCCGAATTTCCTCCATACAGGGAAAAATCTTTTCCTTGGGGATATCGGTTTCCGTGCGCACAGGAACCACAGGCGCCTTTCCGCCCTGCACCTTTACGATAGAGGTAACGGTGCGCACAGGGGCGGTCACCTCCCGCTTTCCGTATTCCTCTCCCCGCTTGCAGGTATTGCCGGAAACGGAGACCGCTTCCCCTTTTTCATTGAGCTCTACCCGCAGCCCGCAGCCTAAGGGGCAGCCGATACAGATCAGTTCTTTGGTTTCCATACAGCGCCCTCCCTTCACCGCTTAGCGGAATGTACTTCCTCTTCGGCCCAGAGGGTAATGCTCTCTTCTGTTCCGGTCAGCCATTCCTGTTTTAAGACGATCTGTTCCATTTCGCCGGGGGCCATTACAGGCCGTTTCCGGCGCAGCAGCTCTTTTCCGCCTGCCTTTACTACCACAGAAGCGTTCCGCAGATTTTTTCCTACCCGGAAACGCACCACAAGCTGGGGCCCCATTTTTTCCGGATCTACCGTGCAGGGCACCGTATACCGCACCGCGCCCTCCGGCTTCAGGGGAATTTCTCTTCCCCCGGCCTTCTGCCCTTCCATGCAGTACTCCGCCGCGCGTTTCCCCGCCTGTTCCGCTTCCTCCGATACATAGTCCACCAGGTCATGAACATGCAGCACATTCCCGCAGGCAAACACCCCGGGAATGCCGGTCATCAGGCTCTCGTTGACCCTGGGCCCGCCGGTTACGGGAGAAAGCTCCACGCCGATTTCCCGGGAAAGCTCGTTTTCCGGGATCAGCCCCACCGAAAGCAGCAGGGTATCGCAGGAAATTTCCTCCTCGGTGCCGGGAATGGGCTTCAGGTTTTCGTCCACCCGGGCAATCGTTACCCCGGAAACCCGCTCCTTTCCCCGAATATCCACCACAGTATGGCTGAGCTTCAGGGGAATGCCGTAATCGTTCAGGCATTGGACTATGTTTCGTTTGAGCCCGCCGGAGTAGGGCTGAATTTCCGCCACGCATTTTACCTTCGCGCCCTCCAACGTCATACGGCGGGCCATGATCAGCCCGATATCCCCGCTGCCTAAGATCACGACCTCCCGGCCCGGCAGATAGCCCTCCCGGTTTACCAGGCGCTGGGCCGTTCCGGCGGAGAAGATCCCGGCCGGGCGAAGCCCCGGGATATTTAACGCGCCTCTGGGCCGCTCCCGGCAGCCCATGGCAAGTACCACAGCCTGGGCCTCTGTCTGCACCAGGCCCTCCTGCCGGCTGACCGAGGTGACCAGCAGGCCTTCCCCGGAGGGGGCTCGCTCCAGCCCGATCACCGTGGTGTTCAGCTTCGCCGGGATTTCCAGCGCGGCCGCTTTTTCCACATATCTCCCTGCGTATTCCGGCCCGGTCAGCTCCTCCTTGAAGGTGTGCAGCCCGAAGCCGTTATGGATGCACTGGTTTAAAATGCCGCCCAGCTCCGGCTCCCGCTCTAAAATGATCACGTCTGTAACGCCGCTTTCCCGGGCGGCAATGGCCGCCGCCAGCCCGGCGGGGCCGCCGCCGATGATCACAATGGCATGCTTCATGCTCCCGCACCTCTCTCTCAACGGATTTTTTCCGAAACAATGCCGGAGGCTTTTCCGCTTTTACAAATCTTTTCCAGAGGTATTTCACATTCCCCGGAAAGCAGCTCCATCACCCTGGGGGAGCAGAAGCCGCTCTGACAGCGGCCCATTCCGGCCCGGGTACGCCGCTTTACCCCGTCCAGGGTTCTGGCCCCCAGCGTACTGTGAATAGCGTCGAGTATTTCTCCCTCGGAGATCTCCTCGCACCGGCAGACGATAGCGCCGTATGCCGGATTTTCCCGAATTTTTTGGATTCGTTCCTCCAGGGGCAGGGCCGCGATCCGCAAAACGCCTCTGCGAACCGGAATAAAATTCTTCTTCTCCGAAAGCCCCAGCTTTTCCGCAATCTGTGCCGCCAGATATTCCCCGATGGCCGGGGCGCTGGTCAGGCCGGGAGATTCGATCCCGGCGGCGTCGAAAAAGCCCGGGGCGCTTTCTCCCAGCACAAAGTCGTCGCCCTCCTCATGGGCCCGCAGACCGGAAAAAGAGGTGATGACCTGGCGCAGAGGCAGCCTGTTCACTGCCAGGGCGGACTTTTCCATCACTTCGGCAAGCCCCTGGGCCGTTGTTGCCGTATTTTCCTTTTCCTCTGTATCGGCCGCAGTCGGGCCCACCAGCAAATTGCCGTGAACAGTGGGGGAGACCAGCACGCCTTTTCCGTACTTCCCCGGCAGCTGGAAAATAGTGCGGCTCACATGGCCCCCCGCGCTTTTATCCAGCAGCATATATTCGCCCCGCCGGGCAGTAATATGAAGCTTTTCCTCGCAGGCCATATTGTGGAGCTTATCGGCAGATACCCCCGCCGCGTTGACGACGGCCCTTGCCTCCACATCGCCTTCCCCGGTATGCAGAAGCCAGCCGTTTTCCGTTTTTTCCAGGGAGAGGACCTGGGTGTTAAACCGGAATTCCACACCGTTCTGCGCGGCGTTTTCCCCCAGCCCCAGGGTCAGCTCAAAGGGGCATACGATCCCGGAGGTCTCCGCCAGCAGCGCACCGCAGACCTCTTCCTTCAGGTTGGGCTCCAGGGCCCTGGCCTCCTGCCCTGTCAGCAGCCGCAGGCCGGGCACGCCGTTTTTTCGCCCTCTTTCATACAGCTCCCGCAGCTTCGGCAGTTCCTCTTCCCTGAGACAGACCACCAAGGCCCCGGTTCTTTGAAACGGAATGTCCAATTCCTCTGAGAGCTTGTCCATCATGGCGTTGCCTCGGACGTTCATTTTCGCCTTCCAGCTTCCGGGCTCCGCGTCGAAGCCTGCGTGGATAATGGCGGAGTTCGCCTTGCTGGTGCCCTCGCATACATCGGGTTCCTTTTCCACCACCAGAAAGCTGCCTTCCCGCCGGGAAAGCTCCCTTGCCACCGCACAGCCGGTCACACCGGCGCCAACGATTACCGCGTCATACCGCTTCATAGACCGTCCTCGCTTTGTTAAAAGTTTCAGCCTTAACCATAGCATAATTTCCGCCATACCGCAAGAGCGAGAACCTAAAAAAACAAAGAATTGGAAAAGAAAATCATTGCTCCCAAACTTTCCGCGTTTCCCTTGACATTGACGGAAAAATCTAGGAAAATAGTAGCAAACAGGTTTTAAGCGAACAAAGGGGAGAATTTCTATGGAATACTTGATCGGGATCGACCTTGGCACCAGCGGAACAAAAACCGTGCTGTTTGACAAGGAGGGAGGCGTAGTAGCCAGCGCCCTTGCGGAATATCCCCTGATCCAGGAGAAAAACGGCTGGGCGGAGCAGGAGCCCGGAGACTGGTGGCAGGCCGCCGTGAAAACTTTGCGCACGGTAGTGGCGGAAAGCGCCGTGGATCCCGCCGGGATCAAGGGGATCGGCATTTCCGGGCAGATGCACGGCCTGGTAATGCTGGATCAAAACGGGGAGGTGCTGCGCCGCTCCATTATCTGGTGTGACCAGCGCACCGCCGAGGAATGCGTGGAGCTCACGGAACGGGTAGGGGAAAAGCGGCTCATTGACATCACCGCGAACCCTGCCATGACGGGCTTTACCGCCTCTAAAATTTTGTGGGTGCGAAAGCATGAGCCGGAGCTTTATGAAAAATGCGCCCATATCCTGCTTCCCAAGGACTACATCCGTTATATGCTCACCGGCGACTTTGCCACGGAGGTTTCCGACGCCTCCGGCATGCAGCTTCTGGACGTGCCGAACCGCTGCTGGAGCCGGGAGGTCCTGGAAAAGCTGGACATCGATCCTGGGCTTTTGGGAAAGGTGTACGAATCTCCGGAGATCACCGGCGTGATCTCTGAAAAGGCCGCTGCCCTGACCGGGCTGAAGGCGGGAACCCCGGTGGTAGGCGGGGCCGGAGACAACGCCGCCGCCGCGGTAGGCACAGGCGTGGTACGGGACGGCAGGGCCTTTACCACGCTGGGAACCTCCGGGGTGGTCTACGCCCATACGGACAAGATCACCATTGATCCCAGGGGCAGGGTGCACACCTTCTGCTGCGCCGTGCCCGGCGCCTGGCACGTCATGGGCGTGACCCAGGGGGCAGGGCTTTCCCTGAAATGGTTCCGGGATAATTTCTGCAGGGCGGAAAAGGAAACCGCCGCCGGAATGGGCGTGGATCCCTATTTCCTTATGGACAAGGAGGCGGAGCAGTCGCCCATCGGCTGCAACAAGCTTTTGTACCTGCCCTATCTGATGGGGGAGCGCACTCCCCATCTGGATCCGGACTGCCGGGGCGTGTTCTTCGGGCTTTCCGCCATTCACACCAAGCGGGATCTGCTGCGGGCGGTGCTGGAGGGCGTGGTCTATTCCCAGCGGGACAGCGTGGAGATCCTGCGGGAAATGGGCGTATCCATCGGGGAGATGATGGCCTGCGGCGGCGGCGGTACCTCGCCCCTTTGGCGGCAAATGCTGGCCGACGCCTATAACTGCCCGGTAAAAACCGTAAAGTCAAAGGAAGGCCCCGCCTTGGGCGTGGCGATCTTGGCCGGCGTAGGCGCGGGCCTGTACCCCTCTGTCCAGGCCGCCTGCGATACCATGATCCGCACAAATCCCGCCCAGCCCGCCATTCCGGAAAATGTGCCGCTGTACGAGCGGTATTACCAGGTCTACCGCAGCCTCTACCCGGCCCTGAAAGAAAGCTATCAGCACCTGGCAAAGATAGAAGAATAGCCGTCGTTTTCAGAAACGGTATTCTTCACCGTTCTATCACAGCATACAAAAGAGCACGGCTGCACTACACAGGCAGCCGTGCTCTTTTAGATTCCGGATATTTAGATGCTGGATTCTAGAGGTAGATGCAACGAATCATGAGCAATGCCGTTAGGCCCCACTTGCGCGAGTAAGGGGTGCTGGTCTCCGGTGGAGAACTCAGCTGTCGCTTCAGGCATTGCTGAACGTGCCTCACCGGGGCATAGCAACCGAAGCGAAACGGAGAAAGCTGTCATGCGTCAGCATGACTGAGGGGTTCTGCCCGAATAGTTGTAAAACGCAGGGGTTATACGGGGTTACAACGAGTTGGAACCCCTCCGCCAAGTCTCGCCGGTCGGCTCGGTCAGTTCGTACCAGCGTTCCGCCGGATCGTTTTTTAGAAGATAATCGTTAACTGCCAAGGCGCTGAAAGTCAGCTTGATTTTCAAAGTGCGGTATGCTAAAATACCATACGAGATATTCCAATATTTAGGGCAGATACCACAAAATATGGAAAGCACTTGGGAGGCAGAGGAATGGAAGAACGCTGGAAGCTGTGGCTGGACTGGGAGATGAAGGAATTCTCTGAGCTCTTTCAGCAGTTCAACAAAAGGCTGATGAAAAAGGTGCCGCTGTGGATGGGTGTGAGCATATTCGGCATGGTGGCGCTGGGCTTTTTGGTGGGATATGACGCGGCCTATGTATTTCGCGTTCATTTTCTCATCGGGCTGGGCCTTGCCTTGGTGATCCTGCTGTGCTTTTGGCTTCAGACAAGGCTGGTTTCCATGAAAAAGGTGCGCCCGGCCTATGAGCAGGCGTTCGGGAAGCTTTCCGGGGAAGAAAAGGCGGCGTTTCTCCGGCAGATGGAGCTGAAAACCTACGGGAAGCTGAACTTCTTGAACGGCACAACGGATAAATACCCCTGCCGCCTTCTGGTGGGGCCGGAGTATTGGCTCTATTTCAGGGATCTGAGCTGCCGCATTGTCAAAGCGGAGGAGATCCAAAGCCTTACGGGCCGGGAGGAAAAAACCAGGGTAGACTATACCCTGGGAAATACCCGGGTCAGCCAAAAGCTGACGGTAGCCGTATCTTTGGTGATCGAATACCGGGCGGAAAGCGGCAAGGGGCAGGAAAACCTGCTGCTGGAGAACGGCGGACAGCTTGAGCAGGCGGTGGAGCTGATCCGAAGGTACTGTCCCAGGTGCGCAGAGCTTTTTTTCTGAATATACAAGAAACAACAGCGGCGAAGAGGGGCTGCGCAAAAAACATTGCGGAGGGAAAAACATGATGAAAAAGACTGGAATTCGTTTGGGACTCCTTTGCCTTGCCCTGCTGGTGAGCATGACGGCCTTTGCGGGCTGCTCGGAGCTCTTGGGCGGAGAAAGCTCCAAGGAAGAGGAAACACTGTACCCCGTTTCCGTAAACGGCAGGGAGATCCGGGTGGGAGAAACCACCATGCAGACGCTGCTGGACGCGGGCTATGAGGTCACGGTGTCCGAATGGACGGAGGACCACAGCGATATCGAGGAATATGAGGTGGACCCGGAGCAGCTGCTGGACGCCGATTCCTACTACTCCGGAGGCTCCGTATGGCTTTCGGAAAGCTCCTTTGCCCACGTTTCCTTTGTGACAAACGAAACCCCGGTAAAGCTTTCGGGCGCAGTGATCGCCCGCATGGAATTTAACCTGGGCGCGGAGGAAAGCACCGACCTGCTGGAAAAGCTTCAGATAAATGGCGTGCCTGTTACAGAGATCACCCGGGAAAAGGCGGAGGAAATGTTTCCCGATTTTACCGGGAACGAGGGTATGTGGCTTAAGTACGGACTGGATTACAAATACGACCTGAATTTTGATTCCGCCACAGGCAGGCTGATGAAGTTTTCCGTAGAGCGCAGCTATGATGTGGATTATACTGAGGACTAGCTGCTGGAAATGAGCAATTAGCAATGAAGGGCAAGTTCTCTCTTTTATCATTCTGAGGAACGAAGTGACGAAGAATCTCGCCTTTAAAGCTCTTCAAAAAAAGGCCCAAAGGACGAGATCCTTCACTTCGTTCAGGATGACAATTCGGGGCAGCCCTTTTCCTTATTCTAACAACTGACTACTAACGGCTAACGACTAAAGAATCAGGCGCTGCAAGCAACACTTGTGTTGCTTGCAGCGCCTGTGTCCTTGACCTTATAATTGCTCATTGCTAATTTCTCATTACTCATTGCTCATGCTGTCCTGCTCCACTCAGCTGCCTGAAAGTAAAAGCGGTCCCTATAAACTCAGGTCGGCGGGATCTCCCGCCTCCTCCAGGGAATTTAACTCCGCTTGGGAAGAGCGGGAGGAACCAAGATTCAGCCTTGCCAGGCGGATCAGGGCGATGAGAATGGAGGTAGCTCCCAGCTTTACGCTTAAGAGATCGGGGCAGTCTCCGGCCTGGGCGGCCTGATTTGCCAGCTCTTCCGCCTGCTTTTGAAATCCGAACAGGGCGCAGAGGACAATGAGAGAAGCGGCGTTCTGCAGTTCCAGGGGGCCGGGGCCGGAAAGGGAAGCGGCAGGATCCTCCGCCTGAAGCAGCAGCTCCTCCCGCTGAACGTCTAAGGAACGGTATTGCAGGGCGATGCCTAAAAAAAGGGTGCGGAGCATTGCTTGGCTTTGGCAAAGGAGCTGAAGCTCCCGCTCCGGTTTCTCGGAGGCCCCTGCCCGCTCTATCCTATGGTTCATAAAAAAACACCCCCCGCCTTGTCCGGAATCACGGCGTTTTGCCGTCATTTCCATGGTATGCAGGGCAGGGAGGCCTTGTGTTTTCAGAATCAGGAAACTGTTGGGGAAACCGCGGCCGGCGGCACAGCGCACAGCCTGTTTTCCGGGCCGATTTCGCTTCTTCCCGGCTTATTCGCCCAGGCTGAGGCATTCCCGGTTGTCCCAGAGGTACTTGACGCCGGAAAGCAGCGTAACGGCGGCGACCAGCCAGCAGAGAATTTGTGTGACAAGGGAAATGAGAAAGGCTCCGTCCGCCGGAAGAAGAGCGCAGGCAAAGTAGTAGAGCAGCACCGTGACCATCTGCAAAACGGTTTTTACCTTGCCCCACAGGTTGGCGGCGATCACCTTTTGATTGGCGGCGGCCAGCATGCGCACCCCCGCCACGGCGAATTCCCGGAACAGCACAATGGCCAGCACCACAGGGCTGCACACGCCGTCTGTTACCATATAGAGCAGGGCGGCGGTGGTGAGCATTTTATCAGCCAGCGGATCGGCGAATTTTCCGAAATCCGTCACCAGGTGATTTTTTCTGGCCAGATAGCCGTCCAAAAAATCGGTGATGCTGGCGGCGGCGAAAATAATGCCGGATAAGAGACTCCAAACAGGGGAAAAATCGCTTTGCCCGAAATGGGAAAGGGCGGCAAACACCATAAATACCGGAACCAGAAGCACCCGGAGCAGGGTCAGCTTGTTGGGAAGATTCAGCTTCATGGGAGATCACATCCTTTTTCCAAAGAGATCGCAGTCCACACAGTCTTCAATGAGCACCTTTACAAAGGAGCCTAACACCGGCTTTTTTTCAGCGGTGAAAAACACCTTGCCGTCAATGTCCGGGGCGTCCATGGCCGAGCGGCCGAACCAGCATTCCGCGTACCGGTCAAAGCCCTCGGTAAGCACCTCGACGGTCTGCCCGATCCTGGCCTGCCCCTTGCGCTCCATCAGAAGGGTTTGAGAATCCATGATCAGCTCGGCCCGGTGCTCCTTCACCTCTTCCTCCAGCTGTTCGGGAAGCTCCGCCGCCGGAGTTCCCTCCTCCTGAGAATAGGCAAAGCAGCCCAGGCGGTCAAATTCTATTTCCTTTACAAATTCCGCCAGCTCGGTAAAATCCTCCTCTGTTTCGCCGGGGAACCCGGTGATCAGGGTGGTGCGCAGGGTGACCCCCGGCACCTTTTCCCGGATTTTCCGGAGAAGGGCGGTAAGGCTTTCCCGGCTGCCCCGGCGGTTCATGGCGCGAAGCACCTGTTCCGAAGCGTGCTGTAAGGGCAGGTCAATGTATTTTACGATTTTTTCTTCCGCGGCCATCACCTCCAGCAGCTCATCGGTGATGGAATCCGGATAGCAGTACAGCACCCGGATCCAATGAAGCCCCTCTATGTTGCACAGCCTTTTCAAAAGCTTCGCCAGAGAATATTCCCCGTACAGGTCTATGCCGTACCGGGTGGTGTCCTGGGCGATGAGGGTAAGCTCCCTGGCGCCGTTTTCCACCAGAGCCCTGGCCTCCTCCTCAATGCTTTCCATGGTACGGCTGCGGTAGCCGCCCCGGATCATGGGAATGGCGCAGTAGGTACAGCGGTTATCACAGCCCTCCGCGATCTTCAGATAGGCGGACCAGCTGGGGGTGGAAAGCTCCCGGGCCCCGCACAGGGGCATTTTTTCCTTTTCGGGAAAGCTTTCCACAAAGCTTCCCTCCATCATTTTTTGAAGATGGGCGGCGATTTCTCCGTTGGCCCCGATGCCCAGCACGGCGTCCACCTCAGGAAGCTCTTTGTGGATCTCCTGCTGGTACCGCTCCGAAAGGCAGCCGGTGACCACCAGCTTTTTGATCTGTCCCTCTTTTTTCAGCTGGGCAAGCTCCAGAATTTCTTCAATGGATTCCTTTTTCGCACTTTCGATAAAGCCGCAGGTGTTGACGATGGCAATATCGGCAAGGGCCGCGTCCTCCACCGTTTCAAAGCCGCCCTTTTTGAGGGCCGCCATCAGCATTTCCCCGTCCACCTGATTTTTTGCGCAGCCTAAGCTGACCATTCCCACCCTGATTGCCATAGCGATCTCCTTTTACTTCGGTTGAATAAAGCTTCGTAAAATCCTGAAAAACTCTTCATTTTTCGGGCCCGCCGGGGTTAAAATCTTTTCCGCCCGGCCCAGGGCCTCCCATTCCTCGTAGGGGAGCCACTTTACATCGATGGTTTCCCCAGGCTGTAGAACAATGTCCTTTACGTCAATATTTCGGCGCAAGCCGTACACATCATTAAAAAGCCCGGTTCCGTCCGGCTCTGTGGACTGTACCCGGTAGAGAAAAATAAACTCTTCCAGTTCAGCAAAAATGCCGGTTTCCTCCTGCAGTTCCCGTTGGGCAGCAGCCCGGCTGGTTTCTCCGGCCAAGGCTCCGCCGCCAGTGTTCTCCCAGATACCGGGACAAAATTTCTTTTCCGGGCTGCGCAAGGTACAAAGGATCTCTCCTTGATCGTTTCCCACTGCAATAATGGCCCCCAGGTGGTACTCTCCTGGCTTCATAGGAGTCCCTCTGGCATGAAAGCGTCCTGTTTTTTCCCCATTTTCGTCATAAATATCCCAAAGTTCCATGATGCTTACCTCTCCATGCCGAGCAGCGCACCGGCCTTCTGCACGGCAAGCTTCACATAATCGCCCAGAGACAGCTCCTCTATGCCCACTACGGTAACAGAGCAGCGATTTACCGGAATCAACAGCTTTTGCGCTGTGCTTTCAGATACGGCGGCCGCCATCTTCGGGGTGATCTCCCCATACAGGGCATTGGCGGTAATGATCCCCATGGGCCCTGCGATAATATCCGCGTCCGCGCAGTTGACTACCACCGGGTTTTCCCCGGTAGCTCCCGCGTCCGCTCCGGCCTTGAGCATGGCGGTGGTGGCGGCGGAATTGGTGCCCACGGCGATCACCTGGGCGGAAATGCCGGAGGCCTTCAGCTGAGCGGTCAAAGCGGCGCCCATTTTGCCGCCCTGGCCATCGATCACAACAATTTTTTTCATAGTACGGTTCCCCTGTTTCCCCGGAAAAGGACCGGAAGCAAAGCTCCTATTTCTCCGCGTCCCTTTCCCGCTTTTTTCGTTCTCGCGCCTTCCTTCGCTTTTTCGAGGCGTTTTTCAAATCGTCCTGGATCCCGCTGAATTCCAGCCACATGCTGACCTCCGCGCCCAGAAAGAGAATGTACATGCAGAAAAACAGCCAGTACATTAAAATCACCAGGGTGGCCAGGCTGCCGTAAATGGAAAAATTGGAGAAATTCTCCACAAACAGAGAGAAGAAAAAGGAAAACAGAACCCAGCCCGCAGCCCCGAAGGCCGCGCCCGCCAGATTGTGCAGGAACTTGATCCGCCGGCGGGGCAGGAAGGTGTACATCAGGGTAAAGAAGATAAACAGCAGCAAAAATCCCACCAGGGATTTGAAATTGATCAGCAAGGTGGCAAAGAAGGGCGGCGAATGCTTCAGCAGGTAATTGTAGATGGTAGAGCCGAACACCAGAAGGGCCGCCGTAACCAGGATCACCACGGCAAAGGCCAGCACGTACAGGATCGCCACAGCCCGCAGCCGCACAAGGCCCCGGCTTTCCTTCACCTCGTAAATTTGATCCAGGCCTTTGATCACGGCCACCATGGCCATGGAGGAGGTCCACACCGAGGTGATCACGGCCACCGGCAAAACGCCGCCGGATTCCAGGGGGTTTGGAAACAGCGCCTCCACAAAGGAGGACACGCTTTCCGGAAAAAGCCGCAGGGCGGCTTCCAAAATCGGCACACCGGAGGAAAAATGAATGCGCTGCATCAGGGTGAGCACCAGGGCGATAAAAGGCAGAAAGGAGATGATGAGAAAAAAAGCGCCGTGAGCGGAGGCGGAATCCAGCCTGTCCCGGGTAACGCGGCCCGCAAACCATTTGATATGCTTTTTGATAAGCTTCATTGGGCGCTCTCCTTTCCGGTTTTTGGAGGCGGAAGGCAAACTTCCACCATGCAAAAGCAGTATAGCATAAAGCTTTCAGTTTTACAATCCTTTGCGCTTTTTAGAGCGCTTTCTCCCAGTATAGTAAAAGCTCCACGCAAAATCTGCCGAAAAGGGCAGCGGCTGCGCCGCGGCCACTCGAGAACCCTCTTGGTGCGGGAAACCGGTTTCTGACCCGACCGTTGGAAAGCGGATAAATTAGAATTTAACGGTAATCCGCTCACCTCCCGTCTGTCATTCTGAACGAAGTGAAGAATCTCGCTCTTTGTCCTTTCGCCCTGGGATTAAGGTCGAGATCCTTCGTCAAGAAAGCTATAGCTTTCTTGACGAAGGATGACAAGGGGGAAAAGAGTGTGCTAACCTATCATTTAACATTTTTCTTCCGATCGGGTCAGAAAGTGTTCTCCCGCACCGAGCAGGGACACGAGTGCCAGCGGCGGCTCGCCGCCAACATCGAAAAAAGGCTGCCGCAAAATTTTGCGGCAGCCTTTTTTCGTATTGTTTATTTTTCCGCGGCCTCCAGCAGCGGGGCGGTATCCCAGTCGCCCACCAGGGGGCTATTGAGAATGCGGAATTTCCGGGTTTCCTCCCACAGTTTTTGCAGGGCGGGGAAGCTTTCGTCCGGGGTGAGCAGCAGCTCTGCCAGCCGGTCCAGCTCGGAAAGCTCCTGTTCCGTAAGAGACTCAAATTTTCCCTCAATATAGCAGGGCTGGAACAGATAGGAGATCTCATCGTTCATCAGAGCGTGAAAATCGTAAAACAGATAGCGGATCACGGCCTTTAAGGAGCAGGTGCCCAGGCCGTCCGCATAGAGGAACCGCGTGCCATCGTCCCTGCCGGAGCGAATATCCAGCCAGGCCTTTGCCGCCCAGTCGAATTCCCCCTCCCGCATGTCGTACTGGGTAACGGGCAGGGAAAGCCCCTCGTAAAAACCGTCGGCGTCAAAGGTGATCCAGCGGTTTTCCCTGTTGTTCCAAACCTGATTGATCCAGTGATCCATACTGACGCCGGGCTTGAAATAGGGGGCAAAGCCTGCCCGGCTGCGGCAGGGGATCCCCTTGGCCTTGTAAATGGCGGAAACCAGCACGGAAACATACCGGCAGGTCAAAATCAGCTTGTGCTCCACCGCCCGGTCCGGCACGAAGCCCCGCTGATCCAGCCGGAACAGCTCGGCGGCCATGGCGGGGGCCGTGAGAAAAAGGTCGTCCTCACAGCGGTGGCGGTGCCAGGGATATTCCGTCATATCCCCATAGCGCAGGTCGGCGTTGGCGTTTGTGTTCCCCTCCCGCAGTGTGACCCGGTGAACGATCTGATGGGACACGAGCTCCCCCAGCTCTTTCGGATCGTCCGGCAGGCTTTTGAAATATTCCTGATAAAGCCCTGAATACGTGTACGGCCCGGTGCTTAAAAAATGCTTCCGCAGGTTTTCTTTCAACATAAATAGGCTCCTTTGGTTTTAGATGCTGGATACTAGATAGCAGATGCTAGATGGTGGTGGCACCGCTATATTCAATGAGCAATGAGCAATTAGAAATGAGCAATTTAAGGTCAAGGGAAGAGCTTGCTAAATTGGAATTTATCGATTACCCGCTCACTTTCCAACTGTCATTACTGAACAGACAAGCACAAAAAGCTATAGCTTTTTAACCTTGCTTTCTCGGTGAAGAATCTCGTTCTTTGGGCCTTTTTGAAGGGCTTTAAGGTCGAGATTCTTCGTCAAGAAAGCTATAGCTTTCTGCGTTCCTCAGAATGACAGGAGGGAACTGTTCGCTAAACTATCATTTATCGCCTCGTCCTTGACCTTCATTGCTAATTCCTCATTCCTCATTTCCGCCGCCTTAAAGCTTTTGAATGGGGAAAAACTGATAGTTTTCCCCGGTTTTGGGATCGGTATAGTCGTAGACGGCTCCGGCCAGCTTCCGGTTTTCCTGCCGGAGCTGCTCCAGTGCCTGGGAGAAAGCCTGTGGGCCTGCTTCCGTGACCAGGTATTCATAGCCGGGAGAGACCCACTTCACCCAGCCCGCAGGGGCCTCGACGGATCCCTCCACCTCCACGCCCGCCAGGTAAAGGCCCTTTGAAAAGTCGTTTTCCCAGGGGAGAAAGGCCATGCCGCAGTCGGACATCAGGCCCCAGAACCCGGCGAAAGCTCCGTCTTCCCTTTTCTTTGCCAGGGCGGCTACTTCTTCAAAATGAGAGTTTGCCTCCTGCCACAGCCGCCCGATAAATCCTTCTCCGTCCTCGGTGGAGCCCAGCTTCCCAATGACGGCAAAGCTCTCCTTCTTCCGAATTTCATACTTCATTTTTTCTTTCTCCTTTCCCAGTGCCTGACTGTATGATACCGTACATTTTACCCTCTCGTCCTGTCAAATTCCACCCGCTTTTGTCCCGCTCACCTGAAAGCCCTTGCTCTAATACTCACAACTAACGACTATTTCCCCTTGCGGCTTTTCCCGCTTCGTATTACAATGGGAAAAGACAGATTTATTTTCCGAAAGGAGCCTGCTTTTATGAAATCCCAGACCCCGAAATTCCCCTATCTGCTCCACGGCGGAGACTATAATCCCGACCAATGGCTGGAGTGCCCCGACATTTTGAAAAAGGATATTGAGCTGATGAAAAAGGCCCATATCAACTGTGCTTCCGTGGGTATCTTCTCCTGGGCCAAACTGGAGCCCAGGGAGGGCGAGTATCAGTTCGGCTGGCTCCGGAAAATTATTGACGATCTGTATGAAAACGGCATTTACACGGTGCTTGCCACTCCCTCCGGCGCAAAGCCCGTGTGGATGAGCGAAAAATATCCGGAGATCCGCCGGGTCTCCCGGGAGCTTGTACGGGACGAGACCGGCGGGCGGCACAACCACTGCTATACCTCTCCCCTTTACCGGGAAAAGGTAAAGGCCATCGATACCGCCCTGGCGGAGCAGTTTGCCTTTCACCCCGGCGTGCTTTTGTGGCACCTTTCCAACGAATACGGGGGCGTTTGCTATTGTCCCCAGTGCCAGGCGGCCTTCCGGCAGTGGCTGAAGAAAAAGTACGGTACCCTGGAGGAGCTGAACCATCAGTGGTGGACAGATTTCTGGAGCCACACTTATACCGATTGGGAGCAGATCCATGCCCCGGTGCCTAACGGCGAGACCGGCACCCACGGCCTGAACCTGGATTGGAAGCGTTTTACCACCGATCAGGTCATCGATTTTATGAGGCTGGAACGGGACGCGGTAAAGGCCGTGAACCCGATGCTTCCCGTTACCACGAATTTCATGTACTATTTTGACGACTATAATTACGGCAAATTCCGGGACGAACTGGACGTGATCTCCTGGGACAGCTACCCCTGGTGGAAGGCGGGCGACAACAGCGAAACCGCCGCTCAGGTGGCCCTGTGGCACGATGTGATGCGCTCCTTGAAAAAGCAGCCCTTCCTGCTGATGGAATCCACCCCCAGCATGACAAACTGGACGCCGGTTTCCCGCCTGAAGCGCCCGGGCATGCACATGGCCCAGTGCATGCAGGCCATTGCCCACGGCTCCAATTCCGTGCAGTATTTTCAGTTCCGCAAAAGCAGGGGCTCTACCGAAAAATTTCACGGAGCGGTGGTGGATCACTACGGCGGCTCCGATACCAGGGTGTTCCGGGACGTGACCGAGGTGGGGCAGCGCTTGGAAGAGCTGAGCAGCCTCGCCGTCAGTATGAGTAAGCCTCAGGTGGCTTTGCTGTTTGATACGGAAAACGGCTGGGCCATGAAGGACGCGGCAGGCCCCAGAAACTGCGGAATCCATTATGTGGAAACAGTGCAGCAGCACTACCGGGCCCTGTGGAAGCAGGGCATTGCCGTAGACGTGATCGACGAGGAGAGGGATCTTTCCGGCTACCGGCTGGTGATCGCCCCCATGCTGTACCTGCTGCGAGGCGGGATCGAGGAAAGGCTCCAGCGCTTTGTGGAAGGCGGCGGCACGCTGGTGGGAACATATCTTACCGGCCTTGTGAATGAAAACGATCTGTGCTATCTGGGCGGCTGGCCCGGCGCGGGACTCAGAGAGCTGTTCGGCGTTTGGAACGAATCTACCGACGGTCTGTGGGACGGGGAGAAAAACACCCTTTGTATGGGGGAAAAAACTTATGAGATCGCGGAGCTCTGCGCCCTGATCCACGCGGAAGGCGCCAGGGTGCTGGGAACCTACGGAGAAGACTTTTACCGGGGAGAGCCTGCCCTTACCGTAAACGGATTCGGGGCCGGGAAAGCCTATTATATTGCCGCCAGAACGGAAAACCGCTTCTGCGATGATTTTTATCACGAGCTGGCGGAAGAGCTGGGGCTGAAAAAGGCCCTGGACAGCGACCCGCCTCAGGGTGTGGAAGCCTGCCTGCGGGAAACAGAGGAGGAGCGTTACCTGTTTCTGCAAAACTTCTCCGGCGTGGAAAAAAGCGTTTCTCTGCCCCATGGGTACAGGGATTTTCAAACCGGAGAAGAAAAAAAGGAAGTTGTTTTGCCTCCTTACGGCTCTGCCGTATTGCAGGGAAGCACAAAATAAGGGGGAGATTGCCCCGAAAAACTGTAGGGGCTGTGAAAAATCAAAATTCTCTAAAATTTTCGCAGGTTTTTGTAGAATTGCGGACAGGATTGTGTTAAGATTTTATTCATAAAAGGCCCGGCAGCTTCCCTTGTCAAGTGAAGCTACAATCAAATATTTGCGGACAGAGAAAGGATGGCCAGCAGAATGGAACAATCGGCGCAGTTTTTTTTCAGCCCCCAAAACCGTGTAGCTCCTTTGGGGATCGTTTCCCTGGAGGGTGCGACAGAGCTTTCCGGCAAGATCGAGGCTCACCTGCTGAGATGGGCGAAAGAGGCAGGCGTGAAGGTCGATACCTTCCAGATCAAGGCAAGCTGCCCCCGGTTCTCCTCCGGGGACGGAAAGGGGATCATTACCGATACGGTTCGGGGCTATGACCTGTTTTTCATTGTGGATGTAGGGAATTACAGCTGTGTCTATAACTATTTCGGCAAGGAGAACCACATGTCTCCCGACGACCATTTTCAGGATCTGAAGCGGCTGATCCAGGCGGCCAGCGGCAAGGCCCATCGAATCAACGTGATCATGCCCCTGCTGTACGGCGGCAGGCAGCACCGCAGAAGCTACCGGGAATCTCTGGACTGCGCCGTGGCCATGCAGGAGCTTCACGCCATGGGGGTGGAAAATGTGGTCACCTTTGACGCCCACGACCCCAGGGTACAAAACGCCGTGCCTCTGATGGGTTTTGACAACCTGATGCCCAGCTATCAGGTACTGAAGTCCATGTTCCGCAATTTTCCGGATCTTTCCACCGACCGGAACGATTTTATGATCGTCAGCCCCGACGAGGGCGCCCTGAGCCGCAATATGTACTATGCCTCTGTGCTGGGAGTGGAAATGGGCATGTTCTATAAGCGCCGGGATTATTCCCGGGTGGTGGACGGACGAAACCCCATTGTGGCCCACGAGTATCTGGGCTCCGATGTGGAAGGGAAGGATGTATTCATTGCCGATGATATCATCTCTTCCGGGGAATCCATGCTGGACATTGCCTATAATCTGAAGGAAAGAAAGGCAAAGCGCATTTTCGCCTATGCCACCTACGCCATTTTCACCAACGGCCTTGCCACCTTTGATAAGGCCTACCGAGAAGGCGTGATCGACGGCGTGTTCGGTTCCAACCTGACCTACCGCACGGAAGAGCTGAAAAACCGCCCCTGGTTCTATGAAGTGGATGTGTCAAAGTACATCGCGTATTTTATTTCCGCTTTGAACCATGATATTTCCGTAAGCTCCCTGATCGACCCTCACCAGAAGATCGACGCGCTTCTGGAAAGGCGGCGGGAAGAGCGCAGCAAATACCAGGGACAGCAGCTGAGCTTTGAGAAATAAGGAACCCTTTTGCCCAAAAGGCATAAAATAAGCTAGTATTGCGAAGAAGGAAAGAAGTATCCCCGGAGATACCGGGCAGCAGAGAGAAAAGGGCGTGGAGGGCATGGCGAAAGCCGTGCTTTCCCGGCTGAAACCCTTTTTGGCCGCGGCAGGGGAGAATGCATTCCGGAGCAGGCGGGGGGAAATCCCCACCCGGCGGGAGCCGTTATCCTCCGCAGGAGAACAAAGCGAAGTGGAACCGCGCGAAACAGCGCCTTCGCAGACGAAAAATCCGTCTGCGAAAGCGCTGTTCGTTTTTAAATGGTGAATGAGCAATGAGCAATGAAGGGCGGGGCGGTAAATGATAGTTTGGCACCCATTCTCTGTCATTGCTGAGCAAAAAGCGAAGCTGGCTTCGCTTTTTCAGCAAAGCAAGCTTTGCTGCCGCGAAGAATCTCGTTCTTCGGACTTTTACTCAGAAACAAAGGGCGAGATTCTTCGCTTCACTCAGAATGACAGGTGAAAGGACCTTTCCCTTGACCTTAAATTGCTCATTCCTCATTCCTCATTGCTAATTGCTCACTGCGCATCGTGCGCAGCAGCGCTGCCATTGTCTAGCATCTAGTATCCAGCATCTAAATACCCAAGAAGGTGATTATTATGTTTCAAAAGCTGAAGGAGGATCTGAACGCTGTTATGGAGCGGGATCCGGCGGCACGCTCCAGGCTGGAAGTATTTTTTCTTTATTCCGGATTTAAGGCGGTGCGGGCCCATCGCAGGGCAAACTGGTTTTACCGGCACAATTTGAAATTTCTGGCCCGGTTCATTTCCCAGCGCTCCCGGAAAAAGACCGGGATCGAGATCCACCCGGCGGCCAAAATCGGCCGGGGACTCTTTATCGACCATGGCATGGGCGTGGTCATCGGCGAGACCGCCGAGATCGGGGATTTCTGCACCCTGTATCAAAATGTGACCCTGGGCGGCACCGGAAAGGATCAGGGCAAGCGCCACCCCACCCTGGGAAACCATGTGCTGGTGGGCGCGGGGGCAAAGGTGCTGGGCCCCTTTACCGTAGGTGACAACGCCCGGGTAGCGGCGGGGGCCGTGGTGCTGGACGCCGTTCCGCCGGACGCCACCGCGGTGGGCGTGCCGGCCCGGGTGGTGAAGATCGGCGGGAAAAAGGTAGAATGCGCCAGCACCCAGCTGGATCAGATCCATGTGGCGGACCCTGTTTCCATGGAGCTCTGTCATCTGCGGGGCCAGCTGGAGCGCATGCAGAACGAGCTGAACAATCTGCTGGAGGAAAAAGAAACCGGTGAAAAAGCCCGGGTAGAAAAAGGAGAATAAAAATGGAGCTAGTAAATACACTGACCATGAAAAAAGAGCCCTTTGTCCCTCACGAGCCGGGAAAAGTGCGGCTGTATACCTGCGGCCCCACGGTGTACCATTTTGCCCATATCGGCAATTTGCGCTCCTACCTGATGGAGGACGTGCTGGAGAAATTTCTGCGGTACGAGGGCTATCAGGTGGATCGGGTGATGAACATCACCGATGTGGGGCATCTTTCCTCCGACGCGGACACCGGAGAGGATAAGATGCTCAAGGGCGCAAAGCGGGAGCATAAAACCGTAATGGAGATCGCGGAGTTTTACACAAACGCTTTCCGGGCGGACTGTGAAAAGCTTCACATTCGCTGGCCCGATACCGTGGTGCCCGCCACCAGCCGCATCGAGGATTTTATCGAGTTTATTTCTGTTCTGCTGCAAAAGGGCTATGCTTATCAGGCCGGTGGAAATGTGTATTTTGACACCTCCAGGCTTTCAAAATACTATGTGTTCGGCAACCAGAACGAAGAGGATCTGGCGGTAGGCGTGCGGGACAGCGTGGACGCCGATGAAAATAAGCGGAATAAAACCGATTTCGTGCTGTGGTTCACCAAATCAAAATTTGAGGATCAGGAGCTGAAATGGGAAAGCCCCTGGGGCTACGGCTACCCCGGCTGGCATATCGAGTGCTCTGCCATCAGCGTGCGGGAGCTGGGAGAGTACCTGGATATCCACTGCGGCGGCATCGACAACGCTTTCCCCCACCACACCAACGAGATCGCCCAAAGCGAGGCGTACCTGGGCCATCCCTGGTGCAAATACTGGTTCCACGTGCTGCATTTGAACGACGCCAGGGGAAAAATGAGCAAGTCCAAGGGAGAGTTCCTCACCGTTTCGCTGCTGGAGGAAAAGGGGTACGATCCCCTGTGCTACCGGCTGTTCTGCCTGCAGTCCCATTATCGCAAGCCCCTGGCTTTTTCTTTTGAAAGCCTGAAAAATGCCGCCCAGGCGTACCAAAAGCTGGCGTCCCGTGTCGCCGGGCTTTCCAAAGAGGGGGAGCCGGACCGGGAGGCGGCAAAGCCCTGGCGGGAGAAATTTTCCCAGGCGCTGGGGAACGACCTGAACACCTCCCTGGGCCTTACCGTGCTTTACGATATGCTGAAGTCAGACCTGCCCGACGCCACCAAGCGGTATTTGGTACAGGACTTCGATTCCGTGCTTTCCCTGGGTCTTTTGGAGGCGGCGGAAAAGGCCGCCGCGCCCCGGGGAGCAGAGCTTTCCCAGGAAGAGCGGGAAGAGATCGAGGCCCTGATCGCGAAGCGCGCCGAAGCCAGAAAAAGCAAAGACTGGGCCGCCGCCGACGCCATTCGCGACGAGCTTACCGCCCGCCATGTGGTCATGAAGGACACGCCGGACGGGGTGGAGTGGCACGTTAGTTGTTAGTGGTTAGCAGTTAGCTGTTAGAAAGGGCGGTGCGGCTTGGGGAATTAGCAATTAGGAATGAGCAATTATTTAAGAGCAAGGGCATAAGGGGCTGCGGATTGGAATTTGCCATATCAGCGGGTAGTTGGGAAGCTAGTTGTAGAAAGGGAACGGGCTCCAAGTTGTCATTTTGAGCTTTTTCTCTGCCACCTCAATCTCCCCCCTGTCATCCTGAGCGGAGCGAAGGATCTCGTTCTTTAGTTATTAGTCATAAGTAGTTAGTTGTTAGAAAGGGAAGGGGGGTCTGTGGTTGTTATCCCAAGCATATTTCCTGTTCCTCTGAACCTTCGTCCTGTCCTCCCGAGCTTCCTTTCCTAAATTATCCTAAGTCTCCTCCTGTCATCCTGAGCAAAGCGAAGGATCTCGTCCTTTGGCTTTTTATATGAGAAGGACGGGATTTTTTGCCGGAAAAGCGAAGCCTATTTTGCTTTTTTAGCAATGACAAAGGGAATTTGGCCTTCCACTAACAACTGACCTTTCACGGCTAACATCTGATTCGTTACAGCCATAAAAAGCGGAACCACAGAAGAGACTTTTCTCTTCCGTGGTTCCGTTTTTTATGGCTGATCGCACTTCCACACTTTATGTCGAATTGTTTTCCTGCTTTGCCTCAAATTCCAGCAAGGCCTGAAGGGCCTTTTTCCCCCGGCTGTCAAGGCTGTGATATTGCTTTAAAAGCCGCTGATCGGTCAGGGTAAAATCCACTGGCAGCTTCCGCACGGAAGAGCGCCCGAAAAGATAATCCAGGCTTACATCAAAGTAATCCGCCAAAAGCAAAAGACTTTCATAATTCAGCTGGCGCTTCCCTGTTTCATACAAGCTGTAGGCCGAGCTGGTGATATTCAGCAGGTCGGCCATTTCCTGCTGTGTTTTTCCCATTTGAAGGCGCAATTCCCGCAGCCGCTCCTGCATGCTCTCACTCCCCGCGTATGATGAAAAATAGTATACCGTGCAGGCCCAAAAAATACATGAAATCAAACAAAATGTCGATATTATCCAAGGAAATTCAAGAAAGAAGCTTGACTACATGACAAAATGTTGTATAATGAACCTTAAATTGACATTTTGTCATAAAAAGATTAGCGAAGTGGGTGGTTTTTTCAATGACGAAAACCGCCTCAAAACAATGTGGGGAGGCTATAAAAATGAATGTGCGGAATGGAAAAAAGTTTCTTTCCTTGCTGCTGGCAGTTTGCCTGTTGGTGGGCTGTTTTCCGCTTTCGGCAAATGCGGAAGAAGTTACGAACATAAAGGAATTTTGGAAGGAATATGTTACTTCTGGAAAATATCAAAGCGCTACAAATGTTATGTGGAAAGACAAGATTTTTGAATATGCATTTCTGGATATTGATGGGAATGGTTGTGAGGAATTGCTCCTTAGCACTCAGAAGGACAGTTTAGGATTTGCAAATTATCTTGTGTTTGAATATGACATGAAAACAGAAACCGTAAGAAATATTGAAATTGAAAGTCAATACGAAGATGGAAAATATAATTTAGGAGATCAATACAATAAGGTACTCCGTTATTCTCCGTTACACCACGCATTAGTTTATCAAGAACTTCGTAATGGTATGCAAATGGCAGATTGGGGCTACTGGACTATGAAAGATAAAAAGCTTGCCATCTCGTGCCGTTTGGCGTTTGATGCTACTGGAACAAAAGAGCCGGTTTATTATTTTATTGAAAACGGAAAAAGTACATACCTGACAGAAACGGAATATCAAGCATATATCATGGAAGGCACTGAGTTGATTGATTTCGCCAGAATTGGTGAACTATCCGGTGAGGCGTTCAGGTTACAGCAAGAATTCTATTTCCAAGGAAAGCATATCGCAACAATCAATTTACCGGAAAGCTGGGAAGGACATGTAGTAACAGAAAAGGATACAGGGCCTTTTCCTCAATACTTTACATCTATCAGTTTTTATTCCCGTCTCAATAAGGAAAATGAATATGGTGGCAGGCTTTTCACTATACAGGTAACTTCTGGAGATGATTGGAAAAACATGCCGCGGAGAACATGGTTGAGAAACTTTCGAATCGGCGACATCAGATATGAAGTCATTTTGTGGGGACCAACAGATATTCGTTATGACCATGATGATCCCGCATGTAGTGCAGAATATCAACTTATGGAAAGAGGAGAGAAAGAAGTAATCGATAATATAGTGTTCCATATTGGTACGGGTAACACAGAAATCTTTAACGATATTTCTGCCAGCGCCTACTATTATGATGCCGTTGCCTGGGCGGTGGAAAACGGGATCACTGTTGGAACGGACAAAACCCATTTCAGCCCAGAGCAGCGTTGTACCCGGGCGCAGATCGTTACCTTTCTCTGGCGGGATTCCGGAAGCCCTGAACCCAACAGCAGCCTTACGATCTTTTCCGATGTAAAAGCGGGCGAATATTATGAGAAAGCGGTCAAATGGGCGGTAGAGCAAGGGGTCACCAACGGCACGGGGAAAGGAAAATTCAGTCCGGAAGCAAGCTGTACCAGAGCTCAGGCGGTGACCTTCTTGTGGAGAGCAGCGGGTGAGCCGGAGCCCAGCAAGACGGTAAAAAGTTTCTCCGATGTGAAAAAAGGCTCCTATTATGAAAAAGCCGTAAAGTGGGCGGTGGAGCAGGGGATCACCGCCGGGACCGGAAACGGGAAATTCAGCCCGGAATCCGGCTGCACCAGAGCCCAGATCGTATCATTTTTGTATCGGGCTTATCAATAAAAAGGAGTGTACGGAAGTATGAAAAAGAGGTTTTTGTCAATTTTACTCGCGGTTCTTTTTGTAATTGGCGTAATGCCGGTTTCGGCGAATGCAGCCACAACGTATAATGTGTCAAGGGCGTTGGATTATGCCAGAGCGAATTGGAACACTGGAAAGGGATTATGCGCCGAATTTGTCAGCGATTGTATAAGGGCTGGAGGGTTGACTTCATATAATACAGAGTGCACCAATCTTTATAACCAGCTTAACAACGAGGTAGTGAGGGGGGCAAGAATTGCCAGTATTCAGTATTTGACTCCATCGGGTAACTACATTAAGACTGCCGATAATAAAGGAAAGGTCTCAAAGGGCGATGTTCTTTTCTGGCTTTGCCAAGGGTGTCCAACGGATTCAGTGGGTGGACCTTACCAGCACACGGCTTTAGTCAGTGATGTTTCAGGAACATATGTCAATGTTTACCAGCATAATGGAGCCCAAAATAACACGCCCGCCTATGTCGGGAATTGTTATGAATGTGGGAGAAGATACTCTCACATGGTGGTTGTTCATTTTGGTACTTCCTCTCCGGATTATATTGTCAATGTCAAAACGGATCAGTACGCTACCGTTCGGAATTCCTGGACGAAGTCTTATTTAAACATCAGCGGGAACAGTAGTGCGAACAACGCCAATGCCACTGTCAACTCCTGGACCGGCGGCAGCGGGGAGGACTTTAAATTTGTGAAAAACGGCGCGGGGTATCTGCTGGTTCCCCGCTGTGCCACGTCAAGGGCGCTCAATATTTACGGCGACGCGCCCGGAGCGGGGGCAAACGTGTGCACCTGGACCACCACTAAGCACGGCACGCAGACCTGGATCCCGGAATATGTGGAATCCATGGGCGGGTTCCTGCTGCGCTCCGCTTATAATCAGAACCTGCTGCTGACCGCTTCCGGCAGTGCCAACGGCTCCAATGTCTGTGTGCAGACCTATAACGGCAAGAAAAATCAGATTTGGACCAGTGATCTGCTTACCGTATTGCCCACAAACCTGAAAACAAATACCAAAAGCAGCTATACCCTGGGCGAAACCGTGACCATCGCCCCCACCGCCACCGGCGCGCAGCAGTACAGCGTCAGCATTTGGGACGGCGGCGCTTTCGGCGCGGGGAACAATGTTTTTCAAAAGCTGAAGTTTACCGGCTCCGTCTCCTACAAGCCCACGAAAGCTGGTACTTATAGTATCCGCATGGACGCCCACAACGGGGCGGGAAAGGCAAGCATTGACCAAAAATTCACGGTAAGCGATATCCCTTGCAGTCTTTCTTTTACGAATACAGTGTCTTCTCTCAATGTAGGGGAAACAAAAACGCTGAGGATCAATTATACAGCGGGAAGCAACATCAAAACGATACGACGGGCGATTTCTACAGGTGCTGTATCCGGTTCTTGGAGCAATACGACAAGCAAGGGTATCGCTGATTTGAATCTTACCGGACAATACGCTGGAACGGCCAATATTACCATTTCCCTTCTAGATGAAAATGAGAAAGCTATACTTTCCAAGTCCTTTAGCATCACAGTAAACCCCCTGCGGGTTTCCAGCGTGTCACTGAACAAGAGCAGCCTTAACCTGACGGTGGGGCAAAGCGAGCTGCTCAGCGCCTCGATAGCGCCCTCTAACGCCACGAACAGGTCGGTTACCTGGTCCAGCAGTAATTCCTCCGTGGTCTCGGTGAGCGGAGGCGCTGTGACCGCCAGAAATCCCGGCACCGCTGTGATCACCGCCACGGTAGACGGAAAAAGCGCCTCCTGCCAGGTGACAGTAAAGGGCGTTGAGGTTAGTCGTGTCACAGTGGATCGGGCTTCTGCCGAGCTCCGAATCGGAGATACTATTCAGTTGAACGCTTCTGTCTACCCCTCCAACGCCGCGGATCGTTCCGTTTCCTGGCGCAGCGACGACTCCTCTGTTGCTTCAGTTTCCTCTACCGGGCTTGTTACCGCGAAAGGAGAGGGTCTCGTCCGTGTGTGGGCCAGAGCAGGAGGGAAAGAAGACTATTGCTCGATTCTGGTGGTTCCGCGCGAGGTGGAGGGCCTGACCCTCAGCGCCTCCGAGTTGGAGCTTTCTCCCGGGGAAACTCAGCTGCTGTCGGCCTCCGTATACCCTTCGGACGCCTGGAACAGCACGGTCACCTGGAGCTCCAGCGCGCCGGAAATTGTACAGGTGGTAGACGGATGGCTCACAGCCCTGAAGCCCGGAAAAGCGGTTATCACTGCCAAAGCAGGGTCGTTCTCCAAAACCTGTGCGGTGACGGTTTCCGAAATAGAGGTGGAAGAGCTTCGGATTTCAGAAAGCTTTTTAGAGCTTGCCCCCGAAGAAACAAAAACCCTTTCCGTGGGGATCCTTCCGGAAAGCGCCGCTAACAGAAGCGTTTCCTGGAGCAGCAGCGACCGGGAGATCGCTGTGGTGGAAAACGGGCAGGTTACGGGAATCAGCCCCGGCTTTGTCAAGATCACCGCGGCCTGCGGGCGCCTGGAGGCTACCTGCTACGTCAGGGTACTGGGCGTGGGAGATGAGCTTCTGGACCCCACGGAGGAAAATGAATTTGTCGATGTTCCCAATGGCGCTTATTTTTCCGCCGCCGTGGATTGGGCTGTGGAAAAGGGCATTACCGCCGGAACGGATAAAAGCCATTTCCGCCCCAACCAGGTCTGCACCAGGGCCCAGGCCGTCACCTTCCTGTGGCGCGCGGCGGGCTCCCCCAAGCCCCTAAACGCCGAGGTGAGCTTTACCGATATTTCCGAAACCGAGTATTATTACGACGCCGTGATCTGGGCGGCGGAGCGCGGCATTACCGGCGGCGTGGGCGAAAATCGGTTCGCCCCCAACGACAAATGCACCAGGGCCCAGATCGTCTGCTTTATGCATCGCATGGAGGGCATGCCGGAGGTTTCCTCCGTCAGTCCCTTCCGGGACGTTCCCCCCACCATGTACTACGCCAATTCCGTGGCCTGGGCTGTGGAAAACGGCATCACCGCAGGCACCAGCGCCACCACCTTCAGCCCCCACAACGATTGCAGCCGCGGCCAGATCGTGTCCTTCCTCTACCGCTTTCTGGGGTAAGGCGGGGCTGAATACAGAATAAAGAAAAAGAGCAAGCCAGCCCGCAATTCGTGCGGGCTGGCTTTGTGGGAAAGGATGGGGTTTGGTATGAAAAAGTTTTTCAGCGTTTTACTTGCCATGCTGGTGGCACTGACCGCAGTCCCGCAGGGAGTAATTTCCGCCGAAGCGGCAACCGGATGGTTGACTGTGCCTGGTATCGAGGAAGGGGAAATCGTGTTTGACAGCGGCACGGGAACAATCACGAGTTGTACCCTTGAGGTGACATCTGCAAATATCCCCAGTACAATCAATGGGGTGAAAGTGACGAGCATAGGGGCATCTGCGTTTTTTGGTTGCAGTAGCCTGACCAGCGTTACGATTCCAGACAGTGTGACGAGCATAGGGAATTTGGCGTTTTATCGTTGTAGTAGCCTGGTCGACATTACGATCCCCAACAGCGTGACCAGCATAGTAGATGCGGCGTTTCATGGTTGCAGCAGCCTGACCAGCGTTACGATCCCCGACAGCGTGACGAGCATAAGGGGTGGTGTATTTGCAGATTGTAGTGGCCTGGCCAGTGTTACGATCCCCAACAGTGTAACCAGTATCGGAGATTTGGCGTTTCATGGTTGCAGCAGCTTGAAAACCGTTTATTACGGCGGCAGTGAGGACCAGTGGGAAAATATAAATATCTCCGATGGCAACAATGAGTTGATAGACGCCGATATCCGCTATAACAGTGACGTATCCGGCGAAAAAGGCAGCAAATGCGGCGATAACCTGACCTGGACCTATGCCAACGGCAATCTGGAGATCAGAGGGACCGGAAATATGTATGACTTTGATGAAGCCCATTTGCCGCCCTGGGCAAATATTGCCGGTGAAATCAAGAGCATCTTTATATGGGGAGATACGGCCAATATTGGGAAGAACGCGTTTCAGGGGTGCGTTAACGCGACATATACCGCCATTCACAGCAGCGTAACAAGAATCGGCGAGGGCGCCTACGGAGCGTGTGAAAAGCTGCGGAATGTCCACTACAGTGGGACGGAGGCTAATTGGGGCAATGTACAAATTGGCGTCAACAATGAACCGCTGATGACCGCGAGTCGTCTATGTTCTGGAACAGATCCATGGAAACCGGGCCCCGGCGATAAGCCTGATAAGCCCGGTACAGACGTCAGTTCCTTTAACAAAACCCTGTATCATTCCGACTGGCTGGCAAAGGAAGGCCAGATTATGCCGAGAAATTGCGGCTATTTGAAAAACCGCCAAACTCCCAGCGGTATTCTGGTTGAACTGCTGAAGGGAAGCGCAATGGATAACGCGACCGGCCTGTGGAAGGATTTGTCCGCAGTTTTTGACATGATAGAAGATATCGGAACCGTACACAAGCTGGTGATTGAAGAAAAGGATATGTACTCGGCAATTATTCTTGCCGCTATGGAAGCTGGCGCTGATTACGATCTGATTTCCTCTGAAGCTGAGGACGCGCTGAAATTCTTTAAGGAGGCCATTTCAGACTATAAGGCCGTGATTACGGCTGATAAGGGCTGGTCGCCGGGAACAAATGACGCGGAGTTCTTAAAGTATATTCAAAAGAACCCGAACGGCACTCAGGAATATATCTCCCAATGGTTCAAAAAGAACCATCCCGGCCTTACTCAATATGGGGACGTGTTCAAGAATTTTTCCACCGTATTAAAAGGAATCAATTCTATTGAGAGTTATGTAAAGACCCTGACCTCATATGCCATTCTTTCTCAAACAACGGAATCGATGGAAGAGGTTTTGAGAAGCGCGTTGAATGTCAGCCGCCAAACCCATGGCGGTTTACACCCTCTTACAATGGCTTTTTCCGAAACTTTAGGAATTATTTCCAAAAGCAAGGAAAATCTCATAAAAGCGGTAACGATGAAGGAAGTCACCGTCATTGGCGAGGGAATGGCAAGATATCTTATTAAAGAATTGTTTTGGAACGAGGTGAAAAACGAGCTGTATACCGCAATGCCAGGCGTTGCTGTCCTGCAGGCGGGGTATAAGGTGGGAAAAACCATCTCAAACGCTTTGTGCAACACAGACGATACGATTGAGGCTTATCTGAAAATGAAAGCTACTTTAGAGGTTGACCAGGTGATCGCTTCCGTTTACGAAGACATGAAAGCGAACGCTCAAAGCAGCCATACCATTGAAAACGCGGAAAAGCATTTAAGCGCCATGACCCTGGTTTTTAAGATACTGGATACCGACTGTGAAAACGCCTATTCTTACGTAGATAAGCTGGACTCCGCCGTGCTGAGCAAGGTGGAACAGGCTTTTGGGAAAAAAGGATATGCAGAACTGAAAAAATCGATAAAGTCTATTCAGAACAGCTATTCAGTTGATCACATTATGGCTTTGAAAGGCTGGGTTGATTGGCTGGAAGAGGATTATCCCAATTCAGGCTTATATGAATACTATAACGGTATCTATTACGGAGGGACAAGAGCAATTTCAAAATCAATGGTGGTAGCTTGTCCCGTAAACGTATATGTGAAAGATTCCGACGGGAATATTGTAGCGTATGTGGAGAGCGACGAGGTAGCCTGCTATGCGGAGGATGTAATGATTGGAAAAATCGGAGAGGAAAAAATCATTCATTTCTATGGGACTGCCGACTATACGATTGACTGTGTGGGATATGATTCCGGAACGATGAGTGTTTACACAGAGGACTCCGGTAATGGCTCCGATAAAGCAAAAATCGCCAATTACTATGATTTACTGGTGAGTGAGGAAATTACTTATACTGCCTCTGTAAGCAGCTCTGCTTCAGGAGAGCACTGCGTTCTGAAGGACGCTGCGAACAACGAAATCCTCACCGCTGATTTTGACAATTCAAAAAATGAAAACGCATATCCCCTGAAGATGCTATCCGGCACATTTTCGCGGGAAAGTGGAATTCATACAGAAGCCTCCGTGGTGAAGGGTGAAAAAATTGATATTTCCGCCTTTGTCCCGGAGGGGTATGAATTTATTCGCTGGGAAGTAACGGAGGGAAACTGTGTTATCAAGGAGCCTACAGCACGGTGCACATCACTGATCATGCCCGGCGAAAGGATTACAGTCATGGCGGTTATGAAAGAGCCGAAAAAAGAAAAAATCAGCATAACCGGGGTGTCTGCTGCGTCTGAGTTGGTCTATAGGAATGCTCCCCACCTGGGCTACACCGGTACGCCGACCAGCGCCTATACGGGAGACTATGAAACTCACTATTCCGGCAGGAACAGCACGGTTTATGACAGTGCCAATGCTCCTGTGAACGCTGGCGACTATACTGTGACCATTAAAATTCCGGACAGCAGTACGGAATATACCGGAAGCGTCACATTGGATTTCACAATCTCAAAGGCTCCTCAAGCAGCGCCCGGCGCGCCGGAGTTATCCAAGAAGACTGCCGACAGCGTTACCCTAAAGGCCATTTCCTCAAGCGGTAACGGCACGGCAGCACAATACAGCGGAGATGGCGGAGTTACCTGGCAGAACAGCTCGTTTTTCAGCGGCCTTTCTGCGGCGACAGAGTATCACTTTGCGGCCCGGTATGCCGGTACGGGGAATTATGAGGATTCCCCTATCGGCGAAGTCTTATCAGTCGTCACTGACACAGAAGCTACGGGCACGCCACCTGATGTTTCCCCTGCTCCCGATGATCCCGGAATAGAGCTTCCGCCCTCCGACGTCCCCGAAGACTGGGAAAATCCCTACACCGATGTATCAAAAAGCGACTGGTACTATGACGCTGTGGGGTATGTGACGGTTCGCTCTTTGATGAACGGCCATGGAAACGGAAAATTCGGGCCGAATGAGAAGATCAGCCGGGGGCAGTTCGCCCAGATCATTTATAACAGAGAGGGCAGGCCGGAAGCTGTGGAAAGCGGCGGGTTCAGTGATGTTCCGAAGGGCCAATGGTATTATGACGCCGTGACCTGGGCCGCAGGCAGCGGGGTGGTCAGCGGCTACGGAAACGGGAAATACGGCCCCAATGATCCGATCACCCGGGAGCAGCTGGCGGTGATGCTCTGGCGCTATGCCGGGAAACCGGAAAGCTCCGGCAGCCTGGAAGACTTTGCAGACAGGGAAAGGGCCGAGGACTATGCCGTGCAGGCGCTGCAATGGGCTGTGGAAAAGGGCATTATGAGCGGCAAGGGAAACGGCATTCTGGATCCCGGCGGCAGGGCCACCCGAGGAGAGGCCGCCCAAATGGTCAGACAGTTCTGCAAGGCGCTGGACGAAGAGAAGGCTGAGGAAACGTAACAGTGGTAAACCTGTAGAAAAATAAAGTGAACCTTGCTTTCCTGATGAAGAAGCTCGCTCTCTAGTTGTTAGTTGTGAGTAGTTAGTCGTTAGAAAGGTCAAGGACGAGATTCTTCGCCTGCGGTTCAGAATGACAGTGGGGAACTGTTTGATAAATTGAAATTTGGCGTGTTAGTTGTTAGCTGTTAGTAGTTAGTTATTTAGAAAGGGAAAAGGCCTTTCCTTGTCATTCTGAACGAAGTGAAGAATCTCGCCCTTTGCCCTTTTATTCAGGCACTAAGGGCGAGATCCTTCGTCACTTTGTTCCTCAGGATGACAAAGGAGGGGGCTTGTTCTTCTCTAACAACTAACAGCTAACGACTAGTTCGCTAAACTACAATTTAGCGGTGTCCCTGCGGTCGGGTCAGAAATCATTTTCCTGCACCAAGTAGGGGCACGAGTGGCCGCGGCGCCTCGCCGCTAAACCATCATTTATCACTCTATATCCAGCCCTTTCTTGATTGCGCTGCTACGCAGCGCCACCACCGTCTAGCATCTAGTATCTAGTATCCAGCATCTAAAAAACGCCCTTCTCTAACAACTAACAACTGTTTCCCTTGACAGCAAAAGAAAAAGGGCATACACTTTTCTAAAGGCGACACCGCGTGGTTTACGGCTATCGCGTTAAACAAAGAAAAGAGGGCCATTTTATGGAAATTTGCGGGAAAAGGGAATTTGAGCTGCTGAAGAAAATCGGGTTTACCCGGGTGGCCGGGTCTGCGGAGGAGCTGAAGGCGGCGGAGATTTTGCGGGCGGAGTGCGAAGCCATTGGCGTACAGGCGGAGATCGAGCCTTTTCAGATTGAGGACGCGGACATCGAAACGGCGGCCTTTGAGATTTTGGAGCCCTTTCATCAGGAATATCAGGTTACGGGCTTCAAATGTGCTCAGAATACTCCGGAGGGCGGCCTGACCGCGGATTTTCTCTATGTGGAAAACGGGCTGGACGTGAATCTCATAGATGCCGCCGGGAAGATCGTACTGGTCAACGGCTATCTGCGGGTGCCGGTGTTCCGCAAGCTTTTGAAGGCAGGCGCGGCGGCCATTGTCACCATGGAGGGTGAGCTGCGGGATAAGCCGGAGGAAACCGACCTTTCCACTCGTGCGCTGCGTAAGACCCTGCGGGCCTTTGGCAACGTGCCCATGGTGAACCTGCGGGTGGCGGACGCCATGGACATGGTGCGCAAAGGGGCCTGTAAGGCAAAACTTACCCTGAAAAACACGGTGGTGGAGCGCATCTCTCACAATGTGGTCTGCACCCTGCCCGGCACGGAAAAGCCCGAGGAGATCATTTCCTTCGGCGCCCATTACGATTCCGTGCCCTTTTCTACCGGCGTGTACGACAACGGCGCGGGATCTGTCATCAACATGGAGCTTCTGCGGTACTTCAAGGAGAATCCGCCCTGCCGAACCTTAAAATTCATGTGGTACGGCTCGGAGGAGATCGGCCTGGAGGGCAGCAAGGCCTATGTTCGTGACCACAAGGACGAGCTTTCCCGGCATGTGTTGATGATCAATGTGGATGTGGGCGGCCCGATCCTGGGCGTGGAGGAGCTGGGTGTGACCGGCGAGGAAAGCCTTGTTTCCTTTGCGGACTATCTGATGAAGATCGGCGGCTACCCGGTGCAGGTAAAGCAGACCATCTATTCCAGCGATTCCATTCCCTTTGCGGATAACGGCATTCCGGCGGTGAATTTTGACCGGGCAGGCGCTCACGGCGCCGCCTATATCCACAACCGGTATGACACCCTGGATTTCCTTTCTGCGGAGATGCTGGAGAAAACCACCGCCCACGTGCTGGAGTTTTCAAAAACAATGGCAAACGCCAGAGTGTTCCCGGTGGAGAAAAAGATGCCCCAGAACATGGTGGAGGAGATCGACAAGTACCTCTACAAAAAGGAGCTTCAGGAGGCGGAGGAAGAAAAGGCACAGAAAAACGCTTGACTTTTCTCCGGGGTTCTGCTAGGATAAAAGCGATTTCGAGAAGAAAGGGAGTAGAAGATGAGACTGTAAGCCTATGAAAAACCCAGAATAGAACTACGGTTTCGGGCAGATTGTGCCCGCGGCCTTTCTTTGCTGTTGGTTTCATGGCTTACGGATATGTCTTTTCAGAGAGCTTCGGGAATTTTTCCCGGGGGCTCCTCCTGTGTGATGTAAAGTGGGCCTGTTTCCGGCGGCGTCGGGAACAGGCCTTTTTGCATAGGAGGGATTTTTATGCTGCAATTACAGAATATAAGCATTTCCATGAGGAAGGACCTGCGGGAGCTTCTTCGGGACTTTACCTTTTCCCTAAACCCCGGGGATAAGGCGGCGGTGATCGGCGAGGAGGGCAACGGAAAATCCACCTTGCTGAAGCTGATCTATGACGAGAACATGGTGGAGGGGTACGTGGAGTGGAGCGGAACAGTCCGAAAAAACGGTCTTGTACTGGGCTATCTTGCCCAGGAGCTTCCGGCAGAGGACAAATGGAAAACAGCCTATGAATTCTGCTGTGAAGAGTCCTCTTTTTTGGATAGTACCCCAAAGGAACTGGCGGACGCGGCAGCGGAGCTGCGGTTTTCCCAGGAGCTTTTCTACTCGGACCGGACCATGGGCGCACTCTCCGGCGGGGAAAAGGTAAAGCTGCGTATGGCCCTTCTCACTCTGCGCCGCCCGGACTGCTACCTTTTGGACGAACCCTCCAACGACCTGGATATCGAAACCCTGGAATGGCTGGAGGAATTTATCCGCGGCTGTCCCCAGCCTGTTTTGTATATTTCCCACGACGAAATGCTCCTGGAAAACACGGCCAATGTGATCCTTCACATGGAACAGCTGCGGAGAAAGACTCTGCCCCGGTGGACGGTGGCGAGAATGGGGTATCGCCGCTATGTGGAGGAGAGGCTCCAAAGCTTTTCCCATCAGGAGCAGGTGGCCAGGAAGGAACGGGAAGAGGAGAAAAAACAGCAGGAAAGGTTTCAAAAGATCCAGCAGAAGGTGGAGCACCAGCTGAATTCCATTTCCCGGGGCGATCCCCATGGGGGAAGACTTCTGAAAAAGAAAATGAAGTCCGTAAAGGCCATGGAGCACCGGTTTGATCGGGAGCACCAGGCCATGACGGAGCTTCCCGATACGGAGGAAGCGATCCTGGTGGGCTTCGGAGAAAATACCGGGATCCCGGCAGGCAAAACCGTGCTGGATCTTTCCCTTCCCAGGCTGACGGCGGGAGAAGGAGAAGAGGAAAAGCTTTTGGCGGAAAACCTTCGCCTTTCTGTCCGGGGGCCGGAGCATATCTGCATCATCGGGAAAAACGGAGCGGGAAAAACCACCCTGCTGCGCAGGCTGGCTCGGGAGCTTCTGCCCAGAACAGACCTGCGGGTCTCCTACATGCCTCAGGATTATGAGGAAACCGTGGAGCAGGAGCAGACCCCGGTGGAATTTCTGGCAAGCTCCTCGGAAAAGGCGGAGCTGACCCGGGTAAAAACCTATCTTGGCAGCATGAAATATACCCCCGAAGAAAGCGAACACAGTATTCGGGAGCTTTCCGGCGGACAGAAGGCAAAGCTGTTCTTCCTGAAAATGATCCTGAGCGGCAGCAACGTGCTGCTGTTAGACGAGCCCACCCGAAATTTCAGCCCCCTTTCCGGCCCGGTGATCCGGGGGATCCTGCGGGAGTTCAAGGGCTGCATCATCAGTGTGTCTCACGATAGAAAGTATATCGAAGAGGTCTGTGAAACCCTGTATGAATTAACAGAAAAAGGGTTGGAAGAAAAATCATAAGCTATCAAAAAAGGGCCGCCGGATAACGGTGGCTCTTTTTTATTTATCTTGCTGTTTTTGAATTGCGTCTTCTATTGCTTGAATCAATTCGTGAGGCGGGACGTCCAGAGCTTGCGAAATTTTGAAAAGTGTATCAATGGTAGGACTGCGTAATCCCCGCTCAATTTTACTATAATGTGTTCGATCCAGACCTGCCAGACCACTGAGTACCTCTTGAGATTTTCTTCTGTTTTTACGAAACCTGCGAATAACCTGACCAACCAATTCTGCGCTTACCATGGTGCCACACCTTTCCCGATAAAGCGATAAGAAATCGAAAAACACGACGAGGTCACTTGACCTCATTATAGAAGTGTGGTATATTGTTTTTGAGGTCAATCGACCTCAAAAGATTGAAGGAGGGAAAATTGTGGATTACATGACAGTGAAAGAAGCTTCAGCGCTTTGGGGATATGCTCCAAGCACAATCAGAACATGGTGTAAAAACGAAAAAATCAGTGTGCTGCTTAAGCCGGTAAAGGTTTCCAATGAGTGGCGAATACCGGCTGAAGCGTCTTGTCCGAAAGCTCTTAAAAAGAAAACGGGGGTATAAATTATGCAAAAAAGCAAATTTTGGCCACTTGTTCTGGCTGTATCGCTCCTATTGACTTTGTGTGCTTGTGGAAAAAGTGAAGAAGTTAAATCGGTGGAAAAACTTATAGCTGGAATTGGCGAAGTGACATTTGAAAGTGAAATCAAAATTACGGAAGCCGAAAATGCCTATAATAATCTTATAGAGGAAGACCAGCAGAAGGTCGAAAACTACAATATATTACTCTCTGCTAAAGAACAGTATAAAAACCTGGGAATTAAGTTAACACGAGATAACTACGAGAAGTATCTAGCGGTTGATTTTAATTTAGAATATGGAGGGAAAATTGATGCCGCAAAAGTAATGGGGTATAATATTCAATCTGGTAATTACGTATATACCGAAATTGAATTGAATGCGAGAGTAAGCGGAAAATCTCCAAATTACGATTATAATGATGTTACAGTCACAGTGAGCATACAAGGAGATTATTTGCCTTTCACATATGAAATTTATAAAAAGTTGAATTCAGGAGCAATGTCCTTGGAGGAATACGCAGCAGATTATAAGACAGATGTCAACAAAACACTTATACTGCAAACGGACATTTTAGGAGTTGGAGAAGCACAGGATAAGATCATACTCAACGAGGATATGTGGACTTTAGACAAAGGCTTGTCTCTTGAGTTTGAAGTAGTCGATGTTTCCGGAACGATGACAACAATTAGATAACCGCTTATTATGAGGCGGCAGTTGAGCCCTCATGGTATTGCCTAATGAAAGCAAGTTTAAGCAACTTGAGATTATTGTGAGCAAAAATTACTCCCTTTTTATATTTGATAGGAGGAAGTTATTATGAAAGCTTCAAAATTCTTTTCTGCTATTTTTTCCGTTATTGGAATATTTACCGGATTTTTGTCAACTATCTTTGGAATAGTGGCTTTAACAATGTCACCGGGGTATGCAGAATCCGCTAAAGCATACGGCGGAGACGCATACACGGGTATACAAAATGCAGCAGCACAATCAGCCACTAATATTCGGTATTTAGCTGAAATCGTAAAATTTGGAGTCGGCACGTTTTTGATTGTGTTTGGTATAGTAGCTCTATGCTATTTCGGGCTGAAAATCAGCAATTTCAAAAAAGAAGTGAATGAGCCGACACACCTTCAAACTAATTTTCCAGGAAATGGGCAGACAGACCTCCAAATTGGCCTTCCGGAACCAGCTGTTTTTCATGATTCTTTGGAATAATATTGGAAAGTTGAGGGAATAAGCTCAGGCATAGTTACTTGAGAGCGAAAAATCCAAAAACAAATGTTCGTAAAATTTTCGGAAAAGCATTGCATTTCCGAAAATTTTTCTTTATAATGAAATAAAGAAATATGTGACCCGGGAAAACGGGCGAGGAGGATACGGGAATGGCGGAAAAAAAGCAGGCCCCCATCAGCACCAGAGCGGAGGGAAAGCCGGAGGAAAAGGCGAAGGCTCTGGAAACGGCCCTGGCCCAGATCAAAAAGCAGTTTGGCGAAGGGGCGGTCATGCGCCTGGGGCAGGATTCTACCCTGAATGTGGAAAGCATCCCCACGGGGTCCCTTTCCCTGGATATGGCCTTGGGCATTGGCGGCCTGCCCAGAGGGCGTATTGTGGAGGTTTACGGGCCGGAATCCTCCGGTAAAACCACCCTGGCCCTGCACTGTATCGCCGAGGGCCAGAAAATGGGCGGCAATGCCGCGTTTATCGATGTAGAGCATGCCCTGGACCCGGTGTATGCCGGAAACCTGGGAGTAGATGTGGAAAGTCTGCTGGTTTCCCAGCCGGATACCGGCGAGCAGGCCCTGGAGATCACGGAAGCGCTGGTGCGCTCCAACGCCATCGATGTGATCGTGGTGGACTCTGTGGCCGCCCTGGTGCCCCGGGCTGAGATCGAGGGCGATATGGGCGACGCCCACGTGGGCCTGCAGGCAAGGCTCATGAGCCAGGCTCTCCGAAAGCTGGCGGGCGCCATTTCCAAGTCCAACTGTGTGGCGATCTTTATTAACCAGCTGCGGGAAAAGGTGGGCGTTATGTACGGCAACCCCGAGGTCACTCCCGGCGGCCGGGCATTGAAATTCTATTCCTCCGTGCGCATTGAGGTGCGCAAGGGAGAGATCATCAAAAACGGCACGGATATGATCGGTGCCCGTACCAAGGTGAAGGTGGTCAAAAACAAGGTGGCCCCGCCCTTCCGCGTGGCGGAATTTGACGTGATGTACGGCACGGGCATTTCCCGTACCGGCGAGCTGCTGGACAGCGCCGTGGAGCTGGAGATCATTCAAAAGAGCGGCTCCTGGTTCTCCTACAACGGAGAGCGCATCGGCCAGGGACGGGATAAAACCAAAGAATTCCTGGCAAGCCATGAGGAAATGGCGGCGGAGATCGAAAAGCAGGTTCGGGAAAATGTGGAAAAGCTCTATGAAAAGCCCGGAAAAACCGGCGGAGCAAGAGAAGCCGCCACTCCGGTAGAGCTGCCGGAGGCTGCCCCCGCGCCGGAAGCCGCCCCCGCTCCCACCAGCAAGGCGGCGGCAAAGCAGAGCATCGATATCACGGTGGATGACGACTGATGGAGCTGACAGCGGCAGAGCCCCGGCGGAAAAGCCTGACCCAGCTGTATCTGAACGGCGAGGCCGCCGTAAAGATCGACACGGAAACCTTTCTCCGCTCCGGCCTGAAGCCGGGAGACGAGCTTTCCGATGAGGAGCTCCATGAGCTGATTCAGGCCTCTGACGCCCGCCGGGCAAGAGAAAAGGCTCTGTATTTGCTGGAGCACCGCAGCCATTCCAAAAAGGAGCTGACGGAAAAGATCGCCCGCACCGCAGCCTCCCGGGAAGCCGCCCAGGCGGCGGCGGACCGCATGGAGGAGCTGGGTCTCTTAAACGATGAAACCTATGCCAGAGACCTGGCCAGGGAGCTGTTTCAAAGGCGGCGGTTCGGCAAAGCCAGGGTCCGGCAGGAGCTTCGGCGAAAGGGCATCGATAGTGCGCTCATCGATGAGCTGTTGGAGGAATACGGAGACGAGGAGTTAGCCCTTCAGAATATTCAGGCGGTTCTGGAAAAGAAATACGCCGGCTGGCAGGAGGAGGAAAAGCTTCGGCGCAGAGCCTTCTCAGCCCTGCAGCGGCTGGGCTATTCCTACGACCTGATCCGCCGCGCCATGCGCACGGAGGAAGAGGAGTTTTAACAGGTTTCTGAGAAAACCGGTCAGGCTGTCGCTTGGCCGGTTTTGTAAATTTAGTGGTCAGCGGGGAATTAGTAATTCAAGGCAAGGGCGGAGTGTGCTGGATTATAGTTTGTACTGCAGGCAATCGCAAACTGGGTGGAAAAGGAAGCTCGGAAAAAGTGCAGAAAGCTATCGCTTTCTTGGCACTTTCTCGAAGAATCTCATCCTCACTTCTTGAGCAAAAGGGCAAAGGGCGAGATTCTTCACCGCCTTCGGCGGTTCAGAATGACAAAGGGAAGGCGGTTGCCTTTTCTAACAGCTGACTACTCACAACGAAAGGGTGAGGTTTTTTACTGAGAAAGTAAGGAGAGCCTTACTTTTTGTTCAGCAATGACAGGAGGAAGCGAGCGTTTCACCGCTAAATGATAGTTTTGCAATTACTCTTGGCTTTCTCGCCTGCCGGCTCAGACATTGCTGGACGTGCCCCACCGGGGCACAGCAACCGAAGCGGTAGCTGAGAACGGTTCGCACCAGCGGTCTCGCCTGCCGGCTCGGGTGCAAAGCGCAGAAAGCTATAGCTTTCTTGGCGCATTGTCCTGCACCGACCGAGTTGACAAACGAGAACGGGTCAGAGCGGTCTCCACTGGAGACCTTCCCCCCACTGGGACGCGCTCGCCCCTGAAAGGAGAGCAGTCACGGCAAAGCCGTCTGGCTGGGCAGTTAATAAGGCGCAGGGTTTATACGGGTTTACAGTGAGCTGACACCGCTCCACCATGTTTACGCATGGTCCCCCTCTCCTTTCAGGGGAGGCAAGGGTTGCTGTGGCCCACCGGGGCACAGCAACCGGAGCGAAGCGGAGAAAGATGTCAGCCAACAGGCGAGAAAGGCAAGGATTTCTGCTTCTCGTCAGCCTGCTAAATTATAGTTTAGCAAACTAGTCGTTAGCTATTAGTTGTTAGTCGTTAGAGAGGGGCGAGTTCTCACTTTTGTCATTCTGAAGAACGCAGAAAGCTATAGCTTTCTTGACGAAGAATCTCGTCCTTCATTTCCTGAATAGAAGGGAAAAGGGCGAGATTCTTCACCGGGAAAGCAAGGTTAAAAAGCTATAGCTTTTTGTGCTTGTCTGTTCAGTAATGACAGGAGGGAGGTGTGTGGATAACCGGTAAATCCCAGTTTAGCGAACTTTGCCCTTGCCCTTCTTAATTGCTCCTTGCTCATGGTATACGCTCTATTTTTCCATGTATTGAATAGCTGCCGCCTTGCTCGGTTATTTGTGTACCTATTGTTCAGCATTCCATATCAAAATTCTTCCAATGCCTGCCGCAGGGCGGGAAGCTTCAGTTTCAGCATTTCCTCTAAGGGGTAGCTTTCCAGCAAAAATCGGACGAACCGGCAGCCCAGGAAATAGCCCGTATCTGATTTTCCCCGGTAGCTGCACCAATCCCCGAAGAAGTCCTGTACGCTTTCCTCTGCCGCAAGCCTGCGGCGGTATTCCGCTTTCAGAGTTTCCTCCTGTTCTATGCACCAGGTAAGCCAGCCGTTTTGATCCTGATGGTAATAATCGGGCTGTCCCAGAAGCTCCTGTTCGCAGAACATGGCCACGCCTTCGCTGTAAAGCTGGAACAGCCCCTCTTCTTCGGGAGTGGCTGCTTCTCCAAAGCAGCCGCCCTTTTGCTCGTGATACAAATGCCCCAGCTCGTGGGCGGCCAAGGCAAACAGTTTTTCTTCTTCGCCCCAGCGGAGCTCCCAGATCTTTTCCATGCCCAGAAGCACGGCGGGCTTTCCGTTCAGCTTATCTGCCCAGCCTGCCCCGTTGCACAGGCCCAAATACAACAGCACCTCCGCTTCCGGTTCTTGCCCAAAAGCCTGCTGAAAGCCGGAGGCAATTTTTTTCGATACCCTTTGAAAACTGAGGTGGATCTCCCTGAGCCCCTCGCTGTTTTTCAATGCGTCCTGCAAAACAGGCAGGACCTGTTTTTCAAAATCGTAGTCCGCTGCGTCCTTTTCACATTTTTCCGCAAGCTCCGGAGAAATAGCCGCGGCATATTTCTTCCATGCGGTAAGAGTAAAGCTCCCCTCCGGGAAAGCCCTCTGTACCGCTTCATAAGTATCCGTAAAATGCATTTTGTTCTCCTTTCCCCGCTTCAAAAATCTCCCCGAACACCTGAAGGTTCGGGGAGAGCTGCTATTTCACAATGAAATTGTAGGGCTGCTCCGCCACAATGCCGCCGGAGCTGTCCGCAATGCGGATTAGCAAGCGGTAGGTGCCGCGCTCCTGGCCCTTGGGAACCACCAGGTGCAGAGTTTCTCCCTGCCCGGTCGGAATACTTCCGGAAGAGGGAGAAATGCTCCAATCTCCCGCCGCCGGAGAGTAGCTGCCGCTTTCAGGCCCTTCTCCTGTTTTACACAGAACCTCCGCCAGAAGGGTATCTCCCGGCTGGATCCCACGGTAGCTCAGGTTGAAGGCCAAATCTATTGCCCCTTCCGAAACGTCTATCAGCCTTTGGCTGTCGCCGCCCAGCTCGACCTTGATAGACCGCTGGCCGCCGCCGGTTTCTTCCCGATCCAGGGAAACGCCGAGCTCCGCTTCCGCGTCCACGGCGCCCTGGCTGCCGGCCATTTGCAGGCCCGCCCGGGGGAAAAGGGCTGCCTTGATCCGGTATTCTCCGGAGGCCAGCTCGCTTTCCTGCACAGAGGAAAGGTTCAGGTTTATGGCGGCAGAGCCATTTTGGGCCATGGTAAAGGACAGGGTGCCGTCCCGCTCCGAAATCACGTTTTCTCCATCTCCGGTAACGGACATTCCGGTGGGGAAGCTGATTTTCTTCCCATCGGGAGTCGTCAGAGTCAAACGGACACAGGCACCTGCCGCATAGCGGGCATTTGACCCTGTGGCAGCGGACGCCGTAAAGCTCCAAATACCGGTTTCCGTTTCCTCCCGGCTGAGGCTCAGGCTGCAGCCTTCCTCCGCCGCCACAGTAAAGGCCGCTTTTGCCGCGCTTTCCGGCTGCTGGCTGCTTTCATAGGTCATTGCCAGAAAATACTCGCCCTGAGGAAGTCCACCGGCCGCGGCGGAAAAATCCACCACCACAAGAAGCCCTTCTGAAACGGAAGCAGACCCCGCCGTCGAAGCAGAATAGCTTTCTCCGCCGTCCAGGGCCGTAAAGCCGGAAAGGGGCAGCTTTGCGGCTCCTCCGCCTGCGGAAAAGCTGTAATACCGGCTGTTTTCCGCGGAGGTCATATCGCCCAAAACCAGCCTGGTTCCCGCAGGGAAGGCCACCTTGGATATGGCGGCGCCCTCTCCCTTGGCGCACAGCCAAAGGCTGCTCTCCGTTTTTCCGGAGGGGATATAGCTTCTATGAAAGCTTGCCGTCACCACGCCGCTGGGGGGAATGACCGCGCTGCCGCCGGAAATGCCGCCCAAAAAGCTTTTGCCCGGTACAATGCCGGCCGAGCCGCTTTCTGAGGGATCGCCTTCCGCCGTGGAGGAAACACCCTGTACGGCGGAAAAGGCCACCTCCTCGCCGCTGCTCTCACTGCGGAACAGCGCTTGGAAGAGAGTTTGCTTTTTTTGTACGGTCTCAATACAGCGGAACCATTTGCCGCTGTCTGCGGGCTCCGGCTTGTGCCGGTAGGTTTTTGCGGTTTCTCCCGAAAGCTCCTTCCAGGAAAGCTGCTCCTGATCCACGGGAAGCGTTTTTCCCGCTTCCTGCACACAGGTCTGCCAGCGGCAGGAAAGAACCTCATAGCCCACTGGCTCCGGTGCGGTAAACACCCAGGTATCTCCCTCCTGCGTCACTGTGATTTTTCCGGCAGGCTCCCGGCTCCAGTTGGCGATCAAATAGAGGTCTGTTCGCTCTCCCACTGAGAAGACCGAACCGGCGGGACGCACGGTATTGGGCTCGTCCTGGGTTTCCGTCCAGCCGCTGAAAACGTACCGATACAGGCCGTCCCCCTCCGGGGCGGAAAATTCCGGCGGAACGCCCGGCACAGTGAGCTTGCCGTCTGCCACGGGAATATTTTTCAAAACAGCCTGGCTGTCTGTGCTGCTCCCTTTTCCATAGTGCAGGGTGACGGGAAGCATTGCCTGGGCCTCCTGATATCCTGCCGCGGTCATTGCCGCCCGAAAGCTTTCGTTTTCCGCTGAGCAGAAAAAAACAGGGCCGTTTTGCCGGGGATAGAAGATTTCCGTTCCGATCTCCTGCTGGGTAATATGCTCGATCACGTACCGATTTTCTTCTTCCGGATTTGAATCATTTTCCGGCGTGCCGGAAGCTTCCGGGAGGCTGTCCAGAGAGCTTTGCGGTGTGCTCTGCGCCTGATCCGGCAGAGAGGAAGCTGCTTCCTGTTCCTCCGGAGCGGAAGAAACCGTCTGTTCTCCCTCCACTGTGGAAGCAGGCTCTAAGGAGGCGCTTTCCGGGGCCGTGGACGATGGTTGCTGGGAGGCCTCACTTTTCGCCGGAGGCTCTGCTTCCTTCTTTTTGGTAACTAACGCCTCGGTAAAGGGATTTTCCACATACTCGGGCCTGGGGGCCAGCTCCGCGCTGTCCCCGGAAAAGGCCTGATCCCCAATGCGAAGTAGGCCTTTCGGCAGCACAATGGTCCCGGTAAGGCTTTTACAGTTATAAAAGGTGCAGCTTCCAATGGCGGTCAAGTCCGCTCCCAGCTTTACCGTGGTGATCTGATATGCCCCAAAGGGTGCTGTTTCCGGGGTAAAATCCCGAATGGCCCCGGAACCGCTGATGGTCAGCACGCCGTTTTCTTCCAAGGCGGCGGTAACGCTTTGTGGGTTTACACCGATATCAAAGGAACGTGTCTCTCCGCTGGCAGTAACGGTGATCCCCTCCGCGCAGAGGCAGCCTGTTATCAGCATTGCCGAAAGCAGAACGCACAGAAGCGCTCCCGCCTTTTTCCGGACAAAACAGAACAAACGCTTCATTACAGCAAGCTCCTTTCCAATGAGAGATCAGTGCATAGATACTAAGTTTGCACAGAGGGAAAATACTATGACATGCTTTCCTGCTCTGTTACGGTAAAATCTTCTTTTACATAGCTGATTTTTGGGTTTTTCTTGAGAAAGGTAAGGGCATAACGTGTTCCCGGCTGGGGAGTAAAGGTAATTTCCCCGGAGGCCGCGCCGGACAAAAGCGCATTCATGGGGTCCGGCAGCAGGGAAGCGGGCCAGGCTACCGTTACGGCAGAGCCGCCGCCTCCCGCCAGCTCCAGCACCACGGCGCCTTCCTGCTCTTCCACTGTCCACTGCAATTCTCCCTGCCGGGCGGTAAAACCAAACCGGGCGCTGACTGTTTTGACATAGGGCTCGGTGCTCTGAGCTGTTACCATTACCACGCCGTCGCCGCCAAAGGCCGATTTCTCCAGCGTCAGCGTGATGGTCTCTGTTTGAAAATCGCCGGACAGACTGCCGGAACGTTCCGTTCCCGAAATGACCTCAGAAGCGGCGTTTTCCGCCCAACAGGTATACTGCAGGGGGTGCTCCGTACAGCGCAGCTCATCTACAAAATTGGACAGGGAAAAGGTGACGGTTACCGCTTCCCCCTCTGCCGGTTCACTGATTTGATAATAGGGGGGATCCTCCTTCAGCCGGTCGCTGACAAAGTAAAAGGGTACAGCCGCCGCGGCGCCGTTTTTTGCGGCCTGATTCACATATTTTGCCAGAGTGGCCCCTACAGTAGATAACAGCAAAGCCAGCGCCACCAGAAAAACCAGTGCCGCCAGCACACGCTGAAACTGTATTTTCTTTTTTTTCTGCTTTCTCATGGGTACCACCTTTAGGTCTGGGAGACAAGTCATTAGCCGTAAGTAGTTAGTAATTAGAAAGGACGATGTGAGTCAAATCAGGACCCAGCGGCAGGTTTTGGCTGTGCTTGCCTGGTGGTCACAGTCACTGTGACCAGATCGATCTCATGGCTGTAATCTTCATTGGTTTCCGCTTCGGGCCACTTGATGGAAAGCTCATACGAATGCTGCTTTCTACTGCCCTCTTTACCGCCGGCCACCGGCAGCTTTCCGCCGCCCGCGGTAAGCGTTTGATCCAGGGGGCCCGCAAGCTGACTGCCTTCCTCGCTGTCTCCCGCTTCTTTTTTCCCCAGCAGGGTAAAGGTAAGCGGCAGGTTCCCCATGGTATCTATGGCGATCTCATATTCCAGAGCTACCTCGCAGTTTCTTTCCCCATCGTAGTTTTGTACGGTAAACTGCACCGTGCGGGTATCGCCGGGGGCCATATTTTCAAGGGAAAGATCGAAATCCAGTGTACCGCCTCCGGCAAAAGCCGCGGTCCGCGCGGAAAGAGACGTGCCAAACTGAGAGGAATACTTTGCCAGGGTCCCAGTAGTTCCGAGCATAGTAACTACCGCCGCCAGCAGCAGATATCGCAAAAGGCGGGGGCGATGCCTCATATGTTTCGCGTGTTCCGACTTCCTCATGGTTTCTCTTTCCTCTGGCTGGATTTTTCGCTAAGAATTTGTACCGATAGCATCATTTGACGAGGGCGCAGCGCCGCGGGTATTTCCCCGGCGTTCTGTGGTATTGATGAAAACATTAAAATTTTGATTTTTTAGCCCGCAATAGAAGGCTTTTCTGCTTCTTACGCACTGTGTCTGCCCTTTTCCTTCCCGGTTCCGATCCAATCGGGAAGCTTAATGAGCAAAGCACCTATCACAAGCAGCAGCAGGATCCCCAGAGGGGAGCGCAAAAACAGCAGCACTCCGCCTGCGCCGGGCAGCACCAGGCACAGCTTTCCCAAGATCCGCTCCGGGGAAAGCAGGTCGCTGTCCTCTGTGTTGTTGGCGTCTCCCTGGGTGATAAACTGCCCGGAAACACTACCCATGATCCGATGGGTCACCGTTTCTCCCCGGCTGTCGCGGAAAGTGACTACATCTCCCAGGGTATAAGTTTCCTGACTTTTTACCAAGATCAGGTCACCGGGAGACATGCTGGGCTCCATACTGCCCGAGGTCACGATATACTGAGAGTACCCCAGCACCTCCGGCGCCTCCTTTTTCAGCACCGTCTGCTGCACCAGCATCCAGATATTTACAAGGAGCACTATGCACAATACTGCCGTTAGCAGGCCGCGCAGCACTTTAATGATCACTTTCATAGCCGTTTCCTTCCGCAAATGAGGGCTTCGTGGTTAGGGACTTGGAAAGGGGAAAAGCCAAGAATCCGTTTGGATAGGGAGCTTTGTTCTTCCCGCTCTTCCCACTTTCTTGCTAGTGGATCCCCGGATACCGGGTGTCGCCATCGAGGCTGACCTCGGGCTCTTTTATTACCTGAGCTGCTTCAATGAGCACAGAAACCATATAGGTCCTGCCGGTGGTATAAAGATCTGAGGTTGCCGCCGCGGTATCCAGCGCGTCGTCCCGTTCCGGTCTGTACCAGTCTTCATACATCCATTCCCAATCGATCCGGAAATGCTGCACGCTTTCCGCCGGGATCACGATCTCCTTGGTTCCCAGCGGCTGCTCTGCGCTGGAAATACGTTCCCGGTACAGATAGCTGTAATTCGTAGTCACGTTGATGATCGAATATCGGATCGGCAGGTGAAAGGAGGTTTCTACCAGCGAAACGGTATAAACAATATCGAAGGGTTCCGGGTTTTCCAAGGAAAATTCATAATATCCCTTGGAACCGGGCGCGGTAACGGGAAGGCCGTTCTTTTGCCCCAAATTCATGGAATCCATGCGATGCTTGAACAAGTCGATCACAGACTGCTGTTTCCAGGAAACGCCTGTGTCCTGGTCGATCACAGAAATTCCCTGATAGTGCTCCGGTTCGGAAGAAACGGGTTCAGAGGACTCCGATTCGGAAGGCTCGGGCTCGGAAGGCTCCCGCTCCGGCTCCGGGGGCTCCGAACCTTGTGAGGCTTCATCAGGAGCTTCGCTTACCGGTTCTTTTTTCGGAGGGGCATATTCTTCAGGAAGCTGGGGCAGTTCCTCCGCCTCATCATCTGTGATAATGACGACCTTATCTCCGCCGCCTACCGTTTCTCCCCCCGGCAGTTGTACTTCCCCGCCGGGCAGCACCACAGGCCCGCCCTCCAGCTGAACGGAACCGTCCTTCTCCACCACCACGCCGGAAACGATTTCCTCACCTGGAGACAGCTCCACATGCCCTCCCCAGGGTGTTACCGCCGTGCCCTTGGTAGGCAGCAGCACATGACCTGACGATGCTACCAGACTTCCGGCAGGCGTTACCGCATGGGAGGGCTCCTTCACCTTCAGGGAGGAGCCGCTGAAATCCACGATCTGTCCATCTTTCGTCACAAAGTAGGCGCTTTCCTCTTCCACCTTCAGGGCCTGGTCCTTAGAAAGAACCAGGGTGAATTCCAGCAGCCGGGCATCTTCAGACATTTGAAAGGAGGGCTGCTCACCGAGATCCGCCAAAATGGCGGTTCCGGAAAAATCCAGAGACAGCTCCAGCTCGGTTAGGATCTCTCTGTCGCTGTTCAGAACCGTTAAAGTGTGGGCGCCGGAACGCACATCGGAAAAATAGAATTTCCCCTGTTCGTCCGTTATATCGCTTTTCCCTGTTCTTTTCAGCTGTACCACGGCCCCCATGAAGGGTTCGCCGGAGCTGTGCAAAAGCCGCCCGCTGAGAAACCGCAGAGTTTCTCCGGACGAAAGAGAAGAATCGCCGGGGGAAAGTACAATGGTATCCAGCAGCTCCCCGCTGGAACGGGCGGCGTTCTTTCCCAAAAGGAAGCCTACCATGCCGGAGGTCAGGGCAAAGACCAGAAAAAGTGCCATCAATAGCGCGGAAAGCCGGGGCTGCCCCAAAAGCTTTCTTTTTTGTTTTTCCGCCAATTCCCTTCCCTCCTTTTCAAACGGAAAGCCCCCGGCAGAGGGCTTTCAAAGTCCTCTGCCGAGGGCTCTTATTGCCATCGGCTGTGCCAAAACGGCAACCTTTTTATCCTTTTATTCTTACTTTCTTCTGCCTTTTACGGAGCAGTAGAAGCGACAGGGTTCGCCTGTACGAACTGTACCGTCACTGTGAAGTCCGTAGTACGGTCAGTAGCGTTGGTCTGCTTACCATAGCCAGTGTCGTCCGCATCGTTGGCAGGACTGTCGGGAGCATCTTCATAGGGCCATTCCCAGCTGACATTCAGATCCTTTGTATTGGTGCCAGCCTTCAGTGTGCCGCTGTCCAGTACAAAACCGTATGTAGTATCTTTTTCCGCTGTGTCATCAGAGAAATCCAAGGTCTTGGCGCCCAGCTTCATGGTGAAATGATTGGGCAGATTGCCGGGCTTATCAGGCTTGATGTAAACAACATAATCCGCGTCTACTTCTGTGCCTAGGGAACCACTGGCGTCGGCAGCGGTAGTCAGGTTGATGTCAAAACCGCCTGCCATACCGGGAGCAATTCTTCCGCTAGCCACATTAGCGGGCTTTGTAGTGGCCGTGTCAGCGAGGTCGCCAAAGTTAACGGGAGAGGAGGCCAAAGTGGATTTGGTACCATTGGCCGTAATAGACGCACCCACGTTCCATCTGGCAACGATCATTTTGGTTGTACCCTGCACAGTATCCGAATACTTAGCCAAAGTACCGGAAGACAAGCTGGTGGTAATCAGCGTCAGGGCCATTGCGGCCACGCCAAGGCGAGCCGCGATGCTTCTCTTCTTCATTTGCTGTTCCTCCATTTGTTTTGTAAAATAGTGTGATATCTTTCACGGCGCCTGAAAAGCGCCGAAATATCCTGCTGGATGCTGGACTCTAGACACTAGAGAAAGGACAAAGGACGTTTTTTATGTGCTTTCTGCTTCTTGAGAAAGGGCCTTGGGCCTTTTTCTTTATTTTAAGAAAGCCTATCCTGCTCCTGAGGCGGGGCTTCACTTCCATTTACCTGGGCGCGCAGCCTTTGCAGCTCCTTTTCCATTTCTTCCATTTCCTGCTGCTTGGAAGAGCTTTCCTCCTGCAATTTTCGCTTCTCCTGACGATTCTGCTTTCCTGCCGCTACCCGGCGGATCACATCCCATAAAACGAAGAGCAGAACAGGACCGCCGATAAACAGGAGCATTCCCGGCGTGGACTGCAGGAACATGGCAAATTCGCCCGCACCCGCGATCCTTACCCCGGTATATTTCCCCTGCACCTGCTCGGGAGAAACCGGCGTGGCGTCTTCGGCGTTATTGGCATCGCCCTGCGTCACATACAAAAGAGTACCGTCCTGCTGCTGAATCTCCATAATTCTATGGGTAACAGCCGATTCCTCCTCCAGATAACAGATCACATCATTTACCTTCAGAGTATAGGGATCTGTTTTCTGAATGAAAATCATATCCCCGGCTTCAAACGCAGGCGACATAGAGCCGGAAAGCACCACCACCGGCGAAACGCCAAACACAGAGGGAATATGCTCGGAATCGGTATAGGAACGAACGATCATTACCACATTCAAAATAATGATCGGGATAAAAAGCACACACAAAACCACGCCGAGAACATTAAGAAATGTTCGCAGCGGGCCACCTTGCTTTTTCTGAGGCTCTTTCACGCCTTCTCCCATTACAAAATCACATCATTTCCGTAAGCGCTAAAAACAAAGGGAAAACACAGCCGCGCCGCAGGCCACTCTATACAGCCAGTGCGCCTTCTTCACAGATAAAGAAGTTGTTTTCTTTTCCAGAGCAGAACTTCACATTCTGGAAAAAACCGTAACAATACAACGCTCTGTATTCCTACTTTGTATTTTATCATGTTCTTCCTATTTTTCAAGAGGCAACACTGTTTTGACAGCAATTTTCACTTTTTCCCGAATTTTTCCTTTCAACAGAATACCAAAAGTAATAAATTGCACAATTTTTTTCTTTTACTACTAGATTTCGAGTGAAGTTCCCGGTATAATTGAGTGAAAGATTTTCAGCAGGGGAGGAAACCATATGCTGGATATTTCACTTTACAGCAATGATTCTTTCTTCCTGGCGGAAATGCAAAGGGACCTTTCCGCCAGCTTGGAAAGCGCTATGCAGGGTTCTTGCCGGTTTCGAAGCTTTTCCCTGCTTCAAACCAGCCTTTATGAACATATGGATTCTCCGCCGGATCTGTGCGTGGTAGATCTTCGGGACGACCCGGAGGAAGCGATGGCATTTATCCGACGACTGCATAGAAGCACCGGAACAGAAATCATGGTGGTAGCCCCCACCCCGGAATGGGCCATGGCAGCTTACGACGCCGATGTAATGTCTTACCTCTTGGATCCTCCGAATATTTCCAGAATGGCAGAGCTTGTGCTGCGTCGTTTTGCCCAGAGGTTCCGGCCCCAGCCCCTGCAATTTTCCTTTCGCACCGCTTCCGGTACCCAGGTGCTGGCGGCGGAACATATCAGTTATGTAGAATATTCTGATCACCGCCTGCTGATCCACACCGCCTCCGGTAAACAATTCTCCACTACTACCATGCGTCTTTCCTTCGGGAAAGCAGCCGAGCAGCTTCTTTCCGATCCCCGGTTCGTGCGTACCCACGCCTCTTTTCTTATCAATATTATGCACGTTACTTCTTTTGGCCAATATGCCGTTACCATGGATACCGGCGTTACCGTACCTATTTCCCATGCCAAAAAAGCCGAGGTCAATAAGCGCTTCCGGCAGTTCTTCAACAAGGAGGGAAAGAAACTGACCGGCGATGGAAAATGAAAAATTAGGAATGAGCAATTAAGGGCAGGAGCATAGTTTAGATAAATTGGAATTTGCAGGGCTAATGAATAGCAGAAAGCCAAGGGTTGTTCACTAAACTATAATTTAGCACTCCATATCCTGGCCTTTCTTCATTGCACCGAAGGTGTCACCACCGTCTAGCATTTAGTATCCAGCATCTAAATCTCCCTTCTCTAACAACTAACAACTACATTCCGAAAGGTGGTTCTTCTCTTGCGCTCCTCCGCTTTGTTCCGCCGCTTTCAGGGCAGTTATTTCAGCTATGTGCTGGTCTATTTCTGCGCGTATTTTGCCATGGCTTCCTTTGTTTCCATTTTATCGGTGTACCTTACCGGCATTGGAAAAACCGGAAGCGAAATGTCCTTTATCATTTCCGCTTCCGGTATTTTTTCCTTTTTTATGGTTCCGGCGGCAGGCTTTCTTTGCGACCGCACCGGGAGATCCCGGCTAATCAGCGCTGTGCTTCTGATGGCCATGGGGCTTCTGGCCCTGGTCTTTTCTGGGTGCAGGCAGGTGTGGGCCCTTTTTCTGCTGGAAGGGCTGCTGATGTCCTGCCTGAATTCCGCCCTCCCGGCCTGTGAGCGGCTTGCCGCCGCCACAAAATTCCGCTATGGGGTGCTGCGGATCTGGGGCACGGTGGGCTATGCGGCGGGGGCCCAGGCCGCAGGACTGGCGATCCAGCATTTTCCGCCCATTGTCCTGTTTTCTCTGGTATTTCTTTCCACTCTGCTTGCCGCGCTGGGCCTTGCCGGGGCGGAGGACCCCATTCAGCCGGAGCCTGCAGCGCCCCGGGAGGAGCAAAAAAAGCCGCCTCTTTCCTCTTTCTTGAAAAAGCCTCAATTTTTGCTGTTTCTGTTGATCGCCTTTCTTTTTTACAGCTGCTCCGGCGTGAATTTCAACTATGCCGCCTTTCTGCTGGACACCATGGGCGTGCCCACCGGCGCGGTAGGCACGGTGCTTTCCGTAGGCACGCTGGTGGAGATCCCGATCATTTTGTTTTCCAATAAATTTATGGATCGCTTTTCCGGAAAAAACCTGCTGCTGGCCTGCTGCGTTATCAATCTGGTGCAATTTCTCTGCTATGGACTGACCGGTTCCGCCTGGGTGGTGGTCACGGCCATGATCCTGCTGAAGGCCATTGGCGCAACTCTTTTTATGATGCTTATTCTGAAGATCGTGCGGAACCTTGTGGAGGCAGAGCTTACCGTGACCGGGATCTCCGTGGTAAATTCCATTACCAATCTGGGCGTGATCGTAATGCAGAATATTGGCGGCACGATTTTAGACCGTGCCGGCATTCAGGCCTTTTATCTGATCCTTGCCGCCGTCACTGCCGCCGCCATGCTCCTGACCCTGCCGCTCCGGGTGAAAAACACGGAAAAGGTGTTCGGTTGATCAGGGCGTGTTCCCATGAAGCAAGACACACGCCTTTTCGGCAAATTTTGCAGGCTTCTACGTTAAAAATCCTCGACAGGCGACAGCCTGTCTTGCGGTTTTTGCCTTGTATCCTGCAAAATTTTGCTCGAAAATCCGTGCACTTATCTTTATGTGAACACGCCCTAGTTGTTAGTTGTAAGTAGTTAGTCGTTAGAAAGGGCAGGGAGCAAAGCTCCCTGCCCTTTTTTCTTGCGCTGTGCAGCAGCGCCGCCTTTGTCCAGTATCTAAAATCCAGCATCCAGAATCTAGGAAATCAGTGCCTCTACCAGATCTGTCATCAGGGCGTCCCGGCTGATGTGGTACACATAGCGGATCAGGTGCCGGTTCCGGTCAAAGGCGTACACGCCCTCGTAGGTGGGAATGGGGCTGGGCTTTAAGCAGTCCAGCATAAAATCTCCGTCCAAAAGCCAGGCCACGGCGGTCACGTCCCAGATCACACGGGTCCAGGTTTTGGGGTAGCGGCTTTCCCGTTCTCCCACCTGGCAGCTGTAGGAGCAAAGGTGGTCGCACAGGGGGCTTTTGCCCTGAAGCCAGGCCTTCAGCTCCACGCCGCTGACGGAAAAGCTGGATACCACGCCCATACAGGGCAGCTGTACCACCGCCGCGCCGCAGCCGAACACGATCCGCGCTGCGGCAATGTCCTGCTGCAAATTGAATTCCAGGCAGTCCTCCCAGTCCAAAGCATGGCCGCCCAGCCAGACAAGAACAATGCGGTCCCGGATCTCCGGGTTTAACAGCAGGGCAGAGGCCACGTTGGTAATGGCCCCAATGGCCACCACATACAGAGGACGCTCCGGGGTATAGCCCATGGCCCGCGCCGCAAGGTCCCTGGCCGCGTCGGACGCCACAGGCGTAAGCTCATCGGGCAGATAGGCCTCCGAGCCGCGGAACACCACGCTTTTCAGATCGTCCCTTTCCGCCAGTGTGAGCAGCCGCAGAATCTCCTGGTAGCTTTTCTCCATGCCGTCCGCGGGGCCGGTGGATTTATCGTTGAAGAAGGGCGCGGCGTACAGCGCCTGCAGCCGCAGCTTTTCCCCGCGCCGCAGCAGATAGGAAATGGCAAACTGATCGTCGATCTCGTTATAGGCGTCGGTATCGATCACCACGTCCACAGGGCCCCGGGGCTTTTCCAGCCGTTTCAGCAGAGAAGCCGTATCGATGGGAGCGGAAAAAAGCTTTTTCCGCTTTTCGGCCTGCTCCAGCACAGCGGTACTGGTCTCATTTTTGTATTTCATCCTGTCAAACTCCATTGGGGTGTCTCCTGCCTTTCTAAGAGCCTATCCCGAAATAAGACGCGCAAATAGCGCTGTCAGATTTTCAGCCAGACAATGTATGGTTGAAAATCTGCAGGCAAGATGTGTGCCGATTATTTTGGGAGAGGCTCTAAATTTCGTTCAATGCCGCAAGCATACCATAAATCCACAGGAGAAGCAACAGGCTGTTGCTTGTTTTTTTCCCATCGTGCATCTATACTGGAGAAAAGACAAAAGCTTCTTATCTTATTTTTGGAAAGGCAGTGTTACTTTTATGGAAACAAAGGATATTTTGAAGCAGCTCAGAGAACGGGACGGCCTGACCCAGGAAGAGCTGGCGGAAAAGCTTTTTCTCACCCGCCAGGCCGTGTCCCGCTGGGAAACCGGGGAAACGCAGCCTGGAGTGGATCTGCTAAAGCGGCTTTCCACTCTGTTTCAGGTTTCTGTCAATACCCTGCTGGGCCAGCCCAGAACCCTGATCTGCCAGTGCTGCGGCATGCCCCTCCAGGACGACGGCACCATCAGCCGGGAGCCGGACGGCAGCCTGAACGAGGATTACTGCCAGTGGTGCTATACAGACGGAAGCTTCGTGTATCAAAGTATGGAGGAGCTTTTGAATTTTCTGACGGAGCATATGTCAAACGAAAGCTTCCCGCCCGAAGAGGCCAGAGCCTATTTCGCCCGGCAGCTTCCGCAGCTTGCCCATTGGAAGGGACGGGAACAATGACAGTGTAGGGTGGTTGCTGTCAGAGAAGGGAAAAACGCAAATTGCGTCTTAAAAAAGCGGCGAGGCGCCGCAGCCACTCGTGAAGCTGCTTGGTGCGAACGGACAGTTTCCAGCCCGACCACAATCAGGCAGATAAATTAGAATTTAGCGGTTATCCGCTCACTTCTCGCCTGTCATCCTGAGCAGACAAGCACAAAAAGCTATAGCTTTTTAACCTTGCTTTCTTGGCGAAGGATCTCGTCCTTTGGCTCTTTGACCAGGAATGAAGAGCGAGATCCTTCATCGCTTCGCTCCTCAGGATGACAAAGGAGAGGACTTGTTCTTCTCTAACGACTAACAACTAACAGTTAACGACTAGTTCGCTAAACTATAATTTAGCGATTATCCGTGTCATTCTGAACAAAGTGAAGAATCTCGTCCTTGGGTCTTTTTGAAGGGCTTTAAGGACGAGATTCTTTGTCAAGAAAGCTATAGCTTTCTGCGTTCCTCAGAATGACAGCGAGGGGGCGTACCTTTTTCTAACGACTAACAACTAGTTCGCTAAACTATTATTTAGCAACTCGCTGCCCTATCAAACGGGAGCTCTTTGTTTATGAGAAATAAAAAGCTGCTGAATATTTCAGATGCCGGATATCGGAAAAGGCCCTTTGCCCTTCTCCAGCGTCTAGGATCCAGAATCTAGAACGGTATCATCACTTCTGTGGCGAACACGTCTTCCTCCTGCTGACGGTTTACATAGCCGCCCAGGTATTTTACCATGCGGTCAATTTGGGAAAGCCCGAAGCCGTGACGGGCGCGGGGGTCCCTGTTGGGCTTTGCGGACAGAAATTTTCCGTTTTCCTGCCGGGCTTTTCCGGGGGCGGAATTGGTAACGGAAAGATAGAGCTGCCCTTTCATGGGGGAAATGTAGACCCGGAGAAACCGGGCCTCCGGGTCGGTAAGCCGCAGGCAGGCCTCCATGGCGTTATCCAGAAGGTTGCCCAAAATGGTGCAGAGGCTCACGTCCGGAATGGAGGATTCCTTTGGAATGCTGGCCGCGGCGCTGACGCGGATCCCCTTTGCCTTTGCCAGGGAAAGCTTGCTGTTTAAGATGGCGTCCGCCATTACGTTTCCGGTGCGGAACACCTGATCCACCTGCTCAAAGGAAGCCCCCAGCTCCTGCAAATAAGCCTGCAGCTGCTCCGTTTCCCCCAGCTCCAGAAAGGCGCGCATGGTTTGGGCGTGATTTCGCAGGTCGTGGCGCATGCCCCGGATTTGCTGGTACAGGTTTTCCACCTCCGCCACCTGCTGGGCGAGCAGATCGGTTTGAAAGGCCTCCAGCCGTTTTTCCGTGGAGCGCAGGGTGAAAAACCGAGTGAGAAAAACCGCTCCGGCCGCTGCAAGTAAAAGCACCGCCGCTGTAAGGAGCTGCCAAGGCATTATCGTTTTCTCTCCTTTCTGCCGTATTAGCTTCACTTGACGAGGAGGAACACGGTTTTGCGGGGCCGTAGGGGGGCCCTCTGGGGCGTGCTTACCCTTGTCAAATGAAGCTATCCTTCCTTTTTATAAAAGCGCACAAAGGCACTGTTGACCTGAGAAAACAGCCGCCTGCTCACCGGCACCACAGCGCCGCTGTCCAGCACCAGCTGCTCCTTTTGCAGGCGGCTGATCTGCCGCAGGCCCACCAGATAAGAGCGGTGGCACTGCACGAAATCCTCCGGGGAAAGCTTTGCCAGAACTTCCTGAAAGCCTGCCTTTACCTCCAGCATCTGCCCGTTTTCCAGGGAGATCAGCACCCTTCTTCCGGCGGCCTCCACCAGGGCGATCTCCCGCTGCAGCAGCCGAAGCTCCTCGCCGTCCGCCGATTCCGCCAGCAGCACCGGCTCCCGAGCGGATCGCTTTATGGCCCGGTCCAGGGAAGAAAAAAGCTTTTCCGGCCGAACGGGCTTCAAAAGATAGTGCAGGGCTTCCACCTCATACCCCTCTTCCACGTAGTCCGGCACCCCGGTGATGAAGATAATGGGCAGAGAGGAATCTGCTTTCCGCAGTTTTTTTGCCAGCTCCATGCCGCTGAGGCCCCCCATCTGGATATCCAGCAGCAGGACGGCCCAGTCCTTTTCCTCCTCCCAGGCGAAAAGAAAGGCCTCCGCGCTGGGGAAAAGGCACAGCTTCACCGTTTCCCCCCGCTGGGCGGCCCACTGTGTGACATAGCCCTCCAGAAGCGCCGCCTGAGCCGACTCATCGTCACAAATGGCAATTTTCCGCATAGGGGAACTCCTTTCGAAACTAGTTATTAGAAAAGGGCGGTAGGGATAATGAGGAATGAGAAATGAGCAGTGAGCAATGAAGGACAGGGACAGAGCAATAAATTGTAGTTTAGCGGTGTCCTTAGGCTCCACTTATTTATAAGGGGAGCTGTCAGCCGATAGGCTGACTGAGGGGATCAAAACTAGCGATTCTATGGCATTTTCTGCGTGTGACTATCCCTTCCACCGCCTATCGGCAGTCCCCGCAGACTGCGAAGCAGTCTGTTTCCCTTCTGCAAGCAAGGGGGGGCTTTCTCTCACCGCCAAATTCCAATTTAGCGAGCTCTTCCCTTGACCTTACATTGCGCATTCCTCATTGCGTCTGCCGTTTCGCGCCGCAGGCAAGCCCCTATCCCTTCCATTTCAAAAAGGTGATGGTCTGGTTTTTCATGGAGATCTTCTCCACCTGCCAGCCGTAGTTTAAAAGCTCCTTTTTGTATTGCAGAAAGGAATGGTCCAGAGGGACTCCCGCGATTTGGCGGAGCTCTTCAAAGGACAGAGTGAGAGAACCTCCCTCGGTTTTCTGAAGGTGCTCCCACAGAAGCTGATATTTGCTCATTTACTGCTCCAACCTCTTTCCGAAAAGCAGATCTTACACCTCTTCTACTACGCCGTCCTCCATGGTATAGCCCTCCAAAGAGTTTTCCTTCACCTGAATGCAGAGGAAGCTGATGGCGGAATCCTCCGCCGCGGAGAACTGACGCTTTGCCGCCGGGGCAACGCGGATCCAGTCCCCTGCGGAAAGTTCCACCGTTTCCTCATCGATCACAGCCTTTCCCTTCCCGGAAAGCACCCCGTAGATCTCCTCATTCTGCTTATGGGAGTGAACAAAGGGCACGCCCGTTCCCGCGGGAAGATCGTTTACGCTGATCTCCGCGCCTGTCAGGGAAAGGCTGTCGTGCAGCTCTGTTCTGGCGCCCGGCACAACGCTTACCTTGGTAAAGTTTTTCATTGAGAAAGCCTCCATTCTTTGTTGTAACATTCATTAGTACAACACAAGTATAGCGGCTTTTCATTGTAATGTCAAGTGTTACATCTGATTTTTTCCCGCGTATCTTCCAGCAGGTCCCGAAGGGTCATGGATTCCATCTTCTGCTCCATGGCTTTCTGAATTTCCGTGAGCCTTTCGTCTAAGACCCCATGAATATTTCTTCCCACAGGGCAAAGGGGATTGGGGTTTTCGTGGAAATGGAAAAGCTCTCCCTTTTCCACACATTCCACTGCGCGATAGATCTCCAGCAGGGTAATTTCTTCGGCCGGCTTCAAAAGCTCCGCGCCGCCCGTGCCCCGTGCCACACGGACGATCCCCGCCGCCTTGAGCTGCTGCAGCAGCCTTCTTACCACTACAGGGTTCACCGCCGCACTGGAGGCCAGCAGGCCGCTTGTCACCTTCTGCTCGTCCTTTAGCAGCTCCATACACAGGAGAACCTGGATCGCGACTGTAAATCTGCTTGAGATCTGCATGGATACGCCTCCGTTCCTTCCGGCAAAGAAATGTGCTTTCCCGGCGGCTTTCGCTACCGGTTCAGATCCTTTTTGATCTGGGTGGTGGAGATCTCCGGGGTGCGGGGAAGGTAGACCACCTCACACTGCTCCTTCAGGAAATCGAATTTCCCCTCCCAGTCGTCTCCCATCACAAAGGTATCCACATGATATTCCTTTACGTCCCGGCTTTTCTGATCCCAGCATTCCTCGGGAATGACCAGATCCACATACCGGATGGCTTCTAACAGCTGCTTCCGTTTTTCATAAGAAAAGTAGCATTTTTTCTGCTTTTCGTTCCAGTTGAATTCATCGGTGGACAGGGCCACGATCAGGTAATCGCCGTATTGCTTGGCCCGGCGAAGCAGATTGATATGCCCGTAATGCAACAGGTCAAAGGTGCCGTAGGTGATCACGCGCTTCACTGAGAATTCCTCCTTTGTTCCAGATGATCTATGGTTTTCCCGGCGGCGTTTCCAGTGGGTTCCACCATGCCGAATTCCCGCCGGAACTCCTGCACCTTTTCCGCCTGCCGCCCTTCCTCGAAGGACAGAATGCTTTCCTCCAGCGCGTTGTTATCCGCCGCCCGGGAGAAGGGAAGCAGGTTCAGATCAAAGGTAAAATTCCGGTCGTTCTCATAGGCCGCCAGGTCGTTTACATACAAAAAGCAGGGCTTTCCGGTATTCATAAAATCAAACATGGAGGAGGAGTAGTCGGTGAGCAGCGCGTCGCAGGCCAGGTACAGCTCCCCGATATCCGGGTAGTCCGAAGCGTTTCGCACCATGGGGGGCAGCTTCAGCTCCGCCGCTTTCTCCGCCACGTTGGGGTGAAGCCTCGCTAAGATCAGCCATTCCCCGCCAAAGCGTTTTTCCAGTGCTTTCACACAGCGCGCATAATCCACATCATAGACCGAAAGGCCCTTGTCCTTCCGGTAGGTGGGGGCGTAAAGCAGCAGTCTTTTCCCCTGCTCCAGCCCAAGGGCGTTTCGCACCTTTTCCGCCAGCTCCGGGTGTTCTCCGAACAGGAGATCGTTTCTGGGAAAGCCGCATTCCAGAATATCGCCGTCATACCAGAAGGCTCGCCGGTAGATCTCCGTTAAAAACCGGCTGTCGGAAAGAAAGAGATCCGCCATTTGAGAATCCTTTTTGGCCGTTTCCACATATTCCGGATCCAGAGCCTCCACAGCGTCCCCTTCGATGCGCTTTAAGGGAAATCCGTGCCAGGTTTGAATATAGTACTGGCCGGGACGCTTAAACAGATGTCCCCACTTCCGGCAGTTATCGATCCACACCCCGGCGGTGGCCCGGTGGTAAATTTCCCCGAAGGTGCCGAGGAAAACCGGGTGGATTTCCTTCGGCAGGGAAGCGGCCTCTTTTTCTCCCTTCACCGTCCAGTAAACCGAATAGCCCCGCCGGAGCAGCTCCTCCGCCAGAGGCTTGGGATTGTCGGAATAGCCCCTGCCGATAAAGCTTTGGCAGAAAACCTTTTTCCGGTCTTTCGGTAGCAGGGAGAAAAGCAGCCCCAGCCCATTTCGGGTCAGCTTTTGCCACAGATTCATGGCTGTTTTTCCTCCTTTTCTGACAAAGGCCCCTCAGAGCCGCTCATCAAGTGCCGGTTTCTCACAATGACCACCAGCCGGAAAACCAGAATGGCAAAGTCCGTCAAAGAGGTCAGCACGCAGAGGGAAACCAGATCGATTCCCCAGGTGAGGAAGGAGACCCCCACGCCGATGAGATACACCGCCGTGCCGAAGGCCACGGAGATATTGGCGTATCTCGCCAGGCCCATGGCCCCCAGGGTGGGATAGCCCAAAATATAATTGGGAAAGGTGAACACCGCGGCGGGGATCAGCAACCGGAGGGGAAGCACCACCTGGGCCCCCACCTCTTCTCCCAGCCACCATACCAGCAGGGGCCGGGCCAGCACAAAGACAAAGGCACAGCCTGCCAGGATAATGGGATAGATGTACAGCATCGCTTTTTTGACCAGCTTAAAATTTTTATGCTTCATCATGTGAGGGTACAGGCTGTCACTGATGGGGGACATGCCGTTTCTGGCGGTGCTGATCACCTTATCGGCGTTGAAGTACAGGCCGTTGGCCACAGGGCCGGCCACGTTTTTCAGCAAAATTCCGTTTAGATTGGAATTGATCGCGGCCGATACCTTGGAAAGAAAGAACTGGGAAGCGTCCTTGATTTCCAGCCAGATATCCCGGAAGGAGACCTTTGCGAACCGCAGGCCGATTTTTGCGAACAAATGCCAATAGACAAACAGGGTAGCCCCGGCATTGCCGATAGCGGAGATCAGAGGCACCAGGTAATAATCCTCCGGCTGCTTGACAAAAACGAACACCATGGCGGTGGCAAATACCTTCACCAGCACAGCCCGCACGGTAATGGCGGACATTTTTTCCAGCCCCCGGTACATGAAATCCGGCAGCAGGGCCACCATGCAGACATAAAGCAGATAAAAGACATAGGCCAAAAGCTCCCCCGGCTCCTTCAGCGTGGGGCGGATAAAGATCATCAGAACCAGGAAGGAAAGCACCATAAAGAAGCACTTTGCCGACACCACACAGGTAAGGGTTTTATTCAGGTATTTCTTGTCCTCCCGGTGCTGGGAGATCTTGGCCGTGGCGGACATGATAAACCCGAAATCAATGAAAATCTGAAAAAAGTTGGTGGTATAGTTGGCCGCGCCCAGCAAGCCGATATGCTCCGCGCCCAGCACCCGGGTCTGATAGCCCTGGGTCACCAGACCCAAAAGGGCGTTGGAAAAGGTGAGAATGTACAGCATGATGGTGTTTTCCAGCAATACATGGGGCTTTCTCTGCCGGAATTTTTGCAGCAGGTTCATGGGAAATCGACCAGCGCCTCGCAGAGGAGCGGGCATAAGCCTTCCTCAGACGAAAGCATTCCTTTCTTTTTAGAAATACAGCGAAAAGTCAACCCCTTGCCCGAAAGAGAAGGGATACCAGAGGGTAAAGCTTTTTTTCCAGGAGAAAAGAGACGAGCTTCTGTTTTTTCGGCAGCGTGCGCATGTAGCTGTTTTTCCGGTAATCGGGAAAATGCTCTGTAAGATAGCTTTGCAGCCTGGGAAGCAGCGGGTGGCTTCTGTCCGCCCGAACTACCCGCACAGCGGCCTGATATAAATGGGAATAGGTGAGAAAGCACAACTCCTCCCGGTATTCCTCAAACAGGCCTTTTTCCCGGAAATAAGTGAGGATCGCGTCAAAGGTATCTAAAATTTCCGCATTTCGGTCCAGGTTACTGTTCCGCATGGTAGAGCCGAAGCGCTGAAAATAATTGTACCCGATATCGTCCAGAAACACCATGCTGCCGGCCTCCGCCATCAGCATGGGGGTCAGGCGGGCGTCCTCATACCACATGCGGGGCGGATATTCCACCCCCGCCCGCTGAAACAGGTCTCTGCGGTACAGCTTATTCGCCGTGGCGGGGGCGGTGAGCAGCAGGTTTTTATGCTCTCTGAGGGTAAGGCCCACATTTTTCGGCACGTTTTCCGTGAGAGTGGCAAGCACCCTTCCCCCTTCGTCCACAAAGCGCATGCCGAACATGACAAGATCGGCGTTTTCCCGTTCTCCCGCTTCCAGGGTCGTCTCCAAAAGCTCAGGGTCGATCCAGTCGTCTCCGTCCACCTGGAGCAGCCATTTGCCGGCGGCTTCCCGGATCCCGGTATTTCTGGCGCTGCCCGGCCCGCCGTTTTCCTGGTGGATCACCCGAACCCGGGGGTCCCGTTCGGCGAGAGCATCGCAAAGCTCCCCTCCGCCGTCGGTGGAGCCGTCGTCAATGAGCAGCAGTTCAAAATCCGGCTCTGTCTGACAGAGAATGGAATCCACGCATTTTTCCAGATAGTCTTTTACATTGTAGACGGGAATGATCACACTGACTTTTGGCATAAGGCACCCCATTTAGTAGTTAGTTGTGAGTGGTTAGTTGTTAGAGAAGGGATTTTTCTTTTCCATTACTCTGATTCTCTTCCCTGTCATTCTGAACGAAGCGAAGAATCTCGGTCTTTCGTCTTTAGAAAAGGCACAAAGGCGGTTCAGCCTTTTAGTTTGAAAAGCAGGGCAATGAGAAAATACTGCTTTTTTTCCAGGAGGAACAGGAGAAGCCGCTGGTTGCGGGTAAGGGTGGCCCGGTAGGGGTTTTGCCGGTAGTCCGGAAAATGCTCCCGGAGGTAGGCGGCAAATTTCGGAACCAGAGCATGGCGTCTGTCCAGCCGGATCACTCGCACCGAGGCAGTAAGATAAACGTGAAAAAGGGTTAAAAAGCAAAGCTCGTCCCGGTATTTTTCAAACAGGCCCTGTTCCCGGAAATAGGTGAAAATATCGTCAAAGGCCTCTAAAATTTCCACATTCCGCTCCACATTGAGGTTTTGAATGATGGAGCCGGGCCGCTGCAAATAGTTGTACCCGATATCGTCCAGAGAAACCACGCGCTCCGCAAACAGCAGCAGCTTCAGCGTGGTACGGATATCCTCATACCACACCCGCAGGGGATAGCGCACGCCGGAGCGCTGAAACAGGCTCGTCTTATACAGCTTATTCCAGGCGCAGGGAGAGGAAAGCAGCAGCGCCTTGCAGTCCGCAAGGGAAAGCGCCCGGTTTTTGGGAAGCTTGTCCCGGAACAGGCCCAATTCCTTCCCCTGCAGATCCACCGAGCGAAAACCGAACGACACCATATCCGCGTTTTCCCGCTCCGCCGCCTTCAGGGCTTTTTCCAGAATTTCCGGCTCGATCCAGTCGTCGCTGTCCACCAGCAGCAGCCATGTTCCCCGGGCCGCCTCGATCCCGGTGTTCCGGGCGCCGCCCAGCCCCCGGTTCTCCTGGTGGATTACCCGCACCCGGCCGTCCCTTTCGGCCAGAGTATCGCAAAGCTCCCCGCTGCCGTCGGTGGAGCCATCGTCGATAAGCAGCAGCTCAAACTCCCGCTCTGTCTGACGGAGAATGGAATCCACGCATTTTTCCAGATAATCCTTTACATTGTAGACCGGAACCACAATACTGACCTTGGGCACAAAAGCACCTCCTAATACGGAATCGTATTATTCTTCTCAAAAAGACCGGGTTCTATCATCAAAAGGCCGGTCGCTGTGCCCCGGCGCTGTAAAACAGCTTTATTATACACTCTTTGGTGGGATTTGGCAAATGAGATGTTAGCGGTTAGTCGTTAGTTGTTAGGGAAGGGCATTTGGAGGTTGAGGGCGGCAGGATAAATGGGAAAGCGCTCACCTTTTCCTGTTGTTCTTCCCCCTTCTTCCTACGATTCTGGGCCCCCTTCCTGTCACTCTGCCTCCCTTCCTGTTATTCTGAGCCTCTTTCCTGTTATTCTGAGTCCCCTTTTCTGTCATTCTGAGCCGAAGGCGAAGAATCTCGGTCTTTCGTTGTCAGTTATTAGCCGTTAGAGAAGGACGCAACGGCATTTTTGGGGGGTCTTCCGCCTTGTTTTTTCTGTTTGATTGCGGTATACTGGAGCTACAGAAAGGAGGCGTTGTAATGGCTGTGGAAAAATCGGAGCGCAGGCTGGAAAAACGGCGCTTTTTGGGGCTTCCCAGATATTCCCTGGGGGAGGAGATCTTCTCCGCCGTTTCCCATGGGGTGTCCGCGCTGTTTGCCGTGGCGGCCCTGGTGCTGCTGCTGGTGTTTTGTGAAAAACGGGCGATCAACGTGGTTTCCGTATCCATTTACGGCGCTACCATGATCCTGCTGTACGCGGTGTCCACCCTGTACCATGCCCTGGGCCTGAATAAGGCCAAGGTGGTATTCCGCTCTCTGGATCACTGCACCATTTTCCTGCTGATCGCCGGCACCTACACGCCCATTACCCTGGTGTGCCTGGGCGGGGCCTGGGGATGGTCTCTGTTCGGCGTGGTATGGGGCGCGGCAGTACTGGGAGTAGTCTTAAACGCCGTCAGTGTGGAGCGGTTCAAAAGGGTCTCCATGGTGTGCTACCTGGCCATGGGCTGGGTGGTGGTGATCGCCATGAAGCCGGTGATGGCCCACCTGAGTACAGTGGGTTTCTGGTGCCTGCTTTCCGGCGGCCTGTGCTATACCGCTGGGGCGATCCTCTACGGAGTGGGAAAGAAAATTCCCTACATTCACTCCGTGTTTCACCTGTTTGTGCTGGCAGGCAGCGTGCTGCACACCATTTGCGTGGCGCAGATCTGCTGCTAGCTGTTTCGAAAGTATCATGAGGAATGAGCAAGGAAAGAGAAGAAACCCGTTTGATAAATTGGAATTTGGCGGCGAGCCGCCGCAGGCACACGTAAAGCTGCTAGGTGCGGGAGAACAGCTTACTTTCTATCTGTCATTACTGAACAGAAAGCAAGGAAACCTTGCTTTCTCGGCGAAGAATCTCGTACTGGGGTCTTTTTGAAGGGCTTTCAGGGCAAGATTCTTCTTCTTTTCTTTCCTCAGAATGACAGGAGAGGACTAGTCGATAAATTGGAATTTGCAGCGTTGGTTACAACGCTTGTGCCGCTGCACCCACTCGAGAACCCTCTTGGTGCGGGGAACCGGTTTCCGACCCGACCATAAGTAAGATGATAAATTGGAATTTAGCGCCGAGCCGGCGCATGCACTCGTGAAGTTGCTTGGTACGGGAAACCGGTTTCTGAGCCGACCGTTGGCAGGGTGGTAAATTGGAATTTAGCGGACTAATGAATAGTAGTAACTCCTTGCCTCCCCTGTTCAGGGGAAGAAGGTTGCTTTGCAACTCTGGGACCGCCGATAGACGGTGGAGAGGTTCCAGCTCACTGTAAACCAGCAAAAAACCTGTATTTTTCATCTCTCTGTCAGAACCCCTCGGTTACCCTATCGGGTGACTGCACCCCTTTCAGGGGTGAGCGCGTCCCGGTGGGGGGAAGGTCTCCAGTGGAGAACTCGGCTGTCGCTTCAGACATTGCTGAACGTGCCCCACCGGGGCACAGCAACCGAGCCGACAGGCGAGAAAGCCAAGGGTAAGTGCTAAACTACAATTTATTGCTCTTCTCCTGTTTTTCCTTATTATTGCGCCGAAGGCGCCATCACCGTCCAGCAATCTAGAATCCGGCCTCTAACATCTAAAAGGGCTCGTTGCAGCTTTTCCCTCTGCAACGAGCCCTTCAAATCCCTTTTCTAAACAACTAACGACTAACCTTTTCATAAATAACGCATAACGGCAATGACCTTTCCCAGCAGGAACACATTGTCGGAATAAATGGGCTCAAAATCCGGGTTTTCCGGCTGTAGCCGCACCCGGTCCTTTTCCCGGTAGAAGCGCTTTACCGTGGCCTCGTCTTCGATCATGGCCACGACGATATCGCCGTTTTCCGCGGTAGAAACACGCTGTGCCACTACATAATCACCGTCCAGAATGCCGGCGTCACGCATACTCAGGCCGCTGACGTGCAGGGCGAAAAGCTCCCTGCCCTCTTTTTGGGGGAAGGGGAGATAACCTTCAATATCCTCCACAGCCAAAATGGGCTGCCCGGCGGTGACCTTTCCCAAAATTGGCACCTGTACCGCGGCGGTGCTGCCTTCAATGCGAATGGAGCGGTTCAGGCCTGCGTCTCTGGTGATATACCCCAGCTTTTCCAGGGTTTTCAGGTGGGCGTGAACGGTGGAGGTAGAGTGAAGCCCCGTAGCGGCGCAAATTTCCCGCACGGTGGGAGGTACGCCCTTGGGCGCTTCCTTCACAAGGAAATCATAGACCTTCTGCTGGCTTTTTGTCAGGCGTTCCATGGCAATGCCTCCATTACGATTCAAATGGTTTTACGCGCTTTACGAATCAAAAGCTTCTTCCAGCCTTAAGTATAGCATATAGTATAGGAAAAAGTAAACATTTGTTTGAATATATTTTCGGAAAATTTTTCCGCATGGTTTCTGTGCGAAGCTTTGCAAAACGTTCACAAATCTTGCGGAAATTCTTTAAGCTTTATTCACAGCGCGGTAACAACTCCTCCGGGTTTTCCGCTATAATAAAAATGTACTCAGAAGAAATGGACCGCACCTTTTCTTTGAGATACGTGTTCTACCCTCCTCAATAATACCCCTCAAGCAAAAAGGGAAAAGGCCGGCAGTGCTGCCGGCCTTTTCCCTTTTTGTTGTTAGATGTTAGTTATTAGTTGTTAGTTGTTAGAAAGGGATTTTTAGATGCTGGATATTATGGGCAATGAGCAATGAGCAAGGAAGGGCAAGCCCTCTCGCTGTCATTCCGAGCCGCAGGCGAAGAATTTTGTTCTTGAGCCCTTTCTATCAACTAACTGTTCACAACTAATAACTAAAGAACGAGATCCTTCGCTTCGCTCAGAATGACAGAAAAAGAAGACTTTTCCTTGTTCTAACAACTAACGACTAACAACTTATACGCCAAATTCTCATTTATCAAACTCTATTCTTAAGTTGCTCATTGCTAATTCCTCATTTCACATGCTGGCGCCGCGCTTTTCCGCCCGGCGGGCTGAAGGGCGCTTTCAAAAAATCTGAGCGTTTGAAAAGTATAATCCCGGAATTTTCGGCTCAAAATACAGATGCAAGCAAACTGTATTTTAATCCGAAAGGAATGGAACACATGAACGGAAGACGTTTTTCAGAGAACAAGGCCCGGAAAAATGGGTTCTACCTTGCCCTGGCGGTTTGTCTGGTGGCGGTGGGGATCGCGGCGTGGAGCACCTATGACGCGGTACACAATTATCTTGCCCCGGAGGCCGGGAAGGCAAGTTCCGGCTCGGTGCAGAGCCAGGCGCCCAAGTCCCAGAGCGGCAAAACGGTAAGCCGGATCAAGGACGACCCGGAAGCGCCCAGCTCCTCCGCCTCTTCCGCTCCCGCCCGCCAGACCGTGGGAGCTGTAACGGGAAAAGAGGAAAGCAGCAAGATCGACAGCAGCGAAGCGGAGCAGCCGGTGAGCTCTGTGCCGGAGGAGCCGGTTTCCTCTGAGCCCCAGATCCCGGTAAACGCGCCCATCTATGAGATCAGCGACGAGCTGATCCACCCGCTGCAATCCAAAGAGATCCACAAGGCTTACAGCGCCGGGGCCCCCGTCTATTCCGAAACCATGAAGGACTGGCGGATCCATACCGGCATGGACGAAAAGGCGGAAAGCGGTGAAGAGGTTTACGCCTGCGGCAACGGGCAGGTCAAGCGCACTTACACCGACCGCATGCTGGGCAATGTGATCGAGATCGAGCACGGCGAGTACGAATTTTTCTATTGCGGCCTGGGGGAAAATTTCCTGGTGAAGGAAGGCGATACCGTCACAAAGGGACAGGCCATCGGCACAGTGACTGCCGTGCCCTTTGAGGCGGCGGAGGGAGTTCACCTGCACCTGGAGGTGCGCCGGGACGGCATCTATGTGGATCCCGAAAGCATTTTGACCGGACAGGAATAATCAGTACAACGAAAAAGAGAAAAATTTTGGGCGGCGCCTCCATTGGGAAGCGCCGCCCTTGTTGTATTGTGATACTTTTTTACCGATCATCAAGTCTTCCAGGAGGGAAGTTTTTTCTTTGGCAATGCAAGGACTTTCTGTTTCAGAGGGGGTGAAGCGGCATAGAATGAGCAATGAGAAATTAAGAACATGGGCGGAGTTCTGCAAATCAAAATTCAGCGATTACATGTTCACTGTCCATACAGGGTAACTGCCGGCCTGTTCCGGCAGTTGGCGGAACAAATGATTGAGCAGGCGGGAAAATAGTTGTATAATAAAAAGCACAGCAGAAAGGGGGTGTTAAAATGCTATGTTATTGTCATAGAAGAATCGATTTAAGCAATCAACTCTGTACAAAGTCTGATGTCTGGACGAAATTTGTACAGAGGTAAAAACTATCGTCCACATTGGATTTTGTACTTTTTATTCTGAGAATCATAGAGAATAGAATGGAGAAAATTCAATGGAAGAAAGAGCATTTAAGAAATATATTATTTTATGGTTAAGCCAGAGCGTATCAGGTCTTGGAAGCTCCATGACCGGGTTTGCGCTTGTTTTGTGGGCGTATGAACAGAGCCATTCCGCAATGTCCGTTTCGCTGATGTCCTTTTGCAATTATGTGCCGTATGTCTTTTTAAGCCTGTTTGTCGGCGGTTTTATAGACAGGCATAAGAAGAAAACGATCATGCTGGTTTCGGACAGTATTGCGGCAGCCGGTTCACTGACAGTATTGGCATTTCTGCTTGCGGGCTGTCTGGAGGTTTGGACTATCTATGCCATAAATGCGGTGATCGGTGTAACGAACGCCTTCCAGCAGCCCGCGTCCGCAGTGGCAACGGGAAGGCTTGTGCCAAAGGAGAAGATTTCAAATGTCAGCGGAATGAATTCTTTTTCCAGTAATCTTATCGTGGTATTCAGCCCCATGCTGGCGGCTTTCCTGTTTGCGGTAGGCGGGCTTCCGCTTATCCTGCTGATAGATCTGGCGAGCTTTGCCTTTGCCTTTTGCGTATTGCTGTTTTATATTACGATCCCAGAACAGGCGCAGGACAAAGCATACAGCTCGCCCTTTGCCGGGATAGCGCAGGGGTTTGACTTTCTAAAAAAAGAAATGGGCATTTTTTACATGATGTTGACAATGGCGCTGATTAATTTCTGTTCAAGGCTGACCTATGAAAATATTTTATCACCCATGATCCTGGCAAGAAGCTCCGGGGACAGCGTTGCGCTTGGAATGGTAAATGCCTGCATGGGAATAGGCGGGATTGCCGGAGGAATGATTGTTTCCGTGAAAAAAGAGAGCCGCCATAAGACAGCGGCAATTTATGTTTCGGCGGCACTGTCTTTTCTGTTTGGGGACTTGATGATGGCAGTTGGGAAAAATGTATTCTGGTGGTCCGCTGCTGCGGTCGCTGCCAGTCTGCCGATTCCATTTATCATGGCAAATCAGAATACGATACTGTATCGGAAGATTCCTGCCGCTCTGCAGGGGAGGGTGTTTGCCGTCAGGAACGCCATTCAGTACAGCACGATTCCGGCCGGCATTATCCTCGGAGGCTGGCTGGCAGATTATGTTTTTGAACCCTTTATGGCTTCCGGAAACAGGCTGGCAGGAATACTGGGAACAATCGTAGGGAATAGCGCAGGAAGCGGCATGGCTGTTATGTTTTTATGTACGGGAGTCTGCGGCTTTGTCCTGAGTATTTTGTCTCTGCACAGCAAAAAAATTCAGAAATTGAATGACGATTGATGTTTAAGAGCCTATCCCGAAATAAGACGTGCGCAGATAGCGCCGTCAGATTTCGGAATAGGCTCTAAGTATACGATGAAAATGTATTGCAGATCAGACTGTTGTGCGTAATCATTATGCAACAGATGGCAAAGCCCTAAAACGGCTTTCCTGCCGCTTCAAATGCCTTTGCCCTCCCCGGCGGCAACGGCATTTTCAGGGCATGTCTCTTTGAATATCCCCCGTAACAAACAGGCGCTATGCTCCCGCAAGGGAACATAGCGCCGTTTGTTGTCAGCAGACCGTGAAACGGTCTGCGTGTAGTTCTTTATAAACCGGCCCAGCCAATATGCGAAACCGGGATTTACCACATTGCCGTGTTGTTTTCCTTTGCCCTTTCTTTGCGATACTGTCCAGCATCTACTCTCTAGAATCTGGAAAATACAAATTTCCCGGATTCGGAGAGATCCTTCTGCTTCCAGCCGCCGTTGGCGGAGGCGCCGGGCTTCAGAGCGGCGGAGGTCTCATTTTTGTCGCAAAGGGACCAGTTTGCCCAGCTGATGCTTCGGCTTTCCAGGAAATCCAGCCATTCTCCCGCTTCCTTCAGGAACACGCCGCCGCTGCCGTCGGCGCGGCTGGTGCCCCATTCCGAAACAAAGATGGCGATCCCCTTGTTTCTGGCGGAATCGATCCGATCCCGCAGCTCCTTGCCGTGAGTGCCCGCGTAGAAGTGCAGGGTGTACATCAGGTTTTTCCCCTGTACCGGGTCGGCGGCGGCCAGGTGGATATCCTGGCTCCAGGTGGGGCTGCCGATGAGGATCACTCCGTCGGAGCCGGCGTCCCGAATGGTTTTTACCACTTCCTGGGCATAGGGCTTCACATCGTTTTTCCAGGAAACATTGCCATTGGGCTCGTTGCAGATCTCATAGAGCACCGCCGGGCTGTCTTTGTATCGCTTCGCCATTTCGGAGAAGAAGCTTTTCGCCTCCCGCAAATGGCTTTTGGGGTTTCCATCGGAAAGGATATGCCAGTCAAGAATGACATACATGTCGTTTTGAATGGCGGCGTCCACTGCGGCGATCACCTGTTTTTTGATGGTCTCCGGCTGGGAAAGATAGCCGTTTTCCCCGGTGTACATGGCCACCCGGAACAGATTTGCCCCATAGTCCGCCGTGGTTTTGATGGCCCCGGAGGAGGCGTACTGCCCGTACCACTGCATGCCGTGGGTGCTCATACCCCGCAAAACAATAGGCTCGCCCGCCTCGTTGCAGAGCTGCGTTCCCTTTACCTGAAGCTTGCCGTTTTCGGTAACGCCCCCCTTTCTGGTTTCCACGGGTGTGGGGGGCGTATCGGGCTCATAGGGGGGCGCGTCCGGGGTGTTTGCCTTTTTCGTGGCCCGGCACACCAGGGCGCAGGCCTCCGCACGGGACAGGCCGTCTCTGGGGCGGAAGGAGCCGTCCGGGTCTCCCACCACAATGCCCTCCGCGTAGGCGGCCAGCACGGTTTCGTAATATCTGCCGTCCAATTTGGAGAAATCTTTTATTTTCCGGGATTCCGTATTGTAATCTCCCTGAGCGCCGGGGAGAAAGGCCTTCATCAGGATCTTCACCGCCACCTGCCGGGAAATGGGCCGGTCAAAGGTCTGCCCGGTGGGGGGGAGCTCATCCCAGTCGTACCAGCCCTGCTCCAGGGCCGCCTGGGTCATGGAGGCCGCCCAGTGCCTGATCTGACCCTGAGAAGGGGTAAGGCCCTTCCGGCGGGCCACAATGCTTACAAATTCCGCCCCGGTAATGGTCTTATTGGGCCGGAAGGTGCCGTCCTTGTACCCGGCGAGCCAGCCGGAATCGGCCATGGCGGTGATATCGTTGTAATACCACCTGCCGGGCTTTACATCGGAAAAGGTCGTGCCCGCCGCGGAGGCCGCGGGAAGGGAATTTCCCAGGAAGATCTGCACTGCCGCAAGCAGAGAGGCTAATAAGCGCTTCATTTTTGGGCCAGCTCCTTTCTTGTTTCCAACCAGTGGAGGATATCGTCATAAACCTTCTGTTTTTCCGTTTCATTCAGCAGTTCGTGGCGCATGCCGAGATACAGGGTGAGCTCCACGTTTTTTACACCCGCTTCCCGCAGGGCGTCCGCCACCTGCCTGGGGCCAACGCCGTAATTGCCCACGGGGTCGTCCGTACCGGCCACCAGATAGATGGGAAGCTCCTTGGGAACGGCGGACGCCCATTGGGGAGAGCTCACCTCTAAAAGCCCGGTGAAGAGATCACGATACCCGGCGGCGGTAAAGGCGAAGCCGCACATTTTGTCGGCGGCGTAGGCCTTGCAGTTTTCCTCATCGGTGGAAAGCCAGGCAAATTTATTTACCGGGTTTTTGATGCGCTTATTGTAAGCGCCGAAGGCCAGCTTATCGATGAAATTGCCCCGGGATCGGGGTCCCCGCAGCTTGCATTGCAGCTCCGCCAGGGCCTTTCCGGGTTTTACGCCGGGGTTTTGCCCCATGGTGCCGCAGAGAATACAGCCGGAAAGCCTTTCCCCGTAACGAATCAGGAAGGAGCGGGATAAAAAGGAGCCCATGCTGTGTCCCATGAGAAACAGCGGAAGCCCGGGGTGCTCCTTCTGGGCCTCGTCCATCAGGGCGTTTAAGTCATTTACTACGTTTTCCCAGCCGTTTCTGTCAGCAAAGTGGCCGTTTATCTGGGCGGAGCGCCCATGGCCCGCGTGGTCGTTCATATAGACCGCATAGCCCCGTTCCGCCAGGAAGGAGGCGAAATGGTCGTAACGGGCGCTGTGCTCCGCCATGCCGTGGGCGATGACCAGAACCGCCTTGGGCGGCGCTTCCTCCCGGACCCAGCTTCGGGAGAAAATGCGCCCCGGTTCCCCGCAGGCCTTTCGCGTCCATTCTTTTCTCAGTATGCTCATAGGGTTTCCTCCTTTTAGGGAAGCACTGATTCAATCTGCAAGCTAGTTGCGTGCCAAGCCGCAAGGCGCGATTTATTCAGTGGTTCCTTAGAACAAGTCCAGCACATGGCAGGGCTTGTGATAAAATACGCTGTCAAAGGGCGCGTCGAGATTTTTTACCGCCGTTTCCGGCATCCAGGAAAGCTCTTCCGCGTTTCGCACCCCGCAAAGCAGGGCGGAAAAATCGCCGATGGGAAGCAGCGCGTCAGGCTCTGAAGCCACGCGCTCCACCCGGTTTTCCCTGCCGGGGGCAAAGGTCAGCTGGAAGGTATCATTATTTCCCTCTAAAAGCGGATCGGTAAGCTTCAGGGTAAGGCTTCCTTCCCCCCGGCAGCGGCAGAGCTTCAAGGCTTCCTGGGCGTTCACCACTCGGAGCATGCCGTTTAGAAACAGCTTGCAGTCCATGGAGGCGGCCTCCGGAAACAGGGAAAGAATATTCGCATGGGCGGGGGTGGAAAAGCGGATCGCCTGAAAATTGGCGATAAAAGCCGTGCGCACAAAGTGTAAAAGCCCCAGCAAAGCCCTGGCGTCCCGGAACAGCAGGCCGTTTCGAGCGGAAAAGTCCGTGCGGCAGTTCAACACCTCTCCGTCCCGTCCGCCGATGAGGAACGCACCGGGAACTCCCTGTTCGTCCTCCCAAACGAAAATATAGCGCTTCTGCTCCAGCAGATTCTCTTTTTCCAGATCAGGGTCGTAAACTTCCCGCACCACGGAAAGATTGCAGTTTTCGTACATGGCGTTGTACACCGTAAGCAGGGGAGAAAGATCGTCCCCGGGAAAAAGCTCTGTGACCTTTCCGCCCACGTCCGGCACATTCAGGTCGGAAAGGGGAAGGGTCCACAAATGGCAGGGCTGCCCGTTTTCAAAGCCAAACTTCCGATAATAGGCGGCGCTGAAGGGATAGAGCGAGGAAAGCACAAAACCGCTGTCGTAAAGCTCCCGGAAGGAGGCCTGCATACAGGCGCGGATCGCCCCGCCCCGCCGGTGAGCGGGCAGGGTGGCAACGCCCCCAACGCCTCCCATTTTTACGATATGCCCGTCAAACCGGGACCGGTATTTGTTCATGATAAAGCTGGCCACAGGCATGGGCTGGTTTTCCAAAAAAGCGGCCCAGCAGTCGGCGCGGGGGTCCTCCTTCGCTTCCCGCGCGGCGGCGCGCTCCTTCAAAAGGTCAAAGCCGCCCTCAAAGGCCACCGCCATGTGGAGGCCGGAATAATACCGCTCCTCCGGCTTCAGTTTTCTGGCCTGCATACTATAATTCCTCCCGGATATTTGCTTAAGAAAACCATACCATATTTTAAAATAAAATTCAACTTTTTCATTTATCCCACGTCAGTCTCTCTCGAACACTTTCTTTGCTGGTTTCCCAGGAGGCAAAAGCTTTTATGGTTTGCGCGGAAACGTCTCTTGACGAGTGTGCAACAATGTAATACAATGGACAAAAAGAATCACAAAGGATGATTTTGCATGGCTACGATTTCCACAAGTGTACGCATTGACGAAAGCCTGTACAGGGAAGCCAGAGAAGTATTTGAAAAACTGGGAATGCCCTTTTCTGTAGGTATCAGCATTTATTTGGAATATGTTGTCCGGGAGCAGGGGGTTCCCTTTGCCCTGCATCTGAAAAAAGCGGAGGAGAGGAAGCCATGCTGAACGGAACAGTACTGTCAAAGGATAGGAAGGCGGCTGAAATAAGAAACGATGATGTGATCGTTACCGATCCGCGCCACTGCCCGCTGTATTTACAAAAATATAATGATATAGAAGGCTGGCTGCGCGGTAGGGCGATCGATGCCCACAGAACAAATTCCAGATTACTCCGCAAGGCCCTGCGGCTGGCTCCGAACGATGATCTGGCCGCTGTGCTGAGGGTACATGGAGCCACCATTACGGATCCCTACTGGTTTTTGCCGGAAGGCGGCAGCCTGACCTATGAACAGGTGCGTTTCGAGAAAAATGAATTTGCGGCGCTTGCGCTGTATGGAGATCCCGATTCTTTTTCCAAGAGTGATGGAACTGCCGGAACGCCTGAGCTTACCAATACCGGCAGCTTTGAAAAATGCTGGAAGCTGCTGGACGGTGTTTGGTGGATGTATAAAGCCGGCAGTGCGGCAGAGCTTTTTTCAGAGCTGTTTATCTATCATTTCGGAAGAATGCTCGGCTTGAATATGGCGCGATATGAGCGGGTTTCCGCCTTTGATCAGGCTTCTGACCATGATCAAAGGCTTCCCACGGACAGCCTGAAAAATTCAGCCTATATCCGCAGCAAAAATTTCACCGATGAGACGACAGCCTTTGAACCGATCTATTCCATTCTGCGGGACGAGGAAGACTTTCAGATAAATTATCGGGAAATCAAGGCCATTTCCCCCAAAGCGGCCGCGGAATATGTGGGAATGCTCTATCTGGACGCCTTAGTGCTGAATATGGACCGCCACACCAACAATTACGGCTTCCTGCGAGACACAGAAAGCGGGAAGATCCTCTCGCTGGCCCCCTTGTTCGATCACAATATTGCCCTTGTTTCCAGGGGCTATCCCTCCCGCGCCAAGCGCGGCGGGGATCTGCTGCAAAAATTATTTGTGGATTTTCTCAAATCAGAGCCTCAGGCAGCTTGTGATTTTCGCAGCCTGGAGCTGAAGCCTGCGACCCGCGCTTTGATCCAACAGGTATTTGCGCTGGTTTGTGAAAGTCCCTGGGATTTTGTAATAGACAAAGATTTTATTGCGGATATGATCTTGTCCGCAAGCCAGTGGATCAAAGCACAGCTTCCTGAAATGGTCTAGGGCGCGCTGCCTGGCTTTCTTTGCGGCGCGGACGCTTTTGTCAGGGAAAGCCGCCCTGAAAAGACCAAGGCCGCTCTTTTGAATTTGCCGGAGAGGAGGAAAAGAACATGCGGATCATCTTTTGCGACGACGAGGAATCCGTTCTTCAGGAGCTTTCCGCCCTTGTGCTGGAATACTTTGCGGAAAACGGCCTGGCAGAGCCAGAGCTTTCTCTGTATGCCGGCGGGGAAGAGCTTTTGGAACAGGAGGACAGAGCGGAAGCTCCACGGGCGGAGCTTGCCTTTCTGGATGTGGAAATGCCCGGCGTCAGCGGGATCCAGATCGGGGCCAGGCTGAAGGAGCGGAACCCTTACCTGAAAATTTTCATCGTCACCGCATACGGAGACTATTTGGACGAGGCCATGCGGTTTCATGTGTTTCGCTACCTTTCCAAGCCCGTGGACAAAAGCCGCCTGTTTCGCAATTTGAAGGACGCCCTGTACCAGCTCAGCGTAGATACCCGGCCCGTGCTGATCGAGACTGCCGAGGGCTCTGTTACCCGGTATGCCGATGAGATCCTGATGGCGGAGGCGCGGGGGCATAAGGTGCTGCTTTACACGGCGGATAAAATTTATGAATCCCACCGGGGCATTCGGCACTGGGAACAGCTTTTGGAGATCGGCAGTTTTTTCCGCACCCACCGCAGCTTTATCATCAACATGAAATATGTCACTGCCTTTTCCCCAAATCTCATCACGCTTTCCGCTCCCGGCGAGCGGGAATATCCGGCCTACCTGGCCAGAAGAAGGGTTCAGGAATTTAAGAACGCCTATATGCTTTATGTGGAGGCGATGCGGTAATGAAAGAAACCATTGCGCTGGTGCTGGGCTTTTTTGTGCTGGCCGGCAGCGGAAGGCTTTTCTACCTGGGCTATTCCCGGGTGTGCACCCGGCTGCAAAGAGGAGGCGCTGAAGAAGAAAAAAGCGCCGCGCCCATTGCCATGGTGCTGACGGGCTTTTCCCTGGTCACCATTTTTGTTTTGCTAATCATGGTCTATACCTCCCTGGTCACGGGGATCCGGCTGAGCATGGGCTCCTTTGTTCTGGCAGGGCTTTTGCTGTTGGTTTTGAACAACCTGCTGCTGCTTTTGGGATACCGCTACAGCCGCCAGATAGACAGGCAGAATCTTTCCGACCAGCTGATGCTGCAAAAGCGGCAGAACGAGGTGGAGTACTATAAGGCCCTGGAAGAGCAGTACGACAGCCAGCGAGTATTGATCCACGATATCCGCAAGCATTTGGCCGCCCTGCGGGATCTGGCGGGAGAGCAGGGGGAGGCGGCCCGCTATATCACGGAGCTGGAGCGTTCTCCCGCCCTGCAAAACAGAGTGCGCTTCTGCGGCAGCCCCATTCTGGACGTGATCCTTTCCCGGTATGGGAAGCTCTGTCAGGAAAGCGGCGTTGGCTTTCTGGTAGATGTCCGCAGCCACTCCGTAGACCATTTGGAGCAGAGCGATGTGACCGCCCTGTTTGGCAATCTTCTGGAAAACGCCGTGGAAGCGGCACAGGGCGGTGAAAGCCCGTATCTGGAGCTGCTGGTGGATACCCGCCCGGGCGGCGCGCTGCTGATCTCTTTGGTGAATACCTGCGTTTCTCCCCCGGAAAGTGATGGAAAAGGAGGTTTTCTCACCCGAAAGCCCCACCGGGAGCGCCACGGCATCGGCCTGCGGAGCATAGCCCACACCGTGAAAAGGCACAACGGTACCCTCCGGCAGTATTACGAGGAAGAGACCGGGCTCTTTCATACCGTGGTCTTGCTGAGAGATAGAGCTGCCTGAAAAGCAGATGCTTTGAAAACCGATAAAAACCCACGGCCTTTGACCTGTTTCCGGTATTTGAGCACCGGCATTCCACAGCAAAGGTTTATTGGGGAAACAAAAAGGAGAGTGGGAAGTTATAATTCAGCCCTTAAGCTTCACTTATTTATATGAAGGGAAAAACTGCTCTTCGAGCAGCTCCCGCTGGCATGGCTGTGCCGTGACTGAGGGGACGTAACCAGCGATTCTATAGTAGTTTCTGCGTGTATCAAATCCCCCCCCACCGGGACGTGCTCGCCGTCCGGAGGTTTCTGCAGACTGTGAAGCAGTCTGTTTTCCCTCTAACAAGTAAGGGAAGGCCTTCGCGCTGCTTACTAATTGCTAAATTGGAATTTGCGGCGTACCGCTTATTTTCCTCCTGTCATTACTGAACAGACAAGCACAAAAAGCTATAGCTTTTTAACCTTGCTTTCCCGGTGAAGAATCTCGCCCTTTTCCTTTCTATTCAGGAAATGAAGGACGAGATTCTTCGTCAAGAAAGCTATAGCTTTCTGCGTTCCTCAGAATGACAAAAGCGAGAACTCGCCCCTCTCTAACGACTAACAACTAACAGCTAACGACTAGTTTGCTAAACTATAATTTATCATTTTTCCTGCGGTCGGGTCAGAAATCATTTTCCTGCACCAAGTAAGGGCACGAGTGGCTGCTGTGCCTCGCCGTTAAACCATCATTTACCGCTCTGCAATTTTTGTTTTTCCCTTGTCCTTCCCCGCGCCGGAGCAAGAAAGTCCTCGTCCACTGAAAACTGTTGATTTTCAGTGGGCGCTGTTTTATAATGGCCCTGCGGACAAATCGGAAATCAGAGGAGGGGTAGTATGCGGCGGGTCTTTTTACACGGCCTGGGGCAAACAAGTGAAGGCTGGAGAGAAGCTATTGTGAAATTGCAGACTGCCGAGCACTGCATCTGTCCTGATTTGGCTAATATCCTTCAGGGAAAAGAGGCAACGTATCAAAACCTTTATGAAGCCGTTTCGGCGATTTGCGATCAAACCGAGGAACAAATAGACTTATGCGGTTTATCTCTCGGTGGAGTATTGGCCTTGAATTATGCCATTGAGCGCCCCGAAAAGGTCCATTCGCTGGCCCTGATCGCTCCGCAATACAAAATGCCGAAAACCATGCTGAGGGTTCAAAATTTCCTGTTTCGATTTATGCCAAAATCCGCGTTTCAGCAGATGGGATTTGAAAAAGAAGCATTTATCCGGCTTTGCAAAACTATGATGAATTTGGATTTTAGCGATTCCCTCTCCAAAATCACCTGTCCCGCCTTGGTGATCTGTGGCGAAAAGGATCGCGCGAACAAAAAAGCCGCCGGAAAGCTGGCGGGCATTCTGGCAAACGCGGAACTGCGGGAGATCCCCGGGGCCGGGCATGAAGTGAATCTGGACGCGCCGGAAAAATTGTCCGAGGCTCTGGATCGCTTTTATCATCGAGCAGGATAAGCTTCCCGTTTCACGCTCTTTTCCACAATCGCTTTTTCTGAAAGCGTCATAAAAAAGGGTAGGGCAACCCATTGCGGTCCGCCTTACCCTTAGCTTTTCTGCGGCAGGCTCTTCAGCCTCCTTTTATACAATGCGCACGGGGACGCCGTTTACCTCCACGCCCTCGCCAGCCCGGATCAGGATATACCTTGCCCCATCGATGATCCTGGTTTCCAGCAGGTCGCTTCTTTCCGGGTTTACCTGGATCTTTACATCGGGGGTGCATACCTCCAATTTCCTGTGATCCACCAGGGTTTGGGGGCGCAGGGCCAGCTCCGGCCCGAATTCCTCCGTGAGCTTTTTGCCGAAGGCCTCCACATGCTCTTCCGATACGCCGCAGGAACCCAGCACCTCCCGGACAGCCCGGTTGGAAAGCACCAGCGGCTCCTCTTCCTTGCTGTCTTTGTGCTCCTGGATCATTTCCCGCAGCCTGGTATCCACCGACTGCACCACATCATAGCTGCAATCTTCCGAAAGGGCCTCTACCATCACGGCGTGGAAGGTCTCCTTCTGCGTTGCCGCAGGCATGGGAGCTTCCAGGCGAAATACCGCGTCGATGAGCTCCGAGTGATTTTCCGCCGGATCTCTGGAATAGTACAAAGCGCTGTAAATATCGGCGGAGCGGTCGTGAAAGGCGGGAAACAAGAATCCCGCCTCGGGAGATGCCACCAGCCAGTCCGGCAGGCGGCTGCGGAAGGCGTTTTCCGGCACATCGTAGCTCAAGGCGGACTTTGTAGGCTTTACCGGGCAGAGCGCGCACAAAATATAGGAATAGACCTCCTGGGAAGCGTCCTCCTGCCGGGAGCCGTCCTTGGCGCGGTAAGGAACATCATAGGTCTCACAGGCCAGCAGGATCAAGTATGTGCCCTCCGTGGAAAAGGAGCCAATGATCTGCTGAAAGAAGGTATGTACCGCTCCTTCGTCCCGCAAGGAGGATTCCCGCAGTGCCATCAAAAGCCTGTGCTCGTCGCTGTCCACCACCTGCTGGGTGGAAAAGGAAAGCTCCGCAAGGTTCCGCCCCGGCGTACCGGAAAGCACCCGGCGAAGCACCGCCAGCATTTCCTCGGTCTCCTCCTGGGGCAGGGTGGCAAGAGGCTGGTCGAATTCCGATACGATCTCCCGGCGCTCATTGACATAGCAGCCCCGGATATGGGTGATATTGCTTTTTTCCGAGCGAAGGCGGCGGCGGATCTCCGCAATTTCCTTTTCATTCATACACAAATCCCTTCCTTTTCCCGCCGCAAACCGGCGCTTTTCGCATTTTATCACGGCCCACGGAAAACCGCAAGAAGTTTTCCGCCGAAAATCTTCTTTTTTCTCCCAATTTATGTTATAATAACGATGGCAAGAAGCCGTCGTTATCTTGAAGAAGCTCTGAAACGCGCAGCGTTTCTCTTTTCCTTCGGAAAAGCACCGGACTTCTTCGGGTGAGATCATAGCTTATGGATACTGGATAAGGGTGTGTCTTTTCTTAACTCTTTTCAAAATCTGGCAGGAAGTATTTCATATCTGGTTTGGGGGTTTATGAGGATGATGCGGGCAGGGTTTGACAATGCGAAATACCGGGAGATGCAGTCCCGGCAGATTCAGGAGAGGATCGAGCAGTCCGGCGGAAAGCTTTATCTGGAATTCGGCGGGAAGCTGTTTGACGATTACCACGCTTCCCGGGTGCTGCCGGGCTTTGAGCCGGACAGCAAGGTGAAGATGCTGCTGGAGCTGAAGGATCAGGCAGAGATCGTGATCGTGATAAGCGCCTCGGATATTGAGAAAAACAAGGTGCGGGGTGACCTGGGTATCACCTATGATGTGGACGTGCTCCGCTTGATCGATTCCTTCCGGGAGATCGGGCTCACCGTGGGCAGCGTGGTGCTCACCCAATATGCCGCCCAGCCGGCGGCGGAGGCCTTTCAAAAGCGCCTGGAATCCCTGGGCGTCAAGGTGTTCCGCCACTATTCCATTCCCGGGTACCCCTCCAATATTCCCATGATCGTCAGCGATGAGGGCTTCGGCAAAAACGACTATGTGGAAACCAGCCGTTCCCTGATCGTGGTAACGGCCCCCGGCCCCGGCAGCGGAAAAATGGCCACCTGCTTAAGCCAGCTGTACCATGAATACAAGCGGGGCGTTCCGGCGGGCTACGCGAAATTTGAGACCTTCCCCATCTGGAACCTTCCCCTGAAGCACCCTGTGAATCTGGCCTATGAGGCCGCCACGGCGGATCTGAACGATGTGAATATGATAGACCCCTTCCACCTTGAAGCTCACGGCGTTACCGCCGTAAACTATAACCGGGACGTGGAGGTGTTCCCGGTGCTCAACGCCATGCTGGAAAAGATCGCCGGGGAATCTCCCTATAAATCCCCCACGGACATGGGCGTGAACATGGCGGGAAACTGCATCATAGACGATGAGGTATGCTGTGAGGCCGCCCGGCAGGAGATCATTCGCCGGTACTACAGCGCCCTGTGCGGCCAGCGCCGGGGCAGCGACAGCGATGAGACCGTATATAAGCTGGAGCTTTTATTGAATCAGTCCGGCATTTCGGCGGAAAGCAGGGCCGTGGTCACCCCTGCCCTGGAGCGTGCCGAGCAGACCGGGCTGCCCGCCGCCGCGATCCAGCTGCCGGACGGCAGGATCGTCACCGGAAAGACCTCCGAGCTGCTGGGGGCCTCCTCGGCGGCCCTGCTAAACGCCCTGAAGGCCCTGGGCGGGATCCAGAAGGATATCCACCTGATCTCCCCCATTATCATTGAGCCTCTGCAAAAGCTGAAAACCACCCACCTGGGCAGCGTGAATCCCCGGCTGCATACCGATGAGATCCTCATCGCCCTTTCCATCTGCGCCGCCACCAATCCCACGGCGGAGCTTGCCCTGCGCCAGCTTCCCAAGCTGCGTGGGTGCGAGGCCCACTCCACCGTGCTGCTTTCCCAGGTAGATGAAAATATCTTCCGCCGCCTGGGTGTAAATCTGACCAGCGAGCCCCAATACCAGACCAACAAGCTCTATCATAAGTAATAGTTAGCTGTGAGTTGTTAGAGAAGGGCGCGGCGGCAGTTGCACCGCTGGCACTCGTGAAACTGCTTGGTGCAGGGAACTGGTTTCCGACCCGACCGGCGGCAAGGTGCCGCGGCCATTCGGGAATCTTCTCTGTGCAGGAGGGCAGTTTTTGACCCGACCGGCAGCGAGCTGTTTCCTTTCCTCCTGTCATTCTGAATCGCCGGAGGCGGTGAAAAATCTCTCTCTTTGAGTTGTTAGTAGTTAGTCGTTAGAAAGGTAAGGGCGAGATTCTTCGTCACTTTGTTCCTCAGAATGACAGGTGGGAGGGCAGTGCGTTAAATTAGAATTTGCAGCGAGGCGCCGCAGCCACTCGTGAAGCTGACTGGTACGGGAAACCGGTTTTCAACCTGACCGCAGCCAAGCAGATAAATTGGAATTTAGCGAGCTGATGAATAGCACTAACCCCTTGCCTTTCTCGCCTGTCGGCTCGGTTGCTGTGCCCCAGTGGGGCACGTTCAGCAACGGTCTCACCTGTCGGTTCGGTCGGTGCAGAACAATGCGCCAAGAAAGCCATGGCTTTCTTGGCGCATTGCACCCGAAGCGGAGAAAGCTGTCACGGCTCTGCCGTGACTGAGGGGATTAAAACTGGCGGTTTTATCCCACTTTCTACGTGTGACTATCCCTTCCACCGTTCTCGCCTGTCGGCTCGGTTGCTGTGTGCCGGTGGCACACGTCCAGCAACGACCGAGTTGACAAACGAGAACGGGTCAGAGCGGTTGCTGTGCCCCAGTGGGGCACGTTCAGCAATGTCTGAAGCGACAGCTGAGTTCTCCACTGGAGACCTTCCCCCCACCGGGACGCGCTCACCCCTGAAAGGGGAGGTGGCGGCCGATAAGGCCGTCGGAGAGGTTTCAGCTCGCTGCTAAATTAATTTGGCGGTTTGCTCTGACGCAAACGTAGGGGAGCGGCTTGCCGCTCCCGCCTTATAATTGGCATAAACCCTCTGGACGGTCCCTACAGTATGTTGCCTTTTCCTACTGCTAAACTACAATTTGCCGCTCTATCCTTGCCCTTTCCTGCTCATTGCTAATTCCTCATTGCTTAATATGCCTTCCCCTGAAACCTCTCCGGGGACTTTCCAAAGTTTACCTCCCTTACGGCCCGCAGGATCTCCTCCCGGCGGGCTTCCGGGTTTGGCAAGTCGCACACCACGTCGTTCAGGTCGTAGGGGCCGTTTCGGAAATGGCCCACCACCACGCCGTGGAATTCTCCATCGATCAGAAGATATTGCAAGGGCTCGTGATCGTAGGGAAGCTGTTCATACAGGGGAAGGAATTTTTCCTTTACTGCGGGCTCGTTGGCCTTATACAGAAAATCGTTTCGGTGGATGGCGTATACAAAGTGAAGGGGAACGGGCTGATGGGCTTCCAGGAGAGCAAGATCCTCCCGCAGAAGGAACATGCCCTCCGCTTCCGCGAAAACCCCTTCCGCCGCAAGCTCCTCCGCCGCCTTGCGAAGCTCCTTTTCCGGCAGTTTGTAAAACGACCTTGCCATAGCGGGAGTAAAGGCCGCCTCCCGATAGGCAAAGCGACGCAGAACCGTCTTGATAGCCTCCGGGCGGGAAAGGGAAAAGCCCTCCGCCTCCGGGAACATTTCGAAAAACCGCATCCAGCCCCGATCCCATTCGCCGTCGTATTGATCTTCATAAATGAGAAAGGCCTCCTGCAGGCGGTGCAGGACGGGGGTGATCTCCTTGACCAAAAGCCCCGTTTCCGCCTTGATCTGCTGAATGGTCAGAGGCCCTTCCCGGTTGATCAGGGCAAGCAAGCTTTCCTGCAATTCGGTGAGGCGGGACAGGGGCTTTTGGTACAGCGCCCAAAACAGCTCCAGGTCCTCCGGAACGATCCAGCCCAGATTGCCGCCGGAAAACCTGCCCTTGATCAGCCGGCGGTCCAGCTGCCTGCGGCGGTTGAACTCCAGGTCGTCAAAATCCGCCCGGAAGCTCAGGATAGGCGGCTGGCCAAAGCCGTTCCAATACACATTCTGCCCGGGCTGGGTGTCCCGGTAAAGCTCTAAATATTCCTCCTCCGTGGCCTTGCGGGAAAAGAACTGCCGCTCCATACGCAGAGAGTTGATTTTTTGGGGGGTTATCATTTGCAGCCGCTCCTTTTTTTACAGTCTGTTACAAATCATAGTATTCCTCAAAACCAGACAGCAGTATGGCGTGTTAGTTGTTAGTCGTTAGTAATCAGTTGTTTAGAAAGGGCAAGGGCGAGATCCTTCGCCTGGAAAGCGGAGTTTACTTCGCTTTTTGCGTAGCAGTGACAAAGTGGGCAGTTAGTACGACAAATTGGAATTTGCAGCTGCGCTGCGGGCACTCGTGAAGCCGCTTGATACGGAAAATCGGTTTCTGACCCGACCGACGGTGATCCGCCTATTTTCCTCATGTCATTCTGAGGAGCATAGAAAGCTATAGCTTTCTTGACAAAGAATCTCGTTCTTTGCCTTTTTATTCAGGGAATTAAGGGCGAGATTCTTCGTCACTTCGTTCCTCAGAATGACAGCGAGGGAGCTCGCCCCTCTTTAACAACGAACAGATAACAACTAGCTCGCTAAACTATAATTTACTGCTTTGCCCTTCATTGCTCATTGACCGGAGCGCAAATTGCGCTTTGCCCTTCTCTAACGACTAACTACTTACAGCTAACAACTATTCCCTGAACAGCTCGGTGGAAAGATAGCGGTCGCCGGTATCGGGCAGCAGGACTGCAATGGTTTTCCCCTTGTTTTCCGGGCGCTTTGCCAGCTGTATGGCGGCCCACAGCGCGGCGCCGGAGGAAATGCCGGTGAGAATGCCCTCCGCTTTGCCCAGCTCCCGCCCGGCCCAGAAGGCGTTTTCTCCGGTCACGGTAAGCACCTCGTCATAGATCCCGGTATCCAGGATCTCAGGCACAAAATTTGCGCCGATGCCCTGTAAGGGGTGAGGGCCGGCAGTTCCTCCGCTGAGTACCGGGGAATCCGCAGGCTCCACCGCCACGATTTTTATGGAGGGTTTTTTCTTCTTCAGATATCTGCCGGTTCCGGTAATGGTGCCGCCGGTGCCTACTCCGGCTACAAACAAGTCGAGCTTGCCGTCTGTGTCGCGCCAAAGCTCCGGCCCGGTGGTGGCTTCATGGGCGGCGGGATTCATGGGGGTTACAAACTGCCCGGGCAGGAAGCTGTGGGGGATCTCCTTACACAGTTCCTCCGCCCTGGCGATGGCGCCGCTCATGCCCTTCCCGCCAGGGGTGAGTTCCAGCTGGGCGCCGTAGGCCTTCATCAGCTGGCGGCGTTCCTCGCTCATGGAATCCGGCATAACGATGATGGTTCGGTACCCTCTGGCCGCCGCCACGGCGGCAAGGCCGATGCCGGTATTCCCGGAGGTGGGCTCAATAATGACGGAATCCGGCTGCAGCAGCCCCTTTTCCTCGGCATCGTCCAGCATGGCCTTTGCCACCCGGTCCTTTACCGAGCCTGCGGGGTTCAGATATTCCAGCTTCAGCAAAAGCCTTGCCTCAAGCCCCAGCAGCCGCTCCAGATGAACAGGCTCCAGCAGAGGAGTGTTTCCAATCAACTGCTCCAGACGGGTGTAAATGTTACTCATGAAAAAGCCTCCGTTTCCAGATATGATTTCAGCTCCTGAATTCCATCAGCCAGCAGTCCCGCTTGCTGCCCTCGTGAAGCTCGTGGGCCGGGAGAAATTTGATTTTTCGAAACCCGCAGGCCTCATAGCAGCGCAGGGCCCGGAAATTGTCGGCGTGGGGGTCTAAGACCACGGCCCGGGCGCCCTCCCGGCCGGTCAGATAGTCCAGCACCAGCTTCAAAAAGCGGCGGCCGATCTTTTTATCCCAATAGGCCGGCTCCCCAATAAACTGGTCGATGCCGAAGGCAAAAAGCTCCGGGTGGGGGTACTGATATTCCTCGCACAGCTCCGGGCTCAGCCGGTAGATTTGAAGATAGCCGATGGGGAGCTCTTCATATTCTATGATGCACCGGCGGCAGCCGGGCTCCTCCTCGTAAAAATCCCGCCGCACCCGCTCCGGGGTAAACCCGGCGTCTCTGCCCTCGTACCATTCCAGAACCGCCGGGTCCGTCATCCACTTCAGAAGGCTTCCCGCGTCCTGGTCTCGCAAAGGGCGCACAGATATAGGGCCGTTCCGCAACAAAATTTTATTCATGGAGATCCCTTTCCTATCACAAAATGAAAGCGCTCTGTGGAACAGGCCACCAGGCAGCCCTTTCCACAGAGCGTTTCTATTTCAAATCTCTGTAAACTGCATCAAGAAACCATGGGGAAGAAGCTTTCCCAGCAGGTGGTAGAACTTATAGAAAAGCCCCTTGGTATATACGGTTTTTCCCCGCTTCGCGGCCCGCAGGGAGCCCACCGCTACAGCCTGGGGAGATACCCTGGGAAGCTTGTCGATCAAACGGGACTTTCCTTCCGTGACGTTTGCCACATTCCAGAAATCCGTATCCATAGGGCCGGGGCATACGGCTGTGACTTTGATGCCCCTGGGGGCAAGCTCGTTGTGCAGCGCTTTGGAAAGGGCCAGCACGTAAGCCTTGGTGGCGCTGTATACAGACATTCTGGGGGTGGGGGCAAAGGCGGCGATGGAGGAAATGTTCAGCACCAGGCTGTCGTCTAGCATATAGGGCAGGCAGACGCGCATCACGCCGGTCAGCGCCCGGCAGTTTAAGTCTACCATGCCGGTCTGCAAGGCGCAGTTGGAGGAAAAGAAATCCACTCCCTTGCCGTAGCCGGCGTTGTTGACCAGCACTTTGATCTCCGGATTGTTTTCCTTGAGAAGCTGCTCAAACAGCCGCAGACTTTCCGATTTGGAAAGATCCAGAGAGATCGCGGCAATGGTTTTATCCGGGTGCTCCTCCGCGATTTCCTTCAGAAGCTCTTTTCGGCGGGCAATGAGCCAGAAAGCGTCCACAGTGGGGTACTGGGCGATAATGGCGTTGATGTATTCCTTGCCCAGTCCGCTGGAAGCGCCGGTGATGACAGCAGTGATCATATCCGCTCGACCGTCCTTTCTCGGCGGTCTTCCGAAAGGGAGCCGCCCTCCTTAAGCTAGGAGTTACTTTTCTAAATTTTACGCCATTTTCGGCGGTGCGTCAATCTTTATTGTCATTTTTTCAAAACAATGCTATACTAGGAGCTAAGCGCTGGATACTGGATACTGATATGAAAATAAGGAAGAGGGCATTTTTGAGCAAGCCCCGATATCCAGCAGGAAAGGACGGATAAATTTGAATTGGAAAAAAATCTTTGCCGCGCTGCTTACGGCTGTGCTCTGCGCGGTGATCTGCCTGCCGGCCTCCGCAGAGGAGTGGAAAAACGAAGAATTTTCCTTTACGGTGCCGGAGGAGATTGTATATACCTTCAGCCCGGCGGTACTTCAGGAGGATCCTTCCTGGGCGCTGGCCGGGATCGCCGACCCTTCTGCCATGCTGAAGGAGTATCGGGAGATGGGTGTTTTGACAGATCTTTACACCGAGGGGCGCAAATGCAATCTCAAGGTGCTGTCGAAAAGCAACAACACCACCGAAACTATTTTTAATCTGCGGGATATGCCGGAGGAGGAGAAAAGCCAGTTTTTGGACAAGCTGGCCCAGGCCGAGACCGAGGGCGTTACCGTGGAAAAAAGCTATGTGGACTTCGGCGGGCAGCCCTTTTATCGGATCCAGATCGACAGCGTTACCTCTATGGGAGAGATCCATGAGCTGCAATACGGCACCATCTTCAACGGCCATACCCTGACCTTTGTTACCTACAGCGAAAAGGCGCTTTCCGAGGAGCAGGCCGCATTGCTGGAAAAGGCCGCTTCCTCCTTTCAAATTCTTCAGCTGCTGGAAAAACCGGAGCCGAAGCCGCTGAACCTTGCCCTGATGCTGGCGCTTCTGGTGGTTTTAGTCGTTGTGGTCGTGGCGCCCTTTATCTATATTCCCGTGCGGAACCGGCAGGAGAAAAAGCGGAAGGCGGAAATGGCGGAGCGGCTCAGCGCTTACCATAAGGCCCATGAGAACGGAAGCGGTTACGGAGAAGTGCGGTTCGTCAATGAGACCGACTGCACCAGAGAGGCGGTACAGACCTTCAGCAGGTACCATGCTTATGGGAAGAACCTTGCTTCTCTGCTGATCGGCGGCCTTTTGTGCGCATCGGTGCTGGCCCTTGCCTTTACCTTTGACGTGACCTGGTGGATGAAGCTGGCCGCTGTAGCGGTGGCGGTCTATTTCCTGTACCGGGCCATCAATATGGGAACCGCTGTGGAGAAGGTACAGCAAAAGGTATTCGGGCGTGGCGTTTCCTCCACGGCCCGGTACACCTTCTTCGATGAGGGCTTCCGGGTGGCCGGGATCCAGTCCGCCAGCGTGTACCCCTATTTCCAAATCACCACTGTGCGAAAGCACGGGCATTATCTGTATCTTTACTACAGCCAGGACAACGCCTACCCTGTGGATCAGTTCGGCTTTACCCAGGGTGAGTTTGAGGAATTTTCCCGGTTCATTTCGGAAAAAACGGCGAAAAGCAAAAAAGCCTGAACAGGGACGCAAAGGAGAACGGTACTATGAAAAACGAGCTACAGCCCATCGGCATTCTCACCGCCATGCAGGTTGAAATTGAGGCGATTTTAGAGGCGGCGGCGGAGCTGACCGTACAGGAGCACGCCTCCATGAAATTTTACACGGGGCTGCTTTCCGGCACCCCCTTTGTGGCGGCCCAGTGCTCCCCGGGGAAGGTGAATTCCGCCCTGTGCGCTCAGGTGATGGCGGATTTTTACCACCCTCGCCTGCTCCTGAATATCGGCGTGGCCGGCGGGATCGGCCCGGGCGTTGCCATCGGCGATGTGGTGATCGCCACCGCCTGCGTGCAGTACGATTATGACGGCACCGCCCTGGGAGATCTGACCCCGGGGGAAATAGAACTGCCGCCGGACGGCAGAAAAGTGCGGGATTTCCTCTGTGACAACGCCGTTTCGGAAAAGCTGGCCCGGGGGGCGGAAAGCCTTTACGGCCATGCCCACCGGGGCGTGATCGCCACCGGAGACAGATTTGTGGCAGATCCCAATTTCGGGAAGTGGCTCTATGAAACCTTCGGCGCCCTGGCCTGTGAGATGGAGGGGGCCTCCACCGCCCACGCCTGTCTGTTAAACGGCATTCCCTGCGCCGTGCTCAGAACCATTTCCGATAACGGCAACGAGGAAGCCACGGTGGATTTTCCCACCTTTGCCAGAGAATCCGCCCACAAGGCCCAGAAGCTTCTTGCGGGAGTGATCCAAACACTATGAAACTGTTTCACGCTTCGCAAACGCCTGGAATCCAGGTGCTGGAGCCTCGTGTTTCCAATCACGGAAGGCCCCTGCTCTATTTTTCAGATCGCCGGGAAAACACCCTGGTCTATTTGTGCAACGCCATAGAGCGCCACTGGCTTGCTTCCGGCTTTCCGCCCTGTGAAACCTACCACAAATGGGGAAGCTATGGCTTTACGGGGGAAGGCTTGCTTTGCCTGGAGGAATACTGGCCCGGCGCCACAGAGGAAACCTACGGCGGCGCCGCCGGATATGTCTATACTGTGGAAACGGAGAAGGCCCGACCCTTGCCGGAGATCCCCCACGCCTTTACCTTGCAGGAGCCGATCCGGGTAACAGTCAGCGAGTTTGTCCCAAACGCGCTGGAAGCCTTGAAGCAGGCGGAACGGGCCGGAAAACTGGCGCTGCGCTCCTATGGGGAAAACAGCCCGGAAAAGCTTCAGTGGATCGAGCAAGCGATCCGCCGGGAGTACGAGGAAAGCGATTCCCAGCCCTACCGGGAGTTTTTACAGGCAAAATTCCCGCAGATCAAAGGGACGGCTGAAAAATGTAGCCGCGGTGTGTGAAATGAAAGGCAGTAGAAAATGAGCAATAAGGAATGAGCAATTAAGGGCATAAGCAGAGCTCGATAAATTGGAATTTAGCAGACTAATAAATAGCATTAACCCCCTTGCCTTTCTCGCCTGTCGGCTCGGTTGCTGTGCCCCGGTGGGGCACGCCCAGCAACGGTCTCACCTGTCGGTTCGGTCGGTGCAGAACAATGCGCCAAGAAAGCCATGGCTTTCTGCGCTTTGCACCCGAAGCGACAGCTGAGAACGGTTCGCACCAGCGTCCCACCGGGACGCGCTCACCCCTGAAAGGGGAGGGGGCGCGGCGAAGCCGTGACGGAGGGGTTCCAGCTTAGTGAAAATCTAGATAGAACCTGCGTTTTACCAACTTCCCGGCAAGAACCCCTCAGTCAGCCTATCGGCTGACAGCTTTCTACGCTTCGCTTTGGTTGCTGTGCCCCAGTGGGGGGAAGGTCTCCAGTGGAGAACTCAGCTGTCGCTTCAGACATTGCTGAACGTGCCCCACTGGGGCACAGCAACCGCTCTGACCCGTTCTCGTTTGTCAACTCGGTCGGGTCAGAAAGTGCTCTCCCGCACCAAGCAGAGGCACGAGTGCCAGCGGCGGCTCGCCGCTAAACTATCATTTACCGCTCTACTTCTGTCCTTCATTGCTCACTGCTCATTCCACATTGTCCCTACCGCCCTTCTCTCACAACTAACCACTATATTTTGAAAGGGGAAAAAGCATGGTCAATCATTTTTGTAAAACGCCCTTGTGGGAGGCAAGCCGGAAATTGGCGGCCGTTGCCGAGGGCTCGGAGCCCGCGGAGCTGGTTCTGACTCATGTGAACCTGGTGAATGTGTGCACCAGGGAAATTCAGGAGGACGTGTCCGTTGCCGTAGCGGAGGGGCGGATCGCCCTTGTGGGGGACGCTTCCCACTGTATCGGGGAAGGCACCCAGGTGGTGGACGCGGAAGGCAAATACCTGGCCCCGGGCTTTTTAGACGGCCACATTCACGTGGAATCCTCCATGATGGGGGCGGGGGAATACGCCAAGGCGGTGATCCCCCACGGCACCACCGGCATTTACATGGATCCCCACGAGATCTGCAATGTATTGGGCCTTCCCGGCGTTCAGTGCCTGCTGGAGGACGCGGCCCGCACGCCGCTGAAGACCATGCTTACCACTCCCTCCTGTGTGCCCGCTGTGCCGGGCTTTGAGGACACCGGCTCCAAAATCGGCCCGGAGGACGTGGCGGAGACCATGAAGTGGGATTCTTGCGTGGGCCTGGGGGAAATGATGAATTTCCCCGGGATCCTTTCCTCCAACGAGGAGACCCACGCCATCACCGGCAACACCCTGAAGGCCGGGAAAATCGTTACCGGCCACTATTCCCTGCCGGAAACCGGCAAGGGCTTAAACGCCTATATCGCCTCCGGCGTGCGCTGCTGCCATGAATCCACCCGGGCGGAGGACGCCCTGGCCAAAATGCGGCTGGGCATGTATGCCATGCTTCGGGAGGGCTCCGCCTGGCACGATCTGAAGGAGGTAGCCAAGAGCATTACCAAGCATCAGGTGGATTCCCGTTTTGCCTGCCTGATCTCCGACGATACCCACCCCCACACCCTGCTTTCCCAGGGGCACTTGGACCATATCGTCCGCCGGGCGGTGCAGGAGGGCATCGACGCCATTACCGCCATTCAGATGGTGACCATCAACTGCGCCCAGTGCTTCCAGATGGATCATGAGCTGGGCAGCATTGCCCCCGGCAAATGCGCGGACATGGTGCTGCTGAATAATTTAGAGGAGCTTCAGGTGGAGAAGGTATGGATCGACGGCGAGCTGGCCGCCGAAAACGGGGCCGTTGTGGGAGAGTATGCTCCCTACGCCTATCCGGAATGGGCCACCCGGTCCATTCATATTCGGGACGCCATTACCCCCGAAACCTTCCGCGTTCCCGCGAAGCAGGAAAAGATCGTGGACGGCGGCGTTACGGTGCGGGCCATTGAGGTGATCCCGGCCCGGGTGGGAGACTATGAGCGGCAGGTAACGCTTCCGGTGCGAAACGGCCTGCTGGAATCCGACCCCTCCCAGGACGTGCTGAAAACCGTGGTGTTCGAGCGCCATCACAACACAGGTAAAAAGGGCTTCGGTTTTGTTAAGGGCTTTGGAATTCGCTGCGGGGCCATGGCCTCCACCGTTTCTCACGACGCCCACAATTTACTGGTGATCGGCACCAATGACGAGGACATGGCCCTGGCCGCCAACACCCTGATCCAGTGCGGAGGCGGCATGTGCGCCGTACAAAACGGCAAGGTTCTGGGCCTGGTTCCCCTGCCCATTGCCGGGCTGATGGGGGAAAAGCCCATGGAGGAAATGGCGAAGGCGGTAGCCGATTTGGAGGAAGCTTGGAAGGTGATCGGCTGCTCCATGCCCTCCCCCTTTATGACCATGGCCCTGATCCCCCTGGCCTGCCTGCCGGAGCTTCGCCTCACCGACCGGGGCCTGGTAGACTGCACCCGCTTCTGCTTTACGGAAATAGAGGTTTGAAGATAGAAGGAAAATGTGCCATGCGGTGAGCTGCCGCTGGCAATCGTGAGGCTGCGTGATACAGGAGGGCAGTTTCTGACCCGACCGCAAGAAAACTGTTAAATGATAGTTTAGCGAACTGGTTGTTAGCCGTTAGTTGTTAGTCGTTAGAGAAGAACAAAGCCTCCTCCCTTGTCATTACTGAGCAAAAAGCGGAGTAAACTCCGCTTTCCCGGCGAAGAATCTCGCCCTTAATTCCCTGAATAAAAGGGCAAAGAACGAGATTTTTCACCGAGAAAGCAAGGTTTCCTTGCTTTCTGTTCAGTAATGACAGGCGGAGAGTAAGCAGCTCACTGCCATATTTCAATTTAGCGCTCTGTTAATGGTCGGGACAGAAACCGATTTTCCGTATCAAGCGGCTTCGCAAGCGCCCGCAGCGCAGCTGCAAATTCCAATTTAGCAAACAGTTCCCCATTGTCATTCTGAGGAACGCAGAAAGCTATAGCTTTCTTGACGAAGAATCTCGACCTTAATTCCTGAAAAAGGGCGAAGGACGGGATTCTTCACCGCTTTTGGCGGTTCAGAATGACAGAAGTGAAGTATGCGGCTCGTTGCAAAATTCCAATTTGCCAGCTTGCTTATGGTCGGGCCGGAAACTGCTCCCCCCGTACTCGGCAGCTTCACGCATGCTCGCGGCGGCTCGCCGCCGCTTCTTTTCCTTACTATGAAAAAACCTCAGAAAAGGTCGTGATAGTATGCAATACGTTCTCTATGCCCTTACCGCCTTATACGCAGTTCTGTGCGTGATTGCCGCTGTGTCTCAGCTGAAAAGCACTAAGGAACGGGGCACGCCCGCCTGCATGCTTTTGGGCAGCGCCGTTTTGCTTTCCGCCATCGTGCTGGAGGAGCTGGCAGGGGGCTGGGGCTGGTTGCTCGCCACGGCGGGCGGAGTGATGATTTTTACCGCCGCTTTCCAAAACGGCAGGCGCGGCGGAAGCTTTCATCTGCGCCATCACGTGATTCGAGGAGCCTTTACCGCCCTTTTGGTTCTCGGATTTCTTCTGCTTTGAGCCCCTGGATCGAAACCGCATAAAAAAGGACAGAGCCTGTCATGCGATGCTCTGTCCTTCTTTTTTAGTTTTAAGTTTTTTACGCCTCGATCTCGATAAAATAGAGGTCGTTGACGCCCAGCTCAGCGGTGATGGTGAGAATGCCGTTCTCCCAGGTAAAGGGCCAGGGCTCCCGGCGCAGGGCGGTTTTTTCCTTTAAGGCCTCCACCTCCCGCCGGTTCATGTCCTGGGGGCTGCCCATTTCTTCCCATACCTTTAAGGGGTTGCAGTGCTCCTCGTCGATGCGGGAAACCGTGACCCGGCACGGCTTTCTTTCCCATTCCAGCTGGACCGCAGTCTGCTCCTTCGGCAGCTTCAGGTTTTTCATCTTCTGGCGGAACAGCAGCACCTGGGTTTCCCCCGTTCTCCGAAACGCGGCGATGCCGATCTCTCCCTTGGTGGCGTCCTCGCCCAGCTCCAGCCGTTCCTCCCCCGCCATGGAAAGCATCTTCATACCGTAAAATACCGGCTTGGGAACGCCGTCCTGGGTGAGCATGCCGAAGCCGCCGTGGAACTGCTGGGGGAAGGGGTGCAGCTCCTCAAAAATATCGCTGAAGCACCAAATGCTGGAGCCGTCTACATGCTCCGCCACGTCCAGTGCCGTTTTCACATCATAGGCCGCCACCTTCCGGGTATCGTTGGTATAAGAGGCAAACCCGGCGTTTTCGTTCCATTCGGTATAGTACACCGGCAGACCCTTGGCCTGCTCCTTTACCACGGCGGAATTTTTGATAAAAATATCGTTGGGAAGCTCCTTCTGCTCCGATTGATCCGGCATCATCGCCCGCTGCCCGGCAAGCAGGGTTTTTTCCCGCATTCCGCTGAAATCGGGCGCTTCGAAATGGAAGTCCAGCTCACCACCCTCCATATCGCCCTGATCCTCCACGCCGCCGATGGGATCCCCCGCGTACTGGTGGGTGGTGACGAAATCCAGCGGCACCTGGTTTTTCTCACAGAATTCTACAAAGGAGCGCACCCACTTGCTGCCGCTGGTGGCGGGGCCGCCTACCCGAAGCTGGGGATCCACCTCCTTGATCGCCCGGGCCGTGACCTCATAGAGCTTAAAATACTCGTCCCGGGTGCCGGAGAAGAACACGGGCAGATCCGGCTCGTTCCACACCTCAAAGGGCCAGGTGCGTACCTCCTCCGGGCCGTACCGATGCTCCAAAAAACGGAGAAAGGCCTTGATGTACTCCGCCCAGGCCCCGTGATCGGCCGGCGGGGAAATACAGGGCTTATAGAAGAACATGCCCCGGTCGTCTCTGGCCGCCAGCTTTTCCGGCATGAAGCCCAGCTCCACAAAGGGCTTCATGCCCGCCTCCAGCACGTTGTCATAGGCTACGCCGCAGGCGTGAAAGCTCCGCTCCGTAAACTGCTCCGCGCCGGGAAGGGGCATCAGATCCGCAAGGGTATGCAGCGTGTTCATATCGTCGCAGAAGATCCCATGGAACCGCACATAGCGGATCCCCAGCTCTTCGTGGATCCATTTCAGCTGCCGGGTGTAATCGGTCCGCAGCGCCAAAAGCGCATGGCTGCTGCCCACACAGTACTGCCAGTGCTTTTTGTGGGGATAGCTCTTACAATTCTTCGGAATAGTAAATTTCATTTGGTTTTCCCCATTCTTCTTTCTCAGTGATGACAGTGGGAGCAGTTTGCTAAATTTGGATTTAGCGGGCTAGCCCTCTGTTATCCTGCGTTCCCCCCTGTCATCCTGAGCGAAGCGAAGGATCTCGTCCTTTTCCCTTTTCCATAAGATCCAAGGACGAGATCCTTCGTCACGATGTTCCTCAGGATGACAGACGGGGGCCTTGCTCTTCTCTAACAATTAACTACTCACAACTAACGACTAAAGAGCCATTCCACGGCCTTCGGGGCGTACTCCGCCCAGAATTTTTCATCGTGAATGCCGGGGCTTTCCTGATACTGGTGGGGAACGCCCTGCTCCGTCAGGAACTGATGGAACTGGCGGTTGGGCTCAATGAGGAAATCCTCAGAGCCGCAGCACATATAAATTTCCGGCAGCTTCTTTCCCACCGCCTTCAGCTCCTTTACCAGGGTTTCCGGGTTGTTCCGGCTTTCCTCCACGGTTTCCAGGTCACCGAAGCATTCGTGATAATAGGCATAATTCGCCATGGGGTTTTCGTCCCCTTCCTTCATGTGGGCGATTTGGTGAACGATCAGCGCCGAGGACATGCCCGCCGCCTTGCCGAACACATCCGGGTAGGCAAGCGCCGTGCGGAGAGCCCCGAAGCCGCCCATGGAAATTCCCATGATATAAGTTTCCTCCGACGTTTTCGCCAGACCAAAGGTTTTCCGCACATAGGAAACCAGCTCTTCTCCTACCAGAGAGGCGTAATTGTGACCGGTGGACAGGCCGTTTAAGTAAAAGCCGTTTTCCCCGTTGGGGCTGACCACGGCAATATTGTATTTTTGCACCAGCTCCTCCGGCACCCAGCTTTCCGCTTTTCCCGTGTAGCCGTGCAGGTGGAATACCGTTTTGATGGGCCGCCCGCTTTCCTCGGGAAGGTCGTTGGGCAGGATCATCTCAAAGCTCCCCTGCCGGTTCAGGCTGTTCAAAAAAAGGTCGATCTTCAGTTTTGCCATCGTTTTTTATTTCCTCTCTTTCGATTTCTTTTGCAAAAAGCGGAGCCTCCTTCCGGCAGCCCCGCTTTCAGAATCTTAGAACTTGCATCGATAGAATACGTGTGCGGATTTCCGAACGGATTTTATGGGGGGAACAAAACACAGTTCCTATGAAATCCGCCGAAAAGCTGTGCGCTTTATTCTATTGACACAATCTCCTGTTATTCACCTGCCGCAGCCTTGGCTTCCTCAATGACCTTCTGGGAAACGTTGCCGGGGGCTTCCTCGTACCGCTCAAACTCAAAGGTAAAGCTGCCCCGGCCTTGGGTGCACTGGCGCAGGAAGGTGCAGAAATCGTGCATTTCCGCCATGGGGACCTCGGCCTCTACCGTCTGGCGGCCCGCTCCCGCAGGCTCCATACCCAGCACGCGGCCCCGGCGCTTGTTGACCTCGCCCATCACGTCGCCCATGTTGCCGTCCGGCACAGTGGTCCTCAGATGGCCGATGGGCTCCAGCAGCACGGGATTTGCCTTGGGAAGGCCGTCCCGGTAGGCGATGGAGGCGGCGGTTTTGAACGCCATTTCAGAGGAGTCCACCGGGTGATAAGAACCATCGTACAGCACGGCGGACAGGCCCACTACCGGATATCCTGCCAGCGGCCCCTTCAGAATACATTCCCGCAGGCCCTTTTCCACCGCAGGGAAGAAGCCCTTGGGAACAGAGCCGCCCACCACGCGCTCGCTGAATTCCAGGCCGTCGCTGTCGCAGGGGGAGAATTCGATCCACACATCGCCGAACTGGCCGTGGCCGCCGGTCTGCTTCTTATGGCGGCCCTGTACCTGCACCATCTTACGAATGGTTTCCCGGTAGGGAACCTTGGGCGTTTTCAGGGTGACCTCCACGCCGAACTTCGCCTTCAGCTTGGAAACGGCCACATCCAGGTGCTGCTCACCCAGGCCGCCCACGATCAGCTCATGGGTTTCGGAATTGTTGGAGAACTTCAGGGTGGGATCTTCTTCAGAAAGACGCAGCATGCCCTGGGCCACCTTATCCTCTTCTCCCTTGTTCTTGGGAACGATGGCCATGGAAAGGGCCGGGGTGGGATATTCCACACCCTCCAGCACCACCTTCCGGGTGGGAGAGCACAGGGTATCGCCGGTATTCACGGCGGCAAACTTGGGCACCGCGCCGATATCGCCGGCGCCGATATATTTGACGTCCTCCTGCTTTTTGCCTATCATCATCACGGTTTTTCCCACCCGCTCCGTATTGCCGGTACGCATATTGACCAGGGGAGTCTCGGTGGAGACCTTGCCGGAAATGACCTTCAAATAGGAAAGCTTGCCGATAAAAGGATCGGCCACGGTTTTGAACACCAGCGCCACGGCGGCCCCGTCCTCATTGACGGAAAGCTCTACCGGGTTGCCGTCCACGTCCAAAGCGATCTCCGCCGCCTTTTCCTCCGCGGAGGGAGCCAGCCAGGCAACGCCGTCCATAAACTGCTCCATGCCCCGCATGAGCATGGCGTCGCCGCAGAACACCGGGGTGATGGTGCCGGACTTTACGCCCTTGCTGACGCCTACAATGACCTCCTCCGGCGTAAATTCCTCACCGGCAAAGTATTTTTCAAACAGGGCGTCGTCCGTTTCGGCAACAGCCTCGTAGATGGCGGTGCGCAGGCCCTCCAGCCGGTCTCCCATATCGGGCATGGGCACCGCCACGGGCTTGCCACCGGAATAATCATAGGCCTTGTACTCCAGAAGATTGATGTAGATGTTCGCCTGTCCGTCCTGAATAAAGGGAACCACCACCGGGCAGACAGAGGGGCCGAACTGGGCCTTCAGATCTTCAAAAACACGGTAGAACCGGGCGCTTTCATCGCACAGGCCGTTGACAAAGAAAATTTTCGCAAGCCCGCGCTTCTCCGCGGCCTCAAAGGCCTTTTCCGTTCCCACAGAGATGCCGTCCTTACCGGAAATGACCACCAGCACGGTGTCCGCCGCCCGCATGGATTCGCACAGGCCGCCCTCAAAATCGAACAGCCCGGGCGCGTCCAGCAGATTGATCTTCTTATTTTTCCACTCCAGCGGAGCTACCGCCGCGGAAATGGAAGCCTTCCGGCGAATTTCCTCCGGGTCGTAATCGCATACGGTATTTCCTTCGCCTACCTTGCCCCGGCGGTCAGAAGCCCCCGCGAGATACAGCATCGCCTCCGCCAGGGAGGTTTTGCCCGCGCCGCTGTGCCCTGCCACCGCAAGATTGACGATATTTTTCGCCTGATACTGGTTCATATGTATTCTCCTTCCACAGCTATTCCGCTGCATTCCATGCCGCGTTCAGCCGGTTTTTCCCTGTTTTGCACAATTCAGCTTCTAGGGTATAGATAATTATATAACACTTTGCCGGGGATTACAATGGGGAAACAAAGAAAATATATGAATTTTTTCTGTACTATTTTTTGTTTTAGAGCAATTTGCACAAAAACAGAGCTCCGTTTTCTTCTAATCGGATAGGGAAAGAGGAAAACCGGATCGAAAAAATGGTAAAGCAGCCTTTTGTAACAGTTTCTTGGCTCCTCCTTATACTTTTTGCGGCTTCCCCTTCGCCGTTGGCAGAGGGAATGGCAGTAACCCTTGCCTTCCATATTTCATAAGGGGAGGGGAACCATCGGAGGGTGGTGCGCGAACTGTTCTCCACCGAATACCAGCACCCTTTACTCGCACAAGGGGGAACCTAAGGGCATTAAACTGTAATTTACCACTCTGCAATTTATTGGGTGTTGTTTGCAACACCTTCGCCCTTGCCCTTCATTGCTAATTGCTCATTGCCATGCCTTTTTTCATTGCTCCCCTGATTTTTTTGTTTCTTTTTTGCCGCTTTCATGCTAGAATAGAAAACAAAAAAAGCCGCGCTCTCCCGTGAAAGCGGAAGGACGGAAACCGAAAGGAGCTTTTTTATGACGCAGAAGGAATTTCCCCGCACTCAGGTGGAGAGTGTTTCCCTTTCCCGTATGCTGATCGGCACCAACTGGCTTTTGGGCTGGAGCCATACCAGCGTTTCCGCCGACGAGATGATCAAGCGGCGCTATGACAGCGCCGAGGCCTTTCAGCCTGTGCTGGAGGCTTATCTCCGCCATGGGGTAGATACCATCATGGCTCCCTTCGGGCTCTCCCCGGAGCTTACAAAGGCAGTAAAGGAAACCGAGCAAAAGGCGGGAAGAGAGATCATCATGGTGGATACCCCCACTCTGAACGTGACGGATTCGGCCGAGGCCAGAAGAGAATCGGAGCGGCTGGTGAGGGAATCCGCCCAGCGGGGGGCGAAGCTCTGCCTGATCCACCATTCCGCCGCCGAGCAGCTGGTCAATAAAAACCTGGGGCAGATCACCCGGCTGGACGACTACACCAAAATGATCCGGGATGCCGGTATGATCCCCGGCCTTTCCGCCCATATGCCAGAGCTGGTGGTGTATTCCGACCAGAACGGCTACGATGTGCAGACCTATATTCAAATCTTCAACTGCATGGGCTTTTTGATGCAGGTGGAAATTGAAACGGTGGCTTCCATCATTCAAAACGCGAAAAAGCCCGTTATGACCATTAAATCCATGGCGGCGGGCCGCTGCTCCCCCTATGTGGGCCTCACCTTCTCCTGGAACGCCATTCGGGAAAAGGACATGGTGACGGTAGGCGCCTTTACGGCCGCAGAGGCCGAGGAGGATATTGAGATCTCTTTAGCCGCCATCGAGCACCGGTTCCCCAATTTGGAAAAGCGCTCCAGCCCCAACCAGGATCAGGCGGCTTTCGGGAAATAGTTGTTAGTTGTTAGAGAAGGGCAAAAAGGCTCTTTCCCGTCTGTCATTACTGAGCAAAAAGCGAAGCTAGCTTCGCTTTTTCGGCAAAGCAAGCTTTGCTGCCGCGAAGAATCTCGACCTTTAACCGTTAGTTGTGTTAGTTGTTTATAAAAAGGAAAAACCTATGAAAACAGAACGAAGCTATCCCGCGGTGTCAGTTCACCAAAGAGGGGTCCAGCGGGCAAAAGCCGGGCACCCCTGGGTATTTGACAACGAGATCACCGGACAAAAAGGGGCCCCGGAGGACGGCGGCCTTTGCGACGTGCTTTCCCCGAAGGGGCGGTACCTGGGCACCGGCTTTTATAACAGCCGCTCCAAGATCCGGGTGCGGGTGATCTCTCAAAACGCCAACGATGATTTCAGCCCGGATTTTTTCCGCCGCAGGCTGCAATACGCCTGGGAATACCGCAAAACTGTCCTGGGCGGCGAAGTGGGGGCCTGCCGGGTGATTTTCGGAGAAGCGGACCGCTTTCCCGGCCTGACGGTGGATAAATTCGGGGATATTCTGGTGACCCAGACGCTTTCCCTGGGGATCGAGCGCAGAAAAGACCTGCTTTTCCCCCTGCTTGCGGAAATTCTGGAGGCGGACGGGGAAACGGTCTCCGGCATTTACGAGCGAAATGATGTGAAGATTCGGGAGCTGGAGGGCCTTTCCCAAGGGAAGGGCTGGTTTCCTTTGCCCGGAAAGCACCTGCCGGAAAGCACCTCCACGGAGATCACGGAAAACGGCATTCGCTACCTGGTGGATTTTGAAAACGGCCAGAAAACCGGCTTTTTTCTGGATCAGCGCTATAACCGGGCTGCGGCGGCCAGACTGGCCGCCGGAAAAACCGTGCTGGACTGCTTCACCCACACCGGCTCCTTCGGCCTGAACTGCGCGAAGGCCGGGGCAAAGCACGTTCATTCTGTGGATATTTCCGAAACCGCTCTTGCCTGCGCCAGGGAAAACTGCGCTCGGAACGGCCTTTCCCATCTGGTGGAATACGAAGCCGCCAACGTGTTTGACCTGCTGCCCAATTTGCCTCACGGCGCTTACGATTACATTATTTTGGATCCCCCCGCCTTTACGAAATCCGGGAAAACTGTAAACGATGCGGAGCGGGGCTATAAGGAGATCAATTTTCGGGCCATGAAGGCTCTGCCCAGAGGGGGCTATCTCGCCACCTGCTCCTGCTCTCATTTTATGACGGATCAGCGTTTTCGCAAAATGCTGCAAAGCGCCGCCTCCGACGCGGGGGTGGAGCTGCGGCTCATCGAAGCGCGGCAGCAGGGGCCGGATCACCCGGTTCTCTGGAACGTGCCGGAAACTGATTACCTGAAGTTTTACCTGCTTCAGATCGTATAAGAAAGGAAACAACACCATGTCTATGAAACAAAACCGGGAGCTGCCCCTCCCCGCCGGCCTGAAAGCGGAGTATCCTCTTTCCGACGCTGTCAAGGCCCTGAAGGCCCAAAGAGACCGGGAGATCCGGGAGGTTTTTGAAGGAAACTCCGATAAATTCCTGGTGCTGATCGGGCCCTGCTCCGCCGACAACCAAGACGCCGTGCTGGAATACGTGCACCGCCTGCAAAGGGTCAACGAACAGGTGAAGGAAAAGCTTCTGCTCATTCCCCGGGTATATACCAACAAGCCCCGCACCACCGGAGAGGGGTATAAGGGCATGCTGCACCAGCCCTCTCCTGACCAGGCTCCGGACATGCTTCAGGGCATTATCGCCATTCGGAAAATGCACATTCGGGTCATGGAGGAAACCGGGCTCACCGCCGCCGATGAAATGCTGTACCCGGAAAACCGCAGCTATCTGGACGACGTGCTTTCCTATGAAGCGGTGGGGGCAAGGTCTGTGGAAAACCAGCAGCACCGCCTGGTGGCAAGCTCCATGGATATCCCCGTGGGCATGAAAAACCCCACCAGCGGTGACCTTTCGGTGATGCTCAATTCCGTTCAGGCCGCCCAGGCAAGCCACACCTTTTTGTACCGTGGCTGGGACGTGACCACCTCCGGCAATCCCCTGGCCCACGCCATTCTCCGGGGCGGCGTGGACAAGTACGGCTCCTGCGTGCCGAACTACCACTATGAGGACCTGGCCCGGCTCTGCGAGCTGTATGAAAAGCGGGAGCTGCAAAACCCCGCCGCCATCATCGACGCCAACCACTCCAATTCCAATAAAAAATATAAGGAGCAGCTGCGCATCGTCAGCGAGGTGCTTCACAGCCGGAATTACAACCCCGCCCTGAAAAAGCTCATCAAGGGCGTCATGATCGAAAGCTACCTCACGGAAGGCAGCCAGCCTATCGACTGCGACCGGGTCTACGGCAAATCCATCACCGATCCCTGCCTGGGCTGGGAAGACACGGAAGCCCTGCTCTATTCCATGGCGGAAAGAGCATAAACCGGACAGCGGTTTTAGGGTACACTGCCATAAAGCGGTTCCGACCCGGCCACAGGTGTAATTAGTAATTGGGCAATGAGGAATTATTTGCGGAAGGAAGCTTAGTTATGTGGTATTTTTCTAATGACAACTCCCCGCCTGTCATTCAGCCGGGTTCCTGCATTCAAAGTAAATATTCCAATACGGAAATACCTGCCCTGCCCTCCAAGGCTGTAGTGTTCTGTTTGGGAAAGGGCCTGCCCGTATTGGAGGAACGGTTTTCCACTTGTTTGCTAATGGAAGAGCTGCCGGGCTTTATCACTCATTCCAAAGTGCTGCGGGTTTCCGAACACCCCGATGTGTGCTTTCTTCATGGTGGCTACGGTAGTCCGCAAATCGCATGTACAATGGAAACCCTGCACGCCCTGGGAGTGACGGAGGCATTTTTGATCGGTCTATGCGGTGGATTTGGTGAAGATACCCAAGTAGGAGCCATTTTGCTCCCTGAGAAAATTTGGAGTGAAGAGGGCTGCTCCCGACACTATTATGAAGCGCCTCGCTTTGCTCAGGTGAACAGTCCCCGGCCTCTGTCGAAGCTGGCGGAATTTTTAGAAAAGAGGGGCTTTTGCGTCCGGTTGAAAAATACTGTCACCACCGACGCTGTGTACCGTCAAACCTACTATAAGGAAGCCTTGTGGCGAAAAATGGGCTGTGAGGCAGTAGACATGGAGGCCTCCGCTTTTGTAAGCCTTTGCAATTATTATGGTATGAAAAGCACCGTGGCACTGATGGTTTCTGATCGCCACCCCCTGCACGAAGGAGATCCTGCCTGGGTTTGGGGCTCAGACAGCTTTCGGGAAACACGGGATGACTTTATCGCTGCCTGCGTTTCCTTTTCGCTGAAAAATGAAGAGGAGGAAAACCATGGCTGAACGGGTTTATAACAAACTGGTGCGGGACAATATTCCCGACCTGATCCGGGAGAACGGCGAAACGCCTGTGATCCGCACCTTAGACGATGGGGAATACGCCGCCTGTCTGGCGGAAAAGCTCCGGGAAGAGGTGGAGGAATTCCTGGCAGACAGCAATCTGGACGAGCTCAGCGACATTTTGGAGGTGCTGGAGGCCCTGGCCGGTCTTCATGGCTGGACGGACGGCGAGATCCAAAAGGTACGCCGGGACAAGGCCGAGCGCAGAGGGGCCTTCCGGGAACGGGTGTTTCTGGAAAAGGTTTTGGAGGACACGGAAGAAGAACTTTTATGATATCCATTGACCTTTCCGGAAAAACAGCCTTGATCCCCGGAGCCACGGGACAGCTAGGAAGCGGCTGATACAATGAGCAATGAGAAATTAGGAATGAGCAATATTAAGGTCAAGGGAAGAATTCGCTAAATTTGGAATTTGGCGGTGAGCCACTCACCTCCCTCCTGTCATTACTGAACAGAAAGCAAGGTGGCCTTGCTTTCTCGGTGAAGAATCTCGCTCTTTGCCCTTTTCCCCAGAATCAAGATCGAGATTCTTCGTCACTTCGTTCCTCAGAATGACAGGTAGGAAAGTGTGCGTTAAACTATTAATTAACAATTTCCTTCCGGTCGGGCCGGAAACTAACCGACCATGCTCGGTGGGGACACGAGTGCCCGCGGCGACTCGCCGCTAAACTATCAGTTACCGTTCGACCTGCATCCAGAATTCAGTATCGAAAAAACGGCAGCTGCAAAGGTTAAGCTTTTGCAGCTGCCGCTGTGTTTTTTGCTCTGCGCCTGAAAACGATTTATCGCCGGAAGCACAGGTATTCCCCAATATGCCGAAAACCGAGAGGCGCGGCAAGCTGTTTTTCCTGTTCCTCCATAAAATAGCACAGCGCTTTAGCGCCGCTGTTTTTTCCTTCGTTTAAGCATTTGATGAGCAGATTTCGGAACAGCTCTTCCCGGAAGAGGCCGTTTCGGAAATCCATACCGAAAATTTCCAGCATGAGCGTTCCATCGGTCCAGTAGACCGCCGCCTCCGCTCTGCCGTTTTCATAGAGAAGGTAGATTTCCCATTGATCCAGCGCTTTGAAAAGTCTGTCGCTGTTCCAGTACATCTCTTCCGCGATGGGGTCGTGAAGCTCCCGGAAATCCTGAAAATTTTCCTTTGTCACCCTTCGGAGATCGCCGGTTTCCGGCAAGGGGGCGTATTCCTCAAAGAACAGTATTTCGTGCTGGCTGCGCTCCAGCAGCTGAAAGCCGTGATCCGCCAGATATTCCACCGCCTCCCGGTTTTCCGCCGGAAAGCCCAGCCACACGTCATAGCCGGGATAGTTTTCCTTCCCAAAGGCCAGAAATTCTTCCAGCGCCTGGGCGGTTCCCGTTTCCGTCAGAAAGCTGGAGGAGGAAAAATACCGGTCCTCCGGAATACAGTAATATTGGATCCACCCGACAGCTTTTCCCTCCCGTTCAAAAAGGAAAATGCCCTTCTTTTCATTGCCCAGTGCCTCTTGTGCCTGCCGGATAAAATCCTGCCGTGTCTTTACTCCGTCCGCATAGGTGGGATAGCCGGAATAAGAGGGCTCCAGCGCCAGTCCATAGGCAAAATCAAGATATTTCTCCAGCTCTTTCCGCTTCGTCAGTCTCCGCAGCATAGCGTTTCCTTTCTCTTAGTCTAACAACTAAAAATCTTCTTTGCTCTTCCTTTTTTGCGCCGAAGGCGCCACTACCGTCTAGCCTCCAGCATCTGAACGCTTATACATTTTCCAGCTTCTGCTGTTCCATGCTTTCCTCCTCCAGGGCTACCGGCATGGAAAGCCGGGGATCCAGCGGATCGATCTCTTTTTCCCGCAGCTTTGTATGTACAGAGGAACGCAACAGCCGGTAGATCACCGCTGTGGTGGGCGTGCCGATCAAAATACCGGGGATTCCCAGCACGCTGCCCCAGAACAGTACGGCAAACAGCGTCCACACCGGGGGCAGGCCAATGGAGGAGCCCACTACCCTGGGGTAGATCAGGTTTCCTTCCACCTGCTGTAAGCACAGAAGGAAAATAAGGAAGATCAGGGCGTCGATGGGGTGTACCAGCAGCAGGATCACCACACCGGAGGCACAGCCGATATAGGCGCCCAAAATGGGGATCAAGGCGCCCAGCGCCACAATGGAGGAAATCAGCAGGGCGTATTCCAGCCCCAGGATGCTCATGCCGATGTAGCACAGGGAGCCCAGGATCACACACTCCAAAAGCTGGCCCCGGATAAAGGAAAAGAATACCTTGTTCGTTACCGCGCCGATACGGGCGATTTTTTTCGCCACCGGGTTCGGCAGGTATGCCAGCAGGGTGGATTTTACACTTCGCAGCAGCTTTTCCTTGCCGAACAGCATGTAAATGGAAAAGATAAAGCCCATAATAAAAGTGAATACCCCGGAGGCCACGTTTACGGTCACATTTACCAGGGAGGTCACAAAATCCGTGGTCATTTTCGTAACGTTGGAGAACAGAGAGCCCCAGTTAAAGCTCTTGATAAATTCCTGTACAAAGGTCAGGTCGTTTTTCTGGGCAAAGTCCGTGACCCATTTTACCGCTTCGTTGGTATAGGCGGGTACCGTTTTCTGTGCGGTTTCCGCCAAAACACTGAGCGACTCGATCAGCCCGGGAATGATAAAGCAGGCAATAAAGAGGATCACCAGCAGCACTACCAGATAGGCCAGCGCCACCGCCAGGGGCCGTTTTGCCTTTTTCCATGCCCTTGTCTTGCATTTTTCAAAGGGCCTGAAGGCGATATCCTCAAAAAAGTGGACAAACACATTGAGAATGTAGGCGATAACGATCCCGCAGAAAACGGGCATTACCGCGTTTAAGAGCATACGGAGCCACCCCACCACCGTATCAAACCGCAAAATTGCCAGAATCAGTACGGCGGCAAGCAGCATCAGCGCCGCACCAGTGTACAGCGCCCCTTTCTCTTTTCTCAGGTCACTTCTTACGTCCTTCAGCTTCATAGAACGCTCCCCTTCCTCTTTTATGTGCCTAGGTCTTTTTCAGAAACACGTGGCGGCACTTCTGACAGGTCACCTGAATGTTTCCTCTGCCCCTGGGTGCCCGAAGCCGCTGCTTGCAGTTGGGACACCGGAAATATTTATACTCCTTTCGCTGAGAGAGCTTCTGCTTCTGAAAGCGAAACCAGCCCTTTATAGGCAGCCATATCTTCAAAAACGCCTGATTTTCTCGCTGACGGGCCGGAATATTTTTGGAAAGTGCCCGGAACAGAGCGTAGATCAGAAGAATATCCGCCAGAAAATACAGTGGACGAAAGAATAACGAACCCAGAAGGGAGAATACTACCCCTGAGATCAACAGGGCAAAATTGAATGTGTCTGTCCCATACCGGCCATAAAGAAACCGCTGCAATTTTTGCATCAGCATGTGCGCACCGCCTTTTGCTTGAGATCAGCTTTCGCGGCAAGCCGCTTTCCCACGGGCAGGCGCGGTCTTGTCGGAGGCTTTTCCTTTAGTATATCGCCGGAAGCCGTTGTTTTCAACCGGACTTTTACCGGCTTTACGATAAATTTACAAATTGGGGACAGGAAAGGAAGTATAAAAAATAACAATAATTCTTATTTTAATCTTGACTTCCAGTTTTTTCCTGTTATACTAAGCAGTAAGAAAGCTTCGACCATAAATTTTTTCAGGAGGGATTTACCATGGCAGAACTGAAAGGCAGCAAAACCGAAGCCAACCTGCTCACCGCGTTTGCGGGAGAGTCCCAGGCCCGCAACAAGTACACCTATTACGCGTCCAAGGCAAGAAAGGACGGCTATGTGCAGATCGCCAATATTTTTGAGGAGACTGCGGCAAACGAAAAAGAGCACGCCAAAATGTGGTTCAAGCTCTTAAACGGCGGCATCGGCGATACCCTGGACAACCTGAAGGACGCCGCCGCCGGGGAAAATTACGAATGGACCGATATGTATGCCGGCTTTGCCAAAACCGCCCGGGAGGAAGGCTTCGATCAGATCGCCAATCTCTTTGAGGGTGTAGCGAAGATCGAAAAGGAGCACGAGGAGCGCTACCTCAAGCTGGTGAAAAACATCGAGGAGGGCCTGGTGTTCTCCAGAGACGGCGATGTGATCTGGCAGTGCGCGAACTGCGGCCACATCGTGATCGGCAAAAAGGCCCCGGAGGTCTGCCCTGTATGCGCCCACCCCCAGGCCTATTTCCAGATCAAAGCGGAAAATTATTGATTTCAGCCAGGCATGGCGTAAAAAACAGAGCAGCTGCCGTAAAAGTTGACCTTTTGCGGCGGCTGCTTGCTTTTTAGATGCTGGACAAGGGGCGGCATATACTAATGAGGAATTAGCAATGAGCGATGAGTAATTAGAAAGGGCAAGGGCAGGGGTCGCTAAATTGGGATTTGGTGGGCTAACGAATAACAGAACCTCCTTGCCTCCCCTGAAAGGGGAGGGGAACCGCCGATAGGCGGTGGAGAGGTTCCAGCTCGCTAAAAACCTGTATAAAACCTGGTTTTTTCTGCTCTTCTGTCGGAACCCCTCAGTCACGTCTGCGCCGTGACAGCTTCCCTTTCAGGGGAGCCAAGGGGGTGCCATATAAACTATCATTTGTTGTACTAACTGCCCTCCTTTGTCATTCTGAGGAACGCAGAAGGCTATAGCTTTCTTGACGAAGAACCTCGCCCTTAATTCCCTAAAAAAGGGCTAAAGGACGAGATTCTTCACTTCGTTCAGAATGACAAAAAGGGGAGTAGCTGGGTAACCGCCAAATTCCAATTTGTTGCTTTGTCCCTGCCCTTCATTGCTCATTGCTAATTCCTCATTCCTCATTGCCTATACGCCCTTTTCCAGCGGTTATCCCCGAAACACATACATTCTGGAAGGCTGCTCTTCTCCATCTCCCTGGGCCATGCACAGAAATTCCCAGCCATAGCGTTCATAAAAGGAGGTATGATCCGTCAGAAGGTAAAGGGTATTGATCTCGAAGCCTTTCATATCCTCGCTGGCATAGCCCAGCAGCTTCCCGGCAATGCCCTTCCCACGGTGCGCTTCTTCCACATAGACCGCGCAGATATTAGGGGAAAGATCCTTCCGTTCGTGAAAATCGTTTTCGATCACGCCCAGCCCGCCTATGATCTCCCGTCCCAGCATGGCAAGATACCACTGGGGAATGGGAGTTTCTTTTTTCAAGCATTCCCCAATGCTCTCCTGGTAGGCCTCCAGAGGGATCCCCCATTTGGCATGAAACCATGCGGCGGCCTGTTGAGCAAACTCTCCGTGATCCCGAATTTTTAAAAGCTTCATAGCCTGTTCCACCTCTTGTACTTCAGTATAGCACAAATTTTTTGTTGCCGCTGAATTTTTTGAAAAGCTTTGCTTGACAATGGTACGAAATCATACTATACTGTGTTTTAGTACGATTTCGGACTGGGGGAATTGGTTTATGGAATATCCCGGAAAAACGGAAATGACGGAGATCTATTATCTTAATTCGGAGATCGACTATGTTTACCATGAAATCGCCGTAAAGCTGGGCTTGTCCGACAGCGAGCTGGCTGTGCTTTCCATTCTTTACGATTTTGAGGGCCAGTGCCTTTTGAGCGATATTCTCCGGCTTTCCGGCATCAGCAAGCAAACGGTAAATTCCGCTTTGCGCAGACTGGAGAAGCAAGGTATGATCGTGCTGAAGGCTTTTGCTGGAAAGCGGAAAAGGGTATGCCTGACTCCCGCCGGAAAAGTTTTGGCGGATTCTACCGCGCGGCGGGTGCTTCAGCTGGAGGAAGAGATCTGGGCTGCCTGGACAAAAGAAGAAAGAGAACTGTATCTGGAGCTGACCCGGCGGTATCTTTCCGCCCTGAAGGAAAAAGCGAAAACACTGTAAGGAGCGTTTATGAAAATACAATTATCCGATCATTTTACTTACCGGCGGCTGCTTCGATTTACGCTGCCCTCCATCACCATGATGATCTTTACCTCTATTTATGGCGTGGTAGACGGCTTTTTTGTTTCCAATTACGTGGGCAAAACACCCTTTGCGGCGGTCAATTTCATCATGCCCTTTCTCATGATTTTGGGCGGGGTAGGCTTTATGTTCGGCACAGGCGGCAGCGCCCTGATCTCCAAAACCCTGGGGGAAGGGGACCCTCAACGGGCGAACCGAATTTTTTCTCTGCTCATTTATCTTTCTGTGTTCAGCGGGCTGCTTCTTACTTTGCTGGGCTTTCTGCTTCTGCGCCCCATTGCGGCGGCAATGGGCGCTTCGGGAGAAATGCTGGAGCACTGCCTTTCCTATGGCCGGATCATTCTGCTGGCCACCCCGGCCTACATGCTGCAATTTGAGTTTCAAAGCTTCTTTGTCACGGCGGAAAAGCCTCAACTGGGGCTTTTTGTGACCGTGCTTTCCGGCGTTTCCAACATGGTGCTGGACTGGCTTTTTGTGGCGGTGTTTTCCTGGGGCCTTGAGGGAGCGGCGGCCGCTACCAGTTTTAGCCAGTACCTGGGGGCGGTAGTGGCGTTTGCTTACTTTTTCCGCCAGAATTCCAGCCTGCTGCGGCTGGGAAAAACCGCCTTTGATGGAAAAGCGGTGTTAAAAACCTGTACAAACGGCTCTTCGGAGCTGATGTCCAATATCTCCATGTCCCTCATTGGGATGCTGTATAACATTCAGTTGATCCGCTACGCGGGAGAAGACGGCGTGGCAGCCTATGGCGTGCTGATGTATGTGAATATGATTTTCCTGGCGGTCTTTATCGGATACGCGGTGGGCACGGCCCCGGTGATCGGCTTCCATTACGGCGCGGGAAACCGGGAAGAGCTTCGCAGCCTGCGGATAAAAAGCCTGGTGCTTATCGGTATTTTTTCCCTTGCCATGCTTCTGGCCTCAGAGGGGCTTGCAAAGCCGCTTTCCCTGATCTTTGTCAGCTATGACGAGAACCTGCTTGCCCTGACCCTTCGGGGCTTTGTGATCTATTCCTTCTCCTTCCTGTTTTCCGGTATCGCCATTTTCGGCTCCTCCTTTTTTACCGCCCTCAATAACGGGCTGGTCTCCGCACTGATCTCCTTTCTGCGCACCCTGGTATTCCAGGTGGCGGCGGTGCTGCTGCTGCCGCTGCTGTGGGGGATCGACGGCGTGTGGCTGTCCATTGTGGCGGCAGAGCTGATGGCCGCTGTTGTAACGGCGGTATTCCTCTTTGCGCTGAGAAAAAAATACGGGTATTAGGGAACAGCCCCAACAGCTGAAGAATGGCGTTGACCTCTTTTCGGTTTCGTGCTATACTGAAACCTTGAAATAGGGAGAAAACGGCTTACATACAAGCTGAAACACAGGATAAGGAAGGGGCCGGTTAGGTATGGCAGCACAAAAAAAGCCCACTGTGGCTGTGGCGACAGACAGCAACAGCGGGATCACTCAGGCACAGGGGACAAAGCACGGGATCGGTGTGATCCCCATGCCGTTCTTAATTGACGGAACGGAATATTTTGAGGACGTTTCCATTACCCGGGAGGAATTTTTTCAGAAGCTGGAGGAGGGCGCCGATGTGCAAACCTCTCAGCCCAGTCCGGAATCCGTGACCGCCCTGTGGGATAAGCTGCTGGAGGAATACGAGGAGGTCGTCTATATCCCCATGTCCGGGGGGCTCAGCAATTCCGTGCAGACGGCTCTGATGCTTTCGGAGAGCTATGAGGGAAGGGTACAGGTGGTGGATAACCACAGGATCTCCTGTTCTCAGAAGCAGTCGGTTTTGCAGGCTGTAAAGCTGGCCCGGGAGGGCAGGAAGGCCGCCGAGATCAAAGCGTTTTTACTGGAGCACGCTCTGGACGCCAGCATTTATATTGCGGTAGATACCTTGAAATATCTGAAAAAGGGTGGCCGTGTTACTGCGGCGGGAGCGGCCCTGGGAACTATTTTGAACATCAAGCCCGTCTTGCAGATCCAGGGGGAAAAACTGGACGCCTATGCCAAGGTGCGGGGCATGAAGCTGGCCCAAACAAAAATGCTGGAGGCCGTGAAAAACGATATAGAGAGTCGGTTCGCAGGAGAAGAGGTGTTGATCAAGGGCGCTTACACCTGTGATGAAAAATCACTGTCTCAATGGAAAAAAGCCCTTTCCTCCGCATTCCCGAAGCATAAGATCTCACTGGATCCCCTGGCTCTGAGCATCAGCTGCCATATCGGCGCTGGCTCCATGGCCGTGGTGTGCATGAAAATAGAGCCGGAAGCCGATGGAGTTTCCTTCGAGCTATAGCGCTCGTTTAAGGCCCCAGCCAGCGGACGCCGGGGAGGTTCCGCAAAACAGTGAAGAGCACTGCCAGGATCAGTATAAAACCAAAAAGCCATAAACAGCGCCTGCTTTTATACAGCGGGCGCTGCTTTTTTAGGTAACGCAGCGCTTCCCAGAAAAGATACCCGCCAAAAAGCGGCAGCAGGCAGAATAAAAAAGGATTGTGGAAAAAAGCCGTCAAAAGGTCTCCCCGCAGCAAAGCGTAAAACATTCGCTGGCCGCCGCACCCGGCGCAGTACAGCCCGGTAGCCTCTAAAATCAGGCAGGGCGGCTGCCAGAGAAAGACCACCAAAACAAATGCCGCCAAAAGCCCCAGCAGCAGAGCAATGACCCGAACTGTCCGAGCCCGCGTTTCTTTTTTCATTTGCGATCACCTCGATCGTAGGAAAGTAGTTAGCAATTAGTAGTTAGCAATTTAGAAAGGGCAAAGGGCTTCCCTGTTGTTATCTTGGACTCTCCCACTGTCATCCTGAACGAAGTGAAGGATCTCGCCCTTTTTTATAGGGGTTTGAAGGACAAGCTTCTTCCCAAAAGCAATGACAGGAGGGAAAATGCCCTCCTTAATTGCTCATTGCTCATTCCTCATTATTCCTTGTACCGCCCTTCTCCAGTATCTAGTATCTAACATCTAGCATCTAGTATATCATTTCCCCGGAAAAAAGACTACCCTTGGGGGCTTACGATATTTTTACAAAACACAAAAAAACACTTGACTTAAAGTCCCCTTTACCTTTTATAATAGAGGCAAGTGATCATTCAAAATTTTCACGAAGAAAAAAAGAGCCGCTGAAGCGGCTTCAGGCAGGGGAATAGGCCGATCCTATCCTCTGTCAAAAAGAAAGGGGATCTGTTGCAGTATGGCGGAAAAGTATTTGGGCGAAAGCATTAAAAAGCTGGGTTTTGGGCTCATGCGCCTGCCCATGAAGGGCGAGGAGATCGACATCAAGCAGGTCAAGAAAATGGCCGATACCTTTATGAGCAAGGGCTTTACCTATTTTGACACGGCCTATGTGTACATAGGGGGCAAGTCTGAGGTTGCCCTGAAGGAGGCCGTGGTGGACCGCTACCCCAGAGAGAGCTTCCAGTGCGCCACAAAACTGCCCCTGTGGGATCTGAAGGCCCCGGAGGAAATGGAAAAGATCTTCCAGGAATCTCTGGATCGCGCCGGGCTTTCCTATTACGATTTTTATCTCCTGCATGCCCTCAATAAGGACGCCGCCCAAAAGGCTGAGGAGCTGGGGGCGTGGGACTTTATCAAGGGCCTGAAAGAGCAGGGAAGGGCAAAGCATATCGGTTTCTCCTTCCATGACAGCGCCCAGGTGCTGGACGAGATCTTGACGAAGCACCCCGAGGCGGAATTTGTGCAGCTGCAAATCAATTATGCCGACTGGGACAGCGAAAGCGTTCAGTCCCGGCTGTGTTATGAAACGGCCAGAAAGCACGGGAAGCCCGTGATCATTATGGAGCCGGTAAAGGGCGGTTCTCTCGCCACCATGACCCCCCAGGTGCAGAAGCTTTTCAAGGAGGCGGCCCCGGAGCTTTCCGTTCCTTCCTGGGCGGTACGGTACGCGGCGTCTTTAGAGGGCATTGTCACGGTGCTTTCCGGCATGTCTACCGAAGAGCAGCTGAACGACAATGTGTCTTATATGGAAGACTTCCAGCCCCTGTCCGATGGAGAGCGGGAGGTCGTAAAAAAAGCGGTGGATATTCTGAACAGCACTCCCACCATTCCCTGTACCGGGTGCAAATACTGTGTGGACGGCTGCCCCCAGAAGATCAACATTCCCGGCATTTTCTCCGCAATGAACAATTACACGCTCTATAACAACGAAGCGGGCGCCAAAGGCAATTACAAGCACGCTGTTTCCGAGGGCGGCAAAGCTTCCGACTGTGTTCAGTGCGGAAATTGCGAGGCCCACTGTCCCCAGCATATCGAGATCATTGAAACTCTGAAAAAGTGCGCCGCCGCTCTGGAATAAGGCAGGAGGAAAGTTTATGAAGGATATTACCTTGGGAATGCCCGGCAAAAAGCTGGGCTTTGGGCTTATGCGCCTGCCGGTCAGAGAAGGCGGCAAGGCGGGAGAGATCGACCTGGAGCAAGTCAAAAAAATGGTAGACCACTTCATGGAAAAGGGCTTCACTTATTTTGACACCGCCTGGATGTACTGCGGCTTTCAAAGCGAGCCCACCGTCAAGGAGGCGTTGGTAAGCCGTTACCCCCGGGAAAGCTTTACCCTTGCCACCAAGCTGAACGCCGGGTTCTTCGACTCCCTGGAAGACCGGGACAAAATTTTCAACCAGCAGCTGGAAAAAACCGGTGCGGGATATTTTGACTATTATCTGCTCCACGGAATCGACGGCGGCAATTATCCGAAATTTGAAAAATTCGACTGTTTCAACTGGCTGATGGAAAAGAAGGAGCAGGGCCTGGTTCGGTGTCCCGGCTTTTCCTTCCACGGCACCGCCCCGGTGCTGGACGAGATTTTAACAAAGCACCCGGAGCTGGAATTTGTGCAGCTGCAAATCAATTATCTGGATTGGGAAAGCCAGTGGGTCCAGTCGAAGGCATGCTATGAGGTAGCGGTAAAGCACGATAAGCCCGTGATCGTCATGGAGCCCGTCAAAGGAGGCACCCTGGCAAAGGTGCCCGCTGAGGTGGAAAAACTGTTCCGGGAATACGCGCCGGAAAGCTCTCCGGCCTCTTGGGCCGTTCGGTTTGCGGCCTCTCTGGAAAACGTGTTCATGGTGCTTTCCGGCATGAGCAGCCTGACGCAGATGGAGGATAACCTTTCCTATATGGAGCGCTTCCAGCCCCTGAAGGGAGAGGAACTGGCTCTGGTGCAAAAGGCGGAAAAGCTCATAAACGGCCAGATCGCCATTCCCTGCACCGGCTGTTCCTACTGTACGGACGGCTGCCCGCAAAAAATCGCCATTCCCCAGTATTTCTCCCTGTACAATGAGGATATGCGGGAGCACCTGGAGGAAAAGGGCTGGACCGTGAATTTCAGCAATTACGACCATCTTACCGAAGAATTCGGCAAAGCGGGCGACTGCATTGCCTGCGGCCAGTGCGAGGGCATGTGCCCCCAGCATCTGCCCATCATTCAACACTTGCAGGACGTGGCGAAGCACTACGGAAAGTAGCTTTTAGTTGTTAGAGAAAAAGTGCACTGCAGTTCTTTCTGCAACGCACTTTTTTAGATTGCTGGACGCGCATAGCAATGAGGAATTAGGAATTGGGAATTAGCAATGAAGGGCAAGAGCAGAGCGATAAATTCCAATTTATCGAACAGTTCCCCGCTGTCATTCTGAGGAACGAAGAGACGAAGAATCTCGACCTTGATTCTGGGGAAAAGGGCAAAGAGCGAGATTCTTCACTGAGAAAGCAAGGCCACCTTGCTTTCTGTTCAGTAATGACAGGTGGGAGGTGAGTGGCTCACCGCCAAATTCCAATTTGTCAGGCGTTGGTTACAACGCCTGTGCTCTTGATCTTAATAATTGCTCATTTTACAAGACATAATTTGCGTTTTGCCCTTTTTTGAACCGGGTGCGGCGCTTTTTGGGAAAGTACTATGGCAGGGCCATGCGGAATAGAAAGGCTGTTAAAATCCAGGAAAGGATGAGAACTATGAATGAAGTAACTGTAACAAAGCACGGGGAGGGGATCTGGATCCTTACGGAAAACGCTCCCGGTACGGCGGTGGACGCATATCTCGTTTGCGGCTCGGAACGGGCGGTGCTGATCGATGCTCTGCAGGAAGCCGCCGGAATTTATCAAAAGGTTCGGGAGCTCACAAAGCTTCCGGTAGATCTGGTTTTGACCCATGGGCATTTCGATCATATTGGAGCTGCCCGGGAGTTTGCGGAAGCGGGCTGCTCTGTTTTCATGGAGTCTTCCGATCTTCCGCTGCTTTCCGGATCTGGAAGCGGCGCTTTAGCTCAGGAAGCAGTTATGCCATTGAAGGATGGACAGGTGTTTGAGCTGGGCGGGCGAGCTCTGGAAACCATTTTGGTGCCGGGCCACACGCCGGGCAGCGCGATTTTTCTGGATCGGGAGGATCATCTGGTCTTTTCCGGAGACAGCTTCGGCTCTGGCCCTATTTGGCTTCAGCTTCCCTACAGCCTGCCCCTTTCCCGGTTTCAGGAAAATCTGGAGGCGGCCTTAGCCAGGCTGAAGGAGATTCCCGATCTGCTTTTCCTGCCCGGCCACCGGAATCAGTCCCCGGGAGAGCTGCGGCTGGAGTATGTTCACGACCTGCTCGATACGGTAAAGGCCGTGCGCGGCGGCAGCCTCAGGGGAGAAACGGAAACCATGTCCGCCGCGGGACAAACGATCCCCTATGCCGTGGTCGCACATGGCTCTATGCTGGGCCTTTTCTATTCTCCGGAACACATTGAAGAATAGAAAAGCTTGTACCGGCAGAATGTAAGCGCGCAGTATTTCATCGGATCTTATTGCATCTGTCTCTAAACATAAAAAAGCCTCCGGCCAGGAGGCTTTTTTCTATCTTTGAGATGGAGCAGAAAGTGAGAAATAAAAAGGGGACAAGAGAACAGAGCACACTCTCAGTGCTCAGAAAAGCTTTGCGGCAAGGCTCTTGTGCTTCCCAAAGATTTGAGTTTTGAGAGGGATCTTCGCGCTAAAAAATCATTATGGAGGGATTGTATTCTTTCGCTTATCCACGTCTCAAATTCAATGGATTTCAGCAAATTATCACGAAGTTTTCACAGAATCCGTATTGAAACCGGCGCTGTGATATTTTATAATAAGTTTATCTTATTGTGTTCTGTAAGGAGGAAACCCTTATGAAGTTGAAAGGAAAAAGATTAGCGGCGCTGCTGGGCGCGGTTTTGTTCAGTGTGGGAACCGCTTCTTCCGCGCTGGCGGCTTCTGCGGAACCGGAGGCCTCTCCGCTGGCGGCGGGCTTTCTGCATTCCGCTATCATAAAGGAAGACGGTACTCTATGGACTGCGGGCTCCAATACCTACGGGCAGCTTGGCGTTGAGGCGCCCGCGGAGGGAGAAGCCTCTTCCGAAGGGGAGGGCAGTGAAACGGCAGCTGCTTCCGGGGGAGACAGCACTGTATTTGTGCAGGTAAAAAACGATATGCGGGCGGTATATGCCGGTTATTTGAATACCTTTGCCATTGATAACGGCGGTATGCTGTACGGCTGGGGCTGGAATGAAGGCGGTCAGCTGGGCCTGGGAGATACGGAAAACCGTACCGTTCCTGCGGAGATCCTCAATGATACCGTTACCGCGGCGCCGGGCCGGTTCCATACGGCGGCCATCACAAGGGACGGCACCCTGTGGTTGTGGGGCTGGAACAGCAAGGGCCAGCTGGGAAACGGCAGCACGGAAAGCATGAACGCCCCGAAGGAGACCTTGGATCAGGTGAAAAGCGTGGCGGTGGGCATAGAGCACACCATGGCGGTAAAAGCCGACCACACCCTGTGGGCGGCGGGCGGAAATACCTATGGTCAGCTGGGTGATGGAACCACGGAGGACCAGCTGACCTTCCAGCAGGTCATGGAGGATGTGGAGGCTGTATCCTGCACCGCCTTCGGCACATTGATCCTCAAAACCGACGGTACCGTGTGGGCCTGCGGCTACAATGCCAATGGTGAGCTGGGAAACGGCACCTATGACAATATTGCGGAGCCGGTGCAGATTTTGTCCGATGCGGCCTCCATCGCCTGTGGCGACAGCTTTTCGGCAGCGGTTCTGACAAACGGTACGCTGTACGCCTGGGGCAGCAACGCCTATGGGCAGTACGGCAGTGAAATGTCCTCCTCCCCCATTCAGGTGGCCGAGGCCGTGACAGATGTGAGCCTGGGCGGCGGGCATATGTTGTATTTAACGGAAGAAGGCCAGGTGTATGCCCTGGGAAATAACGAGAAGGGCCAGCTGGGAAATGATTCCCTGGAAAACCTCAGCGAGGCCGTTTCTGTAACGGAGGGCGTGGCGTCTTCTCCCAAGCCTGCCTCCGGCGCTTCGGTAACCGTGCTGGTCGTCCTGCTGATCGTAGTGATCGCGGTGGTGTTCGCCTGGTTGATTGTCCGCACCCTGAAGGGGAAGCCGGAAAAGAAGGAGAAGCCCAAGAAAGCAGAAACCGAAACGGAGGAAAAGCTTTCAGACCGGGAGCTGATCCGTTTGGCAAAGGACATGGCAAAGCAGCAGAAAGCGGCGGCGGAAGCGGAAGAAAGCTCTGTGCCGGAGCCGGCTGATGAGAAAGCGGAGCCTGCCGAAAAGCCTGCGGAAGAACCGGACGGCAAGGAGATCGATGTGGAGTCTCTGGAGGACGCCATCACGAAGGACGAGGAATAAGAGCCTCTCCGAAAATAAACCCACACATCTTGCTTGCATGTTTTCAACCATACATCGTTGGTTTTCCTTGCCGGGCGACAGCCCGCCCGCGAAAAACCGCCTTGTCTGGCTGAAAATCTGACGGCGCAATCTGCGCACGTCTTATTTCGGGATAGGCTCTAAATCGTAAACATTTGCAAGAGCAGCAAGAATGATCGCTGCTCTTGCTTTTTGCCTCTGAAAGCCACCCACTGGAGGGCGAGCGGTCCAAAGGAGCTTGTAAATGGAAAGCTCCCCTTGCCGTGGAATGGAAGCGTGATCGGCCAGCCGCATGGAAAGGCAATCGATTATTACGGAGAAGCACGGAACCGCGAAACAAAGCTCTTTTGTTTCGTCCTAAGCAAACTTTCCTCTGTTTTCCTGCCGTTCATGCTTCACAGGATACCACTCGTGTAAAAAATCCCCTTTTCTTTCGGGAAGGGGATTATACTATGTACGAAGGGAGCGAATCACATGAAGGAACCCAAAAAGAAGCCTGCCTATTCCATGGGCGGCAATGTGCTGTTTTTGCTGAAGATGGCGTGGAAAACCACGCCCATGCTGTTTTTCTGGTATCCTGTTTCCATTTTACTGGAGCTGGGGATCCCCGCTATCGCCATGGTCCTGCCCAGCCGGGTCATTGCCCTGCTGCAGGGCGGAGCAAGCTTTGAAGCGCTGCTTCTGGAGATCACAGGCTGGTCTTTGGGGCTTCTGCTCTGCGGCGCGGGGTGCGCGGGGCTTGCCCGGTTTACGGATTTTGCCTATCTGATTTTTCCCCGCTTAAAAATGAACCGTATGGTATGCCTGAAAATCATTTCCACCGATTACCCCAACGGCGAGAACCAGGATTTTCTGGATCTCCGAATAAAAGCCAACGGGTACTTAAACAGCAACTCCTCCGGCGGAGAGGAATGCTACCGGGTGATGCGCCGGCTGCTCATTGGCCTTGTGGGGCTGCTGTTCTTCGGCGCGGTGTTGTGGGCATACAGCCCCCTGGCGGCGCTGGGCGTGGCGGTACTGACCTCTCTGGGATTTCTTTCCCGGCGGGCGGCAAACCAGTGGGAATTCAAAAACCGGGACAACTGGGCGCCCTATGACCGAAAAATGCGCTACATTTACGAGGAGGCGGGAAACTACCGCTTTGCCAAGGACGTGCGGCTGTTCGGTATGGCCAGCTGGCTTTCCGACCTTTACGACAGCTTCCAGAAGCTGCGGTTTCACTGGGCGGAAAAAGCGGGAAGAGTCGCCTTTCTGGCGGACGCCGCCGATTGCCTGCTGGGCTTTTTGCGAGAGGGCGCGGCCTATGGGCTTTTGCTGTGGAGCGCCCTTCAGGGCGAGATCGATCCTGCGGCTTTCGTGCTGTATTTTTCGGCGGTGGGCAATTTTTCCAACCAGTTTCTTGCCTGCCTCATGGAATTTTCCACCCTGCACCGGCTGCATCTGGAAACGGCGGACTACCGGGCGTTTCTGGATTATCCCGATGCGTTCCGGCGGGAGGGGGGCAGGCCCCTGCCCCAGGCGGACAAATGGGAGCTGACGCTGCAAAATGTATCCTTCCGGTATCCCGGCGCGAAGCGGGACACCATTCATCAAATGAACCTGACTCTGCGGGCCGGGGAAAAAACCGCCCTGGTGGGCTTAAACGGCGCGGGAAAGTCCACGCTGGTAAAGCTCCTTTGCGGGCTGTACGATCCCACCGAGGGGCAGGTGCTGTTAAACGGCATTCCTGTGACGGAATTTGACCGGGAAGAATATTACACCATGTTTTCCGCGGTATTTCAGGAATCCGGCGTGCGTGCGTACTCGGTGGCGCGGAACGTCTCCATGAACGAAAATCCGGAGCCTGACAGGGTAAAGGCCTGCTTAAAGCTTTCCGGGCTGTGGGAAAAGGTGGAGGCCATGCCGAAGGGCATGGAAACCAAGCTGATGAAATACATCTGGCATGACGGCGTGGAGCTTTCCGGCGGCGAGGCCCAGAAGCTGATGCTGGCTCGGGCGTTGTACAAGGACGCCCCCATGATCCTGCTGGACGAACCCACCGCAGCCTTAGACCCCATTGCGGAAGCCGAGCTATACGAAAAATACGGCGAGCTCACCGCCGGGAAGACCTCCCTCTTCATTTCTCACCGGCTTTCCTCCACCCGCTTCTGCGACCGGGTGCTGTTCCTGGAAAACGGCAGGATTGAAGAAGAGGGCACCCACGAGGAGCTGCTCTCCCGGCAGGGAAAATATTATGAGCTGTACGAGATCCAAAGCGCGTATTATCGAAAAAATGGAACAGGAGGGGAACAGAATGAAACAGCTTTGGCGTAATCTGAAAGAACACTGCGCCCTGCTGCTGCGGGGCTACCGGCTGATCCTTCAGATCGGCAAGGGAAAAGAGCTGTTTTTCCACGGGGCGGGAGCCGCTGTTACCGCCATTGCCCCTTTGGTGACCCTGTACTTTTCCGGGCAGATCATCGATGAGCTTTCCGGGGCAAAGGACGGCCGCCGTCTGCTGGTTTTGGCCGCCCTGACAGTGGGTGTCAATCTTGCGCTGCTGCTGTTGAAAAACCTCTTAAACCGGAAAAAAGAAGCCGCCACTGCTACCAGCTGGGACGACGCCTACATGACCTACGCCCGAAAAATGCTTTCCATGGATTACGAGCATGTGGAGGACGTGCGCGTCCATGAACGCCTGGATCAGATCAAGCAAATGCAAAACTGGTCGGGACACGGGCTGTTCAAGCTGATCCAGGTCGTAGACGGTTTGGTAGAAGGCTTTGTAGGCGCGGTTTCCTCCTTCGTGCTGGCGATCGGTCTGCTTTTGGTCACTGTGAAAAATCCTGCCGGGCCGGCGGAGGTGCTGGCCTCTCACTGGGGCACCGCGCTCCTGCTTGCGCTTCTCTTATTGAGCCTGGTGGTCTTCTATTTCCTGTCCAAGCTGGACGCAAAACGGCTGGACGATATGTCCAAGGACATGACCCTGACAAACCGCCTGTTCAGTTACTTTTATTGGACGCTTCCCTCTGACCACAAGGGGGGAAAGGATATACGGCTTTACGGAGAAACAGAGCTGATCCACAGAGAGATGAAAGAGGCCACGGAAGAAGACCATCGCTTTTCCAATCAGATCGCCCGGTGGTTCGGCCCTACCGCCGCCCTTTCCGCCGCCGTGCCTTATGTAATGAGCCTATTCGTATATCTTGTGGTGGCCGCCAAGGCGTATCTGGGGCTCATTGGCATCGGCGGGGTGGTCACCTATGTGGGCGCGGTCAATCGCTTTTCCGCCGGCTGCCAAAAGCTGTTTGACGCCCTTTCCGATCTGATGGCAAACCATGCTTCCCTGAAAAATGTGTTTGAGTTTCTGGAGCTCCACAACGACAGGTATAATGGCACTCTGCCTACGGAAAAGCGGAACGATGGGGAATACCTCATTGAATTTCATGATGTTTCTTTCCGGTACCCGAACACGGAGGCTTACGCCCTGCGCCATTTGAATTTGAAGCTGAAGATCGGCGAGCGGCTGGCGGTGGTGGGCAGAAACGGCAGCGGTAAAACCACCATGATCAAGCTTCTCTGCCGCCTGTATGACCCCACGGAAGGAGTGATCACCCTAAACGGCATCGACATTCAAAAATATAATTACCGGGAATATCTCGACCTGTTTTCCGTGGTCTTTCAGGATTTCCACCTCTTTTCCTTCGAGCTGGGCCAAAGCGTGGCCGCCAGCATGGAGTATGACGAACAGCGGGTCAGAGACTGCCTCCGGGAAGCCGGCATGGAGGAACGCCTTTCCAAAATGCCCCATGGCCTTGCCACCTACCTGAACAAGGATTTCGAGGAGGAGGGCGTGGAGGTTTCCGGCGGCGAGGCCCAGAAGCTGGCCATTGCAAGGGCGCTGTACAAGGACGCTCCTTTCCTGGTGCTGGACGAACCCACCGCCGCATTGGATCCTGTAGCGGAATACGAGGTCTACCGGAAATTTGCGAAAATCGCCCGGAATAAAACCTCCGTCTGTATTTCCCACCGGCTTTCCTCCTGCCGCTTCTGCGACCGGATCGCCGTGTTCCAGCAGGGCGAGCTGGTGCAAATGGGCAGCCATGAATCCCTTCTTCAGGAAGAAACCGGCGTGTACCGGGCCCTTTGGGACGCCCAGGCCCAATATTACGCCCCCGAAGAGCGGGAAGCCCTTGACAGAACGCCTGCGGAATGCTAAACTCAAAATAGAAAAAGAAAAGGGGGGGGAACAGAAATGAACCAGCTTCGGAAAAACCTGACGGCATTTCGTTCCCCGCAAATAAAAGAACGGCTTTGAGCCGTTTTTCCAACTTCCTTGCAGCGAACAGCGCCCCGGTTTTTCCGGAGGCGCTGTTTTTTCATTCCGGCAGCGAAAAGCAATGAGGAATGAGCAATTAAGAAGGGCAAAAGCAGAGATTGCTGAATTGTGGGATTTGGCGGCGAGGCGCCGCAGCCATTCGTGAAGCTGCTTGGTGCGGGAAATCGGTTTCTGACCTGATAGCAAGTAAAGCGCTAAATTAGAATTTAGCAGTTGCCCGCTTACCTCCACCTGTCATTCTGAACGAAGTGAAGAATCTCGCCCTTTGGCTCTTTACTCAGGGAATAAGGACGAGATCCTTCGCTCCGCTCAGGATGACAACGGGGGCAGTTAGTGCAATAAATTGGAATTTAGCTGACTAACGAATAGCACTAACCCCTTGCCTCCCCTGAAAGGGGAGCCAAGAGTGTGTGTAAATTTATAATTTAGCAGCGTTGGTTACAACGCTTGTGCCCTTGCCCTCATAATTCCTCATGGTATCCACTGTCCAGCATCTAAATTTCCCTCTCTAACCACTAACAACTAATTACTAACTACTATTTGGGGGTCCTTTTATGGTAACCATCGACCTGGGAAGCGTCAGCTTTCCTTTACGGGAGTTTCAGGATTTTTCCTGGCTTTTGGAGCTGGGAGCTCCCTTTTGCGTATTTTCTCAAAACGATTCCGGCAATCTTTCCTTTGGCGTGGAAAAGAATGGCAGGAAGCTGTTTGTCAAATACGCCGGAGCGAAAACGGCGAAATATTCCGGCACGGTAGAGGCGGCCATCGACCGTCTGAAAAAGGCGGAGCAGGTGTATCTTGCCCTGCCTCACCCCAGTGTGATCCGGTATCTGGGCCGTTTGGAAACGGAGCATGGGCTTGCCCTGCTCTTTGAGTGGGCTCAGGGCGGCTGCCCCCACGCCCATTGGGAATTTGAGGAAAAGCCGAAATTTACTCACCCGGATTCCGCCTACGTCAGGCTCCGCGCCCTGCCCCTCGCAAAGAAGCGCCGGGCCGCGGAAACGCTGTTTGATTTTCTCTGCTATACGGAAGAGCGGGGCTTTGTGGCGGTGGATTTTTACGACAGCAGCTTGTTATACAATTTTCTCACCGATACCCTCATCATCTGCGATATCGATCTGTTCCGCAGGGCTCCCCTCCGAAACGACCTGGGGGAGGATTGGCCCGGTTCGCCTCGCTTAAAGGCCCCGGAGGAAGCTCAGCCCGGCGCGGTGCTGGATTCCCGCACCAATGTTTTTACCCTGGGGAAGCTCTTACTGTTCCTCTTTGCCGGGGAGGAGTATCAGGACCGGGCCCACTGGGAGGAAACGGAAGCACGCTTCCGGGCGGTGCAAAAGGCCCTTTCCCCAAAACGGGAAAACCGGTTCCCCATCCTGAAGGCCTTTCGGGAAGCCTGGAGCCGGGGTGCTTCCGAGGAGGAAAATCTTGTCCTCCGGGAAATAGAAGCCCCGCCGGAAAAGCGGCGGATCGCCCGGAGTATTCTGGAGGCTTTACCAGGCTGGTTTGGCCTGAAGGAATCCCGGGAGGAATACATTCGGGAAAGCGGCGGCCTTCCCTTTGCCGCCGTTTTTCAGGGAGAGACTGCCGTGGGCTTTCTCACCGTCCGGGAAACCTCTTCGGAGGCGGCGGAAATCTTCGTGATGGGAGTGCTGCCCTCAGAGCACCGCCGGGGAGCGGGCAGGCAACTGGTAGAATGGGCGAAAGCCTTCTGCCGCAGGCAAAAGTATGCTCTCCTGCAGGTCAAAACCCTGGACGATTCCAACCCCGACCCCGGCTATGCCCGCACCCGTGCTTTCTACTCCGCCATGGGATTTCGCCGCCTGGAATGCTTTCCCACCCTGTGGAACAAGGAAAACCCCTGTTTGATCATGGTTCAGGCTCTTGCCGTGCCGGAGAAAGGAGAAACACAGTATGAAGATCGTTGATTTCCGCCGGGAGCATATCCCGCAGGCGGCGGCCCTGGCCCTTTCCTGTTATGGGGAGGAACGCCGCCACGCAAGGGCGCTTCCCAAGGCTTCGGCGCTGCTGGATCTGGAGCCCTTTGCCGAAAACGGTCTGGGCGCCGCCGCTCTGGAGGGGGACGCCCTGGTGGGCTTCCTCTGCGCCGTTTCTCCCTTTGCACACGCCTTTCGTTCCACTGACGCGACAGGCGTGTTTTCCCCCATGGGGGCCAATGGAGCAAGGCCGGAAAACCGGGAGAAGATCTATGCCGCTCTCTATTGCCACGCTGCCCGAAAATGGGTCAAAGCCGGGGCCGTCAGCCACGGTATCTGCCTTTATGCACACGATCAGGCTGCCCAAACACAGTTTTACCAATACGGGTTTGGTCTGCGGTGTATGGACGCTATCCGAAAAACAACGCCGCACCCCTCCGTTTCGCTTCCGGGCTACACAGCTTCAGAGCTTTCGCTGGAAGAGTGTGCGGCGGTGTACCCGCTGGAGCTTGCACTGCACAGGCATTACCTGGAAAGCCCGTTCTTTATGAACCGGGCTCCGGAAACCATGGACCAGTTTCAGAACTCCTTCTCCTCCGGCACAGACCGGTGCTTCGTCTCCCGCTGTCAAGGGGAGCTTTGCGCCTTTCTCCGGCTTTCCCCCTCTGGGGAGACCTGTGTTGCCGGAGGCCCTGATTACCGCCATATCACCGGGGCGTACTGTCTGCCGGAGCACCGGAGGAAGGGTGTGTTCACAGCGCTGCTGGAATATGTGTCCGCCGCATTGTATAAGGAGTGGATCCCCCTTTTGGGGGTGGACTTTGAAAGCATCAATCCCCCGGCATCTGGCTTCTGGAATCGCCACTTTACCTCCTACACCTGCGGCGTTGTTCGCCGGATCGATGAACATATTCTATTGGCGTAAAAAGCAGGGGGGCTATGGGGGCATGAGCAATTAGCAATGAGAAATGAGCAATGATTAAGGGCAAAGGCACAGGCGCTGAAAATAATACAAGCGTTGTAACCAACGCCTGTAAATTGGAATTTACGGCGAGGCGCCGCAGCCACTCGTGGAGCTGCTTGGTGCAGGAAATCAGTTTCTGACCCGACCGCAAGTAAAGCGATAAATTGGAATTTAACTGCCCTTTGCCTCCCCTTATTTATAAGGGGAGGGGGACCGCCGAACGGCGGTGGAAGGGATAGTCACACGCAGAAAGTGGGATAAAACCGCCAGGTTTAATCCCCTCAGTCACGGCCTTGCCGTGACAGCTCCCCTTACTCGCGCAAGTGGAGCCTAAGGGCGCTAAACTATAATTTAGCGTTTTTTACGGTCGGGTCAGGAATCTCATGTTTCTGCACCAAGCAGGGATATGAGTGGCCGCGGCGCTTTGCCGCTAAACTAATTTACCGTGTTACAATTTATTGCCTTACATTGCTCATTGCAAATGGCCCTTTTTTCAATGCGCTGCATAGCAGCGCCACCACCGTCTGGCATCTAGTATCCAGCATCTAGAATCTAAACGGGCGCGCCGCGGAAAAACCGCGGCGCGCCCGTTTTATGCTTTTTTCAAATTCACCCTGGCTTACAGAAAAAACTGAAACCCGCAGAAGGCCGCGTAGATCACCAGGAGGGTTATGCCCTGGAAGCGGCTGAGTTTTCCGCGCTTTAGGGCTGGAAGGGTCAAAAACGCCATAACGAAGAGCATCAGGGGGATATCCACGATGAGGGAGGCGTTCATACCGGCGATCAGTTTTCCGCTGGGAACGGCAAAGGGAGACAGCACTGTGGAAACGCCGGAAACCAGCACCAGATTGAAGAGGTTTGCTCCCACCACATTGCCTAAGGACAGGGCTCCATGGCCCTTTATGAGAGAGGTGATGGCGGTGACCAGCTCCGGCAGGGAGGTGCCCAGGGCTACAAAGGTCAGCGCAATGACCGATTCCGGCACTCCCAGCGCCTGGGCGATGATGGTACCGTTATCCACCAGGAGGTTGGCCCCCACGGCAATCAGCGCCGCGCCGATCACCAGCAGCAGAATATCCTTGTAAAGGGGCTTCATTTCCTCTTCCGACTCCTTTTCCTCTTCCGCACCGACGGCGGAAATGAGCTTTGGCCCCTTCACCGCCTGGGTAATGGTAATGGCCATGTAGGCGACGAAAATCAAAAGCATCAGCACGCCGGTCATTCTGCTGAAGCTGCCGAAGAGATAAGCCGCGGCCATATATACCGCGGAGGCTCCAAAGAAAAAGGCAATGGGAACGCGAAGGGCTTTTCGGTCGATCTCACCTGGGCGTACCGCCACCACAATGGCGGCGATCAGCGCCGTATTGCAGATGATGGAGCCGATAGCGTTTCCGTAGGCGATCTCTCCGTGGCCGCTTACCGCCGAGGTGGCGGAAACCATCACCTCCGGCAGGGTGGTGCCGATGGAGACCACCGTGGCGCCGATAAGGATCTCCGGCACATGGAACCGGTGGGCAATGCCCGTGGCCCCGTCCACAAACCAATCCCCGCCCTTAATGAGCAGAATGAGACCCAGCAGGAACAACAAAACCGCAACAACCATTTTTTGACCACTTTCCTTTCTTTTAGCGGGGCTGCTGTAAAACGTTCTTTATCAGTCTTAGGCTTCCCCAAAATGCGGAAAACCGAGCATGGCTTTGTGCCATACCCGGTCCTTTTTCTCAAAACAGACCCCGTGTATCGCCCAAAGCTCATACACGAGTCTCGCAAATAAAAGCAAGCCAGGCCCAAAGGCCGAGGTTGTTGACTTGCTGCGCGATCAAACAGCACAGGGCCCAACCGCCCTTTCGCACTGTCTGCCGCGCCTGCTACTCCCCCGCTGGAATTTCCTTGCAAAGCTTACCAAAATTTCACAGGCTTGTCAAGAGGGGCCATAGGGAAAAGCGGGAAATGCGCAAGATGTCGTTTGAAAGCCGTGTACTTGGGAAGCGGCCCGGTGCAGGAGAAAGATTTCTGACCCGGCTGCGGGGGAACTAACATAAATTGTAGTTTGGCGAACTAGTTGTTAGCTGTTAGTTGTTAGTCGTTAGAGAAGGGCAAGTCCTCTTTCCTTGTCATTACTGAGGAAAAAGTGCAGAAAGCTATAGCTTTCTGCACTTTCCCGGCGAAGTATCTCGCCCTTAATTCCAGAAAAGGACAAAGGACGTGATTCTTCACCGCTTTCAGCGGTTCAGAATGACAGGAGGAAAGTGAGTTGCTCGCCGTTAAATTATAGGTAACCTCTAAAAACTCAATGTTCCGATGAAACGATTTAGAAAAATCGGCCTTTTACAGGCTTTACAACTGCATTTTTCTGAGTTTTTAGGGACTCCCTGTAGTTTAACGAACTAGTCGTTAGAGAAGAACAAGTCCTCTCCTTTGTCATCCTGAGGAGCAAAGCGACGAAGGATCTCGCTCTTCATTCCTGGTCAAAGAGCCAAAGGACGAGATCCTTCGCCAAGAAAGCAAGGTTCTCCTTGCTTTCTGCTCAGGATGACAGGCGGGAAGTGAGCAGATAACCGCTAAATTCCAATTTATTCGCCTGTTTGCGGTCGGGCCGGAAACTGATTTTCTGTACTAGGCAGCTCCACGAGCGCCCGCGGCGGCTCGCCGCTGCCCTTTTCTAATAACTAACTACTAACGGCTAACAACTAATTTCCCACAATCTTTTCTCATAGTCCTTCACATAGTATCGAAGATTTGTCCTGCCCCGGGAAAGAACCGTATGTCCCTCCGCTTCCAGCTTTTCCTTCTGGGCCTGCACCCCGCCGGGGTATTTGGGGTTTAACTCCCCGTTTGCCTTCAGCGTTCTCCAATAGGGCGTGGGGTCGCTTTCCCGCTGGAAGCTCGCCCAGGCCGCGATGGAAGCAAAGATCCCGGCGGTAATGGGCTCGGTAAAATCCGCGCCGTTTTCCCTGGCGAAATACTCCCGAATACAGCCCACCGTGAGAAGCTTGCCGTAAGGCACCCGCTTCATCACCCGGTCGTAGTCCATGGGAGGGGCAAAGTACATTTTGTCCCCGCCGTATTTTTCGATGCTTTTTTGGTCTGTCAGGATCTGTGTTTTCGGCATATCCTTGCTGTCCCGCAGCATGGCGTTAAAATCCTTTTTCTCCTCGTTTGCCATAAAGCCCCGCCTCCTTTTTCAAAAAGCATACCCCATTTTTCCCCGCCCTGCAATGAGGCGGTTTTTCTTTTTGAAAAAATTTTTCAAACGCTTGCAACACGCGAAAGGCTTATTGCAGCTCTTGCTCCAGATTCTGAAAAATTGGATCGTCAAAAAATTTTCCAATAGAAATTTCCAGGCCATCACATAGTTTTTTAACGGTAACAACCGAAACATCCTTGCGGCGTTCGTCCATCATACTATACACCGTAGAGGGTGTTACGCCGGACAACGTAGCTAATTCATTGTATTTTATCTTCCGTTCCGAACACAATTTTTGAAATCTTTTTACTACAGCATTTTTGATTTGCATTGTCATCTCTCCTGAAAACAGGATAAGATATTATGCGCATCATCGTATACGCGCTTGCGTATATATAAAAATTATGCTATCCTCTTAATACGCACTTGCGTACAAAAAGGAGGATCGCGATGAACTCTTTCACTTGTGCATTTACAGGACACAGGCCCCAAAAGCTGCCCTGGGGATATCGTGAAGTTGATCCCAGGTGTATCGCCTTGAAAAAGGCGCTTGCCGCGCGGATTGCCGAGCTGGCCCATGCCGGATATACCGATTTCCTCTCCGGCATGGCGGAGGGAACCGACACCTGGGTGGCGTTGGCCGTCCTTGCCCTGAAAAAAGAAACTCCCGCGCTGAAGCTTCACTGTATCCTGCCCTGTGAGGGACAGGCGGACAAATGGCCGGCTTCGGCGCGGGAATTGTATTTCTCCATTTTGGCGCAGGCGGACGAGGTGGTATATGTGGCCAGGAAGTACAGCAGCGGCTGCATGCTGAAACGCAACCGCTACCTGGTCGATCACGCCCATTGCCTGCTGGCCGTTTACAACGGCGAGTATCGGGGCGGAACCGCAATGACGATACGGTATGCTCAAAAAACAGGCAAAAGGGTGATCGTGCTGGATCCTACTGGCTGATCCAATCAATTTTTTGGGCTGTATTACCGAAAGCTCCTTATAGAAATTCTATCCGCTGCAGCCCGGCATTTACCCGGGCCCTTGCTCCATAGGGAAGGGCCGTTCTCGGCCACGCGTGGCCGAAGTTTATGTTATACAAAATCGGAAGGCCGCGGCTGCCCAGCACGTCCCGGTACACGGTTTTATATTCCTCATAGTACTGCTCGTCCTGGGGCTTTCCCACAAGAAGCCCGGTGATCTCATCAAAGGCCCCGGTGGTTTCGATGGCCTCCAGCTCCTTTCGCAGCAGCTGGGGAGTGGGCTTTTCCTCGCAGGTTTCCAGAAACATGATCTTCCCCCGCCATTCCTCCCGCTCCGGGAACAGGCGGTACCGCTTGCAGATCTCCCGTTCGTCCGTATACCTGCCGGAAACCAGAATATCGTAAAAGCTTTCCAGGCACCCGCCCAGAAGCTCCCCTTCAAACAGCCCGCTTCCCTGAAGCAGCTCATAGCCCCGGTTTTCCCTGTGGGAAACACGCTCTGTGCCCATCGCCGCCTGGGAAAAATCGGTACGGTCCTCGTACCAGAGCTCGCTGGGGGTGATCTTCCAGTGCCTGTAGTCTTCAAAATAACCCTGAAACGCCGCTTTGGTGTAGGGAAGCATTTCCTCCGCAAGCTCCGCCAGATCGCAGAGAAAGCAGGGGCCGTAAAAGGTTTGCAGCCCGAGCCGGTAAAACATCAGATGGTTTACGGTAGTGTCGGAAAACCCCGTAAACAGCTTGGGGGAACGCCGCACCGCCTCTGTAAATTCCTTGTCTTCCATAAGATACGGCAGCAGCCGGTAGGTGTCGTCGCCGCCGATGGCGCAAACGATTCCCCGAATGGAATCGTCCAGAAAGGCCTGCTTCAGATCCTCCGCCCGCTTTTCGGGGTGCTGCTCCAGGTACTCCTCGCCCCGCAGTGCATGGGGCATAAAAACCGGCTCCAGGCCAAATTCCCTCAGCCGCTTTTTGCCCAGCTCCACGCTGTGGCTGCAAAACTCCTCCCCCAGCATTCCGCTGGACAGGCTGACGACCGCTACCTTATCTCCCCGGCGAAGGGGGGCTGGTTGGTTCATTTTTGGTTTCCTCCTCTGTGTAATGGTCGCAAAACGTATAATAGTTTATGGGAACTTTATAATACATTAATATGGTTTTTGATTCTTCACTCCGCAACTATCGCATTACGCGCTCATTATGTTCTAACATCATTCCTAATACTGTCGATCAGTTTTCTGCGAATTACCTCAATTCTATTGTTTAGCGGATCGTCAGCATTCCCTACACTGCGACCAGATATAAAAACATTGTGTATTTCTACTTCAAACTCTACGAGACAGTTTCGTACGTCTTGACCGGCATAAAGTTCAAATTTTCCCTTATCTGATTCGCAAAAATGCTTATAATTTTCTTGAGCGATATAATATTTATCACGAATCTCTAGTTTCCTTTTTTGCTTCTCAATCAGTGAGTGCGTAATCAAGGTAATTATTGTTGTAATCAAAGTCATTCCCGAGCCAATAAGTGTTGCTGTCATTGTTTCTGACATTGATATTCCTCCATCACATTTTATTAATTGTTTTTCTTTAAATTATATTTTTCGCTTTTTCTCTTACTATCACCTATTGCTTCTCTGTTCTTGACATCAGCACCACGCACTCAATGTGTTGAGTATGGGGGAACATATCCACGGGCTGGAGCTTTTGCACTTTGTAGTGGTTTGCCTGAAGGAAGCGGAGATCCCGGGCGAGGGTTTCGGGGTTGCAGGAAATATACACCGCTTTTTTGGGGGCCAGGGAGCAGAGGGCCCGTAAAAATTCTTCGCTGGCGCCGGCCCGGGGCGGGTCCAGAAATACCGTATCGAAGCGCTGCTTTTCCAGGGCGGCCTCGGCCATGAATTCCCCGGCGTCCCCGCAGGTGAAATAGATGTTTTTTACCTTGTTTTCTCTGGCGTTTAAGATAGCGTCCTTGACCGCGTCCCGGTTCAGCTCTACCCCCAAAACGCTGCCGGCGCCGCTTTTGGCCGCCACGATCCCAATGGTGCCGATACCGCAGTAGGCGTCCAATACCTTTTCCGTTCCGCTGAGCTCCGCGTATTCCATGGCTTTCCCATACAGAAGCTCTGTCTGTACAGGGTTTATCTGATAAAAGGATTTCGGGGAAATGCGGAACTTGCAGCCGCAGAGAATATCGGTGATGCAGCCCGGCCCGTACAGGGTCTTTTCCTGCCGTCCCAGCACCATGGAGGTGCGGGTGTCGTTTACATTTTGAACAATGGTGGTGATCTCCGGGTGAAGTTTTAAAAGCTCCTCCGTAAAGTGCTTTTTCGCTGTGAACACAGGGGTTCCCGTTACCAGCACCACCATGAGCTCTCCGGTTTGAAAACCGCGCTTTACCAGCACATGGCGCAAAAATCCCCGGCCGGTGTCCTCTTCATAGGGGCGAAGCTTGAAGGCCTTCAAAAGCTTCCGAACGGAAACGATGATCTCGTCGGCCTTTTGATCCTCCGTCAGACAGGAATCCACCGGCACCACCCAATGGGTGCCGGACTGGTACACCCCGGAGAGGATCCTGCCGCCCCGCCTGTCCCAGGCAAAGGCCGCCTGCACCTTATTCCGGTAATGATAGGGGTGCTCCATGCCCAGGATCGGCTCTATTTTTCCAAACTGCCCCAGCAGCTTCCGGCAGCGGTCCTGTTTCCACTGAAGCTGCCGCTCATAGCTTAAATTTTGCAGCTGGCACCCGCCGCATTTTCGATAGACCGGACATTGCGGTTCCCTTTGGACTTCCATAAAACGGCCTCCTGAAGCTTTTCTGCTGTTTCTCAGTATAACACAAAAACCTCCCGGGTGGGAGGTTTTTTATGAAGCTGTTTTTCAGAAAAGCTTTATGGCGCTTCTTCCTCCAGCCTTTTTCGCAGTTCCTCCTTCTTTGCTTCGTTTTCCGCTTCCCATTTCTTTGCCTCTTCCAGGGTGATCTCTTCGGCATACGTGTCCAGCAGGGAAAGAAGGCGGTCGTATTCCTTCTGAGAAAAAAATCCGCTTTCCAAATTGGCCTGATAGGCCTCCAGGGCTTCCCGATAGAACCTGCTTTCGTCCACAGGGTGGATTTCATTGAATTCAGTGTACAGCTCCTTCAGCTCTTCCGCGGAAAACACCGCGTTCCGGGCAAGGGTGTCTCCCAGGGAAGCCTTCGGTTCCTGCTCTATTTCCTCCGGCGCCTTGCAGCTTTGAAAAACCAGGCCTTTCGAGGTGGGATCGGAAGCCGCTTGCGGCACAGGCACAAAGAGCCCCTGGCTGGTTCCCGTTGTCAGGCAATACTGATCCTTGGCATACACGCCAAGGCCTTTTGAGGAATGGAATAAGAAAAAAAGATAGCTTTGACCCAGCAAAAGCTCCGGTGTATCGAAGGCCTCCACATACTCACCGTCTTTCATGCCGCCCAGCAGGCGCAGCAGCACCTTTTCTTCCGCCTCCCCGCGAAATGTCTCTTTCGTCTCGAGCTCCACATCGGTATAGGGAATAACTCCTCCGTCCGCGCGTTTTACCAAAACGGGCTCATGAATACAGGAGACCCGGCCATACACCACCAGTGTGGACTCCTCAGACAGCTCGAAAATACTATATTGCTGTACCAGACCGCAGGACTGCTCGGGGCCCGGGGCCGTTTTCCCTTCCTTTGTGGAACGCAGGGAACCGGCTGGAACGGCTGAGGACGCCCGGTCTCCCTTTCCGGCGGCGCTTCCGCAGCCGGAACAAATGCCGATTAAAAAAAGCAGCAGAAGTAAGACTTTGACAGAACTTTTCCATTTTTTCATTTTGCGGTTCCCTCCCAAAGTGGTAGCTCCCATCTATCATACAATTTCAGGGGCATTTTCACTCACCCGTTTGGGAAAATTTTGGGAACAAAAAGAAAAAAATACGCAAAACACCACAAGCTCCGGGAGAACGCCGGGGACAGCAATCCCCACAGACCGCGCCTGTTCTGTTAACTGTCATTCTTCGTCGCTATGTTCCTCAGAATGACAAGAGAAAACTATCTGCTAAATTACAATTTAGCTCACACTCTTGGCTCCCCTGAAAGGGGTGCTGGTCTCCGGTGGAGACCGTTCAGCACCGACCGGAGCGAAGCGGAGAAAGCTGTCACGGCAAAGCCGTGACTGAGGGGTTCTGGGCAGTGAGTTGGTCAAACGCAGGTGTTATATTGATTTTTTTACTGAGCTGGAACCCCTCCACCATGCTTATGCATGATCCTCGCAGACTGCAAAGCAGTCTGTTTCCCTTATTCAGGGGAGGCAAGGGTTTTACTTTCCCTGAGAAAATCACTTCCTCACCCGTGTCTGTCCCGGGTGAAGGTTTTTAACTGCTCCCGGCATAAAAAAGGTGTCGATGGGAACATCATAAAATTGACAAAGCAGGTACAGGGTGAAAACGCTGGGTGCGGTAGTTCCTATTTCGTAATACGAATAGGTGGGGCGGGAAATTTTAAGGAATTCCGCCACTGTTTCTTGTTTCAGTCCCGCATTGACCCGCAGTGCTCGAAGAGCAATGGGGAGCTGCATGCTCAGTTCTCTTTGAATGACCTGGTTCTGATTCAGTCGTTTCATTTTGATAACCCTCCAAAATTAAAAATACGCATCTCATGTTCAAATTTCGCATTAAATACGGTTTAGATGGTCTGAAAAATGGCCCATAATTAGGCCATTAGGTGGTGAGCTTATGGAATATGATTTGTTTGCAATTGGCAAAAGAATTGCCGATTTGAGAAAACAGCACGGACTGACGCAGGACGCATTAGGTGAGCACTTGGGAGTGACCGGCAAACAAATTGCCCGTATAGAATACGGTACCAGCAGCCTTACTCCTAAAAATTATCTCAAAGTAAGCGAGTTATTTTCCGTAAGTCTGGATTACCTTTTTAAGGGAAATCTTGAAAAGCCTCTGAATGATTGTGTAGTTGAATTTGTAAAACATGCTTCTTATGAAAATCAAGAAGCTGTTTGGCGTTTTCTTCAGGCTCTTATGAAGCTTAAGGACACCTAATGAAAATCCTCGAATTAAGTATAAAACTCCCTCTTTTTCTTTGTCAAGGGGGAGTTTTTGTCATGTTCTGCCGAAGTTATAGGGATTTAGGAGCTTTTCGACGAAATTTTCACTAACCAAGCTGAAAAACGCGCCGAAACAGGACGTTTGGTGTTCGTTTTTCTCATAAAATACGGTTTAGGCCGTCAGGAAAATGGCCTATAATTAAAATGGTTAGGTGGTGAGTTTATGGAATACGATCAGCTTGCAATCGGCAAAAGGATAGCGGATTTAAGGAAGCTGCATGGAATAACGCAGGACGACTTGGGTGAGCAGTTAGGAATTAGCGGCAAGCAGGTTGCCCGTGTGGAATACGGCACCAGCAGCCTTACTCCGAAAAACTATCTCAAACTCAGCAAGCTGTTTTCCGTAAGCTTGGATTATCTTTTCACGGGAGAACTGGACAAACCACTTCACGATTGTGTAACTGAATTTATAGAAAACTCTTCTTATAAAAATCAGGAAGCCGTTTGGCATTTCCTTTGGACGCTTATGGAAACAAAGGAATCTGATAAAAACTCTCATAAAAATCAATAACCTCTCCCTGGAAGAAAAGGGGAGAGGTTTTATTCTGTTCTGCCAAAATCAGAACATTAGTTATTAGAAAAAGAAAAGCTTGTCTTGATTTCCATTTAGAAAACTGTTATAATCAATTTGCACAGAATACTGTGCAGAAGAGTCTGCCCTCATACGGTAGGCGGTTTGGCTACATCCTCCGAAAGGAGGTGGAGCATATGCCGGTTACATTGACGTTTCATATCCTTTTTTGGACAATAACGATCAGAGTAACAGACAGAAACCGCCACTCTGCCAAGTGACGGTTTCTAAGTACATCTTAAAACTGTTATCTTGAGCCAAACCGTCTATCGGCAGGCTCTTTCTTCATCTTTATTATAGTAACTGTCTAATAATTTGTCAAGTGGCAATTCCACGGCAAAAAACACCTATCTGGGACAGACACGGGTTAGAAAGTGATCCTTTCAAGGAAGGCAGGGGGTTACTGCTATCCGTTAACCCGCTAAATTATAGTTTAGCGAACTAGTCGTTAGAGAAGAACAAGGTCCCTCCTTTGTCATTCTGAGGAACAAAGAATCTCGCCCTTCCTTCCTGAGCAAGGAGCCAAGGGACGAGATTCTTCGCCGAAAAAGCAAGGATTCCTTGCTTTCTGTTCAGTAATGACAGAGGGGAAGTAAGTGGTGTACCCGTTAAATTATAGTTTAGCGAACTAGCTGTTAGTTGTTAGAAAAGGGAAAATCCTTTCTTTTGTCATTCTGAGGAGCGCAGAAAGCTATAGCTTTCTTGACGAAGAATCTTGCCCTTAATTCCAGGGCAAAAGGGCAAAGGACGAGATTCTTCACTTCGTTCAGAATGACAGATAGAAAGCAAGCGGTTCGCCGCCAAATTCCAATTTATCGAACTATGCCCTTAAAATTGCTCATTTCTTATTACTCATTGCTCATTCTGTATTGCCCTCTGAATTTGGTGCGGCAGCCCATGTCTACCGTTTTCAGTGTAGCAGCCGAAAGAAGCTTTTCCGGTACTCGATAAGTTTAGCAATTACCCTTGGCTCCCCTGAAAGGGGTGCTGGTCTCCGGTGGAGACCGTTCAGCACCGACCGGAGCGAAGTGGAGAAAGCTGTCACGGCGAAGCCGTGACTGAGGGGTTCTGCGGTGGCGAGATAGAAACCGCAGGATTTATGCGGGTTTCCAGTGAGCTGGAACCTCTCCACCACCTGACGGTGGTCCCAGAAGGTTGCAAAGCAACCTTCTTCCCCTATTCAGGGGTGAGCGCGTCCCGGTGGGGGGAAGGTCTCCAGTGGAGACCGCTCTGACCCGACCGAGCCGACAGGCGAGAAAGGCAAGGGTTTTTGCTATTCGTTTAGTTTGATAAATTCCAATTTATCGGACTGGTTTCCCTCCTTGTCATTGCTGAGCAAAAAGCGAAGTAAATTTCGCTTTCCCAGCGAAGAATCTTGACCTTATTTTCTGGGAAAAAGCCAAAGGACGAGATTCTTCGCCACCTTCGGGGGCTCAGGATGACAACTTGAGAGCCCTTTTCTCTTTTCTAACAACTAACTACTCACGGCTAACCACTAACACACTAAATTCCAATTTATCGCACTGACTGCCCTCCTTGTCATTGCTGAGCAAAAAGCGAAGTAAATTTCGCTTTCCCAGCGAAGGATCTTGACCTTATTTTCTGGGAAAAAGCCAAAGGACGAGATTCTTCACTTCGTTCAGAATGACAGGAGGGAGGTGAGTAGATAACTGATAAATTCCAATTTATCATTTTGCTTATGGTCGGGTCGAAAGCTATCCTTTCGCGCCAAGTCGCTTCACGAGTGCCTGCGCCGGCTCGGCGCCAAATTCCAATTTATTGAACCAAGTTCTTAAATTGCTCATTCCTCACTGCTCATTCCTAATTCCCAATGCTTCCGCCCTTTCCAAAAGTAATCGGCCACTCGCGGCTGACAGTTAAAAAGCACCGCCCGTTTTCAAAACAGGCGGCGCTTTTTTCTCAGAATTTCCGGAACCTTTCATAGCGCCTTTGCAGCAGCTCCTCCGGGGGAAGCTTTTGCAGCTCCGGCAGGATTTCCAGCAGGGCGGTTTTCAGTTGTTCGCAGGTCTCACCGGCTTCCTTTTCCTCCGAAATCACCTTTTCCACCACGCCCAGCTCTTCCATATCCTGGGCGGTGATCCGCAGGCATTCCGCCGCGTCCTTTACCTTTTTGGCGTCCTTCCAGAGAATGCTTGCGCAACCCTCCGGAGAAATGACGGAGTACACGGCGTTTTCCAGGATCCACACCTGATCCGCCAGGGCCAGGGCCAACGCCCCGCCGCTGCCGCCTTCTCCGATGAGCACGGAGATCACCGGGGTTTTGAGGGCCGCCAGCTCCATCAGGTTTTCCGCGATGGCCTGGCCCTGGCCCCGTTCCTCAGCGCCCAGGCCGCAAAAGGCCCCGGAGGTATCTACAAAGCAGATCACGGGGCGGTGAAATTTTTCCGCCTGCTTCATCAGCCGCAACGCCTTCCGGTAGCCCTCCGGGTTGGGAGAGCCAAAGTTTCTGCGCACCTTATCCTTCATATCGCCGCCCTTTTCCATGGCGATCACGGTGACGGGTTCTCCGCCCAGGGAGGCGATACCGCCTACAATGGCAGGGTCGTCCGCGTACCGGCGGTCTCCGTGAAGCTCAATGAAATCCTCAAAAATGCGTTCGATATAGGAAAGCCCGGTAGGCCGTCCCTTTGCCCTTGCCAAAAGCACCTTTTCATATGCGCTCATTGCTCTGCGCCTCCCTTCTGATGGAGCCGCAGGAGTTTCGCGATGGTCTCCTTCTGCAGGGCCCTGGGCACGATCAGGTCCACAAAGCCGTGCTCCAGCAGAAATTCCGCCTTCTGGAAGCCCTGGGGCAGCTTTTTGCGAATGGTCTGTTCAATGACCCTGGCCCCCGCGAAGCCCACGGTGGCTCCCGGTTCTGCCATGATAATATCCCCCTCCATGGCAAAGCTGGCGGTAACGCCGCCGGTGGTGGGGTCCGTCAGCACGGTGAGATAGAAATTTCCCGCATCGCTGTGCCGCTTTACCGCAGCGCTGGTTTTCGCCATCTGCATCAGGGAAAGAATGCCCTCCTGCATTCTGGCGCCGCCGGAAACGGTATAGCCTATCACGGGCAGACTTTCCGCTGTGGCATATTCAAACAGGCGGGTGATTTTTTCCCCCACCACAGTTCCCATGCTGCCCATCATAAAATAGGGATCCATAAAAAACAGGGCGCAGGGCTCTCCCTCCACCTTTGCCGTACCGCAGACCACGCCCTCCCGTTCCCGGGAGGCAAGCTTGGCGTTTCTGAGCTTCTGGTCATAACCGGGAAAGCCTAAAATATCCCGGCTTTTCAGCTCGCCGTACAGCTCCTGAAAGGTTTCCTCATCGGTAAGGTAGGTCACGCGTTCTCTGGGGCCTACCCGGAAATGATAGCCGCAGGAGGTGCACACATTCATATTTTCCTGCTGCTCGGAAAGGGGCAGCAGCACGCCGCAGTGGGGGCAGGCGTTGCGGATCCCGCTGTCCTCCGCTTCGGTTCCCCCCTTTTCCAGCTCGTTCTGAGGGGAACGGAACAATCCCATCAAATTCATAAGCGCTATCGCTCCTTTCGTTCCGAATTACGGTTTGGGCTGCTGGAAATTCCGCATAAAATCTGTATAATAATTGCCCTTGCGGAACCGCTCGTCCCGCACGATGCCGATCTGATCTTCAATGTTGTTTTTGGGGCCGTCCACAATGAGCTCGCACAGGGCGGCCTGCATTTTACGGATCGCTTCCTCCCGGGTGGAGGAGTAAACGATCATCTTTCCCAGCATGGAGTCATAGTACGGGGGAATGTCATAGCCCTGATACAGGAAGGTATCGAACCGCACCCAGGGGCCCCCGGGGATATGCAGAAATTCCACCTTTCCGGCTCCCAGGGCGTTGACCCTGCATTCGATGGCCGCGCCCCGCACATGGATATCCTCCTGAGAAAAATCCAATGGCACGCCTGCCGCAATGCGGATCTGCCATTTTACAATGTCAACACCCGTTACCAGCTCGGAAACAGGGTGCTCCACCTGGAGGCGGGTATTCATTTCCATGAAATAGAAGTTTTGCTCCTTGTCCAGCAGAAATTCCACCGTTCCGGCATTGATATAGCCCGCCGCCCTGGCCGCTCTGGCCGCTGTTTCCATCAGCTTTTTTCGAAGCTCACGGGAAACTCCGGGGGAGGGAGATTCCTCAATAAGCTTCTGGTTGTTCCGCTGAATGGAGCATTCCCGTTCTCCCAGGCAGACGATATGTCCCTCTTCGTCCGCCAGAAGCTGCACCTCGATATGCTTTACCGGGTCCAGATATTTTTCCAGATAGACCCGGCCGTCTCCAAAGGCCTTTTCCGCCTCATTGGAGGCGGTGAGAAAGGCTTTTTCCATTTCCTCCGGGGCATTGACCAGGCGAATGCCCTTGCCGCCGCCGCCGGCGCTGGCCTTGATGAGCACCGGGTAGCCGATGGCTTCCGCCTTTTCCCGCGCTTCCTTCCAATCCCGCAGCAGGTCGGTTCCCGGCGTGACCGGGATCCCATTTTTCCGCATCAGCCGCCTGGCCTGCTCCTTATCTCCCATTTGGGAGATCACCTCCGCCGGGGGGCCGATAAACACTAAACCGTATTGCCTGCACTGCCGTGCAAGCTCCGGATTTTCCGCTAAAAATCCATAGCCGGGGTGAATGGCCTGGGCTCCCACAGCCAGCGCCGCGCTGACGATCCGCCGGATATCCAGATAGCTTTCCTCTGCTTTCGCCCCGCCGATACAAATAGCCTGATCCGCCATGGCGGCATGCAGGGAATCCCGATCCGCCTCGGAATACACCGCGACGGTGGAGATCCCCATTTCCTTGCAGGCCCGGATAATGCGAATGGCGATCTCGCCCCGGTTGGCAATAAGAATTTTTGTGAACAATCCGATCCACCTCGTTCAGCATTTAAATGTTCTTCTCTAACAACTAACAACAGTTTTTTTAAGCGTTCACCAGCGCAAAGGAGAACTCGGCGCTGACGCAGAGCTTGCCGTTTACCCTTCCCGTGCCCTTGGCAAAGTAGAACGCGCCCCTTTGCCGGAGCAGCTCACATTCTGTTTCCAGAGTATCCCCGGGCTTTACCTGGCCTCGAAACTTTACCTTATCCAAACCGGTAAACAGCGGGGTTTTTCCCTGGGCCTCTCCCAGCAGCAGTACACAGGCGGACTGGGCCATCATTTCGCACTGAATCACGCCGGGCACCACCGGATTTCCGGGGAAATGGCCCTGCAAAAAGTATTCATCGCCCTTGATATGGCATTTTCCGTGGGCTTTGCCATCGATCAGCTCTACCTCGTCCACCAGCAGCATGGGCTCCCGGTGGGGCAGGATCTTTTTGATCTCTTCCTTGTTCATAACAGCTCTCCTTTATGCCATCAGCACCGTGGATATGATTACTGTAAATTTCGTACACACCGAAGAAGTCCGGTGCTTTTCCGAAGGAAAAGAGAAACGCTTCAAGAAGAAAGGCTCTGCCTTTCTTTTGTTCAGGGGCTTCTTCAAGATAACGACGGCTTTTTGTCATCGTTATTATACCATAAGCGCCATGGGCGCGTTGGTATAATGTGCCGATTGCCCGTTGTGCGAAGCACAAACTGGGCAAGGCAATTTTAATTCTATAATATCCGCACGCCCTTTGCGGATATTATACCATAAGCGCCATGGGCGCGTTGGTATAATGTGCCGATTGCCCGTTGTGCGAAGCACAAACTGGGCAAGGCAATTTTAATTCTATAATATCCGCACGCCCTTTGCGGATATTA
>NZ_JAWXXK010000001.1:0-468550 GCF_034335015.1 Neglectibacter caecimuris | reverse complement strand
TATACCATAAGCGCCATGGGTGCGTTGGTATCATGTGTCCATCGCCCGTCTGAGCGAAGCGAAGAACTGGGCGGGACAAGTAAAATTCCATAATATCCGCGCCCTTTGCGGATATTATACGATACGGAACAGAGGTTGGTCATATTCTACCACCTGGCCGTTTGCCGCGCAGATCTCCGCGATGGTGCCGTCTGTTTCGGCAGGGATCTCGTTCATCAGCTTCATGGCCTCGATAATGCACAGGGTATCTCCCTTTTTTACCTGATCTCCCACCTCTACAAAGGGCTTGCTGTCCGGGGAAGCTGCCGCATAAAACACGCCTACGGTGGGGGAAGCCACTACCGTTCCCTTTTCCTCTTGAGGCGCGGCGGGTTCAGCTCCCGCCGGGGTAAAGGGAGAAGAAGCTTTTCCCGCCGTGCCGGGCAGGGAAGAAGCCGGTACAGCGGCAATTTCCCGATTCCTTTCCAGCCTGATGGAGCTCCCTTCCTCGTGTATCTCCAGAGCGGTCAGATCGTTTTCCTTCATCACGCGGGCCAGCTCTTTAATTTGTTTGATCTCCATGGATAAAAACTCCTTCTCGATAGGGTCTCTTTAGGCCTCCGCCTTTTTGAAGGCCAGATACGCGTTGTGGCCGCCGAAGCCCAGGGAAGCGGAAAGGGCCAGGTCTACCGGAGCTTTCCGTGCGGCGTTCGGCACATAGTCCAAGTCGCAGGCAGGATCCGGCTCCTGATAGCCGATGGTGGGAGGGACCAGATCTTCCTTTACCGCCAGCGCGCAGGCAATGGCTTCCACCGCCCCGGCGGCTCCCAGCATATGGCCTGTCATGGATTTGGTGGAGCTCACCATGCACTTTCGGGCCGCCTCTTCCCCAAGGCCTTTCTTGATTGCCAGGGTCTCGCTGGAATCGTTCAGGGGGGTGCTGGTACCGTGGGCATTTACATAGAGCCTGGCAGGGTCCGCGCAGCCGCCGGCCTCGTCATAGGCCATTTTCAGGGCCGCTGCGCCGCCGATGGCTTCCGGGTGGGGGGCGGTGATATGATGGGCGTCGCAGGTAACGCCATAGCCGCAAAGCTCGGCATAGATCTTCGCGCCTCTGTTCTTGGCGTGCTCATATTCCTCCAGCACCAACGCCCCGGCGCCTTCGCCCATGACAAAGCCGTTGCGCCTCGAATCAAAAGGAACGCAGGCGGCGGCAGGGTCTTCCGTGGTGGAAAGCGCCTTCATATTGGCAAAGCCCGCCACACCCACCGGCAGGATCGCTGCTTCCGCGCCTCCCGCCAGCACAGCGTCCAGATAACCGTGCTTGACGGCCCGGTACGCTTCGCCAATGGCGTTGTTGCCGGTAGCGCAGGCTGTGACCACAGGCAGCGCTTCCCCTTGGAAGTTGTGCTTGATGGCGATCAGCCCCGCCGCCATATTGACGATCAGCGCGGGAATGAAAAACGGAGAGACCCGGTGGGGCCCTTTTTCCAGTAGCGCCTGGTGCTGTTCGGAAAAGGTGTTGATGCCGCCGATACCGGAGCCGAAATAGGTGCCGATCCGCTCCGGAGGCAGCGTCCCTTTGACGCCGCTTTCCTCCACCGCCTGGGCGGCTGCGGCCAGAGCGTACTGGCAGAAAAGGTCATACTTGCGCACATCCCCCTTTTCCATGTACCGCAGGGGGTCAAACTCCTTGACCTCCGCCGCCACCTTTACTTTGTATTCTGAAGCGTCAAACCTGGTGATGGGCCCAATGCCGCACCTTCCTGTTTTCAGCCCCTCCCAAAACTCAGGAACGCTGTTTCCAATGGGCGTGACCGCCCCCATTCCCGTAATCACAACGCGTCTCACGCAGACCACTCCTTCCGTCGTACAGCCCTTGCCCTTCTCTAACAACTAATTACTAACAACTAAATCGCCAACCCGCCGTCTACCCGAATAGTCTCTCCGGTGACATAGTCGGATTCCGGGGAAGCCAAAAACAGGGCCATGTTTGCCACGTCCTCCGGCGTTCCCATTTTTTTCATGGGGACCTGCTGCAGGAGGGGGTTATCTTCCTTGATATCCTTTGTCATCTCCGTGGCGATAAAGCCGGGGGCAATGCAGTTGCAGCAAACGCCCCGGCTGCCCAGCTCCTTGGCAATGGACTTGGACATGCCGATCAAACCCGCCTTGGAGGCCGCATAGTTTACCTGCCCCACGTTGCCTACCAGGCCTGCGATGGAGCTGATGTTGATGATCTTTCCGGCCTTTTTCCGCATAAAGTCCCGATAGCAGGCGCGGGTCATATGGAACGCGCCTTTCAGGTTGATATCCAGAACCATGTCGTAATCCTCGTCCTTCATACCCACCATCAGGCCGTCCCGGGTGACGCCGGCGTTGTTGACCAGAATATCCACTTTGCCCAGGTCGTTTTTCACAGCCTCCACCGTGGTTTCCACCGCCGCTTCGTCCCGTACATCGCAAACGTAGGACTTGGCCCGGCGGCCCATGGCCTCGATCTCCCGGCAGGTTTCCAGGGCCGGTTCCTCCGGCCCCACGTAGACCACCGCGATATCGGCTCCATTTTCCGCCAGCTTCAGGGCGATGGCCTTGCCCAAGCCCTGAGAACCTCCTGTGACCAGCGCGATCTTTCCTTCCAGCTTCATAAACAGTCTTCCTTTCTCAGCTTTGCAAAGCGTTCACTGCCGCCTGCAGGGTTTCCGCGTCCTCTACCCGAAGGATCGTTACGTCCTTCAGCGTTTTTTTCACCAGGCCGGAGAGGGTTTTCCCCGGGCCGCATTCGATAAAGGTATCTGTGCCCCGGGCCGCCAGAGCCTCCAGGGTCTCCTGCCAGCGCACCGGGCTTTTTACCTGCCTTACCAGCAGCTCCCGGGCGCTGTCCGCGTCATAGGGCTCCCCGTGGAAATTGGCGTACACCGGCAGCCGGGGTTCTTCCACCGCCGTTTCGGCCAACGCTTCAGCCAGCTCCTTCGCCGCGCTTTCCATGAAGGGAGAATGGAACCCTCCGCTGACGGCAAGCGGCACGGCCTTTCCTCCCGCTTCCGCCACTCTGGCGCAAAACCGGGAAAGCCCTTCCTTTTCCCCGGCAACCACCAGCTGGCCGGGGCAGTTATAGTTCACAGGCCAAACCTGAGAAAACTCTTTGCACAGCCCTTCCACCGTTTCGTTGGAAAGCTTCAGCACGGCGGCCATGGAGCCGGGATTCCGTTCCGCCGCCTCCTGCATGGCCTCCGCACGCTTGCAGACAAAGGAAAAGCCGTCCTCGTCCGGAAAAAGCCCCGCAAAGGTCAGGGCCGCCACCTCGCCCAGAGAAAAGCCCGCGGCGAAGTCGGCATGGATCCCCGTTTCCTCCAGGGCCCTTGCCGCCGCCAGATCCACACAGTACAGGCAGGGCTGGGTGTTTTTTGTTATGGAAAGCTCCTCCACCGTACCCGTAAAGCACTGGTTCGAGGTGCCGGGGCGAATGCCGTCCGCCGTGTCAAACACCTGCTTCGCGGCAGGGCTCGCGTCATACAGGGATTTTCCCATACCGCTGTATTGGCTTCCTTGGCCGGAAAATAGAAATGCGATTTTTCCCATAGGTTACACTACTCCCTGTCAGAGATTTTCTGTTCCTGCCGCTCCGCCGTTTCCGGCTTTTGTCCCGATTCTTTCGCCTGGATCTCCTCCGCGTTCTCAGCTTCTGCCGGGGCCTTCAGCTCACTCCAGGCCTCCTTGATCCCGGCCTTGACGGCTTCTTTCACTACGAAATACAGAACCACAACGCCTAAAAAGAGTAAAAGGAGAGAAAAAACGATAGGTTCCATCAGACTTCCTCTTCTCAGCCCAGCCAGCGTCCGGCGGTTTTCAGCACAGCCTCCGCCTCGGTGAACATCTCTTTGATGATCTCGGCGGCGGGCTGCTCTCTGTCTATCATGCCGGCGATCTGCCCGGCCAAAAAGTCGCCGGTCTTTTCATCGCCCTCCACGGCGGCCCGGTATAAAGCGCCCGCGCCCAGCTTTTCCAGCTCCTCGTCGCTCATGGTGCTGTATTCCGCCTTAAAATATTCCTTGGCAAACTGATTCTTGATCTGCCGCACCGGGTGGCCCAGCCGCTTGCCGGTGACCATGGTGGAAATATCGTTTGCCTTCAATACCTTTTTCTTGTAATTGGGGTGTACGCCGCACTCCTCGGCCACCAGGAACCGGGTGCCCACCTGCACGCCCACGGCGCCCAGCTGGAAGGCCGCGGCGATCCCCCGGCCGTCTCCGATGCCGCCGGCCGCCAGCACGGGCAGGTCCGTGGCGTCACATACCTGGGGCACCAGCACCATGGTGGTAAGCTCTCCCACATGGCCGCCGGATTCTCCGCCCTCGGCGATCACGGCGGAGGCCCCCGCCTTGGTGACCAGCTTTGCCATACCCACAGAGGCCACCACAGGGATCACCTTGATCCCGGCTTCCAGCCACAGGGGCATATAGCGGGAGGGGTTTCCCGCCCCGGTGGTGACCACAGCGACCCTTTCCTCGGCGGCAAGCTTGGCCACCTCATCGGCAAAGGGGGACATGAGCATAATATTGACCCCAAAGGGTTTATCCGTCAGGCTCCGGGCAATATCGATCTCTTTTTTCAAGTGCTCTGCGTTGGCGTTCATGGCGGAGATAATGCCCAGCCCCCCGCCGTTGGACACGGCGGCCGCCAGCTTCCCATCGGAGATCCAGGCCATGCCGCCCTGGAAAATGGGATATTTGATCCCCAACAGATCGCAAAGAGGTGTTTTTATCATAAGGTAAGCTCCTTTTTCAAAAATCCGGACACGGGAAAAGCCCTTGCCCTTCTCTAACAACGAATCACTGACAACTAAAATCTAACAACGCAAGCCGCACTGGACAATCCCCCGCCAAAGGCGGAAAGCAGCACATAGTCTCCGGCCTGTATTTGCCCGGCGCGGTTGAGCTCGTCTAAAAGGATCGGCTCGCTGGCGGAAGAGGTGTTCCCCACACGTTCAATATTCATCGCGAATTTCTCCGGCGCGATCTCCGGCAGGCGCCTTCTTGCCTCGTTGATGATCCGGTAATTGGCCTGATGGGGAATGACCCATTTGACCTGCTCCCCGGTGATTCCCGCCTTTTCCATGACAGAGCGGATATCGTTCACCATGGAGGTCACGGCGAATTTATAGGTCTCCTGCCCCTGCATGTGCACGCAGGCTTTTTCTCTTTCCCGCTGATAGAAGGGGGAATTGTCCCAGGCGGTGGGAATGGAAATGATCTCGTCTCCGCCCTTGGTGTGCAGCTCGGAGGCCAGGTAATTGTCCCCCTCGCCCAGCACCGCCGCCCCCGCGCCGTCTCCGAAAATGCAGCAGGTGCTCCGATCCGTCCAGTCCAGCAGACCGCTCATGCGCTCGGCGCTGACCACCAGCACCTTTTTCACAGCTTTGCGGGCAAAAAAGCCCGCCGCCACGTCCAGGCCGAACAAAAAGCCGGGACAGGCCACATTCATATCAAAGGCAGGGCAGTGAGCGCCGATGCGGTTTTGCACCATGCCGCCGAGACCCGGGGAAATGGTATCCGCGCTGATAGTGGGGGCAATGATCAGATCCAGCTCCTCCGGGCGCACCCCGGCATTTTCCAAAGCGTTTCGGGCAGCCTGCACCCCCAGATCCGCCGCCGATTCCGTGGTGCACACCCGGCGCTGTTTTACGCCGACCCGTTTTGTGATCCATTCGTCAGAGGTCTCCACCATCTGGGAAAGATCCTCGTTTGTCACAACACGCTCCGGCACGAAGCTGCCTGTTCCCAATATCCGAAAGCTCACGGCCCCGACCTCCTTTTTTCCTCTGTTTTTCACAGCTTTCCCCTGGATTTTTCTTTCTTCTTTTCCAAAAAAATCCGGTGGAAGATAACCCTTACATTCTATAGGAAAACGGAGGATTTGTCAAATGACAAATCCTCCATTTATTCCCAGCACCTGTCCAGTGACAAAGGTGTTTCCCGCTAAAAATACCATGGCCTGTGCAACCTCCTCCGGCGTTCCAATACGAAGGAGAGGTGTTTCCTCACGCAGAGAAGCCAGCTCTTCTTCGGAGAGACCGGCGTTCATGGGGGTGGAGATCACACCAGGAGAAACGCAGTTTACCCGAATTCCGGAAGGGCCCGCCTCCTTGGCCAAAGCCTTTGTCAGGCCGATCACCGCCGCCTTGGAGGCGGAATACGCCGCTTCGCAGGAGGCTCCGGTTTCCCCCCAGATGGAGGCGACGTTCACAATGCTCCCTGTCTTTCTCCGTATCATAGGCGGCAGTGCCCGGCGGCAGCACAGGAACACCCCGGTGCAGTTTACCGCGAAAAGATCGTTCCATTCCTTTAGGCTCATATCGGGGAGAAGGCCCTTCCAGTCTGTTCCCGCGTTATTGACCAGAACTTCCAAAAAGCCCAGCTGCTTTTCCGCCCGGTCAAACAGGGCCTCTACTTCCGCTTCCCGGGAAAGCTCCGCTTGGAAAACGGCGGCATTTCCCCCTTGGGAGAGAATTTCTTCCGCTGTTTTCCGGGCGGACGCCTCATCGTTTCGATAATGGAGCGCTACGCCATAGCCCTTTTCGGCAAAAGCCAGCGCCGCCGCCCTGCCGATCCCGCCGGAGGCCCCGGTGATCAGTACGTTTTTCATCGCTCAAATTCTCCCCGCTCGTATAAGATTGCCGAAAGCGCCGCGATGGGCGCGGTTTCCGTCCGCAGGATCCGGGGCCCCAGGGTCAGAAGCCTTGCCCCCAGGCTTTTCGCCAGGGCGGCTTCCTCCGGAGTAAAGCCGCCCTCCGGCCCCACGAACAGGAACAGCCTGTCTCCCATGGCGCTCAAAGCCTGCTTCAGGCTTTCCGTGCCCTCCTCGTAGAAAAACAGAAGCTCGCCCTGCTCCCCGGCGATTTCCAGGGCCTGCCGCAGCGTGGCGGGCGGCAAAACGGCGGGTACGATCCCCCTCCCGCTTTGCTGGGCCGCCTCCAGGGCAATTTTTTGCAGCCGCTCCCTTTTTTTCTCCGCGGCTTTCCGATCCGGGCGGGAAACGCATCGGGCGCTTTCCAGGGGCCAAAGCTCCGCCGCGCCCAGCTCCACGGCCTTCTGCACCACTGTTTCCAGCTTATCCCCTTTGGGCCAGCACTGGCACACCGTAAGCCTTACCTTGGGCTCGCCCCGGCTTTCCCGGATTTCATCGATCCGCACCAGCGCTCCCTCCTGGCGGCATTCCAGCACCGTGCAGAGAAAATCCTTTCCCGTCCCCGCGCAGAGGACAGCCCTCTCCCCAGGCCGCATACGCAGGGAACGCACCATATGGGAGCCGCTTTCTCCGCCTACAAAATATTCCTTTTCCAAAGGTTCCCGCTCAATGAAAAACCTTGGCACCGTCCATCACCGCTCCTCTCGCCCCAGGGGATCCCTCCGCCTGCCGTTTTCTGCATTGTACCCCCGGCTGATTTCTTTGTCAACTTAGTTGTTAGAGAAGGGCAGAAGGCAGTGAGCAATTAGGAATGAGCAATTTGAGGGCAAGGTTGATAAATTGGGAGTTAAAGACTATCCGCTCATTTTCCACCTGTCATTCTGAACGAAGTGAAGAATCTCGTCCTTTGCTCTTTTCAGGGAGTAAGGATGAGATTCTTCGCCTGCGGCTCAGAATGACAAGAGGTGACTATCCACAAAGTTATCCTTTCCTGAACTCTGTTCTTAAATTGCTCATTGCTAATTCCTCATTTCTCATTTCCTATTGCGCCTCTTGCCATTCTCTTCCCAAAAGGGTAAAATGGAGCAAGAGAAGCTTTGCGAAGGGAGAGGCAGGAATGGAAATGTCCCGGGAGCTGCCGAAAAAATATAAGAAGGAATTTGACCACTCGTATACGCTGGGGCCATTTCCCACCTTTGAGCTGCTTTTGCACCGTCCGGAGCAGGTCAGGGCCGTATATTACCAGGAGGGCTTCCGGGAAAAGGAAAAGCTGCTTTCCCTGTGCGCGGAAAAGAAGGTCCCCTGCCTTTGCTGGAAAAAGGCGTTGGAGCGCATCTCTCAAAAGGAGATCTGCTATGCGGCGGGGGAATTTGAGAAATATACCGGGGCCCTGCGGAAGGAGGTTCCCCATGTGGCGCTGGTGGAGCCCGCCGACATGGGGAACCTGGGCACCATAGAGCGCACCCTGCTGGGCTTTGGCATTCGGGACCTGGCCATCATCGGCAATTCCGCCGCTGATCTCTGGAACCCCAAGGCGGTGCGGGCCTCCATGGGAGCGCTGTTTCAGCTGGAGGTCCAGTGGTTTCCGGATTTTCCGGCTTATCTGAAGGAATACGGAGAGGGAAGAAGCGTTTTTCCCTTTATGCTGGACGGCGGCACGGTGCTCACCCCGGAAAGCTGCCCGGTGGCCCGGCAGTACACCCTGGTGTTCGGCAACGAGGCAAGCGGCCTGCCGCCGGAATTTCAGGGCTATGGGCAAAGCCTGTTTATCGACCAGACCAGCGCGGTGGATTCCCTGAATCTGGCGGTCTCCGTGGCGGTGGGGACGTATGTGTTCACCCAGAAAAACGGAAGGCTGGGATCGGAAAAAGGCTGAACTGCTGCTGTTCTATCAGAGGTTCGGAAAGAAATAAATTTTAGAAAGGAAGAGGTCGCCATGATAAAAAATGTAGTGTTCGATATGGGAAATGTGCTTTTGCGTTATGATCCGGAGCTTCCGCTGGAGGCGTTTTGCGGCTCGGAGGAGGAGAAGGCGCTGATCCGCCGGGAACTGTTTCAGGGGCCGGAATGGGTCCAGGGAGACCTGGGGCTGATCCGGGACGAGGACCGGTTCGAGTTAATTAAAGGCCGCGTTCCCCGGGAGCATTGGGGGGCGCTGCAAAGCTGCTGTGAAAAGTGGTATCACTATCTGCGGCCCATCGAAGGCGCCTTTTCCTTTTGCCGGCGCCTAAAGGAGCGAGGCTACCGGCTGTTTGTACTGTCCAATGCCAGCAACGCGTTTTACCGGTATTTTCCGGCATTGGTACCGGAGGAATATTTTGAGGGGATCGTCGTTTCCGCCGACCTCCATCTTCTGAAGCCGGATCGGAAAATCTATGAGCATTTGCTTTCGCAATATGGCCTCAGGGCGGAGGAATGCCTGTTTCTCGATGATCTGCTGGAAAACGTGGAGGGCGCCCGGGCCGCCGGAATGCAGGCTCTCCAATTTCAGGGGGATTACGGCCCTGCGGCGGAGCTGCTTTTGTAAGACGATCACCACTTGAAAAGAGGTTTTTTTATGTGGCCTTGGATCTTATTGGCTGTTTTCCTGCTGCTGGTGCTGGCCCTGCTGGGAGCGGGGCAGTATTTTTTCCGGTTCGCCGTTCTCCGGCAGCCTCAGGAGCGGGGAGATGAGGAGTATGAGCAGGAAAGCTCCATCTGGAATCCCTTCCGGGAACGAATGCGGGAGGCCCAGAGGTGGATCGGAGAACACACGGTGGAAACCCTGGAGCTTACCTCCCATGACGGCCTGAAGCTGCGGGCTCTGTTTCTTTCGGCGGAGGGGGAAGCTCCCAGGGGGATCGTTTTGGCCTTTCACGGCTACCGCTCCCTTGCCACCATCGATTTCGCGCTGGAGGCGAAATTCTTTCACGACCTGGGCTATGGAGTGGTGCTGCCCTACCAGCGGGCCCACGGGCTCAGCGAGGGAAAGTACATCACCTACGGCGTAAAGGAGCGGCTGGACTGCCGGGACTGGGCCCGGTATCTCGCAAAGCGCTTTGCCCCCCAAAATCTCTTCCTCGCAGGCATTTCCATGGGGGCCTCTACCGTGCTGACGGCTTCTTCTCTGGAGCTGCCGGACACGGTGCGGGGCGTGATCGCCGACTGCGGCTTTACCTCTCCCTGGGAGATCATGAAGCACGTTGCTCAGCGGGATTTTAAGCTTCCCGGCTTTCCGCTGCTTTCTGTTCTTGACCTGATCACAAGAATGCGGGCAGGCTTTTCCCTGAAAGGGGCGGATTCCCGCAAGGCACTGGCGGAGAGCAGCCTTCCCGTGCTGTTTCTCCACGGCGAGGCGGACGATTTTGTTCCCCTTTCCATGACCAGGGAAAATTTCGCCTCCTGCGCCGGGGAAAAAGACGTATTCCTGGTGCCGGGAGCGGGCCACGCCCAAAGCTTTGCCATGGACACCCCGGGCTGTGAAAAAAAGATCGCAGCCTTTCTGGAAAAGTATGAGCGAAAATTCTGAAAAAACCTTCGAAAAGGGTATTGCAAACCCCGATAGACCATGATAAGATAGCAATATTCGGCCTGAAAGCGGCGAAGGCGAAACAATTCGCTTTCGCTGCTTTTTCGATGAGAAATTAGGAATGAGCAATGAGCAATTTAAGGTCAAGGACGGAGTTTGAAAAATTGGAATAGATATGGCACCCTTGGCTTTCTCGCCTGCCGGCTCGGTCAGGTCAGAACGGTCTCCACTGGAGACCTTCCCCCCCCCCACTGGGGCACAGCAACCGAAGCGAAGCGTAGAAAGCTGGCATGCGTTAGCATGACTGAGGGGTTCTGTGGTGACGAAGTAGAAAAGTCAGGTTTTATGCGGTCCGCCAGCGAGCTGGAACCTCTCCACCACCTGACGGTGGTCCCAGAAGGTTGCAAAGCAACCTTCTCCCCCTATTCAGGGGAGGCAAGGGTTTCTGCTGGTCATCGGTTCGCTAAATTCCAATTTATCGAATAATTCCTTCAAAACTCTCTAACTGGAAAGGAAGCGTTTCATGGCACAGCGGATCCGGAATATGACGGAGGGCTCTCCTGTTCGGCTTTTGATCTCCTTTGCCCTGCCTTTGATGGCGGGCAATGTGTTCCAGCAGCTGTACACGGTGGTGGATACCGCCGTGGTGGGGCAGGTGGTGGGGGTCAAGGCCCTTGCCGCGGTAGGCGCGGCGGACTGGCTGAACTGGATGGTGCTGGGCATCGTACAGGGATTGACCCAGGGCTTTTCCATTTTGATGGCGCAATATTTTGGGGCGGGGGACCATCGGGAGCTTTCCCGGTCTGTGGGGGCCTCTCTGACCTTGTGCGCCGTTTCTTCCGCACTGATCCTGCTTTTGAGCCAGCTTTCCGCCGGGCCGGTGCTGCGGCTTCTCAATACCCCGAACGACATTTTCGGGGATTCCCTGCTCTATCTGCGGATCATTTTCGCGGGTGTTCCCGTGATCACCGCATACAATTTCCTGGCCGCCATTCTTCGGGCTTTGGGCGACAGCAAAACGCCTCTTTACGCTATGATCGTGGCGGCGCTGATCAACGTGGGGCTGGATCTGCTGTTTGTTATGGGCTTCCACTGGGGCATTGCCGGCGCGGCGGCGGCCACTGTCATCGCCCAGGTGTTTTCCGGGGTATACTGCTTCTTTAACGTGAAAAAGGTCACTTTCCTCAAGCTGGAAAAAAAGGATCTGCTGCCTTCCCGGCAGATGGCGGTCTCCCTGTTGAAGCTGGGCACTCCCGTGGCCCTGCAGAACGGCATTATCTCCGTGGGCGGCATGGTGGTGCAGTCCGTTATCAACCGCTATGGAATGCTGTTTATCGCGGGCTTTACCGCCACCAATAAGCTCTATGGCATTTTGGAGATCGCCGCCACCTCTTACGGCTACGCAGTCACCTCCTATGTGGGGCAGAACCTGGGCGGAAGGCTTTTACAGCGCATCAAGCGGGGCATGCGCAGCGCCGCCGTGATCGCTCTTGCCACCTCTGCGGTGATCGCCGTGTGCATGCTGCTGTTCGGGAAAATCTTTTTAGGCTTGTTCATTTCCGGTACGCCGGGGGAGGTAGAGGCCTCCATGGGGATCGGCTATCATTACCTGGCGATCATGAGCCTGTGTCTGCCGATTCTGTATCTGCTTCATATTTACCGGGCGGCTCTGATGGGGCTGGGGGATACGGTGATCCCCATGGCCTCGGGCTTTATGGAAATGGCAATGCGGATTGCGGTGGCGCTGCTTCTGCCCCTTGCGATCGGGCAGGAGGGCATCTTCTACGCGGAGGTAGGCGCGTGGCTGGGCGCGGCGGTTTTGCTGACGATCTCATACTATGGAAGAATGCATGGACTCTCCCGCTCCAGGGGCTGGCGGCAGGAAGTAGCGGAAGGAGAAAACGGACTTGAGTAAGGTGAGAAACAGGGAAAACGGCATTACTGAGGGCGTGATCTGGAAGCAGCTGCTGGGGTTCTTTTTCCCTATTTTGATCGGCACCTTTTTTCAGCAGCTCTATAACACGGTAGATACCGTGATCGTGGGGCAGTATGTGGGCAAGCAGGCATTGGCCGCCGTTGGTACCACCGGAACGCTGATCAATCTGCTGGTGGGCTTTTTTGTGGGCCTCGCTTCCGGCGCTACTGTGATCATTTCTCAGTTTTACGGCGCCGGGGACGCGAAAAATGTTTCCAAGGCGGTACATACCTCCATGGCCCTGGCTCTTGCGGGGGGCGTGCTCCTCACTGTGGCGGGTATTCTCACCTCCCGGCCCGCCCTGCTGCTGATGGGGGTGCCGGAGGAAATTTTGGACGGGGCGCTGACCTATATCAATGTGTATTATGCGGGAGTCATTGCCTGCCTCATTTACAATGTGGGCACCGGGATCCTTCGGGCCATCGGAGATTCCAAAATGCCCCTTTACGTGCTGATGGTTTGCTGCCTGGTCAATATCGTGCTGGATCTGCTTTTTGTCGTGGCCTTTCATTGGGACGTGTTCGGCGTGGCGCTGGCGACCGTGCTTTCCCAGGTGGTAAGCGCCGTGCTTGTGATGCTTCGGCTGCTGCTGACCCGGGATTCCTATCGGGTGGAGCTTCGTCAGATCCGCTTTCACCGGGACGTTTTTAAGAATGTACTTCGGATCGGTCTGCCCTCCGGGGCTCAGTCTGTGCTGTATTCCATCTCGAACCTGCTGATCCAGGCCTCCATCAATTCCTTCGGCACGGACGCTATCGCCTCCTGGGCCGCCATCGGCAAGATCGACGGCTTTATCTGGATGGTAATGGGGGCCTTCGGCATTTCCATTACCACCTTCGCGGGCCAGAACTTCGGCGCGGGGAAATACGACCGGGTGAAAAAAGGTACCCGGGTCTGCCTTTTTATGGCGCTGAGCTCCACCATTGCTCTTTCCGCTGTCGTATTTTTCTTTGGCGGCCGGCTGCTGCGCTTTTTCACGGCGGACGAGGCTGTGATCTCCATCGGGCAAAGCTTTTTCCACGTGCTGGCGCCCTCGTATTTTACCTATGTGTTTATCGAGATCCTTTCCGGCACTATTCGGGGCGCGGGAGAGGCCCTGCAGCCTATGCTGATCACCTGCTTCGGCGTGTGCGGCCTGCGCATTCTCTGGATCGCGGCGGCGGTACCCCTGCACCGCACCATGCAGATGGTGGCCATGAATTATCCCGTCACCTGGGTGGTGACCGCCGCGGTATTTTTGATCTACTATTTCCGCATGAACTGGTTGAAGCGGAGCATTGCCAGGCAGAATCCGGAAGGGCCGCCCACGGCGGAAAGCGGGCAATAAACCAGGAAGGGCGGAGGCGGCAATTCGCCGTTTCTGAATCTTCAAAAAGGATTGCTTTTTTTCCTGGTCTGCATTATGATAGAGATAATAGCCAGCGGCAGCGGGCTGCTTGAAAACAGAAAAATCCCCTGGCTTGTTCGGGTGCGGGCGGTTTCAGAACGAAAACCGCAGGAAACCGTCTGCTTCCGGTGAAACAGACGGTGCTTTTGGCCTTTCAAGCGACCCTGAATAATAAAAACGGGAGGAACTGCTATGAAGAACATTCCAGAAGTAAAAATAGGTGTGGTGGCTGTTTCGAGAGACTGCTTCCCGGAAAGCCTTTCCGTAAACCGCCGGAAGGCGCTGATGAAGGCCTTTTCGGAAAAATACGGAGCGGAGAGCGCCAGTGTGTACGAGTGCCCCATCTGCATTGTGGAAAGCGAGATCCACATGGTACAGGCGCTGGAGGACGTAAAAAAGGCCGGGTGCAACGCTTTGGTGGTGTACCTGGGCAATTTCGGCCCGGAAATTTCCGAGACTCTCCTGGCAAAGCACTTTGACGGCCCCGCCATGTTTATCGCCGCGGCGGAGGAAAGCGGAGATAACCTGATCGGCGGACGGGGCGACGCTTACTGCGGCATGCTGAACGCCAGCTACAACCTGAAGCTTCGGGAGATCAAGGCCTATATTCCCGAAAACCCCGTGGGAGACGCGGAGGAGTGCGCGGATCGGATCCATGAGTTCCTGCCCATTGCCAGGGCTATTGTGGGTCTGCGGGGCCTGAAGATCATCAGCTTCGGCCCCCGGCCTCTGAACTTCCTGGCCTGCAACGCCCCTATCAAGCGGCTGTACGACCTGGGCGTGGAAATCGAGGAAAATTCTGAGCTGGATCTGTTTGAATCCTTCCACAAGCATGCGGGCGACCCCCGTATTCCGGAGGTCAAGGCCGATATGGAGCGGGAACTGGGCGAGGGCAACCAGAAGCCGGAGATCCTTGAAAAGCTGGCCCAGTATGAGATCACCCTGCTGGACTGGATCGAGGCCCACAGAGGTTACCGGCAGTATGTGACCCTCACTACCAAGTGCTGGCCCGCCTTCCAGACCCAGTTCGGCTTTGTGCCCTGCTATGTGAATTCCCGCCTGACCGGCCGGGGAATTCCCGTTTCCTGCGAGGTGGATATTTACGGCACACTTTCCGAATTCATCGGCACCTGCGTCAGCGGTGATATTGTCACCCTGCTGGATATCAATAACACCGTGCCCAAGGATATGTATGAAGGCGAGATCCGGGGGAAATACCAGTATACCCTGTCCGATACCTTTATGGGCTTCCACTGCGGCAACACCTGCTCCAAGAAGCTCTGCAAGCCCACCATGAAGTATCAGATGATCATGGCCCGCACCCTGCCGGAGGAGGTCACCCAGGGAACTCTGGAGGGCGATATTACCCCCGGTGATATCACCTTCTTCCGGCTGCAAAGCACGGCGGACAGCATTCTTCGGGCCTATGTGGCACAGGGAGAGGTTCTGCCTGTCGCCACCCGTTCCTTCGGCGGCATCGGCGTGTTTGCCATTCCGGAGATGGGCCGGTTCTACCGCCATGTGCTTATTGAGAAGAATTATCCCCATCACGGGGCCGTGGCCTTCGGCCATCACGGCAAGGCCCTGTTCGAGGTCTTTAAGTACCTGGGGGTTGCCGACATTGGCTTCAACCAGCCCAAGGGTATGCTCTACCCCAGTGAGAATCCCTTCGCCTAAAGCATTTTTTGCAATTGAAAGAGCCGTGCGGCATGTTACTTGCCGCACGGCTCTTTTGTCTAATATCATGTCCTTTTAGAGCTTGTTATTCATGCCACGCCCTTTGGCGCGGTATTGATGTTTTTTGGCTAGCGGCGGAGCAGCAGGCAGGAAAGGTCGTTGACGTTGGTACCGGTGGGACCGGTGAAAAGAAGACCGTCAATGGCTTTCAAGGCGTGGTAGGCGTCGTTTTCCCGGAGGACCTCGTCAGGGCTTAGCCCCGCTTGCCGAAGCTTTTCGGCGCTTTCTCCGGTGCAGATGCCTCCGGCGGCATCGGTGGGGCCGTCTGTGCCGTCGGAGCCCAGGGAGAACACGGCACAATTTTCGATGCCATCGATCCCCTTGGCGGCGGACAGGGCGATCTCCTGGTTTCTGCCGCCCAGGCCCTTTCCGGTCAGGTGGACCACCGTTTCTCCGCCGGCGATATAGGCCAGCGATTTTCCATCGCCTTTGTGGGTTTGGGCGATGGCGGCCAGGAAGCTGCCGGCCTCTCTAGCCTCGCAGCAGAGGTCGGCGGTGAGAATGACCGGCTCATAGCCAAGCTCCACGGCGGCCTTGGAGGCGGCCGCACACAGTTGGCGGACAGACCCGGTGATCTGGGAGCGGACGTTATGGAGCTCCTTGGGTGTTTCGGTTTCCAGCAGGGCAAGAGCCTCCGGAGAAAGCTTTAGACCGTACTTTTCCACAATGGCCCGGGCCTGGGCGCTTGTGGCGCTGTCGGGATAGGCGGGGCCGGAGGCGATCATATCCATGGGGTCCCCTAAAATATCGGAAAGCACCACGGAAAAAACCTGTGCCGGGGCGCAGAGCTGGGCGAATTTTCCGCCCTTTACGGCGGACAGCCGCTTTCGCAGGGTGTTCATTTCCACGATATCCGCCCCGCAGGCCAGAAGCTGGCGGGTGATATCGTCCATTTCCACCGTGTCGATCAGGGGCTTTTCAAAAAGGGCCGAGCCGCCGCCGGAGATCAGGAACAGCACCAGGTCGTCCGCCCCCAGGGGCGTGATCAGGTCAATGGCGGCCTGGGTGGCGGTGTAGGAATCCTCATCGGGCACGGGGTGGCCCGCTTCCCGAATCTCCAGGGGGCCGATGGGCCCCTGGGAATGGTCGTGCTTTGTAATAACAATGCCGCCGTCAACGCGCTCCCCTAAAACATGCCAGGCGGCCGAGGCCATTTGCCAAGCGGCCTTGCCGATGGCCACCAGGATCAGCCTTCCCCTGTACAGGGGAAGCTCTGTCAGCGCCTTTTTTACGGCGGTATCGGGCAGGGCCGCGTCTAAGGCGGCCTTCATGATGATTTGAGCGTCTTCTGTCACACGCATGGTTTGTTTCCTCCGCTTCCAGTAAAATGGCCGCCGCTGCCGCGGCGGCCACAGGGTCACTAACGAATAAAATCAGTGCACAATAAGGCTGACGACAAATACGGCGAGCATGGACGTAACGCCGATGACCAGAGTGGACATGGTCTGGGTCTTGTAGCCGTCCTCTACCGTCATATCACCGAAATTGGTAACGACCCAGAAGTAGGAGTCGTTGGCATGGGAAACCGTCATGGCGCCCGCGCCAATGGCAATGACCGTCAAAGCGGCGCGCACCGGGCTATCCAGCCCCAGCTGGGGCAGCAGGGGGGCGATGATGCCGGCCGTGGTGGTGATGGCCACCGTGGAGGAGCCCTGTGCAGACTTCAAAATGGCCGCCAGCAGGAACGGGAAGAAGATCCCCAGTGCGGAAAGCACGGTGGAATGGTCGGTAATGTACTGCACCATGGAGCCGGCGCTGATGACCTTGCCCAGCACGCCTCCGGCGGCGGTTACGAACAGAATGGGGCCAACGGTCTTCAGGGTCTCGTTGGTGATCTCATAGAATTCGGCGGTCTTGCCGGAAGAGAGCAGTACAAAAACGCTGAAGATCACGCCCACTGCCAGAGCGATCACGGGAGTGCCCAGGAAGGCAAGGGCCGGAACGCTGATGCCCGCCATGGAGAAGGCGGAGCCCAGGCCCATGAGAATGATGGGAACCAGAATGGGAGAGAAGCTCAGGAAAGCGCCGGGAAGCTTACCGTAGGAAGCCACCAGCTCTTCGTAGGTCTGTACCACCTCTTCGCTGTTTTCTTCCCGCTCGGACTTATCCTTCACGCGGCTGCCAATGAACTTGGCATAGAAATAACCGGCGACCAAGGCGGGAATAGAGATCAGCGCGCCCAGGCCCATTACGGTGAGCAAATGGTCGCCAACGCCCAGAGTTCCGGCGGCGGCAATGGGGCCCGGCGTGGGCGGAATGAAGCAGTGGGAAATGTAAAGGCCCACGGAAAGGGCCACCGTCATGGCCACGGAAGAAGTCTTGGTGCGCCGAACCATAGCGCGGCGAATGGGATCGAGAATGACAAAGCCGGAATCACAGAACACAGGAATGGAAATGATCCAGCCCATCAGCAAAATCGCCAGCTCCGGGTGCTTTTTGCCCACGAGCTTGACAACGCAGTCGCTCATTTTCAGAGCCGCGCCGGTCTTTTCCAGAACCAGGCCGATCAGCGCTCCCAAAATAATGACGATGCCGATGCTGGAGAAGGTACTGGAGAAGCCTGCGCCGATGGTGCCGGGCACATCGCCCAGCTCCAGGGAGAGCAGCGCCAGGATCAGGGACACCCCCATGATCGAAAGGAACGGATGGATCTTGAACTTACTGATTGCCACGATCATTACCACAATAGCCAGCACAAAGGCAATGATTAGAGGAATACCGGACAGCATATTTCTACCTCCTTCAATTTCCGGAGCCTGCCGGTACCGCATAAAATTTTTCCGGTAGGTTCCTGTATGGTAAATAGTATATAATAAATTAGTGAAAAATTAAATAACTTTATGAAATATTTGGGATGGCTTTGTTCCTTTTTGCGTTGCGGAGGCTATTATGGCAGGGAAAGGGCGGCAAGCTTCCGGTTGATGGCGTTTAATACTTTCTTTTTGTTCCGCGTCCAGTCCGGCGCCAGCAGCAGCCGGGCGGGACCGTCGCCGGTGAGGCGGTGAAGCACGGTCTGTTCCGGCAAAAGCCTTACGCTTTCGGCAATGAGGTCTGTGTATTCCTCCATGCTCAGCAGCGGGAAAGGGGCTTTTTCATAGCGTCGCCCCAGTTCGGTGTGCTTCAGCACATGAAGCATTTGCAGCTTCACCCCGTCCGGCGGCGGGGTCAGCCGGGCAAGATAGCGTACCGTTTCCAGCATATCCTCACGGGATTCCCCCGGCAGGCCGAAAATTACGTGGATAACGGCTGTGAGCCCCGCTTCCTTTACCCGGCGGTAGCCCTCCTCAAATACCCGAAGATCATATCCCCGGTTCAGGGCCCGGGCGGTTTCATCGTGGGCGGTCTGCAAGCCCAGCTCGATCCAAACAGGTTTGTGGGAATGGAGCTCCCGCAGCATTTCCATAACCTCTTCCCCCAGGCAGTCCGGCCGGGTGCCCAGGGAGAGAACAGCGATATCGTCCCGAAGAATGGTTTCCCGGTACAGGGCCTTCAGGCGGTGGATATCGCCGTAGGTGTTGGTGAAGGACTGAAAATAGGCGATAAAGAGCCGGGCGTTTGTCTTTTTTTGAATCAGGCGCTTTGCCGCTTGGATTTGTTCCTCAATGGGCAGAAACGGCGGGGCAAATTCCCCGGAGCCGCCCTCGGAGCAGAAGGCGCAGCCGCCCACGCCCACCGTACCGTCCCGGTTGGGGCAGGTACAGCCGGAATTCAGGGAAAGCTTATACACCTTTTCCCCGTACTCTTCCTGTAAAACTTTAGACAGCCTGCGCATGGTTCCTTCTCCGTTTCTCAGCCCGCGTTTTCCGGATCGGCAAATTCCTTGATGGCGGCAAGGAAATGCTTTCCATACCGGTCGGCCTTGTGCACGCCCACGCCGGAAACCGCCAGCAGTTCTTCCCGGGTGGCGGGCCTGCGCCGGGCCATGTCCGCCAAGGCGGCGTTTGTGAATACCACATAGGCGGGAACGCCCTCCCGCTCCGCAATTTTTGTGCGAAGCCTCCGCAGGGCCTCATACAGGGGGTCTCCCGAAAGGTCTGCTTTGGACCTTGCCTTTTTCACGGAGGAAGTCGTGGGGGCGGGGCGGTCCACCCGGACGCGCATGGTCACGGTCTCGCCCCGGAGCAGTCCCAGGGCGGTCTCTTGGGGCTTTAAGGTGTTGTATTGGGGGTCTACCAGCAGATATCCTGTTTGGATCAGATGGTTCAAAAGCTCCCGAAGCTCTGTTCTGGTTCCCGCCATGGAGCCGTGGCAGGGCAGTTTGTGCAGCCCCAGCTCCAGCACCCGCTTTTCCCTGCTGCCGCACAGGGTGCGGACAATGAGGGTGGCCCCCACATAATAGCCCAGTTTTTCCCTGATCGCCAGGATACCTTGCACGAGCTTTCGCGCCTCCTCCGAAATGTCCCGTTCCCGGTAGTCGGTAAGGCAGTTGCCGCAGTTGCCGCAGGTATCTGGGCCCTTTTGGCCGAAATAGCGCAAAATTTTATGGCGGAGGCAGGTTTTTGCCGTGCAGTAGCGCACCATTTGCTCCAGCCTGTGATAATCCTTCTGCCGTACCTCCTCCTGCTGCGCCGGGGTAAGCTCTTCGTTTCCGCTGTTCTGGATCAGATACCGGGCCGTGGCGACGTCTCCGGCGGAGTACAGCAGAATGCAGTCCGCGGGGTTGCCGTCCCGCCCGGCCCGGCCCGCCTCCTGATAATAGGCTTCCATGCTCTTCGGCATATTGTAGTGAAGGACAAAGCTCACATTGGATTTGTCGATGCCCATGCCAAAGGCGTTGGTGGCCACCATGACAGTCTTCCGGTCGAACTGAAAATCCTCCTGGTTTTCTTTCCGCTCCTCGTCAGGAAGCCCGGCATGGTATTTTGCGGCGGGAACGCCCTTGGCGCAGAGCAGCTCGTACACCGCCTCCACCGTTTTTCGAGTGGAGCAGTAAACAATGCCGCTTTGATCCGTTCTCCGGGAAAGCAGACTCAGCAGCGCCTCCGGCTTTTTGCGGGGCGTCTGTACATCGAAGAAGAGGTTTGGCCGGTCAAAGCCGGTCAGCTCCGTAAGGGGCGATCTCAGCTCCAGCAGGCGAATGATATCCTCCCGCACGGGGGCGGTGGCGGTGGCGGTAAGGGCGGCCACCGGGGGCCGGTGAGGCAGGGCGCTGAGAAATTCCGCGATCTTTAAGTAGCTGGGGCGAAAATCTTGCCCCCATTGGGAAATACAGTGGGCTTCGTCCACCGCGAAAAGGGAAAGGGGCAACCCTTTGGCGGTTTCCAAAAAGTCCGCCGTCATCAGGCGCTCCGGCGCCACATAGACAATTTTATATTGCCGCTGCCGAACGTTTGCCGTGGCGTGCCGCAGCTGGCCAGGGGTCAGCGAACTGTTCAGATAGGCGGCGCTGACTCCCGCGTTTTTCAGGGCGGCCACCTGATCCTTCATCAGGGAGATCAGGGGAGAAACCACAAAGGTGACCCCCGGCAGGAGCAGGGCGGGGATCTGGTAGCACAGGGATTTCCCGCCGCCGGTGGGCATGATCCCCAAAATATCCCGCCCGCCGAGAAGCCCGTCGATCAGCTTTTCCTGGCCGGGCCGAAACTCCGTATAGCCGAAATAGGTCTCCAGAGCCCCGTACTTGTCCATCATAAAGCACCGCTTTCTTTTTCTATCATTTCTGCACATAAGACAGGGAACCTCTAAACTCTGCCATTTTTGCACGATTTGAGTGTTTAGAGGTTCCCTTTTGAATACTGGTCTTTAAATCAACTGGTTATAAATACTGTCTACCTTGCCGTGCTTCAGGTAGACTCGGGGGACGCGCTTGGAGAGGGCGCAGATCACCTCATAGCCGATGGTGCCCTCCCGGGCAGCCAGTTCGCCGGCGGTGATCTCCTCTTCGCCGTCTCTGCCGATGAGGGTCACCAGGTCGTCGATTTTTACGTCTTCCAAAGCGGAAACGTCCGCCATCAGCTGGTCCATGCAGATCCGGCCCAAAATGGGGCAGCGCTTGCCGTGGATCAGCACCTGAGCGCCGCCGGGGGCCAGACGGCGGGGGTAGCCGTCCGCGTAGCCGATGGGAATGGTGGCTACCCGCAGCGCCTTGTCCGCCGTAAATTCTCTTCCGTAGCTGACGGTAGCCCCGGCCTGAATGGTTTTCACATGGGACACCACCGAATACAGGGAAAGGGCGGGAGAAAGGGAAGGGCGGTTCCGCAGCTCATCGGAGGGGTACAGGCCGTAAATGACGATGCCCGCCCGCACCAGGTCCAGGTGGGAGAGAGGATAGTCGAAGATGGCGGCGGAATTGGCGCAGTGACGCACTTCAAAGGAAAGGCCCTCCCGCAGCAGGGCCTCGATCATTTCCTTGAAGCAGCCGAATTGGCGCATGGTGAAGGCGTCTCCCTCCCTGCCGTCGTCGGACACGGCAAAATGGGTGAAAATGCCCTCCGGATACAGCCCGGGCAGAGAACAGACGGCCTTGATCTGCTCCACGGCGCCCTCGTCCCGGTTGATATCCTGAAAATAGAAGCCCAGGCGGCTCATGCCGGTATCGACCTTCACATGGATCTTCACCGTTACGCCGGCTTCGAAGGCGTGGCGGGAAAGCTCCCCTGCGTATTCGGGAGAATAAACGCACTGGGAAATATTGTGCCCGGACAGGGTTTTTGCTTCCTCGGCGGGAGTAAAGCCCAGCACCAGAATGGGCTTCTCGATGCCGGAAAGCCGAAGCTGCAAGGCCTCCTCCAGATTGGAAACGGCGAACCAGTCCGCCCCCAAGGTCTCATATTCCTTTGCCATGCGCACGGCCCCGTGGCCGTAAGCGTCTGCCTTTACCACACAGCACACCCCGGCGTTTGGGTGGGCGGCCCGGCGCACCGCCTGAAAATTGCGTGCCACAGCGTCCAGGTCGATCTCCGCCCAGGTTCTTCTGAGGATTTCCTTCATTTTGTCACCCCGGATTTTAGTAGTGAGTAGTGAGTAGTTAGTTGTTAGAGAAGGGCGAGTTCTCCTTTCCGTTGTCATTACTGAGGAAAAGAAGCTTCGCTTCTTTACGAAGAATCTCGCTCTCAATTCCAGGGCAAAAGGACAAAGGACGAGATTCTTCACAAGAAAGCAAAGCTTGCTTTGCTTTTTGTTCAGTAATGACAGATGGGAAGAAAGCGGCTTACCGATAAATTGCATTGCCCTTCGGCTCCACTTATCTATAAGGGGAGCTGTCAGCCTTCGGCTGACTGAGAGGATTGAAATCCAGCGATTTGATGCGGCTTTCTGTGCAAGCCCGATCCCTTCCGTCATGCTTACGCATGCCACCTCCCCTTGTAAACAAGGGGAGGCTAAGGGCAAATAGATTCCAATTTATCGCTCAGTTTGCGGTCGGGTCAGAAACCGATTTCCCGTACCAGGCAGCTTCACGAGTGCAGGCAACACAAGTGTTGCCTGCGGCGGCTCGCCGCCCGTTACTTAAAATATTTTACGCCGGACTCAAAGAGAAGTTGATCCTTTTTGCCGGGAACATTTTTGTAGAGATCTTTTCCCTTTCGCTCGGAATGGCCCATTTTGCCGAGAATTCTGCCGTCGGGGCTGGTGATGCCCTCAATGGCGCACACAGAGCCGTTGGGGTTCCAAAGGGTCTCCCCGCACACCGTACCGTTGGGGTCCACATACTGGGTGGCGATCTGCCCGTTTTCCACCAGCCGCTTCAGGGTGGCGTCGTCCGCCACAAAGCGGCCCTCACCGTGAGAAACGGGAATGGTGTGGAGCTCTCCGACGGTCACCCCCGCCAGCCAGGGAGATTTTACGCTGGTGATCCTGGTGTATGCCATACGGGACACATGGCGGCCGATGGCGTTGAAGGTCAGGGTGGGGTCATTTTCCTTGGGTTCTGTGATCTTTCCATAGGGGACCAGGCCCAGCTTGATCAGGGCCTGGAAGCCGTTGCAGATGCCCAGCATCAGGCCGTCCCGCTGCTCCAGCAGGTCGGTGACCGCCTGAGCCAGCTTGGGGTTGCGGAAGGTGGTAGCAATAAACTTGCCGGAGCCCTCCGGCTCGTCCCCGCCGGAGAAGCCGCCGGGAAGCATGATGATCTGCGCCCGGCGAATGGCCTGCTCCATGCGGTCGATGGTTTCCTCAATATCCTTGGGGGTGAGGTTTTTCACCACCAGAATTTCAGTTTCCGCGCCTGCCTTCCGGAAGGCCCGGGCGCTGTCTACCTCGCAGTTGGTGCCGGGGAAGGCGGGAATAAACACCCGGGGCCTGGCCGTTTTGATGGCAGGGGCCTTCTGCTCCCGGCGTTCCCACAGGGGGATATCCGCTGTAAGCCTGCCGGGCTCCGCGGAATTGGGGAAGATCTTCTCCAAAGTGCCGTTCCAGGCGTCGATCAGCTGGTCAATGCCGATCTTCTCCCCTTCCAGCTCCACCATGCCCGTGCCGGTGGTACGGCCCAGCACCGCGCCGCGGCTGTAATGGAGCTCGGCCTCGCTGGAAAGCTCAATGACCAGCGCCCCGGCCTTGGGGGCAAACAGCGCTTCTCTGGAAAGGCCTTTTTCAAATTTGAAGCCCAGCTTTTCGCCGAAGCACATTTTCAGCACACAGGCGGCTGCGCCGCCCTCCCGCACCACACCGGCGGAAAGAATATCCCCTGCCTCCATGTGGCGCAGAACAGAACGGTAATATGCTTTTAGCCCGTCCCAATCCGGCGTGCCGTCCGCCCGTTCCGGAATGGGGAGCAGCACTACTTTAGCGCCGGGATGCTTCAGAGAGGCGGAAAGGGTTTTGCTGGCCTTTGTCATGGCTACGGCAAAGCTGACCAGGGTGGGGGGCACGTCCAGCTGCTCAAAGGAGCCGGACATACTGTCCTTGCCGCCGATGGCCGGCAGCCCCAGCCCCAGCTGGGCGGACAGTGCCCCCAGTAAGGCCGCGGCAGGCTTTCCCCACCGGGCGGGGTCCTCGTGAAGGCGCTCAAAGTATTCCTGGAAGGTAAGCCGGGCCTTTAAGGGGTCCGCCCCTACGGCGGCCAGCTTTGACAGGCTTTCCACCACGGCGTACTGGGCCCCCAGGAAGGGGGAATACCGGGCAATGCCGGGAATATAGCCATAGGACATGGCGGTGCAGTCGTCGGTTTCTCCCTCCAGCAGGGGGATCTTCGCCACCATGGCCTCCTCGGGGGTCAACTGATACCGGCCCGCGAAGGGCATCAGTACCGTGGAAGCGCCGATGCTGGAATCGAACCGTTCCGAAAGGCCCTTCTGGCCGCAGACCTGCAGCCGGGAAAGGTTTTTCTTCAAAGCCTCCGCGGCGGATAAGCCCCGCAACTGCTCCGGTACGGCACTGCGGTAGTTTTCTCCTTGGGGCGCGGAAATTTTTGCACGGGCGTTCTGGGTAACGCCATTGGTATCCAAAAAGGCGCGGGACAGATCCACGATCCGGTCTCCCCGCCATTCCATTTTCAGCCGGGGTTCTTCGGTGACCGCAGCCACCGCCTGGGCATCCAGGTTTTCCTCAGAGGCAAGGGCGCAAAACCGCTCCGCGTCCTCCGGGGCCACCACCACCGCCATGCGCTCCTGAGATTCGGAAATGGCAAGCTCAGTGCCGTCCAGGCCCTGATACTTTTTGGGTACCCGATCCAGATCGATCTCAAGGCCCGGGGCCAGCTCTCCGATGGCAACGCACACGCCGCCCGCGCCGAAATCGTTGCAGCGCTTGACGAGCCTTGCGGCCTCCGCGTTGCGAAACAGCCGCTGAAGCTTCCGTTCGGTAGGTGGATTTCCCTTTTGCACCTCGGCGCCGCAGACCTCCACGGATTTTTCCGTGTGGGCCTTGCTGGAGCCGGTGGCGCCGCCGATGCCGTCCCGGCCGGTAGCGCCGCCCAGCAGAAGAATGGTATCTCCGGGGGCGGGCTCCTCCCGGCGGACATTTGCCTTGGGGGAAGCGCCGATCACCGCGCCGATTTCCATGCGCTTTGCCACATAGCCGGGATCGTAAAGCTCTGTGACCTGTCCTGTGGCAAGGCCGATCTGATTGCCATAGGAGGAATAGCCGGCGGCGGCCCCGGTGGTGATCTTCCGGGTAGGCAGCTTACCGTGTAAAGTCTTTTCAAAGGGAACGGTAGGATCACCGGAGCCCGTGACGCGCATAGCCTGGTACACATAGGCACGCCCGGAAAGGGGGTCCCGAATGGCACCGCCCAGGCAGGTGGCCGCGCCGCCGAAGGGCTCGATCTCCGTGGGGTGGTTGTGGGTCTCATTCTTAAACTGAATGAGCCAGGTTTCCGTTTTGCCGTCTACGGTAATGGGGGCCTCAATAGAGCAGGCGTTGATTTCCTCGCTGACGTCCAGATCCGGCACCAGGCCCTGTTTGCGAAGGGACTTTCCGCCGATGGTGGCCATGTCCATCAGGCAGACGGGCTTGTCCTTTCCGGCGTACAGCTCCTCCCGGACAGTGAGATATTGCTTCAGGGCGGCCTCCACCGCATCGTGAAGGGGCCCGGCCTCGATCTCGATCTCGTCTAAACGGGTCAGGAAGGTGGTGTGGCGGCAGTGGTCGCTCCAATAGGTATCGATCACCCGCAGCTCCGTTACAGTGGGGTCCCGTTTTTCCTCGTTCCGGAAATAGGTCTGGCAGAAAAGCAGGTCGGAAAGGGTCATGGCAAAGCCCATGGAATCGAAATACCGCTTCATTTCGTCTTCCTTCCACTGAATAAAGCCGGAAACGCGGGCCACGTTTTCCGGAACGGCGGCGTCAAGCTCCAGGGTTTCGGGCTTTTCCATGGAGGCAACGCGGGATTCCACCGGGTTCACCAGATAGGCCTTGATCTTTTCAAATTCCCCATCGGAAACCTGTCCCTTTACGCCGATGACCTTGGCGGAAAGCACGGCGGGGCGCTCTCCCTGAGTGAGAAACTGCACGCATTGGGCGGCGGAATCCGCCCGCTGGTCATACTGGCCGGGCAGGTATTCCATGGCGAAGGTCCGGTATTCTCCGGGTAGGCGGAACTCCTCTCCGTACACGGTATCCACATTGGGTTCGGAAAGAATGGTGCGGGCTGCCGCCTGAAACTGCTCCGGGCTCAGCCCGGAAACGTCGTAGCGGTTGAGAATGCGTACCTCCTCCACGCCGGAAATGCCCAAGTTTCCCGTAAGATCCGCCTTGAGGTGAGAGGCCTCGATATCGTATCCCTTTTTCTTTTCCACAAAAACTCTCGTTACCATGCTGCCGGTTCCCCTTTTTTATGAGAATTTGATTCGGTTCCCTTTTCAAAATTTTGAAAAGGGAACACAGAAAATAGCAACGACATTTGTCGTTGCTATTGTATCACAAAAGCTTTTTTGTGGAAACAAAATTCCACTTTTTTTAGAAAAGTTCTCTGTTCTACACAAAATCATTTCTGAGAGGGATCGCTCAAATCTCCAATGGACACCGCCACCGAGTGGCGAATAGGCTTCCACTCCACATTGCCAAATACCGCCAGCAGCATGGCAATACCGAAGGTGAAAACAAAGAGGGGAAAGGTAAAGGCGTAAAGCACCCGTTTCCGGCGGGAGCAGCGGATCCGCTTCCGCTCGGTCACAAGGGGCATCAGGCCCATGAGAAACAGCACGCCGTAGGAGTTTACCAGGGCGCTGATCACGGAAAAGGCGAAAAGCCCCATTTCATGGCGGGCGGAAACCATGCCCACAAAGAACATGACCGTGTTTACCAGAAAGCTCAAAACGGTCAACACCGCCGCGGGAATGGTGTTCATCAACATATCGTAGCAGGCAAAGCGGCCGGTGGCGGTAAGGGTGTGCAGCAGATCCCCGCCGTGCTCCGCAATGACCTGAAAATAGCCTTTGATCCACCGGGAACGCTGGCGAAGGGACTGCTTAAAGCTGCTGGGCTGTTCATCGTACAGAACGGCGTCGCCGCAATAGGCGATCTTTTCTCCCCGGATCACCATTTCCGCGGTAAATTCCAGATCCTCCGTCAGGCAGAACCAATCCCAGCCGCCCTGCTCCTTCAAAATGCTGTCGGCGAACAGAAAGCCGGTGCCGGACACGGCGCAGCCGATATTCAGCGTATCCCTGGGGCGGTTCAGATATTCGGATTCCCGCAAGAACCATAAGCCGTACCCGGCGGTGATCCAGTTATCCTCAAAATTTTTAGTGTTTCGGTAGCCGGTGACCACCCGGTGACCGGAGGAAAACACCTTGTTCATTTCCGCAATGTAATGGGGGTCCAGAAGGTTATCGGCGTCAAAGACAAAATAGCCGTCATAGCGCTTTTCCCCGTGCTCCTCCTGAAGCTTTCCCAAAAGGAACGCCAGGGCAAAGCCCTTGCCCACCTGGGCCTTGTTCTGCCGCTGATAGACCATAGCCCCGTGGGAGGCCGCCACCTGAGCGGTACTGTCGGTACAGTTATCCGCCACCACATAGGTGTCAATGAGCTCCGCGGGGTACTCTTGCCCCCGAATGCTGTCCAACAGCTGACCGATCACGGCCTGTTCGTTCCGGGCGGCAATGAGCACCGCGTACCGGCACAGCTTCCGCGTCTGAAACCGGCGGCGTTTTCCGGAAAGCCGCACAATGGCGAACACAGCCTGGTAGAAGCAGCAGGCGGCAAAAATGGCCGCCAGCGCGAAATTTATGTAAGAAAGTGTTTTCATAATTGGAAATACCCCTCTTTCTTTTGCCGAACCTTTCTGTTCAGAACAAGTACCGCCGCATGGCAGCTGCTCTAAGTATTTCAGAAAAATTTCAAAAAATTTTCAACCGCACCCGCAATTTTAACAATATCCAGCGTCCAGTATAGCAGAAAATTTACCATAAGGATATTGGAAAAGTCTAAAAAAGAACAGAACGATTTTCTTAAAAATTTATGACGAATGAGGCATTTTTGAAAATTTTCCGGGAAAACAGGAAATAGGACTTGCTTTTTTCCGAAGAATCGTGTAAGATAATACAGCAATATTTGGGCGCTTAGCTCAGCTGGCTAGAGCACCTGCTTGACGTGCAGGGGGTCAGCGGTTCAAGTCCGTTAGCGCCCACCAAAAGTCGAAGAGAGGACCCTGCGTCCTCCCTTCGATTTTTTTGCTAGCGGACTTGAACCGTAAGACGGTTTGCCAGTTTGGAAATTGCCCCGGTGGGACAATTTTAGGGCAAAATGGCGCGGAAGCTATGCTTCAAGCCATGCCGGTGCGCAGCACAGGCGTCCGTTAGCGCCCACCAAAAGAAACCCGCTTAAACATTGAGTTTTTGCGGGTTTTCTCTTTATAAATAACACTCTTAATAACACACTTTTATTTTTCGGCGGTTTTTTCCGGGGTTAATATTCTTTGGAAAAGGCCAGTTATCATGCCGCTTATATCCTGTATGGTTTTCTTTGATCGTCCCATTGCCGCCGCTTTCTCAAGAATATTCTAAATATCCCCATCGCAGAGATCGGGAGTTTTCTTTTTGCCAAGGTTTGGGACGATCTACACCCGCCCAATGCTTTCCACGTGCTTATATTCCGTGGCGCTGAGGATTTCTTTGCTTTCCGTTTTGGGATTGTTCATAAAAGGCCGCTACCCGTTCCCCAGTAGGGCTGATCCCGTGGTCAAGCTATGCGTCCGCTTCCCGCTCTTTTTTACGGTGAAAACGCCGCTATGAGCCTCTGGCGGGACGTTGTCGCTATTTTCACATTGCTTTGCTGCGTTCATAGAGATATTCCGGCGCTATATCGATTTCTCCATTATTCCACACAGGAACGCCATAATCCAGGTACACGCCTTGGAAAACATCGGGATTTTTGAGTGGTGCATAGCAGGGCTTTTCCATCAGCGGCTTGCAGAGCCCCAGTCGCCAGGTTCCCCGGGGAAGGGAGGCCCGCAGGCTTCTGTCCGGCTCCACGTTCTCTGTAAGGTCCCGCAGCTCTCCCGTGGTCTGTTCCACGGCGGTAACGCTGAGAAGCGTGTCCTCGGGAAGAGAGGGGGCGTCCTCCACCGCCAGGCCGAAGGGCCCGGAACTCTTGCGGTTGGGGGCCTGCAGAAACGCGCCGGTATCCAGGCTGATTTCCCCTCCGGCAAGTTCCTGGCCGCGATAGCAGAGCCCCTGACGGCGCAGCTCCAGGGGAGCGTTCTTCATGGCCCCGTTGGCAAAGCCCGTGGGGAAATGACTGTCGTCCAAGATCCAGACCTTCATGCCCCGCCGCTTGGCTTCGTCCAAAATAATATCCACATCCTGCCACCACCGGGGGCCGCGGTAGTCGGGGTGGGGGCGGCTTTCCAGGCACACCGCGCCGATGCCGCAGGAATGAATAGCCCTCATGTAATCCCGCAGAACAGCCTCCTTTTCTCCGTGAAGCCAGAAAAAGGGCAGAATGTGGTTTTCGGTTTTTTCGCTTAGCAGAGCGTGAACCACAGTATTCATAAGCTATTTCTCCTTTTGCGCGCCATGCGGGCAGACTTTTTTACATTATAGAAGAAATGTCCGAAAAAATCCAGCGCCGCTTGGCTGGTTTTTTCTCAACAGAAAACAAAAAGTTACAAAAGAGAAGGAAAAGAAAATATTTTGCAGTTTTAACTTTGATAACTTGCAAAAACTGGCAAACAACCCTTGACAAAAGAATGAAACAGGTGTAATATATAACATTGTTCAGGGGCGCTAGCAAGGTTTTCTCAGTTGTCGATATTCTGGGAGATTTCATTTTTCTTCCTGCATTTTGACGTTAAAAATCTCAGGCGTTATACTGACAGTAGAATGGTACCGTTACAGCCCAGCGCTGGAGGTATAAAAATGATTGCCTTGCAGTCATTGGAGTTGGCGTGCTTTGCGCGCGGAAAAAGACAGGAGGAAGTGCAATGGACAAAAAGTGTGGAAACGTCTTTTGGCGGTGCTGCTCAGCGCGGCTCTGCTGATCGGCGCCATGCCTGTGGCTCTTGCGGCAGAAGCCGGGGAAGACGGCCAGTGGACATGGGAGCAAACAGACAACAGCACGGTAACGGCTGCTTTGAGCCGTCAGTCCGTGGCCGAAAAGGAAGAAGAGCCGCCCTATGCGGAGGGAGAAACGGTTCGTGTGTCCATCGTGTTGGAGGATAAACCTACCCTGCTGCGGTTCCCCAAGGCGGCGGACGGCGACATCGCCTCCAATACCGCGGCGAAAACCTATCGCAGCAAGCTGGAAGCCCAGCAGGACGCTATGGCGAATACCATTTCGCGGGAAGTCCTGCAAGGGAAAAAGCTGGACGTAGTGTGGAATTTGACATTGGCGGCGAATATTATTTCCGCCAATGTGGAATACGGCAAGCTGGAAGAGATCAAGGCGCTGGAGGGCGTAAAGGACGTCTTCGTGGAAACGCAGTATGAGCCTATGGTGGCCTCTGTGGGCGGCGACGACCCCAACATGCAGATCTCCAGCGATATGACCGGCACCACCCAGGCCTGGAACAACAAATATAAGGGCCAGGGCATGCGTGTGGCCATTATCGATACCGGTCTCAAAACCGAGCATCAGTCCATGAATGCCGCGGCCTTTGACCATGCTTTGGAAGAGGACGCCACGGCGGACGGAAAAACGGTGGCGGATTATAAGCTGCTGAACCAGGCTGAGATCCAAAGTAAGCTGACCCAGCTGAATGCTTACAAGCGGGACGGCGCTAAGGTGACTGCCGCTCAGCTGTACCGCACCACAAAGATCCCTTACGGCTATGCCTATGTGGATAAGGACCTCGACATTACCCATGACAATGATACCCAGGGCGATCACGGCTCTCATGTGGCGGGTATCGCCACGGCCAACCGCTACCTGAAAAAGGCGGACGGCACCTTTGCTTCCGCCATGGACGAGGTACATATGACCGGCGACGCGCCGGACGCTCAGGTCCTGGTCATGAAGGTGTTCGGCAACAACGGCGGCGCTTATGATTCCGATTATATGGTGGCCATTGAGGACGCAGTTGTTTTAGGCTGCGACACCATCAACCTTTCTTTGGGTTCCGGCAACCCCGGTACCGCCGCCTACGGCAACGATGAGTACCAGAAGATCCTGGATTCCTTTGTGAAATATCAGTCCCTGGTGGTCATTTCCGCCGGCAACTCCGGCACCTGGGCGGAAAGCAGCGAGGTGGGCGCCCTGTACAGCGACGACGCCAGCTTTGACATGGTAGGCTCGCCCGGCAGCTACACCAACGCCTTTACCGTTGCCTCGGTGGATAACAACGGTATGATCGGCATGGGCTTTACCTATGGCAGCGGTACTTTGGTGATCCCCACCGATACCGTTGGGAATTTTTCCGCTTTGGACGTGAGCGCCGATAAGAGCGGCACGGCCCTTGACTATGTGTACCTGGATAAGATCGGCGCGGCGGCTGACTATACCAGCGATGTGACAGGAAAGGTGGTATTTGTCAACCGCGGGGATACCTCTTTTGTGGAAAAGGCCACGGTTGCCTTCCAGAAGGGCGCCGCCGCCTGTATCGTTGTGAATAATCAGCCGGGTACCATCAGCATGGCGCTGGACGATTTCGTAAACGCCGGCGGAACCATGCCCTGCGTTTCCATCACCCAGGCGGAAGGACAGGCAATTAAGGCCACCGGCGCCACCGGGCAGATCACCGTGCTGGGAAGCTCCAAGGTCATGAACGGCAGCGCTTCTTCTCCCGATTACACCATGAGCGATTTCAGCTCCTGGGGCGTGCCGGGAGACCTGAGCCTGAAGCCGGAAATTACCGCCCCGGGCGGTAATATCTGGTCCCTGTATGGCACAGGGACCGATAATGGCAAGTATCAGCTGATGAGCGGCACCTCCATGGCGGCGCCTCAGATCGCCGGTATCGGCGCGCTGGTCAAGCAGTATATCGAAACCCAGGAGCTTTCTCAGGAAGGCCTGACTGACCGGGCGCTGGCCCAGTCTTTGATCATGTCTACGGCCACGCCCCTGAAGGACGGCGCAGGAAAGTATCAGTCTATTCTGAACCAGGGCGCCGGTATGGTGAATACCGCCGCCGCGACCTCTGCCGATTCTTACGTTCTGGTGGACGGCCAGGAGGACGGCAAGGTCAAGGTAGAGTGGGGAGACGACCCCGCCAAGGCCGGAAAGTACAGTGTGAAATTTACCATCAACAATATGGATCACAAGGCCCGCAGCTATCAGCTTTCTGAGCAGCTGTTTACCCAGGCGACCCAAAGCGATGCTTATGGTACCTATTGGCAGCTGGGAACCCAGAATCTGGCTTCTACCGTTACCTGGGTAGTGGACCAGACCGGCGGGATCGATTTTAACAACGATGGCGTAACAAATATCGACGATGCCCAGGCCCTGCTGGACTATGTGGTGAAGGGCACGGCGCTGAAGAAGGACGAGGATAAGGCCGATGTCAACAACGACGGCACGGTAAACACGGCCGACGTTGCAAAATTCCTGCAGGATATCGCGCTGGCGGCAGATGAGCCTGTCACCGTGCCTGCCGACGGCTCTCTCACCGTATACGGCGAGATCACGCTGGACACTTCCGCGGCTGAGGCCGTTCTGGCAAAGGCCCCCAACGGCTTCTATGTAGAGGGCTATATCACCGTTGAAGCCCAGCCGGACAGCGAAGGCGCGGTAGGCACCGGCCACAGCATTCCTATGCTTGGCTGGTACGGCAGCTGGAGTGCCCCTTCCATGTTCGATAAGGGCTCCTATGCGGAATATTACCACGAGACCGGCGAGGAGCGCGCCCCGTATCTCTATACCGGAGTTGATGAAAACGGTTACCCCATTCCTCAGATCGATGGGAATTACCTCACCGTAAAATATGGAGACGGAAGCGGTGTTTCTCCCTTTATCGGAAACACCTTCCTGAAGGACGACCAGTATCTGGAGGAGCGCAACGCTTTGAACAGCCAAAACGGCGACCAGCTTGATAACTGGAGCTTTGCGCTGATCCGAAACGCCTCCGCTTCCCGGCTGACTATTACAGACGCGAACACCGGAGCGGTATATAAGAGCCAGGAGCTGGGAGGCGCGGAAGCCGCTTTCTATTACAGCAATGAGAGCACCTGGATGAAAACCAGCCTCGCGGCGCCTGTTTCCTGGGCCGGTACCGACGCCAAGGGAAAGCCCCTGGCAGAGGATACCGTAGTGGATCTGAACCTGACCCTTGTTCCCGAATATTATGTGGACGGCAATACCGTGCGCTGGGAAGAACTGGAGGAGGGCGCGAGCCTGACCACCCGGCTTACCATCGATAACACTCCGCCCACTTTGAAAACCGTGGAGGGCGCGGCCAGCGCCGATAAAAAGCTGACCCTGGAAGCGCAGGATAATCAGTATGTAGCGGCCATCGCTCTGTTTGACGCCAGCGGAAAGAAGCTTTTAAGCGCGGAAACTCCCAATCAGACGGAAAAGGGAGCGGTTGCTTCCGCCACGTTGGATGTAGATGGGATCGTCGGTAAAAGGTTCAAGGTGCAGGTGTTTGATTACGCCGGAAATACCGCTACCTTTGATGTAGCCTATACCGGCCTGGATCCTGAGATCCAGGATCCCGATTACATTTTCTATGATGATTTAAGCTCTAACTGGTACGGCGTGAAGGGTAGCGATGTGGGCCTTTACGCCAACGGCAGCTTTACCGCCGTGGCGGCGGAATGCGTAAACGGCCGGGTATTCGTGCTGGAAGACGCCAACGATTACCAAAACAGCATTTACGCTGATTCCGTCAAGCTTTATACCCTGCCTGTGGAGGATATGAACGCTTCTGTGCTGGCCGCCTCTGTTTCCCTGGAGGGCAATTCCGGCTGGGCCCAGGATATGGCCTACAGCACGGTAGATCACAAGCTCTATGCCCTGATCTATGTACTGGACGGCTCAGAGGAAGAGCCGCCGCCCCATCTGTTTAAGATCGACCCCATGAGCGGAGCTTACGAAGACCTGGGCAAGCTGGGTCAGAACACCTCTACCTTGGCGATCGACGATGCCGGGAACTTCTACGGCATTGTCAATGTGGTGAATCCTGATACGCTTGCGGAAACCGGAACACTCTACAAGTATACTCCGGAAACGCTGGAAAACCCTGTGGAAGTGACAGTTACCGGCCTGATGGCTCCCGGAAGTTTCCAGTATGCCGCCACGGATTGGGTGGACGGAAAGCTGATCTACGGCAGGTTTGATATGAGCGAGACCTTTGAAGCACCGCTTCAGTCCATCGATGTGGAAGCCGGAACCGTTCAAGAGCTGCATTCTGATTTGGGCAAGCTCTGCCTGAAGGCCCTCTTCTCCGCAAAGGGAGAAGACGCGGCGCTCGATTTGGATACTCCTGCCTCCGCCGCGGAAGCGGTGATCCTCTCCGCAAGCAGTGCCACCGTCATGAAGGGCTCCACTCTGCAGCTCACCGCCGCGGCTACTCCGTGGAACCTTGAAAACCGGGAGGTCACCTGGAAGAGCGGCAATACCCGCGTTGCCACGGTGGACGCCAACGGTTTGGTGAAGGGTGTTTCCACCGGTACAGTGACCATCACGGCGGCCAGCAAGGCCACGCCCTCTGTAACGGCCACCTGCGAGGTTACTGTAAAGTCTATTGAGACTGATCTGAACGCTCTTGTATGGGACGAGGAAGGTAAGATCTGGTGGTCCAAGTTCAACACCGGAAAGCTGCCCGCCTATACCAAAAATAAAGAGGTGGAAACCAGCCTGCAGCTGGCTGCCGCCGCAAAAGATGGAAAGGGCGGTATGTATGCGGCCTCTTTGGATACAGACACGCTGACCTCTTCTTTCTATAAAATCAACCCCACCACCATGGAGGCTACGCCCACCGCGGAAACGGGCTGGGGCGGAGGCGCCATGGATCTGGCCTATTCTCCGGCCTATGAGCTCTATGCCACCGTATACGCCAGCTACCTGATCCTGTGTGATCCCGAGACAGGCGATTATTACGGCTTGGCCCGTGTGAACGGCGACAACACGAATTTGTACGGTGTGGGCATCGCCTATTACACCACCGTGCACAATACAAAGTACGATACAGATGTAGATTATTTCCTGGTGGTGGATAACGCCGGAAACCTCTATCTGACCGGATTCGGCTATATCCAGGGGATCCCGGAGCTGCAGGAAGGCTTCTATACCTTCGGCGGGCTTGTCGATAATACCGGCTACAGTACCGAAAAGCCCTACTTTAACTCCCTGGAGTATACCACTGCTTCCGATGGCAACCCTTATCTGTTCTGGAGCCAGTGGGACGGCGGCGACTATGTAAAGCTGATCGCTATTGACGTGGACAGCGATGAGGGCGGCATTTATGAGCTTGGGAGGTTCCCCGCCACCGTGTGGCCCGCGGCGGGCCTGATGAGCGGGTCGATCCCCGGAAACAGAAGCGCGGCAGGCCGCCTGACAAAGACGCTTGCGGAAGCTGAAGCTGCCGGTACTGAGCCGCTTCAGATCCCTGAGAAGGCAGAGTTGGAAGGTCTTTTGACCGGCGGGATCGAAAAGACGGCGAAAACTGCCCCGGCGGAAGCCGTGGCCGCGGACGAGCCGAACGCCCCTCAGGGAAGAGCTCCCAGAGCGGGCACAGGCGCGGCCGCCGGAGCGGCGGCAGTAGACCCGGTCGCCAAGACGGTAACGGTGCCGGTGGAGGTTTCCGCCAGCAGCAACGGCCTCTTTACACTGGAATACGACAGAAGCGTTCTCACCCTGAGCTCCGCCGAATACAGCGGAACAGCTCTTCACAGCGACGTGAAAGCTGCCGGAAGCTTCAAGGCCGGTTATGCCGACTTTGAGGAGTTCACCGGCAGGCTGGTAGATTTGACCTTTACCTACAAGGCCAAGCCGGAAGACCAGACCACGGAAGTGACTGTGAAGGTCTTTGAGGATGGCGCCACGGTAACCGAGGAACCCGCCGGAACGCCGGTGGAGATCACGCTCCCCGCAGGGGAGAACACGCCCGTAACTCCCGCGCCCGGCCCCTCGGGCGATAATCCGGTGCACGACTGTCCCTCTGAGAAATTTACCGATGTAGATACCTCCAGGTGGTATCATGAGGCCATCGACTATGTGGTGGAAAACGGCCTGATGTATGGGGAAACCACAACGCGCTTCGCGCCGGATACAGGCATTTCCAGAGCCCAGATCGTCACCGTGCTTTACCGCCTGGCCGGTTCTCCCGCGGTAAGCGGCTCCACACCCTTTACTGATGTCAAGGCCAATAGCTACTATGCCGACGCTCTGGTGTGGGCCTATCAGAACAAGCTGGCCGCCGGAAATACCGCGACCACCTTCGCGCCCAATAAGACAGCCACCAGAGAGGAAATGGTATCCTTCTTCGCCAGGTTCGCGAAGCTCAGCGGCCAGACGGTGGAGGCCAAGGGCGATCTTTCCGCCTTCAAGGACGCGGGCTCAGTCAGCAAGTACGCGGTAGAGTCCATGACCTGGGCGGTGGAGAGCGGCCTGATCCACGGCGTATCTGCCGACAGGCTCAGCCCCAAAACCACCTCTACCCGCGCGGCTGTGGCACAGGTGCTCATGGAGTACTGCCGGAAATTTCCGAGATAGTTTTGCGTAACGCAATAGGATAAAAAGGAAGCGTCCGACGCTGTAAAGCGCCGGACGCTTCCTTTTTTAGTTGTTAGTTGTTAGAGAAGAGAAAGAACAAAGAACTTTGGCTTTTTTGAACAGCCAACAGCTCGTTTTTGACGCTTTGGAAAATAATCCTGCAAAATTACTTTTTATTTTTGGGAATATTCCGGCGTTTCACTTGATTTTTGCAGGAGAAAGGCTTAAAATGAATTATACGAGCAAATCAGGGAAACTGTATGGGTGAAAAGGAGAGGATCGTACCATGAACAGCCAGCTTTCTGAGAGGATCCGGCTGAAAAGCCCGGAATTCTCAAAAGGACAGAGGGCGATTGCCAGATATATCGAAGAGCACGCGGACAAGGTCGCTTTTATGACGGCCTCCCGGCTGGGAAAAACCGTGGGGGTCAGTGAATCCACCGTAGTGCGGTTCGCCACGGAGATCGGGTATTCGGGGTACCCGGCCCTGCAGCAGGCCATGCAGGAGATGATCCGCAGTAAAATGACCAGCGTGCAGCGGCTGGAGATGACCTCGGCCAATATCAGCCCTACCCGGCTTTTGGACGCTGTGCTGGAGCAGGATATCGATATTTTGAAGCGCACCAAGGAAAATATGGATCAGGAGGCCTTTTACCGGGCGGCGGACGCTCTGACAAAGGCCAGGCGCGTTTATGTGCTGGGTGCGGGCAGCTCCCTGGCCTTAGCTACCTTTCTGGCCCATTACCTTCGCCTGGTGTTCGGCACGGTGCAGCTGATAGAAGCCGTCAGCGAGGCCAGCATTTTGCAGCAGATCGTCCGGGTGGGAGAAGGAGACGCCATTATTGCCATCAGCTTTCCCCGGTACTCGAAAAAGGCGGTAAAAGCGCTGCAATACGCTTCCGATAAGGGAGCGGCCACAGTCGCCGTTACAGACAGTCCCCTGTCCCCCCTGGCCCAGTATGCCGCCCACCTGCTGCTGGCCCGCAGTGATATGGTCTCCTTTGTGGATTCGCTGGTGGGTCCCCTGAGCGTGCTGAACGCCCTGATCGTTTCCGTTGCCATTCGGAAGAAGGACGAGGTGGCGGATACCCTGCGGCAGATCGAAAGCATTTGGGACGAGTACGGAGTTTATGAAAAGGTGGATGAAAAAAGCACTTGAACCGGGAAAATTCGTTTGACGCCATCGTGGCGGGCGGCGGGCCCGCCGGGCTGATGGCGGCCGGAATCGCGGCGGCCCGGGGCCGCCGGGTGGCCCTGCTGGAAAAGAACCGGCAGCTGGGAAGAAAGCTGCGGATCACCGGAAAGGGACGCTGCAATGTGACAAATCACTGCTCGGTAGAGGAGGCCGTGGCGGCCGCGCCCAGAGGGGGAAAATTCCTGTACGGCGCGTTTTCTGCCTTTCCCCCGGAAGCAGTGATGTCCTTTTTTGAAGACCTGGGGGTCCCGCTGAAAACCGAGCGGGGCCGCCGGGTGTTTCCCGTGTCCGACAAGGCGGAGGATATCGCGGAGGCCTTAGAGCGGTTTATTTTGCAGGCAGGAGTCCAGGTGATCCGGGAGCCAGTTTCCGCCGTGCTGACGGAAGGCGGCGCCGTGTGGGGCGTGCGCACCCCTGCCGGAGAATACCGGGCCTCCTCTGTGCTGCTGGCCTGCGGCGGGGCTTCCTATCCCGGCACGGGCTCCAATGGAGACGGCAGCCGCTTGGCGGTGGCCCTGGGCCACACCGTAAAGCCGTTAGTGCCGTCCCTTGTTCCCCTGGTGGAGCAAGGCGGGTACTGCCCCCGGCTGATGGGTCTTTCCCTGCGCAACTGCGGGCTGAAGGTGACGGAGCGGGGGAAGAAAAAGCCGGTTTATGAGGATTTCGGCGAGCTGCTGTTTGCCCATTTCGGCCTTTCCGGCCCCACGGTGCTCAGCGCCTCCGCCCATATGCACCCCATGGAGCCGGGAAGCTATACGGTGCATATCGACCTGAAGCCGGCGCTGGATCACCAAAAGCTGGACGCCCGCCTGCTGCGGGATCTGGAAAAAAACCAAAACCGCATGTTCCTTCATTCCCTGGAAGAGCTTCTGCCCCAAAAGCTGATTCCCGTGGTGGTGGAGCGCTCCGGCATTCCGGGAGAAACCCGGTGCCACTCCGTTACCCGGGAACAGCGAAGGGAGCTTGCCGGGCTTTTGAAGGATTTTACCATAGAGATCCGGGGCTTTCGCCCCTTGCAGGAGGCCATCGTCACCTGCGGCGGCGTAAGCCTGAAGGAGATCGACCCCCGCACCATGGGCTCCAAGCTGGTTTCCGGCCTTTTCTTTGCGGGGGAGATCATGGATTGCGATGCCTACACCGGCGGCTATAACCTGCAAATCGCCTTTTCCACCGGGCATTTGGCGGGCAGCTTTCTGTAACCCTGTTTTCAGGGGGATAAAGAAATTCCCTGCCCGGCGGCGGAAAAAGCGCAGGCGTTGTTGATCCACAGGGCAAGGTTCGAAACGTCCCGGCCTATCCAGGAAACCTCATCATAAAGATCGGAAATAGCCTGCTTCACCGTCTCCTCAGAATACCGCTCGGAAAGGCTCCCCTCTTCCCAGGCCCTTTCCAGGCTTTCCAGCTTTAAGAGTGTGGATTCAAAAAGAAGCACGTTGGAACGAAAGTCCCGCAAAAGCTCAGTAAATCGTTTTTGATCTTTCATGTTTATCACCTCGGGCACTATTATGGACCAAAACGGCTGAAAAGTCAATAGCCCAAATTGGCTTTTCTAATTTTTGGGAGTGAAAATTATGCTGTATAAAAGAATTAAAGAATTGCGCAAAGAGGAAAAAAAAACACAAGCTGATATGGGCGCGGTACTGGGCATGAGCCAGCGCGCTTACGGTCATTATGAAAATGGCGACCGAGATATGTCGCCAGAGGTTTTGATTGCCCTGGCAGATTACTATGATGTAAGCATCGATTATCTTTTGGGGAGAACAAACAAAAGAAATTTAAAAAAATAACCGCGCCCTTAGGCTCCCCTTATTTATAAGGGGAGCTGTCAGCCGACAGGCTGACTGAGGGGATCGTTCCCTGGCGAGTTTTGCAAAGAACGCAGAATGTGCTCTGCTAAAAAATTTGTAAATTCCCTGATGGGCTATTATAATTAAAAAAGAAATTTGCTCTATAGAGGCGGGCAAACAGTAAGAGGCCAGCGGGCTGATCCCCTCAGTCACGGCAACGCCGTGACAGCTCCCCTTGTAAGCAAGTGGAGCCTTTCTTTAGGCTCCCCTTATTTATAAGGGGAGCTGTCAGCCGACAGGCTGACTGAGGGGATCGTTCCCTGGCGAGTTTTGCAAAGAACGCAGAATGTGCCTTGCTAAAAAATTTGTAAATTCCTCAAGGGATTAGTATAATTAAATAAAGAAATTTGTTTTATAGAGGCAGACAGACAGCAGGAAGCCAGCGGGCTGATCCCCTCAGTCACGGCAACGCCGTGACAGCTCCCCTTGCAAGCAAGTGGAGCCTTTCTTTAGGCTCCCCTTATTTATAAGGGGAGCTGTCAGCCAACAGGCTGACTGAGGGGATCGTTCCCTGGCGAGTTTTGCAAAGAAAGGAGAAAGGTGGGAATGGGGAAGAAATACAATCCCGTTTTAGTTCCTTTCGCAAGGGAGCTTCGAAAAGCCATGACGAAGGAGGAACGCCATCTCTGGTATGATTTTCTGCGTCCTTATCCGGTGAAATTTCAGCGGCAGAAGGTATTGGGGCAATACATCGCGGATTTCTATTGCAGTAAAGCGCGGCTGGTGATTGAATTGGACGGAAGCCAGCATTATGAAACCGAGGGGCAGAAAAAAGACACGGAACGCACAAAATTTTTGGAGGAATACGGGCTGCAAATTTTGCGGATCCCCAATAATGAGGTAAATCAGAATTTTGCGGGTGTATGTGAATATATCGATATGGCCGTGAAGAATGCTTTGTGATAAAATAACTACGAAAGAAATTTGCATTTTTCACTTTCGGTTTCCCTTGTCAAACAAGAACCTTTTCGATAAGATAAATAAACAGGTTTACCCCTGAAAGGAGATCAAAGCATGGCGGAGGAACGGCTGTTTCGGGAGGATATTCTGAGACTTTTGAAGGAACTGGATTTTTTGGAGGAAGGCTGCTGGCTGACCTCCGGGGCGGCGCTGGTGCTGTACGGGGTGAAGGAAAGCACCCGGGATATTGACCTGGTCTGTACCACCGAGCTGGCGGACCGGCTGGAGCGGCAGGGGGTCCCCTTTCGCCTGGACGGGCTGGACGGCACCCGGATCTTCGCGGTAAACGACCGGGTGGAGGTGCTGGAAAACTGGCACACCGATGAGGTGGTCACGCTGGAGGGCGTACCGGCCGCCAGCCTGCTGAGCATTCGCAGGCAGAAGGAGGAGCTGGGCAGAGAGAAGGATCTTCTGGATATTCGCCTGATCGATGAATTCCTGGAGAGGAAGCAGGGCCTATGATCAAGTTGGAAACGGAGCGGCTGATCCTGCGGGATTACGTCCCGGAGGACCGGGAAGACTATATCCAGCTGAAAAGCGACTCGAAAACCATGTATTATTTGCAGGATATTCAGCTTCACTCCCGGCAGGAGGGAGAAGCGGATTTTGCCGGGGTGCTGGCGGACGCCGCTTCTACAGAGCGGCGGTTTGTATTCCTTCGGGTGGAGCGAAAGGACACCGGGGAACAGCTTGGCAGTGTGGGCTATACGGTGAGAAGCCGGACGCCCCTGGGAAAGCTGGTGGACGCGGGATACTTTTACCTGCCGGAATTCTGGGGCCGGGGATACGGTGCGGAAGCGTTCCGGCGGGTGCTGGAATTTGCCTTTTTGGAGGACAACGTCTACCGGGTGACCACCGGCTGTCTGCGGGAAAACCGGGGCTCCGAGCGGGTGATGCAGAAATGCGGCATGGTGCTGGAGGCGGAGCGTCCGGGCTGGGAATGGCACGATGGAGCCATGAAGACCCGCATGGAATACCGGCTTCTGCGGGAGGAGTTTCAGAGAGGGAAATCATTCTGTACAGAAGAATTTTCAAAGTGATGACGAATAAATTAAGAACGGTAACTATGCTTGCAGCAGCATGAGGCGGTCCGTTTCGGGCAGCTCCGGACTACTTGGTGCTGTAGTTTAGATAGAGAAAAAGGAGAGTTACAGTTATGTTTGCAGTAGCATTAGACGGTCCGTTTCGGGCAGCTCCGGACTACTTGGTGCTGTAGTTTAGATAGAGAAAAAGGAGAGTTACAGTTATGTTTGCAGTAGCATGAGACGGTCCGTTCCGGGCAGCTCCGGACTACTTGGTACTATAAGTTTAGGTAGAGGGAAAAGGAGAGTTACAATTATGTTTGCAGTAGCATTAGACGGTCCGTCCGGAGCGGGAAAGAGCTCCATTGCGAAGGCGGCGGCGAAGGAGCTGGGCTTTGTGTATGTGGATACCGGGGCGCTGTACCGCACCATTGGGCTGTATCTGCTGGAGCATGGGCTGGATCCGAAGGATCCGGCGCAAGTAGAGCCGGCCCTGCCTGAAATTCAGGTGGAGCTGCGGCATGACCCGGAGGGGCAGAAAATGTTTCTTTGCGGCAGGGAGGTCACGGGGCTGATCCGCACGCCGGAGGTTTCCATGGCGGCCTCTCGCTGCTCCGCACACCCGGCGGTGCGGGCGTTTCTTCTGGAGCTGCAGCGGGAGCTGGCCCGGAAAAACAACGTGCTGATGGACGGCCGGGATATCGGCACCGTGGTGCTGCCGGAGGCGCGGCTGAAGGTGTTTCTCACCGCCACCCCGGAGGAGCGGGCCCGGCGCAGGGTAAAGCAGCTTCAGGAAAGCGGGCATGAGGCGGAATACGGGGAAATTTTGAAGGATATCCAGCAGCGGGACTACCAGGATACCCACCGGGAAACCGCCCCTCTAAAGCAGGCGGAGGACGCGGTATTTCTGGATACCACGGAACTTTCCTTCACGGAGGTCGTGGAAAAGCTGGTGGGGCTTGTAAACGGCAGGCGTTAAAGGGGTGTTGTCCTTTTGAAAGGGCAGGCCGCTTTTGCGGATCCATATCATGAGGGCGAAAAATGCCCTGCAATGGGGAGGGTTTTTGAGATGGCGAAGGAAAAAAGAAAGGCAAAACGGATGGGCTGGCTTTATGCCGTAGGGCAGTTTTTACTGCGGCTGTTTTATGTTCCGGTGTACCGCATTCGGGTGATCGGCAGGGAAAATGTGCCTAAGGAGGGGCCTGTTCTGCTTTGCAGCAATCATGTGACCATGAAGGATCCGGTGATTTTGGGCATTGCCCAGCGCCGCCAGGTATTTTACATGGCCAAAGAGGAGCTGTTTCAAAACGGCTTTATCGGCGGCGTGCTTCGGGGACTGGGTGCGTTTCCGGTAAAGCGCGGCACCGGCGGGACGGACGCTTTGGAGGACGCCTATGCCCTTTTGGAGGAAAACGCCGTGGTGGGTGTGTTTATCGAAGGCACACGCTCCAAAACAGGAGAACTGCAAAGGCCCAAAACGGGAGCAGCTCTGCTGCATTACCGGACGAAGGCCCCGGTAGTGCCGGTGTGCATTACCGGAAGCGAAGGCGGAAGGCCCCTTCCCTTCCGGCGCACCGAAATTCGCTTCGGAAAGCCGATCCCCGCTGAAGAATTGGCGATCCCGGACGAATCCAGCATGCAGCTGAGAAAAGCCAGCCGGGTGGTGATGGAGCGCATCGCTGCACTGCGGGCAGATTCCCGGGAAGCCCTGGGCCTTCCTGCCCCCCAGCCGGAAGCAAAGGAGGAAGGCTGATTGCCGGTAACAGTAGCGCAGACCGCCGGGTTCTGCTTTGGGGTGGATCGGGCGGTAAATACGGTATACGAGCTTTTGAAAAGCGGAAAAAAGGCCGCCACCCTGGGGCCGATCATTCACAACCCCCAGCTTGTGGAGGATCTGAGAAAGCGGGGGGTAAAGATCGTGGAGAGCCCCCGGGAGGTTTCCCCGGGCTATACCCTGGTGATACGGTCTCACGGAGTGCCGGAAAGCGTGGAGGCGGAAATCGAAGAGCTGGGGCTTCCCTGTGTGGACGCCACCTGTCCCTTTGTGAAAAAAATCCACCAGCTGGCCAAAAGGGCCGGGGAAGAGGGAAAGCCCTTCCTGCTGTTCGGCGACCGGGATCACCCGGAGGTTCAGGGCATTATCGGCCATTGCGGCGGGGAATATTTCGTTTTGAAAAACAGGGAAGAGCTGCAGAAGCTGCTGGAAAATAATTTTGATTTAGAAAAAAAACCGCTGGTAGTGGCCGCTCAGACCACTTTTCACACGGAAGAATGGCAAATTTGTTTGGAAACTCTGAAAAAAGTATGTACAAACGCCGCAGTTTTTGCTACAATATGTAATGCAACTGCGAAGCGACAGAAAGAAGCAAGGGCTCTTGCCCTGAAGTGCGATCGAATGATCGTGATCGGCGGCAGGGACAGCTCCAATACCGCGAAGCTGCGGGATATTTGCGCACAGTACTGCGAAACGTATCTCGTGGAAACAGCGGACGAGCTGCCGGCCCTTCCCACCGGGCTCCGCGTTGGCATTACCGCGGGGGCTTCCACGCCCGCAAGCATTATAAAGGAGGTACTTGTTACCATGGCAGAAGTGAACACCAATGAGCAAAATTTTGAGGAGATGCTTGAGGAATCCCTCAAAAGCTTAAATACAGACGAAAAGGTACACGGTGTTGTCGTGGGGATCTCCCCCACAGAAGTGTATGTGGACGTCGGAAGGAAGCAGGCAGGCTTTATTCCCGTGGCGGAGCTCTCCAACGATCCCGCCGCCCGCCCGGAAGATCTGGTAAAGCTGGGCGATGAGATGGAGCTTCTCATCATGAAAACCAACGACCAGGAAGGCACCATCATGCTTTCCAAGCGCCGTGTGGACGCCATGCGGGGCTGGGACGATATCGAGAAGGCTCAGGAATCCGGCGAGGTGCTGGAGGGCAAGGTCATTGAAGTGGTCAAGGGCGGCGTGATCGTTTTGAAGGACGCCATGCGCATCTTTGTTCCTGCTTCTCAGGCCACCGCTTCCAGAGGGGAAGAGCTGGAGCCCCTGAAGGGCCAGGAAGTAAAGTTCCGCATTATTGAAGTCAACCGTCAGCGCCGCCGGGCCGTGGGCTCCATTCGCAGCGTGCTTCGGGACGAGCGCAAGGCCCAGCAGGAGAAGTTCTGGGAAACCGTGGAGGAGGGCCAGCAGTTCACCGGCAAGGTGAAGTCCCTGACCAGCTTCGGCGCCTTTGTAGACCTGGGCGGTGTGGACGGTATGGTTCACATTTCCGAGCTTTCCTGGAACCGGGTGCGTCACCCCAGCGAGGTGGTGAACGTGGGCGATACTGTCGATGTATACATCAAGAGCCTGGACAGAGAGAACAGCAAGATCTCCCTGGGCTACAAGCGTCCGGAGGACAACCCCTGGGTCAAGCTGGAGCAGGAGTATCCCGTGGGCACCGTATGTGAGGCCAAGGTGGTGGGAATGACGCAGTTCGGCGCGTTTGCCAGCGTGATCCCGGGCATCGACGGCCTGATCCATATTTCTCAGATCGCCGACCACCGCATTGAAAAGCCTCAGGATGTGCTGAAGGTTGGGGACACCGTAACGGTGAAGATCACGGAGATCGATTTTGACCGCCATCGGGTCTCTCTTTCGATCCGCGCCCTGCTGGAGGAGCAGCAGGCTGCCGCCGATGAGGCCGCTGCCGCGGCCCCCGCGGAGGAAGTGGTATATGTGGCCGGTGAGGAAGCTCCCGCCGAAGAGCCGGAAGAGACCGTAGAGCCGGAGGCGCAAGCCGCTTCTGAGGAACCCGCAACAGAAGAGGAAGCTCCCGCTGAGGAATGATTTGAAAACACAGCGCGGGGTAGAAAAAGGGCCGGGGCACATGATGTGCTCCGGTACTCCCGCCGGGCCTTTTCAGATAGCGCCGCCAGACGGCGCCGCCTGAAAAGGAAGCCGGGGGAGTTTTCCTTTGATTGCCCCTCGCTTTTGCAGGAACGTAAAAAATCTTGGCCGCCCGCAAAAGTCTGAAAAAAGGCGGCGGTCAAATTGGAGGCAAAGACCCATGAAGCGAGTAAAAAAACCTGTCTTTTTTGTAGTGCTGATTTTGATTGCGGCGCTGGTGTATACGTCTCTGTTCGGCGTATACGGACAGAACGGCGATTTCAAAACCACTATGATCAAAGGGGCGGGAGATATCCGGTGGGGCATCGATATCCGTGGCGGTGTGGAAGCCACCTTCAGCCCGGCCGGAGAAGTAAAGGCCACCGGCGACCAGCTGAGCGCTGCCAAGGAAATTGTGGAGACCCGTATGGTGTCTCAGAACATTACAGATTATGAACTGTATACCGATGAAGCCAACAACCGCATTATCGTGCGGTTCCCCTGGAAGAGCGACGAAACGGATTTTGACCCGGAAAAGGCCATCAACGAGCTTTCCGCCACCGCTCTTTTGACCTTCCGGGAGGGCGGCGAATATGCGGATATGGGATATGATGAAAACGGAAACCCTGTGTATAAGACCCCTGCCGGAACCACTGCGGAATCTGTTATTCTGGAGGGCGCCGAGGTGGTAAAAGCCGAGCCCGCCGTAAACCAGGACCGGGAAACCGGCGCAACCCAGTATGTAGTGTCCCTGGAGCTCAGTGACGAGGGAGCGCAGAAATTTGCCGAGGCTACGGCACGGCTGCAGGGCCAGACCATTTCCATCTGGATGGACGATGTGCGGCTTTCCGCACCCACAGTAAATGCCGTAATTTCCGATGGCAAGTGTGTGATCGAAGGTAATTTTACCAGCGAAAGCGCCACTCAACTGGCGGCACAGATCCAGGCGGGCGCTTTGCCCTTTGCTCTGGAAACCTCAAACTTTAACGCACTGGCCCCCACCTTGGGCTCTCAGGCGCTGGACGCCATGATGCTGGCGGGAATGATCGCCTTTATCGCCATTGCGGTATTGATGATCGTGTGCTTCCGGCTGCCCGGCGCGGTAGCCGTGATCAGCCTGGCGGGCCAGATGGGCCTGGTATTCGCGGCTGTTTCCGGGTTCTTCCCCGATATGAACTCCTTTACCATGACGCTGCCCGGTATTGCGGGTATTATCCTTTCCATCGGTATCGGCGTGGACGCCAACGTAATCACTGCCAGCCGTATTCGAGAGGAGCTGAAAAACGGGAAAACCCTGGACGGCGCGCTGCAGAAGGGCTTCCAGAGCAGTTTCTGGGCCATTTTTGACGGCAACATCACCACCGCTATCGTGGCGATCATGCTGATGGGCGTATTCGGCCCCAGCAATATCCTTTCCATGATCTTCGGAGAATCCACCACGGGTTCTATCTTCTCCTTCGGCTACACCTTGCTGATCGGCATTGTGGCAAACTTCATTATGGGTGTGCTTGCCACCAGATTGATGACCCTGTCGCTGGCGGGCTTCAAGTGCCTGCATAAGCGCTGGCTCTTCGGCGGCTTTAAGGAGGACGAACAGCCGGAGACTGAGAGAAAGACGGCAAAAATTGATTTTTACGGAAAGAAAAAGATTTATTTTGCCATCTCCATCGCCTTGATCGTGGTAGGCGTGATCGCCAGTGTAGTGGTAGGCCCCAAGCTGGATATCCAGTTTGCCGGCGGCGCCATGATCCGCTATTCTGTGGAGGGTGAGGACGTTTCCCCCGATGAGATCCAGTCCGTTGTCAAGGACAAGCTGAATAAGGACTGCTCCGTGGTGGTGAACCAGGATATCAATTCCGACGCGAAGCATGTGACTATTTCCTTCTCCGGCAACCAGAGCATGACGCCGGACGAGCAGACCGAGGTGGCCACTACTTTGAGCGAAACCTTTGACCAGGCGAATTTCACCCTGCTGGAGTCCAACTCCGTAGACGCCACCATGGGCGCGAAGTTCTTCCAGAAGTGCCTGGTATGCTTCGCTATTACGGCGGTGCTTCTGCTGGTGTACATTGCCCTGCGCTTTAAGAAGATCGGCGGCCTTTCCGCCGGCGTCACCGCTATTGTGGCTTTGCTCCACGATATTTTGATCTCCTTCTGCGTGTTTGTGATTTTCGGCATGGCAATCAACGATATCTTCATCGCCGTGGTGCTGACGATTTTGGGCTACTCTCTGAACAGCACCATCGTCATTTATGACCGCGTCCGTGAGAATAAGCGGAAGCTGGGCCCCCGGGCAGGCTACACCGAGATCATGAACGCCAGCTTGAACCAGACCCTGGGCCGCACGCTGCTGACCTCCCTGACCACCTTCTTCGCTCTGTTGGTGGTGTGCGTTGTGGCAATGCTTTACGGGATCAGCAGTGTGGTATCCTTTGCCCTGCCCATGATCGCAGGCGTTGTGGCAGGCTGCTTCTCCTCTCAGTGCATCGCGCCCTGCCTCTTTGGCTTCTGGCAGCTGCGCAAGCGGGAAAAGCTGAATACCGCCAAGGCAAAGAAATAAGGAAGCCTCCCTTTCTGTGGGAGCTTAATAGGCAAAAAGAGAAGACCCGCTTTGCAAGCTTTCTTGCAGGGCGGGTTTTCTTTTGCAGTTTGAATGGCTTTTGAAAGGCGGTTTTCACTTACCGTATCACACCGCAGGCGATCATTTTGCCCGCGTTGCCGGAGGGCTGGGAGGTAAAATCATCGGGAGAAGCGTGGAGAATCACGGTGCGGCCTAAAATATCCCGGATCGTAAAGCGGGAAGTGAGAAAAACCGTCCAGGCGTAGCCGTTTTTCGCAAAAAGCGGGGGCAGATCTCCCATGTGCTCCGGGTGGGGGACTCCCGTGGGATTCAGGTGGCCCTCCGCTTCTCCGAATTCCATTTCTCCCGTTCTGCCGCAGCCCCCTCCGCTGTGGATATGAAAGCCGAAAAAGCCGGAAGGATTTTTCTCCTGAGAAGGCAGCCCCCAAACCTCTGCTAAAACCAGTACGCCCGCCTGGGTCTGAAAAAATTTTACGCTGCCCAAAAGCCGGGGATAGTCCTGCCCGCCCCGGATGGCCGCCCAGGCATTGGCCCGGCGGTTCAGTCTGTGGCAAAAAGCCTGTGTGTTGCTGTGGATCATGGCTTCACCATCTTTCCCAAATCTGGAGCCAGGCTTACGGGCATTTTGGTGCGCTTGAAAATAGCCCCGGCCATTAAACTCCGGATTCATTTTATGCGCGCTCTTTCGGCAATACTACCGGGGGACAAAGCAGTTTCCCATAGTTTTGGAATTTTTTGGAACCGCCCGGCGCTCATAATTTTTTCCGCCCGGCAAATCCTAAAAAAGAAAAATCCAGCGGGAAAGGAAGGCAAAGGCGGCAATGAGCAGAAAAAAGAAATCGATAGAATATCACGAGCACGATACGCCGAAGGAGGGGACATTTCCCGATCTCTCCAGCGTGGCTTCCGCCACAGAGTGTACCGGGCTGATGCATAGGGTACCCATGGACGGCGAGGAATTGGAATCTTATCAGGAGCTTTCCTCCATGGGGATCCCGAAGGTGGAGGAAGAGGAGCAGGAGTCTTTGCAGCTGGAGCTGCACCATGCGAAAACGGCTAAAGAAACGGGAAAAGCCGTGGAAAAGGCCGGCGGCGAGTACAGCCCCAGGCACATGAGGGAATAAGAAGGAGCGGGCGGAAAACGAAAGCTTTCCGCCCGCTCTTTTCGTTGACAAAAAGCGTAAGGGCAGGGTACAATGTACCGTAAGGAATAAGGCAGCACGATACCGCGCCCAGTTTGGGAAGAAGCGCGTAAAATTGGCAATGAGGAAGGACAAGGAAAAAGTTTGATGAATTGGAATTTAGCGGACTAATGAATAGCACTAACCCCTTGCCTCCCCTGAATAGGGGAAACAGACTGCTTCGCAGTCTGCGGGGACCGCCGATAGGGTGAGCGCGTCCCGGTGGGGGGAAGGTCTCCAGTGGAGAACTCAGCTGTCGCTTCAGACATTGCTGAACGTGCCCCACTGGGGCACAGCAACCGCTCTGACCCGTTCTCGTTTGTCAACTCGGTCGTTGCTGGACGTGTGCCACCGGCACACAGCAACCGAGCCGACAGGCGAGACCGCTGGTGCGAACTGTTCTCAGCTGTCGCTTCGGTCGCTGCTGGGCGTGCCCCACCGGGGCACAGCAACCGAGTCGACAGGCGAGAAAGCCAAGGGGTGCCATATAAACTATAATTTACCACTTCGCCTCTGCCCTTCATTCCTAATTGCTCATTATACGCCGCTGCGTAGCAGCGCTGCCATTATCTAGTATCTGGAACGTCCGTCTGAAAACGAAATTATGGATTTTTGGGGGTGTGTTCTTTATGGAACGGGAAAAATGCCGGGAAATTTTTGATACCTGGTGCAAAAGGCTGCGGCTGACGCCCGGGTGGGATATGAAACTGGAATTTGTGGACGATCCCCAGTGGGGGAAGACCGGAGATTTCAAGATAGACTGCGAGGACAGAAAGGCCATTCTGCTGCTAAACGCGGCTGACCCGAAGGACGAAAACCTGGAGGAAACCATCGTCCATGAGCTGCTGCACCTGAAGCTGTACCCGTTGGATCAGACAACGGAGAGCCTGATCCTCAGTCAGTTTCAGGAGGGAACCGCCGCCTGTAAATTTGCTTACCGGCAGTTTTTTATTACGCTGGAGCAAACCGTGGAGGAGCTTGCCAAATGCTTTCTGCTGGAATTCGGGGAAAACCGGGAGCTTTCCTTTGGGCGCTGTGAAAGAAAAATGTCCTTCAACGAGCTGTACGACGGACTGAAAAATCTATAACCGGAGGTACATAACGATGTCGATCAAAATCAAATGGCTGGGGCATTCCTGCTTTGCGGTGGAGTGTAAGAATTACCGGATCGTGCTGGATCCCTTTGAGCCGGGCAGTGTGCCGGGGCTTTTGTCGGTACGGGAGGAGGCCGATCTGGTGCTGTGCAGCCACGAGCATTTCGACCACAACTACCGGGCCGGGGTAGTCGTTCCCGAGCAGCCCGGAGAAAGTCCCTTCCGGGTGACGGCGCTTTCTTCTTATCACGATGATCAGCAGGGAGCCCTTCGGGGAAAGAACACCATTTTCCTGCTGGAGGCGGAAGGCATGCGGATCGTCCACTTTGGCGATATCGGCTGTATGCCTGGGGAGCTGGTTTTGGAAAAGCTGCGGGGCGCGGACGCTGTGATGATCCCCGTAGGCGGCCACTATACCGTAAACGCGGCGGAAGCACAGGCCATTCTGGACGAGATAAGGCCCCGGGTGGTGATCCCCATGCACTACCGCTCGGAGAAATTTGGCTTTGACGCGCTGAGCACGGTGGAAGATTTCTTGAAGCTGTGCGGCCCTACGGTTCGCTTCGGTGGCACTTTTCTGGAGCTTACTCCGGAAACGCCCCGGCAGGTCACCGTGCTTTCCTGCCCGGTGGAGGAAGAATAACATGAAGCTGAGCGCGGATTGCATAAATCGCTGGGAATGCGCCATGCAGCCGGAAAAAAACTGGGCGGCGGACAATCAGGGCGTTCCCCTGCTGGACGGGGAGGTGGAGCGGTATCTTTCCGTTGTTCCTACAGAAGCCCAGCTTCGGCAGGCGGAGCGGCCCTTTTACGCCTTTCTTCATTTTGGTATGAACACCGCTACCGGGCGGGAATGGGGCACCGGGTGGGAGACTGCCGCCGACTTTACCATAAAAGCTGTGGACTGCGCCCAGTGGGCCGGCGCTGTAAAGGCCTCCGGCGCTTCGGGGATCATTCTGACCTGCAAGCACCACGACGGCTTTTGCCTGTGGGACACGGCCTGTACAGACTTTTCCGTGATGCATTCCCCTTACGGAAGGGATATCGTCAAACAGGCTGCCGACGCCTGCAGGGAGGCGGGGCTTTCCTTCGGCGTGTACCTTTCCCCCTGGGATATGCACGAAAGCACCTACGGAACTCCCGCCTATAACGACTATTTCTGCCGGCAGCTTACAGAGCTTCTCACCGGGTACGGGGAGATCTTCGAGGTCTGGTTCGACGGGGCCAAGGGAGAAAATGCCCGGGAATTTACCTATGACTGGGAGCAGTACTATGAAACCGTCCGCAGACTTCAGCCGGGGGCCAATATCGCGGTGTGCGGGCCGGACCTTCGCTGGGTGGGAAACGAAGCGGGAAAAACAAGGGCGGCGGAATTTTCGGTGGTGCCGGAGGAACTGACCCGGGCGGAAACCGTGCAGGAGCGTTCTCAGCACCGGGAGGAGGAAGGAGAAGCCATGAAGGCGCTGACCTCTTCCGATGAGGATCTGGGCTCCCGCGGTGTTTTGCGGCGGGCGAAAAAGCTTTGCTGGTATCCCGCCGAGGTGGATGTTTCTATTCGCAAGGGGTGGTTTTACCATGAGGAAGAGGACAGCACGGTGAAATCGGCTGACGAGCTGTTCTCCATTTATTTGTGTTCTGTGGGGAACAACTGCTGTCTTCTCTTAAACGTGCCGCCGGACAGAAGCGGCAGGATCTGTGAAAAGGATCGGGCGGTGCTGGAAGAGCTGGGGGAAAAGCTCAAGGGGATCACGCGGCGGCCGGTGCTGGAGGAAGCTCCGGGCAGGCTGACGCCGGAGCGGCCCGTGCTTTTCTTTTCCTTTGGGGAAGCCCGTACATTGCGCTACTGCGTTTTGGAGGAGGAGCTTCGGGAAAGCCAGCGGGTGGAACAGTTTGAGCTTTATCTCAAAACCCCGGAGGGCAGCATAGAAAAGGTGGCCTCCGGCACAGTGATCGGCGCCAAAAGGATTCTTCCGCTTTCCGGCCGGGCAGTGGAGGCGGCCCTGGTGATCCGCCAGTCCCGCTCCGCGCCGGTGCTGAAAAAAGTGGGGTTTTATGAATAGAACGCTGTTTTGAATGGCCCTGCTTTTTCGCAGGGGCCAAACAGCCAAAGGAGGCACGTGGTATGAGTGAGATTTTGGAATTTGCCGATAGGGAGGAATTCAGAAGCTGGCTTTCGGAGCATTGCCGGTCAAGCGCCGGCGTGTGGCTTCTGTTCGGCAAGGCCGGCGGGCCGAAAACCGTAAAGGCGGGAGAGGCTCTGGAGGAAGCCCTCTGCTTTGGGTGGATCGATGGGCAGATGCAGAGTCTGGATGAAAAAACCTACCGGAAATATTTCTCTCTGCGCAGGGAAAAAAGCAAATGGTCGGAGAAAAATAAGGCGCTGGTCAAAAGCCTGGAGGAACGGGGGCTGATGACCGAGTTCGGCAGGGAAAAAATAGAAGAAGCCCGGAAAAACGGTCAATGGGACGCCGCCCCCACGGCAGTCACAGAGGAGCAAATAGAGCAGCTTTCCAACCTGCTGGAGGGCCATGAGCCCGCTTGCGCAAATTTCAAGGCCATGTCCCTATCGGTAAGAAAAACCTATACCCGGGCCTATTTTGACGCGAAAACAGACGCCGGGAGAGAAAAACGAATAGCTTGGCTGATAGACCGGCTCAATAAAAACCTGAAGCCGATGCAGGCATAGTCGTTAGATGTTAGTAGTTAGTTGTTAGAGAAGGGCGGCGGGGCGCAATGAAGAACGATGGGGGAAAAGGTGAGCTTGCTGAATTGAAACTTAGCGGTTATTTGCTTACCCCAGGTATGTCATTCTGAACGAAGTGAAGAATCTCGTCCTTTGCCCTTTTTCGGAATCAAGGTCGAGATTCTTCGCCGGGAAAGCGGAGTCTACTTCGCTTTTTGCTCAGCAGTGACAAAGCAAGACAGTTAGTGCGATAAATTGGAATTTGCAGCGTTGGTTACAACGCTTGTGCCGCTGCACCCACTCGTGAAGCTGCTTGGTGAGGGAGGACAGTTTCTAGCCCGATCACAAGCTGAGCGATAAATTGAAACTTAGCATATAAGTTGTTAGCGGTTAGTAGTTAGTTGTTAGAAAGGGAAAAGGCCCCCTCTCTGTCATCCTGAGTCGCCGAAGGCGGCGAAGGATCTTGTCCTTTGCCTTTTTAGGGAATCAAGGGCAAGATTCTTCGTAAAGAAGCAAAGCTTCTTTTCCTCAGTAATGACAGTGGGGAACCGTTCGCTAAATTGGAATTTGCAGCGTTGGTTACAACGCTTGTGCCGCTGCACCCACTCGTGAAGCTGTTTGGTGAGGGAGGATAGTTTCTCACCCGACCACAAGCTGAGCGATAAATTGAAACTTAGCGGTTATTTGCACACCCCAGGTATGTCATTCTGAACGAAGTGAAGAATCTCGTCCTTTGCCCTTTTTCCGGAATCAAGGTCGAGATTTTTCGTCACTTCGTTCCTCAGAATGACAATAGAGGGGAGAACTAGCCCTTCTCTAACGACTAATAACTAACCGCTAACAACTAGTTCGCTAAACTTCATTTATCGTTCTGCTTCTGTCTTTTTTACCTGTACTGCGCGGCAGCGCTACCATCTGGGATCTAGAATTCAGTATCCAGCGTCTAAAAAAGCAAGGCAAGCTTAAAGAGCTTGCCTTGCTTTTTTGTCAAACATAGTAGGGATTTGGCTTGAAAAGCAGGGAAATAAAATCAATGAGTACGCCGATGCCAAATAGGCCCATTGTGAAAATGTAAAGAATTCCTCTACCGGTTTTGCCCTCATAGAATTTATGCGCCCCCAAAAAGCCCAGGAAGAAGCACAGCGCCAGGGCCGCCCACTTGCTACGGGCCTTGGACTGCATATAGGCGTTCATGGTGTTTATATTGGTATTTGTGTTTTCGTTGGAATTGTTGATGACGATGCTAGGGGCGGCGGCTCCGCCCATTTCCTCCACCTGCCTGCCGCACAAGGTGCAGACCACCGCGTCCGCTGGGATCTTTCCTCCGCAGTGCTTGCAGAATTTCTGGGGCGCTTCCGGCTGGGGAGCCTGTGTTTCCGCAGGCTGGGGAACGGCAGTCTGCGGCTGCTGTACTTTCTGTTCTGTATCCATGAAATTACCTCCTCAAGATGAGCAGACAATGCGCCGGAAGCGTAAAAGAGCGGCCCCGATGCTGTCTGATTTTGTAGAAAGTATAGCACAGAAGGAAGAGGCTGTCAAATTATAATAATCAAAGATGATAATTTTATATCACAGAGCGCAAGCTATAATTGACAAAAAGGAGCGTGCGCCTGTGGTGATCCAGACAGATAACCGAATCAAGAAGCTGAGAACGGCCAGTGGCATGACCCAAAGTGATCTGGCAAGGCTTATGTCCGTGACCCGTTCCAGCGTCAATGCCTGGGAAATGGGCATCTCAGCGCCTACCGCCGCCAAGCTGGTAGAGCTTTCCCAGCTGTTTCACGTGTCCACCGACTATCTGCTGGGTCTGGAGCAGCGGGAAATGATAGAGTTGGATAGCTTCAGCGAGGAACAAAAGGGCATCCTTTATGCCCTGGCGGCCTATTTCCAGAAACAGAACGGAACGGAATAACTGAAAACACCCTCGAAAAAGCGTTGAGCTTCGAGGGTGTTTTGCGCTGTTGTGTTATTCTTGAAATTTGCTTGGAGCCGGAGAAATACGGTTTTCAAAAAGGAAGCTCCGCCCAGCCAAAGAGTATTTGGCTGGGCTATTTTGCCTTTATGCCTGATAATCCAGCTGCCCCGGCGTCCAGTGCTCCAGCACCTGAAGCATATCCTCCGCCACAGCCTTTGCGCCGGGCAAGTCGTGCTCCCGGTAGTTGCCGCATTCCCGGCGCTTGCTGCCGGGGATTTCCCCGGTAAATTCCCGAAGGAAGGCAAAGCTTTCCCGAACCAGGGAAATGGCCTCCTGCGTTGAGACCGTGTCCCGCAGCAGAAGATAAAAGCCCGTGCGGCAGCCCATGGGGCCCACATAGAGCACACTTTCAGAAAACCGGCTGTTTCTGGCATAGGTGGCGAAGAGGTGTTCGAAGGTATGCAGGGCGCCGTTGGAAAGGTAATCTCCGCCGTTGGGCTTTTTCATGCGGATATCATAGGTCACAACATCTCCGTCAATGCGGGAAAGATACATTCCCTTTTCCAGCTTGTCGTGATCTACGGTAAAGCTTGCGATGGTTTTCATGGATAAAACCTCTTTTCCTTTGTTTGTTCCACGAGGGAAGCGGATAAGAAAAGGCCCGGCTCTCTTTCAAAATAGCCGGGCCTCATTTGTCAAGCAGTGATCAGAAATTTCCGCCGGTCAGATCTTCTACGATCAGCGTGCGGGGAGAATTGTCGTCCGCCTTGGCGGGGGCGGCAGGGGCGGCTGCGGGAGCGGCTTCCTCCGCGCTGTGATCGCCGTCTCTCCACTGCAGGAATTTTTCCGCCACCTGGGGGAACAGGGCCAGGCTCAGAACGTCTTCCTCGCTGTGTGCCAGACCCTTGTTGGTATACTCGGCCCGCAGCTTTTCCATTTCCGGCTCCAGCAGATCGGCAGGGCGGCAGGTAATAACCTCCGCGTCGCCAATGGCCTTTTTCCGCACTTCCTCATTGACCTTACCGGGAAGCTGGCCGTATTCGCCGCGAAGCAGGCCCTTGCTTTCCTTGGTGATCATCTTGTAGCGCTCTCCGGAAAGCACGTTCAGCACGGCCTGGGAGCCAACGATCTGGCTGGTGGGGGTCACCAGCGGCGGGAAGCCGAAGTCCTCGCGAACCCGGGGCACCTCCGCCAGCACATCGTAATATTTATCCTCGGCATTGGCCTGCTTCAGCTGAGAGATCAGGTTAGAAAGCATGCCGCCGGGCACCTGGTACAGCAGGGTGTTGGTATCCACCTTCAGCACCTTGGGGTTCACGTCCAGCTTTTCCGCTACGCCGCGGAAATGGGCGGCAGCCTCGGAAAGCTTTGTGAGATCCAGCCCGGAATCCCGGCTGGTGCCCTGCAGGGTGGCAACCATGGACTCGGTGGCGGGCTGAGAGGTGCCGTTTGCCAGGGGGCTTAAGGCACAGTCTACAATATCCACGCCGGCCTGGGCCGCCATCAGGTTGGTCATATCGCCGGTGCCGGTGGTGTTGTGAGTATGCAGGTGAATGGGAACGCCTACATTTTCCTTCAGCTTTTTCACCAGGGAGTAGGCGTCATAGGGCAGCAGAAGGTTTGCCATGTCCTTGATGCAGATGGTGTCCGCGCCCATTTTTTCCAGCTGCATGCTGAGCTTTACAAAGTAATCCTCGTCGTGAACGGGGCTCTTAGTGTAGCTGATGGCAACCTCCGCCATGCCGCCGTATTCCTTGACGTACTTTACAGCGGCCTCCACGTTCCGGGGATCGTTCAGGGCGTCGAAAATACGAACGATATCAATGCCGTTTTCGATGGACTTTTTGCAGAAGGCTTCCACCACGTCGTCGGCATAATGGCGGTAGCCCAGAAGGTTCTGTCCCCGAAGCAGCATTTGCAGCTTGGTGTTGGGCAGACCCTTTTTCAGGGTGCGCAGACGCTCCCAGGGATCTTCATTCAAAAAGCGCATGCACACGTCGAAGGTGGCGCCTCCCCAGCATTCCAGGGACCAGTAGCCGATACTGTCCAGAAGGGGCAGAACGGGCACCATGTCCTCCAGTTTCATGCGGGTAGCCGCCTGGGACTGATGGGCGTCGCGCAAAATGGTATCTGTAATTTTTAAGGGATTTTTAGCCATAACTTAACGCTCTCCTTTCCCGGCTTAACCGAACAGGGCCAGCAGTACGCCTGCGGCCACCGCAGAGCCGATCACACCGGCCACATTGGGGCCCATAGCGTGCATCAGCAGGAAGTTTGAGGGATCCTCCTTCTGGCCCACCACCTGGGAAACACGGGCCGCCATGGGAACGGCGGAAACGCCGGCGGAGCCGATCAGGGGATTGACCTTTTCCTTGGAGAACACGTTCATCAGCTTGGCAAGCAGCACGCCGCCGGCAGTGCCGAAGCCAAAGGCGATCACACCCATGGCCAGGATCTCCAGAGTCTGGAGATTCAGGAAGTTCTTGGCGGTGGCGGTAGCGCCCACGGACACGCCCAGGAAGATGGTGACGATGTTCATCAGCTCGTTCTGAACGGTCTTGTTCAGGCGCTCTACCACGCCGCACTCACGCATCAGGTTGCCCAGCATCAGGCAGCCCACCAGGGGAGCGGCGGAAGGCAGCATGAAGGAAACAAAGATGGTCACGATGATGGGGAACAGGATCTTTTCCGTTCTGGAAACGGGACGAAGCTGCTTCATCTTGATCTTCCGCTCCTCAGGGGTGGTCAGCAGCTTCATAATGGGCGGCTGAATCACCGGCACCAGCGCCATGTAAGAATATGCCGCCACAGCGATGGGCCCAAGCAGCTTAGGCGCAAGCTGTGCGGTGGTGTAAATGGCCGTGGGGCCGTCCGCGCCGCCGATGATGCCGATGGAACCGGCCTCAGCGCCGGTAAAGCCCAGCAGCTGCGCGCCGATAAAGGTAATAAAAATACCTACCTGCGCCGCCGCTCCCAGCAGCAGTGTTTTGGGGTTGGCGATCAGGGGGGCAAAATCCGTACCGGCGCCTACGCCGATAAAGATCAGGCAGGGGTAGATGCCCAGCTTTACGCCCAGATACAGGTAATCGAGCAGGCCGCCGTGGCCGGTGCCCAGCTCCGCCCAGTTAATGACGCCGTTCGCAAAGTACTCGGCGTGGTACATTCCCGCGCCGGGCAGGTTTGTCAGCAGCATGCCGAAGGCAATGGGAAGCAGCAGCAACGGCTCAAACTTTTTAACGATGGCAAGATACAGCAGAAAGCAGGAAATCGCGATCATCACCAGACACAGTGGATCTTTGGCGATGAAGGCAAAGCCGGTGCTCTCCAGAAAGCTCATAATTGCGTCCATGGTTTACACTCCTTTTATAGTATGTGGTAAAAAGCCTTTTAAGCAATGGTGCAAAGGAGTGTGCCCGTCTCTACGGAAGCGCCCTTGGAGGTGGATACGGCGGTGACGGTGCCGTCCTTGGGAGCCATGATCTCGTTTTCCATCTTCATGGCCTCCAGGATCATCAGCACATCGCCGGCCTTTACCGCCTGACCGGCGGTGACTTTCACGTCCAGAATGGTGCCGGGCATGGGAGAGGTGATCTGCTCCCCGGCGCCGGCGGGAGCCGGAGCGGCAGGAGCGGGGGCAGCAGCCGGAGCAGGAGCAGGGGCAGCAGCCGGAGCAGGAGCAGCCACGGGAGCGGCAGCGCCGCCCTTTACTTCTTCTACGGTAACTTCATAAGCAGTGCCGTTTACATTCACATTGTACTTTCTCATGATACGATATCCTCTCTTTACAGTTTCTTTCAAAGTGATTTGCCGGAAATGTTCTCACAGCTTACGGATGGAATGAATTTTCAGGTGATCTACATCGGCGCCCATGTCCTCCGCAATAGCGGCGGCAACAGCGGCGACCAGCTTCTGCTTTTCCCCGGGCTGGGAAACGGCAGGAGCCGGAACAGCAGGGGCCGGCGCGGCGGCAGGCACCGCCTTTTTCTCTGCGACCTTGGTCATAATGAGCCCCATGAGCTTGATAATAAGGATCAAGCAGATCAGCACGACGAAAACAGTGATAAGGCCCATCAAGACAACTTGCAGGGTATTTGGATTCGCATTTTCCATGCTTTTGACCTCCCTTCGCTGTGAAATTATTTAGAAAAGAGCTCAGTACAAATGGGTGAGATTCTGAAAAAATACCATTCTTCCCTATTTTATCAAAATCAGGTACATCATACCATGAAAGGAGCTTTTTGACAATGGGTTTTCGGGGGCTTTCGGAAATTTTTTTACCCCGCGGTAACACGCATTGAAGAAAAGAATTCAGAAGCCGGGCCGGAGGCGCAGGCAGCCTTGAACTGACAGGCCGCTGTACAGTGCGGATCTTGGAGCTTTTTCTATAAACCTGGTATTGACAAAAAAGTTTCAGATGTTAAAATATAAATAGAAAATAAAGTATATAAAACAGCTTTCTGTCAGGAGGTTTTTGTATGATAGGCGCTGTGATCGGTATCATTATTTGGGGCGTTATCTGGGGCGCGGCGACACAGACGGTCGTGTACAATAAGGGATATGAGGAAAATTGGTTCTGGTGGGGCTTTTTCTTTGGTTTTATCGCACTGCTTGTGGCCCTTTCAAAGCCGCAGCTTTATTCGACAGGCCCCCTTTCTCCCCAGCTGGCGCGGGAGGCTGAGGAACGGCGCACCATGGAAGCGGGTGGCTGGAAATGTGTCTGCGGCAGACTGAACCCTTCCTACACCGGTACCTGTGCCTGCGGAAGAAGCAGGCAGGCGGTGCTTGCCGCAGCAGCCGAGCCCGCCCTGGAGAACGAGGGAGCTACCGTAAGAATGATCAAGCAGTATAAAGAACTTCTGGATTCCGGGGCCATCACCCAAGAGGAATTTGAAAAGAAAAAGCGAGAGATCTTGGGGTAAAAATGAGATCAAAAAGGTGCGCCCGCAAATGGCAGGCGCACCTTTTTGATGTTTTGTGATATAAGAACGGCGGTTTCTCCCATGTTATTACTGAGCGGAATCTTTTTCCCCAGTAATGACTGTAAGTGCGGATGCCTGGCTCGTTCCCCACTTGTCATTCCTGAGCAGAAAACAAAGCAAGCTTTGTTTTCGAGAAGAATCTCGCCCTTTGATTAACCGGTATGCGCAAGTGTTATTTTGCGCCGGTTTGTGCTGGTCGAGATCCTTCGTCGCCTTGCTCCTCAGGATGACAGTGAGTGCAGAAGGCCGGTTTGCCCCCCTCTTGTCATTCCTGAGCAGAAAGCAAGCTTTGTTTTCTGGAAGAATCTCGTCCTTTCACTGGCAGGTATGCGTAAATCTCGTTTTGCGCCAGTCTGCGCTGGCCAAGATCCTTCGTCACTGCGTTCCTCAGAATGACAGTGGGTAAGGGCCGTTGGTATGTTCGCATTGATTTCTCCGTTACCCTCTTACTTTCCTCTTGTCATTCCTGAGCAGAAAACAAAGCAAGCTTTGTTTTCGAGAAGAATCCCGCCCTTTGATTAACCGGTATGCGCAAGTGTTGTTTTGCGCCGGTTTGTGCTGGTCGAGATCCTTCGTCGCCTTGCTCCTCAGGATGACAGTGAGTGCAGAAGGCCGGTTTGCCCCCCTCTTGTCATTCCTGAGCAGAAAGCAAGCTTTGTTTTCTGGAAGAATCTCGTCCTTTCACTGGCAGGTATGCGTAAATCTCGTTTTGCGCCAGTCTGCGCTGGCCAAGATCCTTCGTCACTGCGTTCCTCAGAATGACAGTGGGTAAGGGCCGTTGGTATGTTCGCATTGATTTCTCCGTTACCCTCTTACTTTCCTCTTGTCATTCCTGAGCAGAAAACAAAGCAAGCTTTGTTTTCGAGAAGAATCCCGCCCTTTGATTAACCGGTATGCGCAAGTGTTGTTTTGCGCCGGCTTGTGCTGGTCGAGATCCTTCGTCGCCTTGCTCCTCAGAATGACAGTGGGCGGGGGTGGACAGTTTGCTCAATGTTGATTTATCGCCCTGGCTGCGGTCGGATCAGAAGCTTTCCTTCTGTACCAAGAAGGGATACAAGTGCCAGCGGCGACTTGTCGCGGCTCTTTTTGCTCATTTTTTTACCAGCTTCGCCGCTCGTTCTCTGGCGGCTTCGTAGTCTACGTTTTCCAGAAGGTAGGGCTTGACGGGGCGCTCCGCACAGGGATCTAAGGGTGTCAGGGTATAGTACAGAAGCTGCTCTCCTTCTGCTGTTTCTTCCGCCGGGGCAAAGCCCATGGCTTGGAAAAAGGATAGGGCTTCCCGGTTACGGGGGTCTATTCTGGCGAAAACCTGTTTGCGGCTGCCCAGCTCCATCATTTCCCGCATCAGGGTCCAGAGGGCGGTTCCCACGCCTCTGTGCTGGAATTCCGGCTTGACATAGAGCTGAAATTCCACGGAAAACAGGTTTTTGGGGTCGTTTCTGTCCTCGGTGAGGTGGCAGAAGCCCGCGGGGGTGGAATCGATCTCGCACAAAAGCCAGCCCAGGCCGTAGGTGTAGGTATCGATCCGGGCAATATAGTCCTGCAATTCCGGCGGCTCCTGCTCCGGGGCGTGAATGGTGCCGGTGTAGGGGCTGTAGATCTTCAGCATGGACGGGCCGTCCCATTCATTTACACGCCGCACCGCTATTTTTGCCATAAAGAGCGCTCTCCTTTAAGAGGTTCTTTTATTTCCCGCCTTCCGGAAGGGTGAAAAGCTCTCGCTGCTTTTCCCCGCCGCCGAAGGCGTTGTTGTACTGCAAAACGGCGTATTGATTGAGCCAGGCGGCATACTCCTCCGGCGGGGTCTCCGCCAGGACGCCGTTGCCGTTTTTGTAGAGGTTCCACTCCTTATCCATAGTGCCCAGAGCGCTGATCACAGGCAGCTCCTGCCGGATATTTTCCAAAAAATTGGTGTAGGAAGTGCCTTGAAGCCCCGCCGCCCGCAGCAGCAGGCCGGACAGGTAATTCAGGCTGGTTTTTCCGATGTAATCGCCCTCCAGCGGGTAATTGGCCCAGATCAGGAAGGGAACCTCGTGCTCCCGCATCAGGTCTTCAAAGGTCAACTCCTCCGTGTCCACATTCAGCAGGTTCCGGGCGAAGTCCGTTTCCAGGTTGGGCCAGTGGTCGCCGAAGAGCAGGATCACCACCGGTTCCTCCTGCCGCTCAAAATACCGGAAAAATTCCTCCGTTGCCCGGTCAGTTTCCTTCAGCATGCTCAAATACTGCTCTGCCTGAGGATATTTCGGATCGAGGCTCAGATCCTGCACTTTGTCGCCTACCTGCAAAATGCGCACGGTGCTGGGATAGTCCTCTTTTTCATAGCCGCCGTGGTTTTGTATGGAAATGGTGAAGAGGAACTGCCGCTCATCCGGCTCTCTGCTTTCATATTCCTGAATGATCTGGTTATAGTGAGATTCATCGCTGATCAGGCCGTGCTCCCGCTCTCGGAAGGTGTATTTATCTGCGGAAAGAAAGGTCTCAAAGCCCAAGTAGGGATAGGCCGTTTCCCGGTGCCAGGCAGAGGCGTTTCCGGGGTGCAGCGCCGTACAGGTGTAGCCCTGGCTTTTCAGAATAGAAGGCAGGGCGGTCTGCTCGTGATCCACATACTGCTGGTAGGGCTTACTGCCGGTGGGGAGAAAGCCCAGAGTGTTTCCGGTCAAAAACTCATATTCGCTGTTACAGGTGTCGCCGCCGTACACAGAGGAATAGGCGGTGCCCCAGATCACATTGTCCTTTCCCTGCATGCTGTGCAAAAAGGGCTGGCAGTCCTCGTCCAGCTTCAGGGTGCCCACGTTTTGCAGGTCGGTCAGGGATTCGCTCATCACCACAATGACGGTGGGCTCCTTTTCCGGCTGTCCCAGCGGAGTGGGCGCTTCCCAGGAATCGATGGTTTCTCCCAGCTCCCGCACCTTTTCCGCCGAATAGTTTTGCGGCTTATTGACCATGAGGAACTGGATATTGGCGAAAAACCCGGTGAGCACGCCAGTTTGCTCGGAACTGACCTTCTGGTTCCAGGCCCACACGGAAATTCCCATATCGGTCAAGAGGTCGCAGGGAAAGATCTGGATCGCCAGCACGGCGAACAGCACCAGGGCGATCCCCCGTTCCGAGGCCTGCAGCTTCCAGCTTTTCTTTTTCCGGCGGGTTTCCAGCCGGAAGCACAGCAGAGTTAAAAAGGCCAGCAGCATAACGGCAAAAGCCATCATTCTGGTGATTTCATAGTGGTAGCCGCCGGAAACCTCAAAGGCCGTGCCGATGGCTTGAATGTCCCAGGGCAAAATAGGCTTGCCGCGGAACTGAATGACAAAGTAATTGGCAATGCCGAAAAACAGGCAGGCACCGCCGCCGATCAGGGTGGTCAGAGAGGCCCGGCGGCACAGGGCGTACACCAGGGCAAACACCAGCAGATAGCAAAGATAATTGGCAAAAAGCCTTCTTTGGGAAAAATACAGCACCTTGGTATCGTTGATCAGATCCACCGCGTAAAAAACGGCCCAGGGAACGAGCAGAGTCAGTACCCAGCCGGAAACGCGGCGAAGGAGCTCCGGCAGCCGGAACTCCAGCAAACAGAGCAGGACTCCCGCAAGGGTGAGCCCTGCATAGCCCATCAAAAAGACCTTGTGGACCTGATATACGCCCTCCGCGGTGGTTTCCCAAATGGTAGGGGCGGAAAGCGCCAGTAAAATGCCGGAAAGCAGCAAGAAAAAGCCTGCCGGCAGCCAGCTTTTCCTCTCCCTGGAAAACGCAACTCCTACAGGGCACCGCCGGGCGGTTTCCGGCTGAGCCTCCGGGGAGCATTCGGTTTCTTTTTCCTCCGGTTCCTTATCCAGTCGATTCATTGTTTTTCAAACCCTCGCTTTTCTGGTTTGCCGCCGTTTCAGGAAGGCTTTACGCCAGACGGCCTTCCGCCCAACGTAAAATGGCGTCCGCTATGCGGCAGCTTGCCTTGCCGTCTCCATAGGGATTGCTGGCATGGCTCATGCGGTCATATTCCTGCCGGTCTGTCAGAAGCTGCCGGATCAGGGAATAAATGGTTTCCTCTTCTGTTCCCGCCAGCTTCAGCGTTCCGGCCTTGATCCCTTCCGGCCGCTCGGTGGTATCCCGCAGAACGATCACGGGCTTCCCCAGGGAAGGGGCTTCCTCCTGAATTCCGCCGCTGTCCGTCAGGATCAGATACGAGCGGGCCAGGAGATTGTGGAATTCCACCACCTCCAGGGGAGAAACCAGACGTACCCGGTCACAGCCGCCCAGCTCTTCTCCAGCGGCTTTCTGTACCAGCGGGTTCAGGTGGACGGGGTACACCATTTTCACATCGGGAAATTCCTCGATGATCCGGCGAATGGCCCGGAACATACGGTGCATGGGCTCTCCCAGGTTTTCCCGGCGGTGGGCGGTAAGTACCAGCAGCCGGGAGCCCTTTGCCCAACCCAAAAGCTCATCGGAATAGTCCTCCCGCACGGTAGTGGAAAGGGCGTCAATGGCGGTATTTCCTGTGACCACAATGGTTTCCGGGCGCTTTCCCTCGCTTAAAAGATTTTGCCGGCTCAGCTCCGTGGGGGCAAAGTGCAGATCCGCCATGCAGCCCACGAACTGCCGGTTCATCTCCTCCGGGTAAGGGGAGTATTTGTCGTGGGTTCGAAGCCCGGCCTCCACATGACCCACCGCCACTCTGGCATAGTAGGCGGCCAGCGCCCCGGCGAAGGTGGTAGTAGTGTCTCCGTGGACCAGCACCATATCGGGCCGGACCTCCGCGATGACTCCCTCCAGCCCCTGCAGCACCCGGGCGGTGATATCGGAAAGGGTTTGTCCCTGCTTCATGATATCCAGGTCGTATTCCGGGACAATGGAAAAGGCGGAAAGCACCTGATCCAGCATTTGCCTGTGCTGGGCGGTGGCGCAGACCACGCTTTCAAATTCCTCCCGGCTTTTCAGCTCCTTCACCAGCGGAGCCATTTTGATGGTCTCCGGCCGGGTGCCGAACACGGACAGCACCTTCACTTTTCTCATGGGATCAAAACCTTTCCAAAGGATATTTCAAAAAAATCAAATTCTTGTCTACAAAGAGCTTACGGAACTCTTACGATTTTTCGTAGAAGAGACTGTTGCCCGTATATTTGCAACAGCCTTTTTTCTGTATCTGGCAGCTTCACTTGACAAGGGAAAACACGGTTTTGCGGCAATTTTTTATTTTCCGGCGGCTTTTCGCACCTCGCCCAGAAATTTGATGTTGTTTTGATAGAATCTTCCCAGCCGGGAAGGCTCCCGCAGAATGCGGTACAGCCATTCCGTATTGGTTTTTACAAACAGGGCGGGGGCCCGCTGCTTTTTCCCGCTGAGCACATCAAAGGAGCCGCCCACCCCCATAAATACGCCCTTCTGAAATTTTTCCAGGTGGCGGGAAATCAACAGCTCCTGGGCGGGGGCGCCCAAGGCCACCAGCACCAGATCGGGCTGGAGCCCGGCGATCTCCTCGAAGATCTGATCCTTGTCGCCGTCATAGCCGTTGCGGTAGGCCACGGTGACGGCGGGGTATTCCCGCTTCAGCTTTTCAGCCAAAGCGGAAACCACCTCTTCCTTCGCCCCCAGCAGAAAAACGGATTTTCCGGCTTCCCCGGCTTTTTTCAGCAGTTTTTCCGCCAGATCCACTCCGGTAATTCGCTCCTTTGCCGGCAGACCGCACATACGCATAGCCTTTACCACACTGATGCCGTCCGGCGTAATGGCTGTCTGCTTGGAAAGCAGCAGCTCCCGAATTTCTTCTCTTTTTTCCGCATGCATGATGATCTCGGGGTTTGCCGTAACAATAAACAGCTTTTCCCCGGAAAGCATGGCCTGCTGGGCTTTTCCGGCAAATTCCTCTGCCGTGCCGGGGAATACCCGTTTCAAATACTCCAGGATCGCCATAGCTCAGTCTCCTTCTTTTTCAGAGCCGGTCTCCGCTTCCTCCGGCTTTTCCGGTGCTGCCGGTTCTTTTTCCGTATCTGTGGCTTCCTGCCGCTTTTTCCGGGAGTTTCTGGAGCGCCTGTTTTTCTCTCTGTCCTCATCGAAATCGTACAGCTCCTCCGCGCCGAAGGCCTCTGTGCTTTCCGAGGCCTTAAAGAACACGGTGATGGTTTGGAAGATCAGCTTCAGATCCTGCCAGATGCTGTAATTTTCAATATACATCAGGTCCATGACCAGCTTGTCCTTGGGGGAGGTATTGTACTTGCCGGAGATCTGGGCAAGTCCCGTAAGCCCCGCCTTCATGCGCAGGCGATAGGAAAATTCCGGCAGCTCACCCGTGTATTTTTCCACATTTTCCAGCATTTCCGGGCGAGGGCCGACGACCGTCATATCTCCCTTCAGGATATTGAGCATCTGAGGCAGCTCATCGATCCTGTATTTCCGAAGGAGCTTTCCCACCTTCGTAATGCGGTCGTCGTCAGCCGTAACGGATTTGTGAATGGAATTTTCTTCCTTCATGGTGCGGAACTTGTACACCTCAAAGACCCGGCCGTATTTGGTAAGCCGCTTCTGCTTGTAGAACACCTTGCCACCGTCCTCCAGCTTAATGGCCAGAGCACAGCCCAGCATAATGGGGCTGGTGAGGATCAGAGCGATCAGGGAAACGCCGAGATCCATCAGGCGCTTGACGATGCGCTGCTCCATGGTCAGATCCTTGGCAACGTGCATCACCAGGGATTTGTCGTCCAGGGTCATATATTTTGCGCCCTGAGAGACCACATCGGACATTTCAAAATTGTAGTAGATGTTCTTCTGCTTTTGATAGCAGTATTCCGTCAGCACAATGCGTTCCCGCACCGGCACGTCATAGAGGAACACCGTGTCGTTTCGGGCGATCACGTCCAGCACGTCCGGCGCGTCAAAACGAATGATCTCGTCCACCTCGTACTGCTTTTTGAATTTATTGATCTTGGGGATAATGTTCCCCAAACTCTGCCGGGAGGAGGAGATCACGCAGCATTTTTCCGGCGGCTCCAGAGAGAAGTATACAAAATTGCCGAAATAGGCAAAAAAGATGATCACAAGCACCTGCAGCACAATGACCAGCAACAGCAAATGGGGCGTTTCATAAACAAAATAGGGATTGTTTTTTTCACTGGTGTTCATAATGGAAAGCTGCAAATGTGTGACCAGATCCGTGATGATCGCCGCCAGAGACATGGAATACACAATGGGCTTGCTCTTCTGTGTGCCAATGGCATAACCGCCGTACACGGACATCAACGCAATGCCCAAAACCGCGAAGGTGAGCATGGTGACGCCGGTGGTACGGTTCAAATTGAAAAGCCAGGGGTTGTTGATGCCGAAAATGCCGAAGAAGATGCCGAACAGGGAAACAAACAGGGCCAGCTTCAAAATAAATACAATGGTTCGCTTCAGCTTTTTGATAGTACGCAAAACGATCCACCTCGTTTCAAAAAGAATGCCTGCAAGGAAATTTTTCCCGAAAAGAGCGCGGGTTCTTTGCGGCTATCATAGCATAAGCTGGAAAAAAAGTAAAGCGCAGGCGGCGGGCAAAGGGCAATTAGAAATTAGGAATGAGGAATGAAGGGCAGAAGTAGAGCGGTAAATTATAGTTTAGCGAACTAGTCGTTAGCTATTAGTTGTTAGTCGTTAGAGAGGGGCGAGTTCTCACTTTTGTCATTCTGAGGAACGAAGAATCTCGTCCTTCATTTCCTGAATAGAAGGGAAAAGGGCGAGATTCTTCACTTCGTTCAGAATGACAGGAGGAAAATAAGCGAATCACTATTGGTCGGGTCAGAAACCGATTTCCCGCACCAAACAGCTTCACGAGTGGGTGCAGCGGTACGCTGCAAATTCCAATTTATCGCTCAGTTTGCGGTCGGGTCAGAAACCAAACTTCCGCACCAAGTAGGGACACGAGTGACGGCGCCTCGCCGCCGCAGGCAAAGTGAAACTCCGGCGCGGCAGAGAAGCCGCGCCGGAGTTTGCGTTGTGATTTAAGAATTCTTGGAAATATCCCGGCCGAAGTACTTTTCGGAAAGCTCCGTCAGCTTTCCGTTCCCGCGCATTTCCTCCAGCGCGCCGTTGATAGCTTCCAGCAGGGTGGCGGTGTCTTCGCCCTTGCGCACGGGAATGGCGGTCTCGTCGGCCTCCTCCGTCATGACGGCGATCTTGAGATCCGCGTCGGGGTGGGCCTTCATGTAGTCGGCATAAGTCAGCTCGGAATTCAGGGTGGCGTCGATCCTGCCGCTTAAAAGCAGCTCAAAGGTCTGGTTCAGATCATCCACACCGGTGACCTCCGCTCCATAATCCTCCGCCACCTTGGCATAGGTGCTGCTTAAAGTATTGGCGGTCTTTTTTCCCTGTAAGTCGTCCAGGGTCTGGATCTCATTGTTGCCGCCCTGCACCACCACCGCGGTGTGGTCATAGGCATAGGGGGTGGAAAGGCTGTATTTTTCCCGGCGCTGATCGTCCACGGTCATGCCGTTTATCATCACATCGTACCGCCCGGATTCCAGGCCGGCCAGCAGACCGTCCCATTCGCCCTCCACGAAATTGGCCTTTACGCCGATATAATCGGCGATATACTGGCCGATCTCCACATCGTAGCCCACCAAGGCGTCGTTTTCATCGTGGTAGGTCCAGGGCGCCCAGGTGCCCTCCATGGCAATGGTGATCTCCCCTTTTTCCTTGATCTGGGAAAGCAGATCCCCGGCTCCGGTTTTTCCGCTTTGAGCGCAGCCGGACAGCGCTGTAAAGCAGATCAGTAGTACCGTGAGAAGCAGAGCCGCAAAATGTCTTTTCATAAAAATGATCTCCTTTTGCAAAGATTTATTCGGCGGGCGTGATGCCGCCCACCATTTGCAGGAAAGCCCTGGTGCGTTCTTCCCTGGGGGCTTCAAAAAGCTCTTTGGAGGGGCCGGCCTCCACCACGACGCCGTCCTCCATAAAAACCACCTTGCTGGACACATTGCGGGCAAAGCCCATTTCATGGGTGACCACCAGCATGGTCATGCCCTCGTCCGCCAACTGCCGCATGACGGAAAGCACCTCGCCGGTAAGCTCCGGATCCAAAGCGGAGGTGGGTTCGTCAAAATAAATGATCTCCGGCTCTGAGGCCAGGGCTCTGGCAATGGCTACCCGTTGCTGCTGGCCGCCGGAAAGCTGGCTGGGGTAATACTCGTACCGGTCGGAAAGCCCCACCTTATCCAGGCACCGTTTTCCGATCTCCCCGGCCTGGGCCTTTGGCATCTTTCGGGCTACGATCAGCCCCTCCGTTACATTTTGCAGGGCGGTTTTGTTCAAAAACAGATTATAGCTTTGAAACACAAAGGCGGTCTTTTTCCGCAGCCTTGCAATATCCTTTTTGGAAACATGGCCGAAATGAAATTCCTCACCGTCAAAGTTCATCACGCCGTTGTTTGCCGTTTCCAGAAAATTGATACAGCGCAGCAGGGTGGTCTTTCCGGAGCCGCTGGGGCCCAGGATCGCCACTACATCGCCCTTTTCCACCTTCAGGTCCACTCCCCGGAGAACCTGAAGGCTCCCAAAGGATTTTTGGATACCCTTGATCTCCAGCATAACGCGTCAATCCTCCTGCCTCATATGAGCGCTGAGCTTTTTTTCTCCCCAGGCTTGCAGCTTTGTCAGCACTGTGGAGAACAGCAGATAGATCAGGCCCACCTCAATATACAGCGCCAGCGGTTCATAGGTGCGCGATACGATGCGCTGGGTGGCCATGAACATTTCGGTCACGGTAATGTTGGCGGCCAGAGAGGTGTCCTTTACCATGGCGATCACGGAGTTGGCCAGGGAGGGGAAAGCGGTGCGCATGGCCTGGGGCAGAATGATCCGCCGCATGGTTTGAATGTAGGACATGCCCGTGCAGTACCCGGCCTCCAGCTGTCCCTGGGGAACAGCCTCCAGCGCCGCCCGAACGATCTCCGCGCAGTAGGCCCCCTCGTTCAGGGAAAAGACCAGCACTGCCGCCGGGAAGGGGTCGATCAGCAGACCGACGCTGGGGAAGCCGTAAAATACCACGAAAAGCTGTACCAAAAGGGGAGTGCCCCGGAAGATCCAGATATAAAAACGGGCAAGCTGCTTGAGCACCTTTACATTGGCAAACTGTACCAGCGCCATACAGACCGCGATCACCATGGCAATGGAAAAGGCGATCACGGTAAGGGGGATCGTGGTGACAAGCCCCGGCAACAGGATCTTCCAGAAGGAGTCCAGCAGGATCTCCCACAATCTTTGATTTATCATGCTGTCACTGCCTTTCCGGGAGAGGCGGGAACAGGTATGAGGCGTGGGCGGCCCCGTACTTCCCTATAAAAACTCCCCGTTTTTGCCGTCTGGCTAAGCCGGCAAGGATTTCCAATTTATTATCTCAAGCCTATGATACTCTGCGTTTATAAACTTGTCAAGAATTTTTATAAAGATTTTATGGGTTTCACAATTCGAGGGGGAAGGCGCCGCTTTAGAGAGAAGGGATTTGAAAATCAGGGAAAACAAGGCGCATGAACCTCCGGGAATTGGGAAGGATAGCTCCATAAAAACCTGTTCGGAAAGGAGAATTTTTTTGAAAACAGTTTCCAAACAGCAGTATGACCAGCGGGTAAAGCAAGCTTCCCCCAATTCCCCGATAGGAAAGGACTGTCTTCTGGCCTTTTTATTCGGCGGGCTGATCTGCACCATGGGCCAGGGACTGTTTCAGCTTTATCAGGGCTGGGGCCTGGAAATGAAGGACGCCCGCATGGCGGTTTCCATCAGTCTGATTTTTATTTCCGCCACTCTTACCGCCTTGGGCTGGTATGACAATATCGCCAAGCACGCCGGGGCCGGCACGCTGGTGCCCATTACCGGCTTTGCCAACTCCATGGTCTCGCCCGCCATGGAATTCAAAAGCGAGGGCTTTATCACCGGCCTGGGGGCAAAAATGTTCATCGTTTCCGGCCCGGTGCTGGTGTTCGGTATCACGGCCAGCGTGGTGTACGGGCTCATTTTGTTTGTATTTCAGCTATAGGAAAAACCGAATTTTGCGTTTCAGTCCCCAGGTGCCGCGGCACCTGGGGACTGTTTTATGATCCAGGTGTTTTTTTCCAATTTTTCCTATACAGGCGGCGGGTTTTATGATATGCTGTGCAATAGAGAAACAGCCTGTAGCTCAGCGGCTGTGGTCTGCTGAACCATATTGTAACAGGAGGTACATCATGTCGGAAACAGTATCTGAAATACGAAGGGAGCTCACGGAGAGAATTCTTCCCTTCTGGCGGGGCCTGCGGGACGATGAGCGCGGCGGCTACACCGGCCAGGTAGAGTTTGATCTGACCCGCCGCCCGGAAGCGGAGCGGGGCTGTATTTTGAACAGCCGGATCCTGTGGTTTTTCTCGGAAGCGTACCTGCTTTTAAGGGAGCCCGCCCTGCTGGACGAGGCAAAGCATGCCTATGAAATGCTGTGCAAAATGCTGGATCGGGAGCACGGCGGGGTGTACTGGTCCATGAACGCGGACGGAACCGTGGCCGACAGCACCAAGCACACCTATAACCAGGGCTTTGCCATTTACGCGCTGTCCGCCTACTACCGGGCCGGTGGAGAACAGGCGGCGCTGGAGCTGGCCCGGGAACTGTTCCGGCTGGTGGAGGATAAATGCTTTGACGGCGAAGGCTACCTGGAGGCCTTTACCGCCGGCTGGCAGCCCGCCGGGAACGATAAGCTCAGCGAAAACGGTGTGGAGGCTGGGCGCACCATGAACACCCTGCTCCATGTGCTGGAGGGCTATACCGGCCTTTACGAGGCGGGGAAGGATCCCGAGGTGCGGGAAAGGCTTTTCTGGATCATGAACACCTGGGCGGAAAAGGTCTATAATCCTCGGAAATGCCGGCAGGAGGTGTTTTTTGACCTTCAGTACCACACCCTGATCGATCTGCACAGCTTCGGTCACGATATCGAGACCTCCTGGCTGGCGGACCACACCCTGGAGGTGCTGGGCGATCAAGTGCTGACGGAACGGCTTCGCCCCATGCTGCTCAGTATGGCGGACCATACCCTGCGGGCCGCTTATACCGAGGGAAACGGCTTCTCAAACGAAAGCGAAAACGGCAGGGTGGACTTCACCCGGGTCTGGTGGGTGCAGGCGGAGGCGCTGGTGGGCTTTTTGAACGCTTATGAGCATACCCATGAACAGCGCTATCTGGACGCGGTTCGTTCCCAGTGGAAATACATCAGGGAAAAGATAATCGACCCCCGGGAGGGCTCGGAGTGGTTCTGGTCTGTCAGGGAGGACGGCACGCCTATTGAAAAGCCCATTGTAGAGCCCTGGAAGTGCCCGTATCATAACGGCCGCATGTGTATTGAGGTGCTGCGGCGAAATCCGGAGCTGTAGCCAGACGGCCCACAAATACAGAAGGAGTGATCACAATGACCTATCAGGAGCTGAACGAGCGTTATGAAGCGCTGATCGCAAGGAAAAACACGGTGGACGAGAGCCACCACAACGGCATTTACGAGCGCTGGGTAAATCCTGTGCTCACCCGGGAGCATGTACCGCCCTTCTGGGTCTATGACCCCAACCCGGAGACCAATCCCTATCTGCTCCAGCGGCTGGGAATAAACGCCGCCTTTAACAGCGGAGCTATTCTGTTGAACGGCAAATACACCCTGGTGGCCCGTATAGAAGGAAGCGACCGCAAGTCCTTCTTTGCCGTGGCCCAAAGCGACAGCCCCACAGAGGGCTTCCGTTTCTGGGATGAACCCATTCTGCTGCCGGACACCTGCCCGGAGGAGACCAATGTGTACGACATACGCCTGACCCAGCACGAGGACGGCTGGATCTACGGCGTGTTCTGCTCCGAAAGCAAGGACCGCACGGTGGGCGACCTGTCCGCTGCTGTGGCCGCCGCGGGCATTGTGCGCACCAGGGACCTGAAAACCTGGGAACGCCTGCCCAACCTGGTGACAAAGCGCTCTCCCCAGCAGCGCAACGTGGTGCTGCACCCGGAGTTTGTGAACGGCAAATACGCCTTCTACACCCGCCCCATGGACGATTTCATTGAGACCGGCAGCGGCGGAGGTATCGGCTTCGGCCTGTGCGATGATATCACCCACGCCGTTATCGATGAGGAGCGCATGACCTCCATTCGGCGCTACCACACCATTACGGAAAGCAAAAACGGCGCGGGCGCGGTGCCCATTAAAACAGAAAAGGGCTGGATCCATATTGCCCACGGCGTGCGCAACACGGCGGCGGGGCTGCGATATGTGGTCTATGCCTTTGCCACCGCTCTGGACGACCCGGCGAAGGTGATCGCCGAGCCCGGCGGCTTTTTGATCGCGCCCTATGGCGATGAGCGGGTAGGCGATGTGAGCAATGTGGTGTTCACAAACGGCGCCATCGTCGATAAGGACGGCAGGGTGTACATCTATTACGCTTCCTCCGATACCCGCCTGCACGTGGCCTCCACAGACCTTGCCCGCCTGACGGACTATGTGTTCCACACGCCCGCCGATCCCCTGCGCAGCGTGGACTGCGTAAAGCAGAGAGTGGACTTCATTCGGAAGAACCTGGACTATTTGAGGAAGTGAGCTGGCTGTGAGCCGGAAGAGAACCTGAGCCGGCAAAAGAATGAAACGATCACTTTTTGGGAGGGAACCGTATGCTTCGCACCTTAGACCCGTCCATGCTGGGGCTGTCCCAGCCGATCCGGGAATTGGCCCCCTGGGCTGCCAGGTATGGCTTTCAGGCCGTCAGCGCGCCGCAGGAGGTGCTTCGGGATAAGAACGCCGCCCGGGAGGCGGCCGCTGTTATGGCGGACTGCGGCCTTTCCTGGGGCCTGATGCCTATGCCCGCCGATTTTTATCATTGGGAGTTGGACGACGCCGCCTTTGAAAAGGCCCTGGAGACCCTCCGCCGTGATGCCTGCGCCGCCCGGGTGCTGGGCGTGACCCATGCCTATAATCATGTGTGGCCTTGCAGCCCCAGGGAATTTGAAGAAAATTTTTCCTGGGTCGTAAAGCGGATCCGCGCCGTAAACGGAATTTTGCGGGAAAACGGCATTTTCTACGGTTTGGAATTTTTGGGCCCGCAGGAGCTGCGCACCTTGGCGGAGCATGAGTTTATCCACTCTCTTTCCGGCGCTCTGGCCCTGGCCGACGCCGCAGGCGATGGGGTAGGGATCGCCTTCGATGTATTTCACTGGTACTGTTCTCAAAACGGCGCTTTGGACGATGTTGTGCTGATGGAGCGGCAGCTTCACCGCCTGGTGGCCCTGCACCTCAGCGACGCCGTTCCGGGCCGGGAATACCGGCAGCAGCAGGATATGGACCGCCGCCTGCCCGGCGAGACCGGAATCATCAACGCGAAGACGGTGCTTTCCCGGTTCCGCCGCCATTCCTGCAATCCCCTGTATATGGCGGAGCCCTTTGAGCCCTGGCGTACCCGGCTGGGCAACATGACGGCGGAGGACGCCGTGCGCACCGTCTCCCAGGCGCTGACCGGGGTGGAGGAGGCTCCACTTCCATAAAATTCGGCAGTGAGACGGCTTTGTAAATGAGGAATGAGCAATGAAAGGGCAAGGACACCACTGAACTATAAATTTATTGCATTCCTTGCGGTCAGGCCAGAATTGCCCTTACGCGCTGAGCAGGCTCCGCCGCAAAACAGATGTTTTTGTTGACTTCTTCACGATTCGCTCTAACTTGTAGCTTTCCAAAAGCCGGCCCTGCCGCTTAGTGAAAAGTGAAGATTGAATAGGGAAAAAGTAAAAATCGGCAAGTCTCTTTTGAGACTTGCCGATTTTTGGCGCGCTCGAAGAAAAAAGTTCTTGAGCAACGCTCAAGAACTTTTTGGGAGCTTCGTAAACGAAGCTCCATCAAATTAAAAAACGAATCTTTTCCGGGCAGAGATAGCCCTCGAAACCGCTCAATATCTACTGGGCCATTCTTCCATTCAGATGACCGCAAATATTTATACCCATATGGACAAAGAGGACGCCGCTTCCTCCATTGCTCAACTGGAAAATTATCTTTCTGACGGCAGTCAGGAAACCGGAAAAAATCCAGAAAGTAGTCAAAAGGTAGTCAACGAGGGAATTTGAAGGTATTGAGGAAAAAAGAAAACCCTCAGAAATCGCATGATTCCTGAGGATTTTATGGCGCGCCGGAGAAGATTCGAACTCCCGACCTCTTGATCCGTAGTCAAGCGCTCTATCCAGCTGAGCTACCGGCGCACAGGGGAGGAAATGGAACATTTCCTCACAGCTTTATTATTATAGACAGTGTTGTTTCAAATGTCAAGGGGTTTCTGCTTTATTTTGGGTCTCGTTTGTCTTCTGTTTCCAGGGCCTGAGAGAACCTTGTGAGGGAACAGCCGAAGGGGGGAAGAACTCCGAAGGGCTTCAGGGGTTCTCCCAGCAGCGGGGTTCCCGGCTCCTTCGGCAGGGGCAGCGGGGGGATATTCTGGGAGCAGTCGCTGCGGTTGACAAGAAGGACCAGGCTTTCCCGCTTGTTCTCCACGATGGCGAAGCGCTCAAAGGCCAGCAGGTTTCCGTCCGCCAGCAGGGTGCGGTAGCCGCCGTGGCTCAAAATGGCTTTTTGCCCGGCGCGAAGAGCGCCCAGGGTCTCATACCACCGCAAAAGCTCCTGATCCTCACGGCCCCAGGGATAGCAGGCCCGGTTGAAGGGATCCCGGTAGCCCTCCATGCCGGCCTCGTCTCCATAATACAGGCAGGGAACCCCCGGCAAAAGATACTGGATCAGGGAGGCGAGCTTCAGGCGGCGCTTTCCCAGCTCCCGCTGCTCTGCAGAAAGCCGCTGGGCGCTTTGCCATTCTCTGCCCCGGCCTCCGGAGGGCTCGCCGCCCAGAACCGTAAGGGCCCGCTCCGTATCGTGGGTGCCGATATGGTTCATCAGAAGATGCAGGCACTGTGCGGGGTAATTTTCCACCAGGTTTTCCACGATCTCCGCAAAATGCCGGGGGTCGTTTCCCAGAAGAAAGCCGAAAATGGCGTCCCGGAAGGGGTAATTCATCACTGAGTCCAGCTGATTTCCCAGAAGATACCGGCGGCGCACGCCGTAGGCGGACTTGTTGGAGGCGTCCTCCCACACCTCGCCCAGCACCAGGGCGTCCGGCTTTTCCGCCTTGGCGGTCTCTGCAAGGCGGTCGATAAACTCGTCGGGCAGCTCATCGGCCACATCCAGCCGCCAGCCGGAGGCCCCGGCCCGAAGCCATTTGCGGACGATACCGGCTTCGCCGTTGATGTAGCTGTTATAGGAAGGATCAGTCTCCCGCACGTTGGGGAGGGTATCGAAATTCCACCAGCAGTCATAAGAATCCGGCCAGCTGCGAAAGGAGTACCAGGAGGAATAAGGGGTTTCCTGAGACTGATAGGCCCCCGGTTCCGGATAGCGCCCTTCCCGGTTGAAATATACGCTGTCGCTGCCTGTGTGGCTGAACACGCCGTCGAGAATGACCCGGATCCCCAGCTCCTTGGCCGCCGCGCAGAGCTCGGAAAAATCCTGCTCGGTTCCAAGCTGCGGGTCTATTTTGGAATAGTCCGCCGTATCGTACCGGTGATTGGAATGAGATTCAAAAATGGGATTGAAATAAAGGCAGGTAACGCCCAGCTTTTTCAGGTAGGGCAGCTTTTCCCGCACACCCTTTAGGTCGCCGCCGAAGAAATCGGAATTTGTCACCTTGCCTTGCTCGTTGGGCTTCCAGTCCGGCTGATCGTACCAGTCCCCGTGCAGCGTGCGGTCGGAGGGAATGTTCGCCTTCGGGAAGCCAGAGCGGGCGAAACGATCCGGAAAGATCTGGTAGAAGATCCCTCCCGCAAGCCATTCCGGGGTGGAGAGCGACTGGGAATAAACCGTCATTTGCCAGCGGGCTGTGCCGCCGCTGACGGCCTCTCCGGAAAAGCCCCGGGCAAGGCGCAGGCTGCCCCGGCAGGTGCGGGCCTCAAAATAATAGAAATACAGGCCGGGAGCGGAGGGGGTATAATGGCACTCCCACCACTCCTTATCCTCCCCGTTCATACCGCACCAAAACAGGTCCAACCGCTGGGTGCCCACCCCCTCCTGCTCCATGACCAGCTGAGCCGCCGAGGCGGAAAGCTCCCTTGGCAGCGTAATGCGGAAGTGAACGGGAACCCCTTCCGGGGAAGCGCCTACCGGATCTTTATACAGGGGATCTCTGGAATGAAACATACTGGGGAAACCTCCTCATTTTCAAGGGCCGCTGGTATTCAGCGGCCCTTAAGCGTGTCGAAAATTCTTTTCGCCACGCTTAAACTTACTTGAAAAAATCAAGGATTTTTCCAAGTAAGTTGTGATTGAAACGCGAGAGAGGGACCCTGATGGTCCCCTCTCACACTCTTCCCCCTTCCGTTTCTTACGTTAGAGGGTTTAACGACAGTCTGGGGCCGCTGGTACCCAGCGGCCCTTACTTGCAGATGAAATTTGTGGGAGAGCTCACATTACTTTTTTGCCCCGCTGTTCTTTACAGGGGGCACCGGGGAAGCGTGCCAGATATTTCCGGCATAGTCCCGAATGGCCCGGTCGGCGGCAAAGCGGCCCGCGCTGGCGGTATTGATCAAGGACATGCGGTTCCAGGCCTTCTGGTCGGCGTAAAGCCGTTCCGCTTTCTGCTGGGCGCCGCGGTAGGACTCAAAATCAGCCAGGGCCATATAGCGATCCTGATTTAAGAGAGCGTTGTAGATATCCTGGAACTGCTGGCCGTCGATGCCGGAAAGCAGCTCATCCATGGCCCGGTGAATGACGGGATCGTTCTGGTACTGGAACATGGGGTTGTAGCCGGAGCGCTTTAATTCCTCCACCTGAGAGGCTGTCATGCCGAAGAGCAGAATATTGTCGTCCCCCACAGCCTCGTGGATTTCCACGTTGGCGCCGTCCAGGGTGCCCAGGGTAACCGCGCCGTTTATCATAAACTTCATGTTGCTGGTGCCGGAGGCCTCAGTACCCGCCAGGGAGATCTGTTCGCTGATCTCAGCAGCGGGGGTGAGCAGCTCCGCCCAGGTGACGCAGTAGTTTTCTACAAAAACCACCTTCAGCTTTTTGTTGACCCGCTCATCGGCGTTGATTTTCTTTGCCAGCGCGGCGATAAATTGAATGATCTGCTTGGCGAAGTAGTAGCCGGGAGCGGCCTTTGCCCCGAAGAAGTAGGTGTGAGGCGTAAAATCGGCATTGGGATTTTCCCGCAGCCACTGATAGGTGGCAAGGATATTCAAGGCGTTCATGTGCTGGCGCTTATACTCGTGAAGCCGCTTGACCTGCACATCGAAGATGGAATCGGGGTCTACGGTCTCGCCCTGTATTTTTTTCAAATAGTGCGCAAGCCGTTCCTTATTGGAGCGTTTGATTTTTTGCAAACGATCCAGAACAGCGGCATCGTCCTGATATTTCAACAGGCCGGAAAGCTTGTCGGCGTCATAAATGTAGTCCTTTCCGATCAGCTCGGTAAGCAGGGAGGCAAGCTCCGGATTGGATTGGTTCAGCCAGCGGCGGTGGGCGATGCCGTTGGTGACGTTTGTAAATTTCTGCGGCATTTCCTCATAGAAATCGTGAAACACGCTGTCCTTCAGGATCTCGCTGTGCAGGGCGGATACGCCGTTGACGTTGTGAGAGCCGATGACCGCCAGGTTTGCCATTTTCACATAGCCGTCGCTGATAGGGGCCATACGGTAAATTTTCGCTTCGTCCACGCCTTTTCTCCGCATTTCCTCCCAGAAGCGGTGGTCGATTTCCTCCACGATCTGATAGATGCGGGGCAGCCGCATGCGGAACAGATCGCAGCTCCAGGATTCCAGCGCCTCGCTCATGACGGTGTGATTGGTATAGGCGACGGTGCGCTTTACGATATCCCAGGCGGCGTCCCAGCCGTAGCCACACTCGTCCAGCATGACCCGCATCATTTCCGGGATAGCCAGCACGGGGTGGGTATCGTTCAGATGGATCGCGGCAAGCTTCGGCAGGTCGTCTAAGCTGCTGTGGGCAAAAAGATGGCGGCGGATAATATCCTGAATGGAGGCGGAAACCAGGAAATACTGCTGAGAAAGACGCAGGAGCTTACCGTCGGTGTGGTTATCCTCCGGGTACAGCACCTTGGTGATAACCTCGGCCATGGCCTGCTGTTCCATGGCCCGCATATAATTGCCGCCGTTGAAGAGGCTCATATCAAATTTGTTGTTTTCCGCCTTCCAGATCCGCAGAAGGCTGATGCCCTTGCCGTCCATGCCGGCCACGCACAGGTCGTAAGGCACGGCGGTGACGGAGGTGTAATCTCTGTGGCGGACGGAATGATACTGCTCGTGCCACTGCTCTTCAATGTGTCCGTCAAACCGGACCTCCACCGAGTTTTCCGGAACCTCCTGCAGCCACACGGACCCCCCGGGCAGCCAGAAATCGGGCAGCTCAGTCTGCCAGCCGTCTACCAGCTTCTGCCGGAAGATACCGTATTCGTACCGCAGGGAGTAACCCATGGCGGGATAGCCCTGGGTGGCAAGACCGTCTAAGAAGCAGGCGGCAAGACGGCCCAAGCCGCCGTTGCCTAAGCCGGCGTCCGGCTCCTTTTCGTAAAGATGATCCAGTTTAATGCCGAAATCGGACAGGGCTTTTCTGAAATTTTCCTCCAGGCCCAGATTGAACAGGCTGTTGCGCAGAGAACGGCCCAGCAGAAACTCCATGCAGAGATAGTAGACCTGCTTAGTTTCCGTTTTTTCGGCGTTTGCCACAAACTCGGCGCGGCCCTTGGTGAGCAGCTCCCGAACGATGAGCACTACGGATTTGTAGTATTCCTCATTGGTGGCGTTTTCCAGGGAAACGCCGAAGGCATGGGCCAGTTTATCCTGAACAGCCTCCTTGATCTGGGATACAGACATTTTGTAATTCATGAAAAAGCCTCCATTATTGTATAAAAATCCTGAAATGCGAAAATGGAAGAAGAAATTTCCCGCTATAATATAGGCATTATACACTAAAATTTTCCAAAAATCAATCATAAGAAGAAGCGGAAAGCAAAACAATAGATTTTCCGTCCGCGCTTTCTTCTAAGAATAGAATATCACAACCGGAGGAAAAGGACAATATGTATATAGAACAGTTCGGCAATTTTCTGAAAATCCTTTGTGCCTTAGCCAGACGGCGCGAATTTGAACCCGCTGAAAACGGTCAATATATTGCCGCTTTTCAGTTTATCGTCCTAGGCAAAGGCGCAAATGTTCCGCAAGCGGAACATTTGCCTGCCGTCGTCCGGAGCTTGCGAAGCAAGCTTTTTGCGCTGAAAATCGACAACATCTCACCAGTTTTCAGTTCGAAGAAGTTTTGCCGGAGTGGATTTTTGTCCGACCTAGGCAAAAGCGGAGTGAGTCCTTTCAGATTCACGAGTATTTTAACGACGGGCGGGCGAAAATACGCCCGGCAAAACCATGGTTCAAATTTGTGCCGTCTGGCTAGGAGTTCTTCTTTTTGGCGCAGGGAATTTCAGGAATTTTTAGGGGAAAAAGGAAAAGGGACTTCCCGAAATCAGAATTTTGCATTATAATGGATAAAATACCAGCGGGAAAGGATGGATCTGCTGTGGAGAAAAGACGGATCAGGCTGGAGATAAACGGCGTGGTGTGCGGCCTTATCACGCCGGAAAGCGAAGAATACATGCAGTCTTTGGCTGACGAGGTCGGAGCGCTGATGCAAAATATTTTGGAAGCCTCTCCCTATATCACCCGGGAAGCGGCCGCCCTGACCGCCGCTTTGAGCTATTGCGACGACGCCAAGAAAAATGGCAAGCAGTCCTTTGACCTGCAAGAGCGGATCGACGAGCTGGAGGTGGAGGCCGAGATCTGGCAGGAGGAAAAGGAGGAGCTGCTGAAGAAGGGGCCTGCGGGGGAAGTCGCCGCGGAGGATCCCGCTTTGCGGGAAAAGCTCTTGAAGCTGGAAGCGGAAAATACCGCTTTGGCCGAAGCCGCCGGCCGGGTAAAAGAGCTGGAGGAACAGGCGGCCAGGCTGGCAGACGAAAACGCCGCTCTGCGGGAGAACTCCGGCGGCTCTTCAGCGGCGGACCACGGGGAACTGTCCCGGCGGCTGTCTGAGGCTGAGGAAGCGAACCGGGCCTTGCGGGACAAGCTGACGGAAAAGGACGGGGAGCGCCAAAAGGCCGAGCAGGAGAAGCAAGGCGCCATCGCCGCGGCGAAACGCGCGGTGGAAGAGGCGAAAAAGATGGTGGATCAGCTTCGCCTGGAACTGGAGGAAACCCGGAAGGAAGCCGCAGAGGCTAAAAAACGGGCGTCCTCTCCGGCCCTGGACCTGCTGGAAAAGGAGGTTCGGGAGCAGGGAGAGGAAAGAAAGCCCGCCCCCTCCCAGCCTGCTGGAGGGAAGAAACGGAAAAACCCCATGCGCTACGAGGAAGAATATGAGCAGGAGGGCTTTATCAGCTTTTTTGAAAAATCATGAGTGAAAAATCAATAGAAGTGCTGGCCCCCGCGGGAGGGCCGGAGGCGCTGCGGGCCGCGGTTTTTGCCGGGGCTGATGCGGTATATCTGGGCGGTCCTTCCTTTGGGGCCAGGGCTCACGCGAAAAATTTTACCCTGGAGGAGCTGGCGGAGGCGGTAAGCTTCTGCCACGCCAGGGGAGTGCGCGTTCATGTAACGGTGAATACTCTTTTGAAGGACCGGGAGCTTCCGGAGGCGCTGGGGCTGGTTTCTACCCTGTGTAAGCTGGGGGTAGACGCTGTTTTGGTGCAGGATATGGGGCTTTTTTCCCTGCTGCGGGAAAGGGCGCCGGAGCTGCCCCTGCACGCCTCTACGCAGATGGGCCTGCACACGCCCGGCGGCGCGCAGCTGCTTTTTGAGCTGGGCGCCCAGCGGGTGGTGCTGGCCCGGGAGCTGTCCCTTTCGGAGATCCGGGAGATCGCCCAGAGCTGCCCGGTGGAGCTGGAAAGCTTTGCTCACGGCGCGCTGTGCATGTCTCTTTCCGGGCAGTGCTATTTCAGCGCTGTGCTGGGCGGGAGAAGCGGCAACCGGGGCATGTGCGCCCAGCCCTGCCGCCTGCCCTTTTCCGCGCCCGGCGGTACGGGGCACGACCTGTCCCTAAAGGATCTTTCCTTTCTGCAAAGGCTTTCCCAGCTGGAAGAGGCGGGGGTCTGCTCCGCAAAGATCGAGGGCAGAATGAAGCGCCCGGAATATGTGGCCGCTGCGGTTTCCGCCTGCCGGAAGGCAGCGGACGGAGAAACGGTTCCGGAGGAGCTGACCCGAAACCTGGAGGCGGTTTTTTCTCGTTCCGGCTTTACAGAAGGATATCTTACCGGACGGCGGGGCAGGGAAATGTTCGGTGTGCGTACCAGGGAAGACGTCACAGACGCCACGGCGAAGGTGTTTTCTTCTCTGCGGGGCCTGTATCGGGGAGAGCGGCAGAGCGTTCCGGTCAGTTTGGTTCTGGAGCAGCGGGAGGGAGAGATTTCCCTGACTGCCCGGGACGAGGAAGGGTCGGAAGGCACCGCAGTGCTTCCCGCCACGCAGGAAGAGCTTCCCCTTTTGCCTGCGGAGCGGTGTGAGGCTCAGTTGAAAAAAACAGGGGGCACACCCTGCTTTGCAAAACAGGTCGCTGTGCCGAAGGGCGGCGTGCGGGCAGGGGTTTCCCAGCTGAACTTGCTGCGCAGGCAGGCCTTGGAGGCGCTGCTTTCCAGACGTGCCAAAAGGCGGCCCATTCCCTTTTTGAACGCTTCCTGTCAGCCTTTTCCCCGGCACGGGACGCGGAACACGAAAGAGCTTCCGGTGCGGGCTTATTTCCGCAGCCCGCGGCAGGTGTGCGGGGAGGCGCTGCGGTGTGAAAGCATCGCGTTGCCGCTGGACACAGCGCCCGAAGAGCTTCACCGCCTGCGCGAAAGTGGCTTTTCCCGCATTCTGCTGGAACAGCCCAGAGCGTTTTTTGGGGCGGAGGACAGGGTAAAAGCCTTGATGGCCGCCAGAATAGAAGATGGGTTTCGGGAATTCACGGTGGGAAATTTGGGCGGCCTGTGGCTGGGGAAGGAGCTTGGAGCCACACTGCACGGATCTTTTTCCCTGAATATTTTTAATACCGCCGCACTGGAGCAGTTTCAAAGGCTTGGCCTTTCCTCGGCGGAGCTTTCCTTTGAGCTCACCGGCAGAGAGGCTTCCGCCCTGAGCGGAACGCTGCCGAGAGGCGTGATGGTTTACGGCAGGCAGGCGTTGATGCTGACCCGAAACTGCCCCTTGGCCAATTCCCCCAGGGGCTGCCTGCACTGTAAAAGCCCCGGCTGTCTCACAGACCGGCTGAAAAAGCGTTTTCCTGTGGTGTGCACCGGCTCCGGGCAGGCCAGATATTCAGAGGTTCTGAACAGTGTTCCCCTTTGGCTGGGAAACCGGGCCGACGCCTTTGCGGATTTCGGTGTGCTGCGGTTCACTGTGGAAAACGCTGTGGAATGCGGGCAGGTGCTGGAAACCTTTTTTCGACAGGAATCTCCTGGTTTTGACTGCACCCGGCGTATGTTTTCCGAGGGCGTGGAATAACGGTGGAAAACTCTGTGGAAAATGTGAATTGGCAGCGTAAGAAAACTGATTTTTTAAAAGAAGAAAAGGAGTATTTTTATGGGTGAAGGACAAAAGCTGAAGATCAAACGGCTGCGGGAAGAGGCGGTGCTGCCGGAGCGAAAAACGCCGGGCAGCGCGGGCTATGACCTGTGCGCCTGCATTGCCGGAGAATTCACCATAGAGCCGGGGGCGTTGGTGATCCTGCCCACTGGTTTGGCGGCGGAGGTGCCGGAGGGCTGCGCCGGTATGATCTTTACCCGCAGCGGGCTGGGCGTAAAGCATGGCATTACTGTTACCAACGGCGTGGGCGTCATCGACAGCGACTACCGGGGAGAGATCCACGTGGGCCTGCGCAATTCCAGCCAGACCGCCTATACGGTGCGCCCCGGCGAGCGCATCGCCCAGCTGATCGTACTGCCGGTGTGCCTGCCCCAGGTGGAGGAAATACAGGAGCTTTCCGAAACCCAGCGGGGTGCGGGAGGCTTTGGCAGCACAGGGCTTTGAGGGCGTGTAAGGGTAATGAGCAATCAGCAATGCGGAATGAACAATTTAAGGGCAAGGGTACAAGCGTTGTGACCAACACAAGCGTTGTAAGCAACGCTGGTAAATTGGAGTTTGGCGTACAAGTTGTTAGCCATTAGTAGTTAGTTGTTAGAGAGGGAAACGGCCTCCAAATTGTCATCCTGAGTCACCAAAGGTGGCGAAGGATCTTGTCCTTTGTCCTTTTTCCCTGGAATTAAGGACGAGATTCTTCGTCACTATGTTCCTCAGAATGACAGGAGGAGGCTATTTGCTAAATTGGAATTTATTGTACTAACGAATGGCAAAAGCCCCTTGCCTCCCCTGAAAGGGGAGGTGGCGCGGCGAAGCCGTGACGGAGGGGTTCCAGCTTAGTGAACATTCAGATAGAACCTGCGTTTTACCAACTTCCCGGCAAGAACACCTCAGTCATGCTAATAACGCATGCCAGCTCCCCTTTCAGGGGAGCCAAGGGGTGTCATATAAACTATAATTTATCGGTGTCCTTGTGGTCAGGTGAAAAATTATTCTTCCGCACCAAGCAGGGACACGAGTGCCCGCGGCGGCCCGCCGCTGCCTGCGGTGTAACCGCAAAAACCCCAGCGCGACTTTTTGCCGTGCTGGGGTTTGGCATTACTTCAATTTTAAGAACCTGCGCACCTGACTGCTGAATTTTCGGAAATACAGGGCGATCAGGCCGTTCAGGGCCCTGTCGTACAGCACGAAGACCAGGTTTGCCAGAAGCAGCAGTACAAGGGGCGTGGCTTTTCCCAAAAACTCAACGGTTTCCCAGGGGATCCCCAGCACGAACACGGCAAGCAGGGTTTCCGTTACCACGGCGGCGTTGAAAATCAAAAGCTTCAGCACATAGCGGAGCGTTTTGTTTTTCACCCTGTCCAATACGCCTGTCAGCACGGGATAATAGCCGAAAAACAGCAGATAAAGCAGGGCCGCTTCCCGGTCCGGCGCCAGCAGAAAGGAAAGTCCGGCGCACACGGCAAAGGTGCCGAAGCCCCAGGAAATCCCCACCTCAGCCACTACCGGGATCAAAAGACATCCGGCAATTGCGGGCAGAGCCAGAGTAGCTACGGGAATGATCCCTGTAAAGAACATCACCACCGTGGACAGCGCCGCTAAAATACCGCAGAGAGCCGCTTTCATGGAATTTTTCGTAATATCACTTCCCGAAACAAGAACGGCGAGGGCCGTAAAAGCTTCCCTACACCGATCAAAGGATAGGAAACAACAAAGAGAAAGATAAAAGGTTTCTTTCATCAACGACTGCCGCAACGGAAAATCGGAACCCGATTTTCCGTTTTAGAAACTACGCAGCAGCTGCCGCAGTGAAGAAGCCCAGTGTTTTTCGTGAGAAAAACCGGTCGCTTCGTGACCGAGGGCTTCTTCCAAAGCAAAATTCGAAACGAATTTTGCGTTTTAACAATCTTGTAGTAACTGCCGCAGTGAAGAAGCCCGGTGTTTTTCGTGAGAAAAACCGGTCACTTCGTGACCGAGGGCTTCTTCCAACGCAAAATTCGAAACGAATTTTGCGTTTTAACAACACGGAATCAAGTCTCCGCCCATGCACTCGCAGCAGCAATCGGCACAGATCAGGGAGGAACACAGATCGCAGGAATTACAGCTGCCGTCCATGCCCCGGTTGGGGTTATAGCCGCCGTATACGCCGCTTCTCTGGTTCATGGTCTGGTTCAGGGCCGCGCTGTACTCTCCGTTTCCGGGGTCCATCTGGCAGGCCCGGGAAAAGTGGTCCTTCGCTTCCTCCAACCAGCCCCGGCGGTACAGCACCGAGCCCTTCAGGAAATACCATTCCGCGTTGCGGCGCTCCGGCGGCACACCGTTTAAGATCTGCTCGGCGTCGGCAATACGGCCCGCCATGATCAGGCTTCGCACATCGCGGAACCCGGAAGCGGCGTTGTTCCCCACAGGGTTGTACCCGCCTGCGGCATACCCTCTCTGTCCCCCGGCTTTTCGCTGGGCGGTGATGGCGTCGTAAGCCTCGTTGATTTCCTTCATCTTCTCGTCGGCAAGCTCTTTTAAGGGACTTTCGGCATATTGATCCGGGTGGTATTTTTTGGCCAGGTTTCGGTAGGCTTCCTTTACCTGTTCATCGGTGGCGGAGGGCGATACGCCCAGCACCTTATAGGGGTCTGACATGCTCATTCTTACGTTCCCTTTCCTCTCTCATTTCGGACTGCTGTTCAAAAAGCGAATTTGCGTTTTTTCTGATAATCGCAAATCGCGTTTTTTCCTTTTTAGGTTCCTTCTTTTCCGGGGCGCTTCCGCCGTTTTTTCTTTACGTGCAGAAACAGGATCTCCCGTTGTATCTCAGGCAAGCCCTTTTGCGCCACATTTTCTATGATCGGGCCGAAAAGCTTTAAATCGATCAGGTTCAAGGGGGGCAGCAGCATGGCCGCCGTGGCGTTCAGGGCCTCGTTGCAGGCAGCTTCAGCGGACCGGAGTTCTTCTTCCGAAAGCTGCCGCTTTTCAGAAAGGCCCAGCCGAAGCAGGAAGGGGTTGAATTTCCCCTGCCTGGCGTCCTCCCGCAGATCGTCGGAGGCGTCCATTAAATAGACCCAGCGCCCTAAAAAATAACCGAACTGGCCCAAAGCCAGTTTTTGGCCTTGTGCTGACTCTTGGCCCTCGGCTTCTCCGGCAAGCTCCTCAAAAAGCCCCTGCAGCAGCTGGGCAGTAGGCTCCGCGCACTCATCGGGGCCGGCCCTTTTTTCTTCCGCCGCTTTCTGCCCTTCCATGGCGGCTTGCGCAAGCTCCGCCAAAAGGGGATATCGCCCCGCCGCCCTTTTCGCCTTGCGGGAAACCAGCGGCAGCAGCAAGGCGCAGCCGAGAGATTTGAAAAAGCCCTCGTCCTCCCGGTCATCCCGCAGCTTGTGCCAGGTCAGCAACACGGAAAGGGCCGCCGCCTTTTGATAGGCTTCCCCGTCCGCCTTCAAATATCGGCATTTCTTCATGGGGTTCGCCGCGCACCGTCCCGCTTCCTCGCAAACCGTTTGTCCGGAAGCGGCCAGGGCCAGCATGGCGTAAAAGGTACAGTCGTAGCTTAGGGAAAACCGGGCAAGCCATCCGTATTCCTTTCCCAACACCCGGCAGAGCTGGCAATAAATTCCTTTATACTGCTCATATTCCTTTACCAGCAATTCCGATTGGAACGGGCGCACATACCCAAACATATCCCTGCCCCTTTTTGCCGCTGTTGCACGTCACTTGCGGTGGGCGATCGAGAAGCTTCTCTGTGCAAATCGAAGCCACACCGCCCGACTATGACTTTTGCCGTTATTGTACTCCACCTGCGGTGGGCGATCGAGAAGCTTCTCTGTGCAAATCGAAGCCACACCGCCCGACTATGACTTTTGCCGTTATTGTACTCCACCTGCGGTGGGCAATCGAGAAGCTTCTCTGTGCAAATCGAAGCAACGCTGCCCGACTATGACTTTTGCCGTTATTGTACTCCACCTGCGGTGGGCAATCGAGAAGCTTCTCTGTGCAAATCGAAGCAACGCTGCCCGACTATGACTTTTGCCGTTATTGTACTCTATTTGCCCGGGAAGTTGTTGAACACACTGTAAATAATTATAGTCAAAGCCGTAAGAAATCGCAAGGGAATCTCCCTGCGAGCTCTTACGGCTTTTCTTTTTTCCCTATTCTCAGAAAACTGTCTTTTTTCCTCAAACCGGCGGAGCTCCTATCAAAAATTCTCAAAACAGGAAATTGCTTTTGCGTTTTTCTTTCGGACCCGCCTTATTTCGGACGAAAAGCCGGCATTACTTCGGTACCAAAGGCAGATTTTAATTGAGCTTATCCAATTCTTTTTTCATGGTTTCCCAGAATTGTTCTATGAGATCGTTAGAATCCAGTTTTTCCTCCAGCATGCGAAGCCTGCTGATCAGCGCCCTTTCCCGCATGCGCAGATCACCGATCTGCTCCGGCGGATCTACCGGCTTGCGCCTGACCCGGATCCCGATCTCCTTTTCCGGATACTGTTCCGGCTGGAAAAAAGCTTCCAGCGGCAAGTTGAATACCACGGCAAGCTGCTGCAGATCCTCTATGCTAAAGGCACATTTTCCCCCCTCCTTATAAGAGTAGGCGGAGCGGGAACAATCCAGAGCCTTTGCCAGGGAATCCTGAGAATACCCGATCTCCATGCGAAACTTTCTCACGGTTTCGCCAAGTGTTTGCCGATCTACAAATCCCATAATAAGTCATCTCCTTAGTGAACATTCGCCACATTACTGCCATTTTACCCTATTCTGGGGCGGAAGTCAATCTTTTTGGAAAAAATTCAGAGTATATAACTCTAAAAACGCTTTCTTAGAGTTTAATCCGCTAAAATTTTGACGTAAATAATTCCAAAAGGAGGCACCCTACATTGCCGTACAAATACTACGAAAAAATCAGAGAAATGCGGGAAGACAGAAAGCTGAGCCAGCAGGATATTGCCGACCTGCTTCACATCGGCCAGCGCACTTACTCAGACTATGAGACCGGAAAGACCCGTATCCCGGTAGAAAGCGTGATCGCGCTGGCCAAATTTTACGATGTAGATCTGAATTACCTCACCGGAATCAGCCAGGAAAAGAACCCTTTTCCCGAAAAATAGTTGTTGGCTGCAAGTGGCCAGCTGTCAGAAAAAGCAGGGGTGGCATTTCTTGACTTTTCTCTAAAAAGAACTGACTGCTTACAGCGCAATAACTCTAACTCCATGAATAAGAACACCGCCTGATGCTTATATATAAGCAGGGCGGTGTTTTTTATGGGAACAATCCGAAAAAGGCGGGGGCTGTATGGACTGGTCAAGGTGAATTGGAAGGCGGTTTCCGGCGCGTTATTGGGAATTGCGGCAATTTTCGCGGCCCTGTTTACCGTCAGCGCCGCCACAGTGGAGCAGGGAGTGGCGCTGCCTGTGGTGATGTATCATTCTGTGCTCAAGGACGAGGCCTATCACGGAAAATACGTGATCTCCCCCCAGGAGCTGGAAAGCGATATGCTTTATTTGAAAAGCCAGGGGTATACTACTATCTTGCCGGAGGAACTGCTTGCTTACGCCCAGGGAAAAGAGCTGCCGGAAAAACCTGTTTTGCTCACCTTTGACGATGGCTACTACAATAACTATCTGTACGCCTTTGAGCTTGCGAAGAAGCACGAGTGTAAATTTCTGATCGCGCCTATCGGCTACTATTCGGATTTTTATACGCAAACCGGAGAGAAAAATGGGTATTATACCCATTGTACTTGGGAACAGCTTCGGGAAATGGCCGATTCCGGCCTGGTAGAGGTGGGAAACCACAGCTATAACCTTCATAAGGGGAGCGGAAGCCCCGTAGGGGTAAAAAAAGCCTCCGGAGAAACTGAGGAGGCTTACCGGGAAAGGCTGACAAAGGATCTTCTCAGCGCCCAGGAAGCGGTGGAAAAGCACGTGGGGAAAAAGCCCCGGGTCTTTGTATATCCTTTCGGCGCGGTGAGCAAGACCACTCCGGAGCTGGTGCAGTCTCTGGGATTTTCCATGACCCTGACCTGCGAGGAAAAGATCAGCTATGTGACACGGGACCCGAATTCCTTTTATGGCCTGGGCCGGTACCTGCGGCCCTCCGGCATGAGCTCTCAGGATTTTTTCACAAAACGCATGAAACTGGGAAAGAGCTGATTCGGGCCTGATGGAAAGGAGAAAATGATATGGCAAAGCTTTATCTCAGCCTGCCCTCACAGCCGGGAGAGGAATACCCCAACGGTGGAGAGGAGCAATATTGGATCGGCAAGGTTGCCGACAGCCTGGAAGCCGCGCTTTCCAATTCCGGGGTCAAGCCCTTTCGGATCCCCGGAAGCGTGAAGGAAGGCAGATTGCTCCGGGCCGCGAACAGGGGAGAAAACTGCCTGTATCTCATGCTTTGCTCTCAAACGGCTCCGCCGGATTCCGCCGGGCAGAGAAAGGGCTCAGACGTGTATTATCGGGAACAGTGCGGTGTGGAAAAGGCGGCGGCAGAGTTGTTTGCCGCCCGCCTGAAGGAGATCTATCCTCAACCGGAGCTGGCGGGCACCAGACCTGTTTCGGAAACGGAGGAACAGGAGAAAGATGCTTCCCCCACACTTTTGATCAAGCTGGCTTATCGGGATAACCCTCAGGACGAAGCCTGGCTGGTAAATAACACCATAGAGATCGGCGAAAAGCTGGCCCAGGCCGCGGCGGAAGCATTGGGGCTTCCTTTTTTCCATGCTTGAGGCGCTGCGGGACGCCCTGTGGGGCTGGCATGTGCTGCTGCTGATTTTGGCGGCGGGAATCTTTTTTTCCTGCTCCACCGGCTTTTTCCAGCTTCGCCGTCTGGGAAGCTGGCTGAAGGTGGCGGTACTGGGCTCCCGGGAACAGAAAAAACAGGGGGGTGTGACCCAGTTCCAGGCGCTGACAGCGGCGCTGGCCGGGTCCATCGGCACCGGAAATATCGTGGGGGTGGCGGCCGCCATCACAGTGGGCGGCCCCGGGGCTCTGTTCTGGATGTGGGTGTCCTCCCTGTTCGGCATGATGACGGTATTCGCGGAAAATCTTCTGGCCGCCAGGTACAAAAACGCGCCGGGGGCGCTGGGGTATCTGGAAAAGGCTGGAAAGTGGGGAAAGCCCCTGGCAGCTTTCTACGCCGTGGGCTGCTGCCTTTCCTCCTTCGGCATGGGAAACATGACGCAGACCAACGCCTGCGCGGTTTCCCTGGAAAGCTTCGGACTTCCCGCCGCCGTGACCGGCATTTTTTTAGCGGCACTGGTGTTTTTTGTAGCCAGGGGCGGCCTGCGGTTCGCCGTAAGGATCACAGAGCGGCTGGTTCCCGCTATGACGCTGCTGTTTTTTGCGGCCTCCCTGGGAGTGCTGTGGGTCTTTCGGGAAAATCTGCCGGGGGCGTTTCACAGCATTTTGGAGGGGGCGTTCTCCCTGCGGGCCGGTGTGGGAGGAACCGCTGGAGCGCTGCTGGCCTTGAAAACGGGCGTATCCCGGGGCGTGTTCACCAACGAGGCGGGGCTTGGCAGCTCGGCCTTCGCCTATGGGGAGGTAAAGGGGAAAACTTCCATAGAGCTGGGGTACTTAGGGATCTTCCAGGTGTTTGTGGATACCATCGTCATGTGCACGGTGACAGGCCTGTGTATCCTGTGCTGCCGCTCCCCCATGCTGGAGGGGGCGAAGCTTACATTTTTTGCCTATGAATCCGCCTTGGGGCCCATAGGAAGCTGGGCGGTTTCCCTGTGTACGGCGCTGTTTGCCCTGGCTACGGTGATCTCCTGGTGCTGTTATGGCCGGGAAGGCTTATTTTATTTGACAAAGGGGAAGGGGAAAACTTTATTTGCGTTAGCCGCGGCGGCAGCCGCCTATTTCGGCTGCATTCTGCCTTTATCTGCCGTATTTCAACTGGGAGACGCCTTTAACGGACTGATGGCGATCCCCAACATTTTGGCGCTGTTCCGGCACAGAAAAGAGGTGCTGGACGTAGTGCGGGAAGCGGAAACAAACCGTGCCAAAGCTGGAAAAAGGCGGCTTTCACAAAATTTTCAAAAAACCTAGCATTTTTCCCGGTCTTATGCTATACTGAATGCAGAAGGAAGCACATGCTTCGTTTCTCTGTTTCTTTGTTGGTTTCCCCCGGCTGACCCTGCTGCTGGCAGGAGGGCCGGATCGTTCAAAATCCATACGGGCAAAGAAAAGTTTTCCAAACGGCCCGGAAAGGCAGGTATTTTTATGAAACTGATCCTTGCGATCGTAAGCAATGATGACAGCGGCGCGGTGTCCTCCGCGCTGACCCGGGAAGGCTATTCCGTAACGAAGCTTGCCACCACAGGCGGGTTTCTGATGGCGGGCAACACCACCTTTATCTCCGGTGTGGACGATGAAAAGGTGGACGATGTGATCAGCCTGATCTCCAAATACAGCAGCCGCAGAACTCAGATCGTACCCAGCACCTCCACTATGGACGTGGGAATGTATTCCTCCTTCCCTGTGGAGGTCACGGTGGGCGGTTCTACCATATTCGTGCTGAATGTGGACCGCTTTGAAAAGGTCTGATGGATCTTTCCGGTTTTTTAGGGAACGAAGAGGTAAAAGAGGCCTTATCCGCCGCGTTTGCTCTGCGGCGGTTTCCCCATGCCATTGTACTGCAGGGGGAGGCGGGCTGCGGGAAACGCACCTTGGCAAGGCTGATCGCCAAGGCCTTGGTGTGCAGGAACCGGGAAAAGGCTCCCTGTGGGGAATGTCCGTCCTGTATTCGCGCGGACGCGGGCTCACATCCCGATATTCGGATCGAAGAAGGGAGCGGGGCAACCCGCTCCCTTAGTGTTGATACTGTCAAGGCCGTCACCGCCGACGCCTACAGAATGCCGGAGGAGGCGGAGCTCAGCGTGTATATTCTGCTGATGGGCTCCCGTACCTCCGAAGCGGCGCAGAATAAGCTTTTGAAGATCATTGAGGAGCCGCCGAAGGGTGCGGTGTTTCTGCTGGTGTGCGATTCGGCGGAGCAGCTTTTGCCCACCATTCGCTCCCGGGTGCAGAGCTTTACCCTGAAGCCCCCTTCACCGGAAGAGGCCGCGGCCTATGGCAGAGAACATGCCGGGCTGGAAGCGGGGCAGGCGGAAAGGCTTGCCGACCTGTGCGGAGGCAATATCGGCAGAATGCTGGAGGAGGCCCAGGGCGGAACCGCCGCACAGGCCGCGGGCATCGCGGCGGCAATGGCGGCTGGCATGCTGGATAAAAATGGGGACGCTCTCTTAAAGGCGGCGCTTCCCCTGCAAAAGGACAGAAAGCTTTGCGGAGAAGCCTTATCCCGATTGACCGTGATCTTTCGGGACGCCTGCGTTTTGCGGGCGGGCGGGACAAGCCTGCTTTCCGGCGCCGCTGGGGAAGCCGAGCTGCTCAGCGGTCTTCCCATGAACCGGCTGTGTAAGCTGCCGGAGATCGGGGAGGAATTCCGGCGGAAGCTGGAGCGCAACGCCAATATGTCCCTTTTGGTGTCCTGCTTGTGCTCCCGGCTGCGGGAAGCGGCGGGCAGATAAAGGGTGGCTTCGGGAAAACCGGGGTGATCCCTCTTACTTTTATAAAGGAGAATGTGTATGGCCGAGGTAATTGGCGTGCGGTTTAAGAATACAGGAAAGGTCTATTATTTTGATCCCGGCCAGGAAAAGCTTTCCTGCGGGGAGCGGGTGATCGTGGAGACCGCTCGGGGTGTGGAATGCGGCGAGGTGGCTATGGCGAACCGTGAGGTAAACGACAGCACCATCGTGCAGCCTCTGCGCAAGCTGGTACGCAAGGCCACCAAGGACGATCTGCGCCGGGCGGAGGAAAACCGCCGGAAGGAAAAGGACGCTTTTCGGATCTGCGAGGAAAAAATTGCCGAGCGCGGCCTGGAAATGAAGCTGGTAGAGGTGGAATACACCTTCGATAACAGCAAGATCCTGTTCTATTTCACCGCCGATGGGCGGGTGGACTTCCGGGAGCTGGTAAAGGATCTGGCAAGCCAGTTCCGCACCCGGATCGAGCTGCGGCAGATCGGCGTGCGGGACGAGGCGAAAATGCTGGGCGGCATGGGAATTTGCGGCAGGCCTTTCTGCTGCGGCTCCTTTTTGGGCGGCTTTCAGCCGGTATCCATCAAAATGGCAAAGGAGCAGGGCCTTTCCCTGAACCCGGTAAAAATCTCCGGGGCCTGCGGCAGGCTCATGTGCTGCTTGAAATACGAGCAGGAGGCCTATCAGGATCTGCTGCGCACCACTCCCAAGGTGAACGCGCTGGTCTCCACCCCGGAGGGCAAGGGCGTGGTGATCGATCAAAATCTTTTGACCAGAAAGCTCACCGTTCGGCTGGATAAGGACCCGGAGGCCGCGCCCAAGGTGTTCCACGCCTCAGAAGTAAAGCTGCTGCGTGACGGAAGGATCAAGGTGGATAAAAAGGAAGAAGAGCTGAAAAATCTGGAATAAGGCAAAGATCGGCCAGATAGGAGTTGTGCCGTAAAAAATCTTCCTTTTCTACTTGCGGAACCGGGAGATTTGTGATAGGATCATCTTGCGGCACAACAGGATAGAAACACAGTATAAGTGTGTGTGTTTGCTTTTTTGGCAAAAATGCAGGCTTCGTTTAGCATACTTGTACTGTGTGTTATAGTTGTGTCGCAGCAATAGAAGCTGTGCATTTTTCGGTGCGTGGCTTCAGCTGCGCACTTTTTTGTTGCGCAGAAATTTTTTCCTGTAAGGAGAGATGTCATATGAAAAAGATCGTAAGCACGGTTTTGGCTTTTTGCCTGGTACTGAGCTGTCTGCCTGTATCGGCTGCCGCGGCAGGAAGCTTCCGAGATGTTCCTTTCGGCCAGTACTATACCGAAGCGGTCGATTGGGCTGTTGAGAACGGGATCACTTCCGGTACCGGCACCAATACCTTTAGTCCTAATTCCAAGTGTACCAGAGGGCAAATAGTTACATTCCTGTGGCGCGCTGCCGGAAAACCTTCTTCTTCCTATCCAACGCAGTTTTCGGATGTCCATGAAAAGGAATATTATGCAGAAGCGGTAAAATGGGCAGTTGAGACAGGAATCACCTCGGGCACCAGCCGCACTGCCTTCAGCCCGAATGCCGGGTGTACCCGGGCTCAGGCTGTTGCCTTTCTGTACCGTGCCGCCGGTGAACCCGTTTCTGCAGGAACAAATTCTTTTGGAGATGTACCTGTCGGGGCCTATTATTCCAATGCTGTAGGCTGGGCCGTTGAAAACAAAATCACTGCCGGGACAAGCGCTACCTCCTTTAGCCCCAATTCAGGCTGTACCCGCGCGCAGATTGTGACGTTCCTGTATCGCTTTTTAGGCGGCTCGAACGAGCCTGACAAACCGGAGTTGACCCGCAGGGATAGGATTCAAAGGGTTTGCGATATTATTGAAAAGAACGGATTGCTGAGCGCAAACAGACGCCATAAATTTATAGATTTTATGCCGGCGGAAGATGAATATGTAAGTTTAAATTATGACAAAGCGGAAAGCAGCTTTGAGCTCACATATGAAATCAGCCGCAATGACGGAGTGAGCACTGCTGTGTTTGTCCTGTTTGATTTACAGCGTGATGGCGTGGAGGATATATTTTGCGGGATTGAAGATGCAAATGGCAGAAGGACATTTCTCAATCCGCAAATCGAGCTGAGTGATTTTAATCTAAATAGGAAAAACTTTTCTTATGCTATCACCAGTGGCAGCAGCAACGGTTTGGGATGGAGCTTAGCCGATTTACGCAGTTTTGCAGATCCTGCCACAGCTTTAGCCTTCCTTCGGTGGGAATATATGCTTGAAAAGTTGGGATCCAGCTTACAGGATTTCGGATTCAGAAATTACAAAAATATTGGCGTTGAGGAAGGTCCGCTCAGCGGCAACGAGTTTTTGAGTGTCGCAAACTAAGATAAAATGCTCCAACGCAGCGCCCTCCGGTATTTGATAATCCAAAACGCCCTTCTCTAACAACTAATAACTAACAGCTAACAACTGCAAGATAGGTCTTGCTTTTTCCCCGAAATGTGTTAGAATAGGGGTGTAAAAATCTTGTGGAGGTGTTACCCCATGCCTTATGTAATCAGTGACGAATGTATTGCCTGCGGTGCTTGCGCCAGCGAATGTCCTGTAGGAGCTATCTCTGAGGGAGACGGCAAATATGTGATCGATCCCGATACCTGCATCGATTGCGGCGCTTGCGCCGGAACATGCCCGGTAGGCGCTCCTCAGGAGGGCTGATCGGCTTTCGGGCCTTACCTACGGACGAGCCGTCAGGCTGTCAATTCGGAAAAGCGGGATCCAGGGCGGCACGGCGCTTGCCTTGGGTTCCACTTTTTGTTTCTTAGGAAAAAAGGAGGGAAAGCTGGTGTCGATCAGCGAGAAGGAGGCTCGGCCAGCGCCGGAGAATTCTCATTGGGAGCCCTTTGGAAAAAACTGCCGGGTGCTGGTAACAGAGGAACATAAATTTACCACCGATACGCTGCTGCTGGCTTGTTTTTCCATGCCCCGGGGGAAAGAGGATTGCGCCGATATCGGCACGGGCTGCGGAACGATCCCCCTGCTCTGGTGCGCCCGGGGGGAGCCGGGCTTCTGTATGTCGGTGGAGGTACAGCGGGAAGCGGCTCATCTGGCCCGCCTGTCCATTGAGGAAAACGGCTTTGAAGGCAGAATGTATGTGGTATTGGGGAATATCAGGGAGTATAAGCTGCTGTATACCCACCAAAGCCTGGATCTGATGGCCTGTAATCCACCCTATTATCCGCCGGAAAGCGGATATCAGCCCAAAAAGCGTTCCAGGAAGATCTCCCGCCACGAGGACCAGCTGACTCTGGAGGTTTTGGCCGCCGCTGGGAAATACTGCCTGAAGCACGGCGGCAGGCTTTGTATTTGCCTGCCCACAGAGCGGCTGACGGAGGCCATGGGGCTTTTCCAGAAATACGGGCTGGAGCCAAAGCGGCTGCAGCTGGTGCAGTCCAAGCCCGGCAAAGCCCCCTACCTGTTTCTGCTGGAATGCCGCCGGGGCGGCAAGCCGGGCCTTGCGGTAGAGCCCACCCTGATCATCACGGACGAGCAGGGAAATTACACCAGGGAGATGCAGGAGATTTACGGGGATTACCGAGAAAAGGAGTAAGAAATGCTTGTACAATGAGGAATGAGCAATTAGCAATGGCGAGCATGGTCAAAGCGGCAAATTATAGTTTAACACGCAGTTCCCACCTGTCATTCTGAGGAACGAAGTGACGAAGAATCTCGTCCTTAATTTTCCGAATAAAAGGGGAAAGGACGAGATCCTTCGCTTCGCTCAGGATGACAGGAGAGAGGTGAGCGAATAACCGGTATATTCCAATTTATCGCTCAGTTTGCGGTCGGGTCAGAAACCAAACTTCCGCACCAAGTGGAGACACGAGTGGCCGCGGCGCTTCGCCGCCAAATTCTGATCTTGCTCTTATAATTGGTCAATAGAAACACTTTCACAACGAAAAAGGAGATCGCCATGGAGCAAAAAGCGCTGGAAAAAGGGGCGCTGTATGTGGTGGGAACGCCCATCGGGAACCTGGGGGATTTTTCTCCCCGGGCCAAAGAGACCCTGGAGCAGGCGGATTTTATTGCCGCGGAGGATACCCGGGTCACGATGAAGCTTTTGAACCACTTTGCTGTCAAAAAGCCTCTTTTGAGCTATTTTGAACACAACAAGCTGTCCCACGGGGAGCTGATTTTACAGCGCCTTCGGGCAGGGGAGACCTGCGCCCTGGTTTCAGACGCGGGTATGCCCGCCATTTCCGATCCCGGTGAAACGCTGGTTGCCGCCTGCGCAGGGGAAGGCATTCCGGTTTACGTGGTGCCCGGCCCCACGGCGGTGATCTCCGCCCTGGCGGTCAGCGGGCTGCCCACCGGGCGCTTTACCTTTGAGGGGTTTTTAAGCGTGAACAAGCGCGGCCGCCGGGAGCACCTGCTTTCTGTAGAGCGGGAAACCCGTACCATGGTGTTTTACGAGGCTCCTCACAAGCTACGGAAAACCCTTTCCGATTTTGAAAAAACCTTCGGAGGAGATCGAAAGATCGCCGTGGTGCGGGAGCTGACAAAGCTTCACGAGGAGGTCTGGCGCACTACCTTGAAGGAGGCCGCCGCCCATTACCGGGAGCGGGAGCCGAGAGGGGAATATGTGCTGGTCCTTGCCGGGGCGGAAGCTTCTTCCCCGGAGCGGGAGGAGTACACCCTGGAAGACGCCGCCGGCCTTGCCCGGGAGCAGATGGAGCGGGGCCTTTCCGCCGCCGACGCGGCAAAGGAGGCGGCAAGGCTGACCGGACTGAAAAAAGGGGAAATTTACCGGCTTTTAAGTGGAAAATAACACGGCAGGCTTTTCTGAACGATTGGAAAGCCCAGCTGTTTTGTGATAGAGGAAAAGGGAAATGGAGGAATTTATGTGAAAAAATTTTTGATTGCTATTATCCTGGCAGGGCTTCTGCTGCTGGAGCTTTCCGCCTGCGCGCTGCTGGCCCGGGCCCCCGTACCGGACGCCTCCGGTACGGAAAGCGCAACTGCTCCCGCGGCGGAGAGCGCTTTGGAGCTGACCCTGGAATTTTCCTTCGGAGAGCGCACCGGCAGCTATCGCGGAGAAGTAAAGGACGGCCTGCCCCATGGGCAGGGCTCCTTTACTTCTCAGAATGCCGATGGCGGAGCCTGGACCTATACCGGAGAATGGGACATGGGCCACTGGAACGGGAAAGGGCGGTCAGAATGGGAAGACGGCACCTACCATGAAGGGGAATATCAAAACGACGTAGCTGAGGGACAGGGCGTGCGGGGCACGGAAACCGAACGCTATGAGGGAACCTTCCGAAACGGCGTTATTGCGGAAGGAAAGTATTATTATAGAAACATACCTCAAGTTACCTGCTGTTAAAACCCTTTAATTGCAGGGTTTTCGAGGTAGTTAGAAGTGGTTGCAAGTCGAGAAATGTAGGTAATTTGTGCATTATTTCTATACTACTTCTACACCTATATTCCTACAAAATAAAGAAGCCTCTTCATTGCGGGGGTACCTTCGGGTGCTCCTTCTTTGAGGAGGCTTTTTCTTTGAGGAGGCTTTTTCTTTTATTTTACAAGCTATTTTATTTTTTCCATTTCCGTCTTCAACCATTCGAATTCTCTCTGAGTATATACCTTTTCAGTGATATCAGAGATCTTATGCCCAACCATGTACTTAATAGCATACTCGTCAAGTTTATATTTCTTAGCCATTGTAACAAAGTGCTTACGACCATCATGAGGTCTATGATCCGGATTGAGATTCAATTCGTCTCTAATCATTGCAAAGCTCTTTTGATAGCGAGCATAAGTTAACGCTGTACTCTTCAGACGAGCATTTGGGTTGACATAGTTAAACAAGTACAGGCTACCAAGCTCCTGAGCCTCTTTATATTTACGCTCTACCAGATGTCTTATTCGAGAATGAATAGGCACTACTCGTCCGGTACCAGCATCAGTCTTCATACCACCACTGAAAGTCCAGTTCTCTAAATTCACATCTTTCAATTCAAGCAAACCAATTTCTTGTGGACGCCAACCCGAATAACATTGAATAAGTAGTACATCAACCATCATTTTATCATCTACATGCTGCCAAAGCAAGTCCATCTCCTCGTCTGTGAATGGGATATGCTCCTGCTTAACAGTTACAATCTCTTTTATTGTTTCCTCACTGAGATTGAATGTACGAGAGTAATTGCGGTCTACAAGTTCATATTCAAGTGCGTAATCCAGCATCAGGTTAAACAATGACTTAATTTGGTTCTTCATTGATGCCGTAGGAGTTCGAGTCTCACCTCTATAAGTTGATGTACCCTCTTCCATACAACCTTTGACATGACGAGCTCGTAGATCCTTAACTCGCATATCGTACACAGCCGTGCAATAAGACCATGCTGATTCAATAGCTCTGGTGCTCTTCACAGTCTTCTCGTATTCCGGAAGCCATTTGTCGTAGAGTTCTTTTACCGTTATAGACGGCTCCAGGTCATATGGATTCTTGTTATATTCTACGAGTGCAGCGTAAGCGTCATTGTAAGTAGGAAAATACGACTCTGGTTTAAGAGGTTTGCATATAGGTCGTCCGTTCGCGTCCTTACCCACGCTTACCATGGCTCTGAAAGGATTGCGGAGATTCCTATTCTTAATCTCGCTAATCTGTCCGAAACCATTTGGCAATCTACGACGTTTGTTGTTCTTATTTCGAGGTTTCCTTGGTTTTATATTTGGCTGCAATGGAAAACCACAATGCGGACAGGTTATAGCTTTATCGCTTACTTGCAATTCGCATTCGGGACATTTCATAAGCATTGTTTATCACCTTCCTATTGATTTGCTATTAGTAATCATATATCATTATGTAGGAATTGTCAACTCCTACACTAACTTTTTTTAATTAAACGAAAAGAGATGCGATATGATTAGCAATAACGAATCAATCTGCCCTAAATGCGGCGGTGAACTTAAATACTATGATAGCGTGAAAAGAATCGTAAGGACAAAATACGGGCGCAAATCTAAAGTGAACATCAGGCGTTTTCGATGCAAACAATGTGGATCTATGCACCGAGAATTGCCTGACTTTATATTTCCATACAAACAATACGAAGCCGATATCATTATCGGTGTTATAGAGGGTTTAATTACTTGTGAAACTTTAGGTTTCGAAGACTATCCATGCGAGATGACTATGTTTCGTTGGCGCCTACTTCCACCGAGGTTGTTTTTACTAAAAGCAGTTTCTAACCTAGAATAGCGGTTGAAAGGAGGCGAAAGCCAATGAATGAAATAACATTCGCATCAGGATCTGTCCCGGTAGCCGTTGCAGCAAGAGTTTATGGTAAGGATGCATCCTGGATAAGAGCCGGCATAGTGTCGGGATGGCTGCCAATCGGTAAAGCCACAAGAAACGGTAAGTTAGTTACCAAGTTGGAGGAAATGAATTCCAAGTACGGGCGCATCAACTTCTATATTTCGCCCAAGCTTCTTTGGCAGGAAACGGGTTTCATATGGAGGGGTGAACGAGCATGAGTACATCAATCAGACCTGAATTATCTCCTAAAAACTGCTACTGGATTGAGAAGCATCGTTATTACGAGTTAAAACACTTCTGTCTTCAATACCCTACTTGGAGGCGTAAGTACAATTCGTTAATATGCTATCCGAGCGGTTGGCCTCAACCAGTACCACCAACAAAAACCAATGTTATCAATGATCCGGTTACCAAGTGTGTTGAAGAGCGTCTATTCTATGCTAATCGTATGGATATGCTGGAGCGTGTAGCCAAGGAAACGGATGAAGAGCTTGCCAGTTATATTCTCAAGGCTATAACCGAGGGCATATCTTATGACCACATGCGAGTAAGAACCGACATACCTTGTTGTAAGGATACTTACTACGATTTGTACAGACGCTTCTTCTGGCTTCTGAGTAAGGAGAGACAATGATGAAAATAGTGGATATTGCAGTTAAGAAAGTCTATCGCTTCAACTGTCCGAATTGTCAGAGCAGACTTGAAGCAGATAGCAGCGAACTCTTAGACATAGGCGGTAAAGTGAATAAGTTCTACTGCCCCGTCTGTAGGAAAGACCGTTATATTTCTTGGTCAGATCTGAGGAAGAAGATAGTGTATGAGGGTTCGCAGAATTAACAGGCTCCTTTATGAAAGGAGTGGATAATCATGAACAAAATTATTAAAGGCTGTATTACTGGAGCTTTGATTATTGGAGCATTTGAATTGGGAGGAAAATTTGGAACAGGTCATGCATTAGGATGTATGGCAAAATCACAATTATCCGCCAAGGAAATACTCCAAGACTTAAAAAAGTCCAATAAGCTTTCGGCATGGTTTGTTTGTGATGTTGCAGAATTTATTGAGAAGAAGGAGTCCTAACACGGGCTCTTTCTTTTTATATTTCTAACCTAGATTAAAATCCGGACGAAGGTGACCAAAAAAGATGCTAAATTTGTATTTGGAAAAATTCCCGGGTTGAAATTTTTGAAAAACATTTTAGAAAGGAGGTCCACTTATGGAAATCGTAATTGGTATCATTGTAGGCATCATTGTAGGCATCATTATTGGAGCAGTTCTTACTTGTCTGATATTTGGTGCTTTCAGTGTAGGCAGCCTGCGAGTCGATCAGTCCATTCCGGAAGACGAACCGTATTTGTTTCTTGAGCTGACAAGGAATGTAAGTACGATTCTTCGGAAAAAGTTTGTGATGCTGAAAGTACGAGCTGAAGATTTTATTCCGCACAAATAACACTTCCTTTTATGGAACCCAGAATATAACGAAAGGAGAAATGAATATGGGCGAAGAAATTAAAGAATTGTTGGAGGAAGAAATCAAGTCTGAAATTGAAAACTTGAGTTCTCTCGAAGCTGGAAGTCAGCAACATTCCGCAGCAGTGGAAAGTTTGGCTAAGCTGTACAAGCTGAAGATCGAGGAAGACAAATCATCGATGGATTACTATGAGAAAGAGGAATCCCGTAACACGGAGATCGACATCAAGCGTAATCAGATGGATGAAGCTGTTAAGGATCGTTACTTCAGACTCGGTATTGCTGCCGCTGAATTGATATTGCCGCTGATGTTCTATGGCATCTGGATGAACAGAGGATTTAAGTTCGAGAAGGACGGAACTTATACTTCCCAGACATTCAGAGGTTTATTCAGTCGATTCAAGCCGACAAAGTAATAGGCCGGTTCTAATGCGGAGAGATCGTGTATAACGCATGGTCTCTTCGTTTTTGCCCTGCGAAATTTACAATCTCTATTGTGAGAGATGTAAAAGTGCTTTTTATCTCTTGATAAATTAGTAGTGGTGAGTATACTTAAAGTGCCACACAATCATCAAGGAGGTAATTTGCAATGAGCTTTTTTAACGATGCGCAGAAAGACGCTTTACTTACAGGACGGTATGTTTGTAGTGAATGCGGGGCCCTCATGGAATTTGAGGATGAATGGGAAGAAGTATTGATCTGTCCCGAATGCGGTCATTCCGTAGATTTAGAACATTATGGATTCGAGAATGACGAGGCATATGAAGCACTATATCCGTCTAAGGAAGATGTCTGCGAAGACTAAATAAGATTATTAGCAAGGGGAAGGAGTCCTGACGAGGGCTCTTTCTCTTTTCTTTTTATAGGTGGTATATATGCGTTATCATTTTGACAAACCAGCAATCTATCTCTCAATGTATGGTTCTCGATATGTATGTGAGCATCCTGTATACGATAGTTGCACTTTATATTTAATAGAGGATAAAGGTCTTGCTGTAATTCAGCAGCGTTTTGACCCGAATACAAAAAGTACATGGTGGAGTGAGGTTGACCCATGGATTACTGATGCTTTATATTTGCATCCTGACTTCAAGGAATACTTCAATAATCGTGCCGGGACTTGTACGGACGGACTCTACCCTACTGTAACTGTCCGACAAATAATGTGGGCTCTTAAGATGAAACCCATTAAGCGAGAACGCTGGGAAACAGTATTTGATAGACGAGATATTTAACCGCTAAAATCACATCGCCCTTTATGAAAAACCAAAGAAAATTGAAGGGAGATACGAGAATGAAAACTTGGAAAAATAAACTATCTGCTATTACATTATTAGGATGTGGGTGCATGGGCGTACTCATTGATAATGATGCTACGGCATTGGTATTCTTTATCATGGTTGCAATTCCGCTGTTCTTTGCAAAAGAAAATTGGATTTACTAAGATTAGGGCCGCTAACAACGGCTCTTTTCTTTTTCGCCAAAAATACATCGTCCTTTATGGAAACAACTTGAAAGGAGTTAAAGGAGTATGGACGAAATGAAGATTGGATCTAAATTCACAACGGGCATCATTTCGAAGTTGGTGAGTATGGTAATCCGAAAGAAGCTTGGGTATGAAGTAGAACTCAAACTTAACGAGGTTAATGCCACAGTTATCGATGGAAAAACGCATGTTCATCTGGATGTAGATGCCGAACTCGACAAGGAAGAACTCATGAAGATTCTTACGAGTATTGGTTTATAAGATTAGGGCCGCTAACAACGGCTCTTTTCTTTTTGCCGCGCGAAATTTACAACTCTCTTTATGAGAGACGGGTTAGCTCAGTTGGTAGATCACCACACTTCCGTGGAGGTCGTCGGTTCGATTCCGATACAGTCTCTCTTACTTTTTATTTTAACGAAAGGAGAAACCATGAGCATCGAACAGCTTAGACTTATTCTTTGCGACATGTACCAAATGGACCTATGGTACCCGCCGTTGTTTGGAAAGTGGTCCGATGAATTCAAGAAAGCGAGTTACTCGCAATGGGCTGTCGACGAGCTCTTAGATTATATCGCCGAGCATATTTACCCTCGTATGAACGGGTCTGTAAAAGAATTCTGTGAATTAACACACGAATTTATGATGACAACGGCTCGATATTCAAGGGTAAACCCTAAAACACGCCAGATGTTTCAGACTGCTAGTAATATAGCTTCTGATATTTTGGACCTCTTGCACGCTATGCAATAAAGCATGAAAGGAGATGTGAATCTTGGTGGGAGGTTATTACACAGCCATTGAAACCGTAAAAAACTATGGCTACTACATTGAAGATCTTTATGATTCATGTCCATTAGAGTATTCATTTGACGAAGTGAGTTATTCGAAATGGGCAATATCCATGCTTTTAGAGCGACTTGAATATTGCTTGCCCGGTGAAGAACTATTAACTATGGAAGCATTTGGTCATGAAATGGTCGAGTATGCTCGTTTGAATCAAAGAACCAGTCGCATATTTTTAGTTGCGTACGATGTTGTATGCAATGCGATTGATTTATACATGTAACGAAAGGAGAAAAGAAACATGAGTAAGAACCAAGCAATCTCAACGGTGTTGCACAAGTCGGGGCTTTATATTAGGAAATATTCTCCTGTAGCCCTATCTTGTATAGCATCTGTAGGTGTTGTGGTGACTGCTGTCGTGGCTGTTAAGGCTACTCCAAAAGCTGTGGTTAAGATCTACGCTGATAGCCGAAAAAATCACGATGGCGATCCATATGCCTACACCAAGAAAGAAGCTGTTGCATCAGCATGGAAATGTTATATTCCGGCTGTGGCAATAGGAGCTTCTACAATCGCCTGTATTATGGGTGCGAACGCTTTGAATAGGCGTCAGCAGGCAGCACTCACAAGTGCCTATGCACTCGTCCAGAATTCCTATAAGGAATACAAGGATAGCTATCAGAACGGTCCCAACTGTTCTTAGGATTACGCATACCCTCGACAACGATCTCATACTGTGCGGGGGACATAGTTACAAATTTTTCAATTTTCAGCATAACGATTTCCTTTCTTTGAAATATAAAAAGTGCCCTAAACTGCTTTTACACAATTTAGAGCACTTATTTTTTTGTTGCTGACATTAGAACTCCAGCTCAGTAATGTCGCTCCAGATGTCCTTCAGAGACTTTCCATCGAAGAAGTTAATATCCATAACCTTATCGATAGAGTCCACAGTCATTTCATCAGTACCGTACCACATATTAAACTCGTCCTTAGCCAATGGGTCAATACCACAATCATAACCGTTGTAGCAGAATGTAACATGACTGGTTAGATTTGCAAGATAATCTTTAACCTCTGCGATTGTCATAATATATCACCGTTTTCCTTCTGAACACCGATCTTATCCTTATAATTTTTACGAACTACGCCCACCTGACCAGTGAAACGGTTAGCGTAATCTGCACCAGGCATAATAGCCACTTTAGTACCAGCAGTAATCATAATTTTTTCTCCTTTCAAATTTTACCCATTAACTGGGGCATTTTACGAACCCAATAAAGCTGGAAGCCATCCTTAACAATAGGCGTAGCACCATACTTCTTCTCAAAGAGTCGTACAATGGCATTCCACTTCTGGTTCATTTCCTTAAAGATAGGGAAGGTACCCGCGTCAGTCTTGACATGGCGAACCTTCAAAAGATTCTGTACTTCAGAGTTCATCTCGTTCAGCATCTCAGCGATTGCAGTAGAGCACTCGTCAGAGTTATCAGATGCGAGAGCCTGTTCGTACTTAGCGAAATAGTCTTTAGCTTTCATAATCAATTCTCCTTTACAGAATCCACATGATGAACTTTACGGTAATAGCGATAACAATCGTAGCAACGCACATACAAGCGATGAGTCCGAGAGCCTCGCCAACGACCTCAGTGAGTCGGCTTCTGGTAGACTTACGAGTCTCTGTATGTCGAGGGGTTGCATCATACACTTTTACCATTTCCTGATTTCTCATTGTTTTCTCCTTTCAGCCTCCGAATTGTAAACCAAGTCCGGAATATAAATGTTTGTAAAGTTCTTTCTTGATTTCGTCCTTATATACTATGGTTGGATTTCCATTAACCATAATAGTCATGGTTTCTCTGAGTATAGGCTGGACTAAATCTGCGGCACTGGATTCAGCGGTTGGTGCCATAGTCTATTAAGGTTACCCTTTTCCAAAAAAATCTTTTTCATTTTCCTCTTGACATATTACCAAATTGCTTTCGGTTAAGCAGCCTTAGCAACTATTCTGTTAGGTTCGTACTTAAGCGTACTCTTCGAGTAGCTGCTGACATATTTGGTTTCATTGAAGTTGCGCTTCTCATTCAATGCTCGACTGATAGCTAAGTCGATAGCAGAACGAGATTTCAAATGATAGTAGTACAGATCTTTGAAAGGCGTATTCAATCTGTCTGTTCGACCTGCCGATTGCTTCATAATCTTGTAAGAGTAATTCTGCGAGTAGAAGACAATGGTGTCCGTACTTATGCAGTTCCAACCCTCAGCTCCGGCGTTGTACTGAACCAGATAGACCCAGCTATCACAAGTAGGAATAGGCTGGTGTTTATGACCGTTCCACTCCGCAATCTCAACATCCTCGCCATAGTAAGCACTTTTCAGAATATTAAGCTCGTAGTCGAAGTTATAGAAAACGATCATTTTTGGATGCTTTTCAAACAGCTCCAGAAGAGCAACCAGTCGGGAATCATCTTCATTTACAATGCGACGCCAAATATAACAGAGCTCACTCGCAGTAGCGATAGGTTCGTTCTTATACGGATTCCATCGTTTTCTGCCAGCATCTTTGTATTTAGCAATATCGTACTGCACATACACATCCTCATGGTGTGAACAGGTTTCCCTCTGGAAATCCATCTCCACCAGAATAGAGTTGCGCAATCGGATGAGTCGCCCAACATTCAAATATCTGTCTACCTTGGGGTACTTGCCATTTACCCAGGTCATGACCATGTGCTGTTCTTTGAAAGCTGTTCGATTCTTATAGAAACCGTTAGCTACAAAGACAGGAATATAATCTTCCCAGGTATCTCCGGGAGTAGCGGATAGTAAAATCCACTCGTTGAATTTTGCGATTTTCAGAAATGCTTTTACCCATGCTCCAGAGCCAACCACTCGCTGTTCATCAAATATAAAGAAAGCGTCCGTAATCGTTGCGTACTTACCGATGTTATTCCATGAGTCCACAACAATCTTATTGGAATAAGCACTGACTTCCGGATGGGTAGAAAGAAGGAAGGGCGAAAGCTCACCCTCCCATTCCAAAGTATCTCTTTTTCTCGCAGTGGTGATGATGTAAAGATCTTTCGGGGTACCTGGCATTCGAACATAATTCTTAGTACCCAATTCACCACCATTTTGTTTGTAATAATAAGATAGTGCTGTTCGAGATTTACCGCTTCCAACACCGCCACAGAGAATACAGCCATTTTTCATTCTGTTGACAGCGTCAAGTTGATAGTCTCGTAGAGATATGCCAGCCATTTACATCGCTCCAAATATTCGTCGCATCGACCAAGCTGGAAAGAAGTACATGGGCGTATACCAATAGTTTTCTGTGGAATCGTTTGTGGTTATTGGGTCTGTAAGCGAATTACCGACTTTGACATATCCAGCAACTCCGAGAAGAGACAACTGAATATAACACATTATTGAAACACAAATGCTCATTGGACTTGCTCATGATCGTATTGTCTACCTTGGTATGCAGTATGTTGAACGAGGCTACATCACACAAGACGAGTACGAGAATTTGTATGAATACTTGTACAAGCCTTATGAGAAACTTGGCGGTAATGGCTCTGCCAAGAGGATCATGACGGAAGTCAATAAATTACCCATTCACAAATCTACTTATACAGAACATAAGGAGGATCTATAAGAATGTGAAAGACTCTGACGGCACAACCATAGAGGATAGTGACGGTGACACTGTGATTGGCAAAGTCGTATATGCTATTCGATGACATTAGAAGCAATTAAATGTAGATTACTTCTGCATTATTCCTACACTTTGGCTGAAAAAGCCTGTAAATACGGGATATTTTGCTTCTATAATAAAGACGTGCTGCTGTTCGAGGGGGAATTTGACCCGGCCACCGGCAGACCGGTAAAGGGGCGGCTGTACGATTTGGACGGAAGAGTTTACGAGGGCGAGATCGACCCCGAAACCGGCGAGCCCAACGGCCAGGGAAAAATTCTGGAGGCGGACGGCACCGTAAGCTTTGAAGGCACCTTTGTTCAGGGAAACGCGGAGATCAGAATAACCGCCGTGCCCTATGAGGAACCGGTGGCCGAGGGCGAGCTGACCCGGGCGGAGCTTTCGGACCTTTACGCCCACACCGATGGAACCGGAACGGATTATACCGGCAGAAAAGCCACCGTTACCGGCATTGTCACTGCGGGCTTTACCACCACGGAGGGAGAGCTGCGCTTTGAGATTTGCCAGAATATCGGAGAGCGGAAAAACCCCACGCTGATCGCGGCAAAGGAGATCCCGCTTCAGAAGGGGGATATCATAAAAGCTAGCGGAACCTTCACAAACCAGGCCATAGAGCCAATCCTGGAGGCGGATACGCTGGAGGTGATCTCTCTGGAGGAAGGGGACGACCCGCCGCTGTTTTGCAGTGAAGCGCCGGCTTCTCAGACCCTGGGAGACCTGAAGATCACCGTGGAAAAGGTGGAATTCTGCGAAAAGCGGTTTTTGGTGTTCCTGTCTGTGGAGAACCTGGGGGAAGAAGAGGCCTATCTCGGGCGGAACGGCAGGGTGGTCCAGGGGCAGACCCAATATGAAAGCAGCTATGATCCGCTGTATCTGGACTATCCCCAGCTGCAAACCGCGATTCTGCCCGGCGTAAAGACCGCGGGCGTGATCCCCTTCCCCGCCATAGACGCCGAAGACTGCCGCTTCTATTTTGATGACGCTGTGTTTGAGATCGGGGTTCAAAAGTAAGAGCTTGTACCGCCGCCGGTTCCACTGGCGGTTTGCGCGGCTCGAAGCTCCGTATACGTATTCTATCGGTATAAGCTTTAAGAACAGAGGAAACCATGAAAAAAGGAAATTATCTCGCGGAGGCGCCGCCGGAAAAGCTGGCCGCCCTAAAGCCGGTTTGCGCGTTACTGGGGCTGGAATGGAACCGGGTAAAAAATGCCCGGCAGTTCCACGAGGACGGCGGCGGGGCGGACAGGGCCTATTCTGTGTACCGTGTGGAATATGACGGGCGGGAATACGTGCTGAAGCAAAGCGTACCGGCGGAGGCGGAGCTGTACCATACCTATCTGGAGCGGGAGGCCTTTCCCGTTCCCAGGCTGTACGCCGCCGCGCAAAGGGGAAAAAGCTGCTGGCTGCTTTTGGAACATATTCCGGGCGGAGATTTGCGGGATTTTACCCGGGAGCTGGCGGAAAAAGCGGCGGAAAGCCTCAGCGCCCTTCATAACGCTTATTGGTGGGGAAAGCCCGAAAACGGGAAAGAAAACAGCGGAGAGCGCTTTGTAAGATATTGGGAACGGATCACCCGCCGGGCAAAGTGCCTTGTGAGATATCCGGCGCTGCGGGAGGCCTATGAGGTGTTTTTGCAGCGGCAGAAAACCTGTCCGCTTACTCTGTGCAACGGAGATTTTCTCCAATATAACGCCCTGTTTGACGGGGAAAGGGTGGTGCTCATCGACTGGGCCTTCGGCGGGGAAATGCCCTATTCCCTGGACCTTGCCCGGCTGATCGCCCATGGCAGCGAAAAACGGGAGGCTTTTCCCTTTTTTATGACGGAGGAGCTGCGCCGGAAATTTTTACAGGCCTATTACCGGCGCATGAAAGAGCCGCCGGACTATGCGGATTTTCTGTGGGACACGGTGCTTTCGGCGCTGAACGAGTACATAGAATTTCTGGAAGAGGATTTTCTGAAGCAGGAGGAAGAGCCTGACCCGTTTTACCTTCGCCGGGCGGAAGAGACCGCGGCGGTGATCCGCCGGGGGAAGCAGGCTTTTTTACCATAGACAGCACCGCAAAATTTTGAAAGGACGGGAACGATATGCTGAGAAAAACCAAGATCATTTGCACCCTGGGGCCCGCGACCGACGACGAGAGCGTTCTGCGCCGCCTGATGCTGGGGGGCATGAACGCCGCCCGGTTCAATTTTTCCCACTGCACCCATGAGGACGCTTTGAAAAAGCTGGAGGCGGTCATCCGCCTGCGGGGAGAGCTGGGTCTGCCCATTGCCACCATTCTGGATACAAAGGGGCCGGAGATCCGGGTGAAATCCTTTGCAAACGGCCCTGTCGAGCTGAAAAAAGGAGATACCTTCACCCTTACCACCCGGGAGGTGGAGGGAGATGAAACGATCGTTTCCATCACCTATCCCGATCTGCCGAAGGATCTGCAAACCGGCGCCCGGGTGCTCATCGACGACGGCCTGGTGGAAATGAGGGTGCGCAACGTTTCCGATACGGATATCGTCTGCGAGGTGAAAAATGGCGGCAGGGTATCGAACAACAAGGGCATCAACGTTCCCGGCACCAAGCTTTCCATGCCCTTTATCAGCGAGAGGGACCGCTCCGATATCATTTTCGGCATTGAAAGCGGTTTTGATTTTATCGCCGCCTCCTTCACCCGATCCGCCGCAGACATTCTGGAGATCCGGAAGATCCTGGAGGAATACCACTGCCATTCCATCAATATCATCGCCAAAATCGAAAATATGGAGGGCGTGGAGAACATCGACGAGATCCTCCGGGTGGCGGACGGCATCATGGTGGCCCGGGGCGATATGGGAGTAGAGATCCCCTTTGAGGACGTGCCCGTGCTACAAAAGCAGCTGATCCAGAAATCCTATCATGCCGGAAAGCAGGTGGTCACTGCCACTCAAATGCTGGACTCCATGATGAAGAACCCCCGCCCCACCCGGGCGGAGGCCACCGACGTGGCCAACGCCATTTACGACGGCACCAGCTGTATCATGCTGTCCGGAGAAACCGCCGCGGGCAACTATCCGGTGGAAGCCCTGGAAACCATGGTGCGCATTGCGGAAAAGGCGGAGCAGAGCATCAATTACATTCAGCGGTTCAACTCCCGGGATAATTCCGATATCGCCTTCGATGTGACCAACGCCATTTCCCACGCCACCTGCACCACCGCCCACGACCTGGGGGCCAAGGCCATTATTACCGTGACGAAATCCGGCGGAACGGCCCGGCAGCTTTCCAAGTTCCGCCCGCTGTACCCCATTGTGGGCTGTACCATTCATGAGCACGTCTGCCGCCAGCTGAACCTTTCCTGGGGCGTTTCTCCCCTGGTGATCGCCGAGGAAAAGGATACCGACACCCTGTTTGACCACGCGGTGGACGCGGCGGAGCAGGCGGGCATTGTAAAAAGCGGCGACCTGGTGGTGATCACCGCCGGTATGCCCCTGGGGGTATCCGGCACCACCAATATGATGAAGGTCCATGTGGTGGGCCATGTGCTGCTCACCGGCCAGGGCGTTACGGAGAAAGCGGTTTCCGCCCGGCTGTGTGTGGTAAAAAAGCCGGAGGATCTGAAGAATTTCCGGGACGGAGACATTCTGGTGGTCTCGGAAACAGACAACACCATGGTGGATTACCTGCGCCGTGCCTCCGGCATTATCACCGAGCAAAAGGGTCAGAACACCCACGCCGCCATTGCCGGCCTCGCCATGGATAAGCCGGTGATCACCGGAGCCGAATACGCCACCGATATCCTGAAAAACGGTGCGGTGGTAACGCTGGACGCCCAGACCGGCAGGGTCAGCGCGTGCTGAAAGCCGCCGAAAATGGGAAAAGCCGAGGCTTTTCGTAAAAAACAAAAAAGAAGCCTTGCTTTTTCAGGCTTCTCAGAGTAAAATGAAACTGGAAACATAAAAATAGCGGCAGGACATGAAAAGCGCCAACTTTCCATGTCCCTGTGATGAGTGATGAAGCCACTCAACACAACAGTCTTTCGACTGCACCACGCTCCTATTATATCCATTTTCCGGTATCATTTCAAGTCCGGCAATGGGGATAAAGGGTTTCTCGTGTTGCGCTTTGATTTTTCAGGCGGTGTTGAGTTTTACGCTCAGCGCCGCCTTTTATGTTTCCGGCACGGCATGGGCGGCGGCAGGCGCGGTTTTCGCGTTTTCCGCCGGGCCGCTCGCCGGAAACAGCTTGTTAGGAGGAATGGAAATGAAAAAAGGAAAGAAACTGGTGCGCTCTATGTTGGCGCTGCTTCTGCTTTTGGCGCTGGGCTGCCCGCGGCCGGCGGCGAGGGCGGCGGAAACCATCACAGCGAAAGAGCTTATCCCGCCTAACTATGATGACGTGATGGATTTTTCCGAAGGTATGGCTGCCGTATGTATCGGGGAGGATTGGGGCTTTATCGACACAACAGGACAGGAGGTCGTACCGCCCCGATATCTCGATGTAAAGTCTTTTTGCGATGGCCTGGCCATTGTACTTACGGGAAGCTACCCTGATGAAAAATGGGGCGCTGTTGACAAGACCGGGGCGGAAGTGGTGCCCTTAAAGTACAACGAAATGAGAGACTTTTCCGAGGGCATGGCCGCTGTAGAGCTGGACGGGAAATGGGGCTTTGTAGACAAAACCGGTGAGGAAGTGATTCCGCCTCAATACAATGCGGTGAAAAGCTTTTCCGGCGGTTTGGCAGCTGTATGTACGGGAAACTACCCTAACGAAAAATGGGGCTTTATCGACACGGCAGGACAGGAAGTGACCCCGCAGAAATACGAGCAGGTGCGAGAGAGTTCCGAAGGCCTTACCGCTGTATGCATGGGAAAACACCCTGATGAAAAATGGGGCTTTGTTGATACGGCTGGGCGGGAAGTGGTCCCCCTTCAGTATGATTATGTGAAGAATTTTTCCGAGGGCCTTGCCGTTGTGAAGCTGAACGGCAAATGGGGCTTTGTAGATCAGACCGGCGCAGAGGTTATCCCCTTGCAGTATGATGGTGGAGTAGGCTCCTTTTCCAACGGTCTTGCCAGAATAACGCAAGACGGCAAGTGGGGCTTTATTGACAGAACCGGCGCCATAATGGTTCAGCCGAAATATGACATGGTAATGGATTTTTCCGAAGGCATGGCCGCCGTATGCGTAGGGGAGGGACGCGATAAAAAATGGGGCTTCATCAACACGGTCGGCGAGGAAGTGGTTGAACCCAGGTATACTGCGGTGGAGAGCTTTTCCGAGGGCATGGCCGTTGTACATACACACAGCCTGTTGTTTATTGACGGACCTGCATGCTCTGGCTTTATTGACAAAACCGGAGCAGAAGTGATTCCGGTGAAAGGAAACTACTGTGTGGAATCTTTTTCTCATGGTCTTGCTTTGGTAAGAAACGGCACATTTTTCGGAGAATACGGCTTTCTGGATAAAACCGGAGAAGAAGTGGTTCCCCTTATCTATCAGGAGGCACGCTCTGTTTCCGGGGGCTTTGCGGCCGTAGGCGTGGGCGAGTCCAGAGGATACGCCGACAAATGGGGATTTTTGATGGTAGAGACCTCTACAGAGCCCGATCCAACCCCGACGATTACACCTGCCCCTGCACCACCGTCAGCTCCCACGCCAGCCCCCGGATTTTTCATTGACGTGAAGCTTGGCAGCTATTACTATGATGCAGTGCAGTGGGCCGTGGAAAACAATATCACCAGCGGTGTTGATAGCGTTCACTTCGGCCCCAGCCAAAGCTGCACCCGGGCCCAGGCTGTGACCTTTTTGTGGCGGGCGGCGGGGGAGCCGGAGCCCCAGGGCGCTGCCGCCGGATTTACCGATGTAAAGGCCGGGGCCTACTATGAAAAGGCCGTGCAATGGGCGGTGGAAGAGGGCATTACTGCCGGTACCGGCGCCGGGAAATTCGGCCCGGAGGTTCCCTGCACCCGGGGCCAGATCGTCACCTTCCTTTGGCGAAAGGAGGGTTCTCCCGAAGCTGTGGGAGCAGCCTTTGGCGATGTACCGCCCGGCGCGTATTACGAAACCGCGGTCAAATGGGCGGTAGAAAAGAAGATCACCGCCGGTACCAGCGCAACCGCCTTCAGCCCGGAAAGCAAATGTACCCGCGCCCAGATCGTCAGCTTCCTGTACCGCAGCGAGGGATAAACGCTCTGGCTGGAATAAGAAAAAACGAAACCACCCCCGGCTCAGCAATACGCTGAGCCGGGGGTGGCCTTTTGCGCTTAAAAACTGCCAGCGCACAAGGATCGGCGGCTGGGAGGGAATAGGGTATATGGCAAGATAAGAAAAGGGTTTCTGCTGGCAGGGAGCAGTCTGCTTCGCAGCCCGCCGACATAACGCGTGCTGGCGTAGATGCTAATCTATAGAAAGAAGCTACTTGAGTGAGAAAAATTTCTAAAAAGTGTTAATAGTGTAAGATTTTTATAGTTGCGCTAAAAAGAAATCGGTGTTATTATAGAAAATAATAGATAAGTTGACGTCGCTGTACCGAAATGCGTCTTGCGGCTTAAACTTTTTCCTCAAAGTAATTTCGGAAGGTGTGCTGTATGAAAAAAGGAAAACGCTTGATAAGCTTATTGTTGGTTTGTTGTTTGCTGATGGGGTGTATGCCTATGGCGGCTAGGGCGGAGGAAACGACTGAACCGGGATCTGCTTCGGGAACCTGCGGGGAAAATGCCACCTGGAGCTACGATGCAGAAACAGCGACCCTCACCATCTCCGGCACAGGAGAGATGGAGGATTATGGGGAAATTTCCCCGCCTTATAACCATTGGCGCGAGTTCGCAAAAACGATCACAATTGCTCCGGGCATTACCTCCATTGGGCCCGGCGCGTTCGCGGGGTTTTCCGTTTGTACCGCTGTGAATATTCCCGACAGTGTGAAAAAGATCGGCAAAACTGCGTTTTTTAGGTGTTATAAGCTGCCATCGGTATCGATCCCTGATGGAGTGGAGTATGTTGGAAGCGGTGCGTTTGATGAGTGTGAAGGCCTGACCTCTGTGGAAATGGCCGACAGCGTTACCGAGATTGGTGACAGTGCGTTTGGGTTTTGCAGGCGCCTGGCTTCTGTGAAGCTTTCTAAGGGCTTGAAAAAAATCGGTGTGTGGGCGTTTTGCGGCGCTACGGCTTTGACTTCTGTGGAGATTCCGGCCGGGATCGAGGAATTATCCGGGTTTAATAGCTGCTATAACCTGACTACCGTAATAATCCCGGAAGGAGTTACCTCGCTGGGACCGGCTGCGTTTTCCGGCTGCAGGGATCTATATGCCATAGAGGTGCCAAAAAGTGTCAAGCAGATCGATGTTACCTCTTTTGAAAGCTGTGGGTGGCTTACGGTTTATGGAGAAAAGGGGAGCTATATGGAGACCTTTGCAAAAGAAAATAATATTCGTTTTTCTGTTGGGAAGATTCCCGATTCCAGCAGTGTCCTTTCGCAGTTCAAGGATGTTTTCGCCGGCGAGTATTACTCCGATGCTGTGATATGGGCGTCTCTGCGTAGTATCACGGCCGGGACAGACGATACCCATTTCAGCCCCAACGGCTCGTGTACCCGCGCTCAGGCCGTCGCCTTTCTGTGGCGGGCGGTAGGCAGACCGGAGACTATGGGAGAAGGCAGCATATTCAGTGATGTAAAAAGCGGCGAGTATTACGAAAAGGCCGTGCGCTGGGCGGCGGAAAACAACGTCACAGCCGGAACGGGAAGTGAGAAATTCAGCCCGGATGCAGTTTGTACCAGAGCCCAGATCGTCACCTTCCTGTGGCGGGCTGCCAGAGAACCTGCACCTGAGTATTCAAAGATTATCTTTACCGATATAGAAGCTGGGTCATATTACGAAAAAGCTGTTCAGTGGGCGGTAGAGCAAGGCATCACCGCCGGTACCGGTGCTGGGAAATTCAGCCCGGATAGCAAATGTACCCGCGCGCAGATTGTCAGCTTTTTATATCGCAGCAAGGGTTAAGAGCTTTGTATATAGTATGAAAAACAGAACCGCCCCCAGATTAGCGTATTGCTGAGCCGGGGGTAGTCTTTTGCACTTAAAAACTGTCAGCGCACAAGGATTGGCGGCTGGGGGGAATACGGTATATGGTAAGATAAAAAAAGGACTTCTGCTGGCAGAGAATAGTCTGCTTCACAGTAACGTATGCTGGCGTAGATGCTAGATTATAGAAATCAGCATTTGAGTGAGAGAATTCCTAAAAATTGTTAATCGAATAAGATTTTTATAGTTGCGTTAAAAAGAGATCAGTGCTATTATGAAAAGTAACAGATAAGCTGTCGGCGCTGTATCGAAATGCGTCTTGCGGCTTAAACTTTTTCCTCAAAGTAATTTCGGAAGGTGTGCTGTATGAAAAAAGGAAAGCGCTTGATAAGCTTATTGTTGGTTTGTTGTTTGCTGATGGGGTGTGTGCCTATGGCGGTCGGGGCGAAGGAAGTAGCCTTTTCAGGAACTTGTGGTGAGGGTGTGACCTGGAGTTATGACGCACCTACTAAGACTCTGGTCATTTCAGGAACGGGGGCAATGGAGGACTATCCTGCGGAAACTCAAATCCTGGACAAAAGACCCTGGGAATCCTTTCAGCAAGATACCCAAGTAGTTATTGTAGGCCCCGGAGTTACCGCAATTGGTGAATTTGCATTTTATTGGTTTAAGAATCTTGCTTCTCTTACCATTTCAGACAGTGTAGAAAAAATTGGGACTTCGGCGTTTTCTGCATGTAAATCTCTCATGTCTGTGAATCTACCCAGCAGTGTTAAAGAGATAGGAAGCAAAGCATTTTCATATTGCGATAATCTGAATTCTGTGACCCTTTCCGATGGCCTTTCAGAAATCAGGCAGGGTATGTTTGAAAGTTGTGGACGATTAACCTCCATAACAATTCCCAAAGGCGTTACCATAATCCATTCCCGGGCATTTGCCTGCACTGCTTTAAGTACTGTAGCGATTCCGGACACCGTTACAGAGATTCGGGATTCTGCGTTCTGCGATTGCAAAAGTCTGACCTCTGTTTCCCTTCCCGCTAGTGTTGTCATGTTGGGGAACGAAGCGTTTTCTCGTTGTGGCCTGACCTCTGTCACTCTTTCTGGGGAGATTAAGGCTATTGCGGACTATACCTTTTCAGAATGCTACAACCTGACCACAGTTTCTCTTCCTGACAGCGTTACGGAAATCGGAAACTGGGCTTTTGCGAGTTGCAGCAAGCTATCCTCTATAACAATTCCTGAAAATACTTCCAAGATAGGAGAAGGCGCGTTTTACGATTGCACGAGCCTTACATCTCTTACCATTCCTGACAGCATTACGGAAATCAAAGACTGGACTTTTGCGGATTGCAGCAGGCTATCCTCTATCATAATTCCTGGAAATGTTTCCGAGATAGGACAGGCCGTGTTTTCCGGCTGCACGAACCTTACAGCCCTTACCATCCCTCCCAGTGTTTTGAAAATAAAACCCACAGTATTTTCCTTGAATGGGCTTGGAGAGGTTCCGTCGATGGATTTGACCATTTATGGAGCAGTGGGCAGCTACGCGGAAGCTTTCGCAAAGGAGCATAAGCTTCGTTTTGTGGCAAAGGCTTTTCCCACGGAGAAATTTCCCACCGGGTTTGTGGATGTGCCCGCAGGGCAATACTATATCAACGCCGTGCAGTGGGCGGCAGAGCAAGGCATAACTGCGGGTACAGATGATATCCATTTCAGCCCCAACGCTTCCTGCACCCGGGCCCAGGCCGTGACCTTTCTGTGGCGGGCGGCGGGAGAGCCGGAGCCCCAGGGTACTGCCGCCGGATTTACCGATGTAAAGGCCGGGGCCTACTATGAAAAAGCCGTGCAGTGGGCGGTGGAAGAGGGCATTACTGCCGGTACCGGCGCCGGGAAATTCAGCCCGGAGGTTCCCTGCACCCGGGCCCAGATCGTCACCTTCCTCTGGCGAAAGGAGGGCTCGCCCGAAGCCGCGGGAGCCGCTTTCGGCGATGTACAGCCCGGCGCGTATTATGAAACCGCGGTCAAATGGGCGGTAGAAAAGAAGATCACCGCCGGTACCAGCGCAACCGCCTTCAGCCCGGAAAGCAAATGCGTTCGCGCCCAGATCGTCAGCTTCCTGTACCGCAGCGAGGGATAAACGCTCTGGCTGGAATAAGAAAAAACGAAACCACCCCCGGCTCAGCAATACGCTGAGCCGGGGGTGGCTTTTGCAAAGCTAACTGTTCAAAAACCGCCGGGCAGATGTGAGATACTGCTCAAAATCAACGGCGGAAAAGTCCGTGGTGTCGATCTCTATGGTTTCCCCGCCCAGGGTAAAGCCGTCCAGGTTATGGCACCAGCCGTCAAAATCCGCTTGGGAAAAGGGAACCCCCATGGTATTCGCTTTTCCCCGCTCCGGGCTATTTTCCCGGGCGGTAAAGCGCTGAAAGAGAACCCGGGTGTCTCCGGTAAAGCGGAAGGCGAGGGAGCGGCAGTGGTAACGCCGCAGCAGGGCCTGCAAAGCGCCGGCCTCGTCCTTCTTTTTTACGCCCGGGGGAGTGAAGTTCCCCTCTAGGATCAAAGGCTGCCCTGCCTCCAACATTTGCTCGGCGATATACAGCAGGCCGTCAAAGGTCACGGCGGAAAAACGGCTGCTTTCCTCCCGGCTGGCCAGCTCGATGCTTTCGCACAGAGCGGATTTGAAGGTGTCCTTTACAAAGCAGGGAACTTTCAGGGCTGTGGAGAGCTGTCGGGCAAAGGTGGATTTTCCGGCGGCCAGATAGCCCTGGATCACGATCAGCTTGTTTTCCATGAGGCGCTCTCCTTTGTAGCTGCTGGGGCATGCTTGTCCGCATCTCTCCAAAAACTAGGTTTTTTCCCGAAAATCCTTCAGCCGGGCCTCATAAGCAGCCTCCAGCTCCTCTGGAAAGGCAAGGGAGGCGGCCTCCGCGCCCATGCAGAAAAGGAGATACCGGGTAAAATCGGGATTTAAGAGCAGCAGCGGCCCCAAAAGATAGGTGCCGAAGAAATTGCGGTAATGAATGCCCTCAAAGGGGCATTTGGGGTTCAGGCCAACGCCCTTTTTCACCGGGAACAGACCCGGAAGCTCCCCTTCGGGATAGGCAAAGGTAAACTGAGATTTGAAGCCCATGAGCTCCTTGCCCTGGAAACTGCCCAAAAAGGTGCTGTTGTGCCGGTGCATCATATCCCGTTTGGCATAAAAGGGGAAAAGGTTTAGTGCTTCGATTTGTTTTCCGGTATCGGTTTCAATGCGGCTTCCCAAAATCTCCAAAGCGTTTCCGGTGAAGAAAAAAACCGTGCCGCCCTCTATCAGAGTCTGAAGCCTTTTCCGGAAGGGAAGCAGCTTTTGGATCACCCGCTCCTGAGTGCGCTCCGTCATGGGGCCTAAATAGACAAGCTCCGCAGGCTCGGAAAGAAACAGGGGCTCCTGATCCAAAGGGGTTTCCAGAAACTCCGCCTCCGGCAGGCATTTTTTCAGATATCGCATGTTGCTCATATCTCCGAACAGGTTACAGACTTCCGGGAAAAGTATCTCAATCCGCATGGGACGGTTCCTCCTTCTTCTCCGGCAGGCCCGCCAGAATTTCCTTGACCTGCTCCTTTACGTGGTTGGCCAGGCCGATGGTGTAAACATCGTACAAAATAAACACGGCGTCCGCGTTTTCGGCCCGCAGCTCTCCGGCAGCCGCCTCGTTTTCCCGGAGATGGGAGAGCTTTTCCTTGGGGAGCTCCGCCAGAAGCAGCCGCAGGGCAACGTCCCAGTGGCGGGCTCCGGCGGCAATGACCTGCACGATGCTTTCGTCCCGCAGGAATTCAAAATCCGTATCAAAAAGCCAGGCAGTGTTTTCCACGGAATGGGCGGCGTCGAAATAGTCGTCTAAAAACAGAATGACAGCTTTCTTTCCGGGGTAGTCCCGAATATTTTCAAAGGCCCGGGAGCAGGCAATGGGGTTTTGTCCCTTCGCCAGGTGCAGAATGACCTTCCGCCCGTTTACCTCTTCTTCGCTGTACCGGGTGGCGCTGATGGAAAGCTTGTCCATAGAGGCGGCGATCTCCTCCGGGGCAAGCCCGAATTCCGAAAGCAGGGCAATGGCGGAAAGAGAGTTATACACGTTGATGGTGGCCTGGTTCGGCAGAGGGAATTCCCGTTCCTTTCCGCCAAACGTTACGGTCATGCGGTGATGCTCGCCGTCTATTTTTGACGCGCGGTACTGAGCCTCCGGAGAGTGGAAGCCGCAGGCGGGGCAGTGAGCTCTGCCAATGTGGTGATACCGCACAAACTCCCAGGAAAGCTTTCCGCCGCACTGAGGGCAAGCGGTGATATCCCGCACCAGGTTATGGCATTCCGTCTGATCGGAGGGCAGCCGGTCAATGCCGAAATAGGCCCGGGGATTTTCCGGCTTCAGCCCGGCGCAAAGCAGGTCGTCAGCGTTCAGCACCAGCCGGGTATTGTCGGGAATATAGCCGTTCAGAATATCCACAATGAATTCAATGTGCGCGTTGCGCTTGAAGGAATCCCGAAACAGATTGGTGCAGAGCAGGAGATCGGGCTTGAGATAGGGCAGGATCTTTGGGGAGCTGCGCTCGTCCAGCTCAAAAATGGCAAGGTCTTTTTTGGGCTTGCCGAAAAAGGTGGAATTGGCGATCAGGGCGGAGGCCACGCCGGTATTCACATTGGTGCCGGAGCGGTTGCACACAAAATCGTACCCCCGGTCGGAAAGCACGTCCTCCACCATATTCGCCACGGTGGTTTTCCCGTTTGTGCCCGTGATGCCGATCACGATTTTCGGCCTGGGCATGCGGCCCAGAAAATCCGGACAAAGAATAATGGCCCAGGAGCCGGGCATGGAGGTGCCCTTCCGGCGGATCAGCTTTAATACCAGCGCGGTTCCCTTGGCAAAGAACAGCGCAAAATAAAACCGGAGATTTCGCTTCATAGTAAGATCCTTTCGCGTGACAGAGGGGTTAATAAGGGCAAAGTGCGGTAAATTGGAATTTGGCATGTTAGTTGTTAGTTGTGAGTAATTAGTTGTTAGAGAGGTTCGGGCCTTTTCTAACGACTAACGACTAACAACTAGTTTGCTAACCTGTTATCGCATCACAATTCCCGCTCTTTCTTTCCGTGCGCTGCGCGGCAGCGCCGCCGTTGTCTGGCATCTGGTATCCGGAATCCGGCATCTGCCCTTTAGTATAGCAATATATTGTGTAATTTTCAAGCCCGGCCTCTTGACCTTTCGGTGTTTTTGCACTATGATAAAGTTGTCAGTTACTTTTCAGTTTGGAGGAGTTTCTTATGAAAACTTTGCCCGTTGCAGTACAGGTTTATTCCGTTCGTGACGACGCGGAAAAAGATTTTCGCGGCACTATGAAAAAGATCAAGGAAATCGGCTATGATGGCGTGGAGCTTGCCGGACTTTACGGGCTGGCCCCCAGTGAGATCAAGGCTGCTATCGAGGAGGCCGGTTTGGCGGCTGTTTCCGCCCACGTTCCTTTCCAGGAGTTGGTGGCCGATATGGAGGGCACCATTCAGAAGTATGTGGAGATCGGCGTGAAGTACATTGCCATTCCTTATCTGATGGAAGAGGACCGTCCCGGCACTCCCAAGTTTGAGGGGAATGTAAAGCTGTTTGAAGAGATCGGCAAGGCCTGCAAGACCCACGGTATTCAGACTCTGTATCACAACCACGATTTTGAGTTTGTGAAAATGCCCGATGGCCGCTATGCTCTGGATTACATTTACGATACCATTCCCGCCGACCTGCTGCAGACCGAGATCGATACCTGCTGGGTCAACGTGGCCGGGGAGGACCCCGCCGCCTATGTCCGCAAGTATACGGGCCGCGCGCCGGTGGTTCATCTGAAGGATTTCCACAAGGAGGGCAAGCCCGCCAACATGTATCAGCTCATCGGCACCGATGTGGAGGAGCAGGAGAGCCACGGCACCTTTGAGTTCCGCCCGGTAGGCCACGGCGACCAGCATTTCCCCTCCATTCTGGAGGCTTCCGTGGAAGCGGGCGCCCAGTGGGTGGTGGTGGAGCAGGATCAGTCCATCGGCCGCACCCCCATGGAGGCCATCACCCTGAGCCGCCAGTACCTGAAGGAGCAGGGCTGGTAACAGGGCAGTTGTTAGTAGTTAGAGGTTAGTTGTTAGTTTTTAAGGACTTTGAAAGGGCCCGCCGCAGTTTTTCCGCGGCGGGCCCTTTTTAGCTGCCGGAGGGAGGCATAAGCAATGAGAAATGAGCAATTAGCAATTAGAAATGAAGGGCAAAACCATGAATTGTGACGTGATAAGTTATAGTTTAGCGAACTAGTCGTTAGCTGTTAGTTGTTAGAGAAGAACAAGCCCTCTCTTTTGTCATTACTGAGGAAAAGAAGCTTCGCTTCTTTACGAAGAATCTCGCTCTTGATCCCTTGGTAAAAGGTCAAAAGACGAGATCCTTCACTTCGTTCAGGATGACAGAAAAGGGGCCATTTCCTTTTCTAACAACTAACTACTCATGACTAACAACTGACATGCTAAATTCCAATTTATCGTACTATGCCTTTAAAATTGCTCACTACTCATTCTTCATTGCTCATTGCATGTGTCTGCCGCCTGACCTTCGGCGCCAAAAACAAAAGCAAAGCCGGAGCTGTTGTAAAATGGATCATTTTACAACAGCTCCGGCTATTTGCCTTGTTTTTTTCGCTCCTCCAGCAGGATACGGCGAATGGTTTTTTCCGCCAGGAAATAGGCTTCCGCCAGGGCGGCGACCTCTTTTCCGGCCTGTGCCTCCAGAAAAATCGAACGGTTGCGGGCTGCGGTCTCCCTTTTGCTGTGGGTTCGCTCTCCCCAGGCCAGGCGGTTTCCCTGTTTGCGGGGAATGTAAAGGTATGCCCCGTCAATATACTGCTGCAGCTCGTTTAAGAGCTGCTGGGGCAGAATATCCTGGGCGCGTGCATAGCGCATATTGCTCCTCCTAAATTTCGGGAAATGAAAGATCCCCCTTACTTTTAAGATGAGCAAAGGCTATCGCGTTATCATTTTTATGGTCTTGTGCAATAGCCTTTGCTATGCACGCTGTACGTCTTGGGTCATACCCTGGTTCCCCCCCTTTTTTCTCCGCGTTTTTGCCATTTCATGCTTCAGTATAGCAGATTTCCCCGGGGTTTTCCAGCGCGGATATGATTCTGTAGAAACTTTGCTCCCCGCAAAGGCGCGGCTTCAATTCTGCTTTGAGATGTAGCTTGTAAAATGCCCTTCAGACTGAGTATACTGAAGCACAGAGAAAGAGCCCTCCGCTGTTTTTGCCAAACCAGGAAAAGGAGGGGAGTTCCTTGCGCTGTGAGCTTTGTGGAAAAACCACGGTTTTCGGAAATAAGGTGGCCCACGACAGAATGTATATCAACGGCAGAAAGCCCAGAAAGATCAAGCCCAATCTGCATACCATGCACATCGATACGCCGGTGGGCAGGAAAAAGCTTACCGTATGCACCCGCTGCATGAGAACCCTGCGCAAGCAGGGGTAGGGAAAAAGCAGGGGCCAGCTGCAAAATTTTGCAGCTGGCCCCTGCTTTTTTAGTTGTTAGTTGTTAGATAGAGAAGAGTCTGCCCTTTCTAATGACTCATTACTGACAACTAACAACGAAAGAGCGAGATCCTTCACCGGGAAAGCAAGGTTCTCCTTGCTTTTTGTTCAGAATGACAGACGGGGAATAAGTACCCTCCCGCCGGTCGGGCTGGAAACTGCCCTCCTGTACCAAGAGGGTTCCCGAGTGGCTGCGGCGCCTCGCTGCTCATTGCATTGCTGTCTTGTCCTTGCCATCGATTTCCCGATGCTCCTGCACCGCCTTGTAGGCCGGACGAATGATCTTGCCGCCGCCTACCAGCTCTTCAATGCGGTGGGCGGACCAGCCCGCGATTCGGGAAATGGCGAAAATGGGCGTGTACAGCTCCATGGGCAGATCCAGCATGCTGTAGATGAAGCCGCTGTAAAAATCCACGTTAGCGGAAACGCCCTTGTAAATTTTTCTTTCCGCTGTGATCAGCTGTACCGCCAGCCGCTCCACGCTGGAATAAAGCCGGAATTCATCGGTTCGGCCCTTTTCCTGGGAAAGCCCCTCTACAAACCTGGCCATGATTTTCGCGCGGGGATCGGAAACGGAATAAACGGCGTGTCCCATACCGTAAATCAGACCGGCCTTGTCAAAGGTCTCTTTGTGCAGCAGCTTTTTCAGATAAGCTGAGATCTCCTCATCGTCGTTCCAATCCTTTACATGGGTTTTGATATCCTCAAACATCTTTACCACCTTGATATTGGCGCCGCCGTGCTTCGGGCCCTTCAGGGAGCCCAGGGCCGCGGCGATAGCGGAGTAGGTGTCCGTGCCGGAGGAGGTCACCACATGGGTGGTAAAGGTGGAGTTGTTGCCGCCGCCGTGGTCGGCATGAAGGATCAGCGCGATATCCAGTACCTTGGCTTCCAGCTCTGTATATTTACAGTCCGGGCGCAGAATGCGCAGAATATTTTCTGCCGTGGAAAGGGCGGGATCCGGCTGATGGATAAACAGGCTCTGCCCGTCGTGGTAGTGGCGGTAGGCCTGATAGCCGTATACGGAAAGCAAAGGGAACAGGGCGATCAGCTGAATACTTTGGCGAAGCACGTTGGGTACGGAAATATCTTCGGCGGCTTCATCATAAGAATAGAGAGTGAGAACGCTGCGGGCCAGGGTGTTCATCATATCCCCACTGGGGGCCTTCATGATGATATCCCGCACAAAGCTTGTGGGCAGCGTGCGGTAAAACGCCAGCAGCTCACAGAATTCCTGAAGCTGTTCCCTGGTAGGAAGGCTGCCGAACAGCAATAAGTAGGCAGTGCGTTCATAGCCGAAATTATCGCCTTTAGGCAGGCAGCGAATGATCTCCTCCACGCTGTAGCCCCGATAATAAAGCTCACCCTCACAAGGGACGCTTTGGCCGTTTACCGTTTTGCTGGAAATGATCTCGGAAATTTTCGTAAGCCCCGTGAGGACGCCCTTTCCGTTTAAGTCCCGCAGACCCCGTTTGACATCGTATTGGGTGTAAAGCGCGGGATCGATCTGGCTGCTTTGTACGCACAGGTCGGCAAGCTTTCGGACCTCCGGCTTGATCTCTGAATAAATAGACATAGAAAAACTCCTTTCTTACGATATTACATCTGATTTTTCCTACTATAAAAAATTGCCGGCGCCTCCCCTTTGTCAATCAAAGCTAAAACCGGCAAATGTATAAATATCCATCTTATTATAGCAAAATACCTGAGGCCACTGCAAGAGAGAATTTGTAAACTTTTTTTACAGTGCCGCAGAGCATTGGAAAGGAACCGATCCATGAGAAGAAAAAAATCCTGGGTTCATCTCTTAAAAAATGGCGCGGCCTTTGGCTGCCTTGCTCTTTGTCTGTGGTGTGCAGGCTCCGCCGTGCAAAGCTGGGCCGCCGCAGAGGGAACGGACGCTTTGTTTTTTGCGGCGGGAATGCGGGCGGAAGCCGCTTCTTCGCCGGAAAGCAAGGAGCCCGAAGTTCCCGGAATTTCCAGCCTGGAGCAGACAAGGCTTTCGGAGCAAGGAGAGGAAACGCTGTTTCTTGCCGATGACGGCATTGTACCTGTTTTCGGAGACGAGCTGCCCGGAGCTACCGCCACTCCCGACCCGGAAAGGGCCAGCGCCCCGGTGGAGGAGATCGAGCTGGACGGCGGTACGCAGATCAGTAATTTCTTTGTGCGGGATACCACAGATTCCGGTACCGATCTGAACGCGGAACTTTTGGAGGCCCCGGCGGTACAGCTGAAAGGAGACGGCAGCGTAGAGGTGCTGATCTACCACACTCATACCTCGGAATCCTATTCCAAAAATTATACGGGCTTTTATTATACGGATATGGAAACCCGCACACAAAATCAGGAAATGAGCGTGGTAGCGGCGGGAGAGGCGCTGAAAAAGGAGCTGGAAGCCCATGGCTACGGCGTGGTGCACGATACCACCATCAACGACACGCTCTTTAACGGTTCCTATTCCCGCTCCTGGGAGGTGATCCAGAAAAATCTGGAGGAACACCCGGGAATTCAGGTGACCATTGATCTGCACCGGGATTCCATGACCACTCAGGAGGGATTAAAATATAAGCCCACCACGGTAATAAACGGCAGAAAGGCGGCGCAGATCATGCTTTTGGCAGGGTGCAACGCCAATGACGATTGGGATGATTTTCCCAACTGGCGGGATAATCTGCACTTGATCCTGCGGGTGCAGCAAAAGGCGGCGGAGCTGTACCCCGCCTTGACCCGGCCCCTGGATTTTTCAGACAGCAAATACAATATGAACGCCACAAAAGGCTCTATGCTGGTGGAGGTAGGCACCGAGGTAAACACGGTTTCCGAAGCCCAATATTCCGGTAAGCTGCTGGGGGAGATCCTGGCGGAAACCTTTGACGGACTGCAACAATAAGGCGAAGGCGCCGGGAACCTGTTTCAAAATTTCAAAAAGAATAAAGACTTGTTCCAATAGAACGCACAGCTTTCCGGAGAATTTTACGGGGAGCTGTGTTTTGTTCTCCATGAGATCCGCTGGAAAATTCGCCCTCGCCAAGTGAAGCTGCAAGTTCTAAAAGAAATTTTTGCCACGCTCAATAAAAAAGAAGGATAGGGGAATTCTAATTTCTGTGTTTAGAGCTTAATCCGTAAAAAAGCCGGAAGCTTGAAAAGCAGAGAGGAAGTTCCTATGAAAAAGAAAAGCAGACAGCCCTTTTTATATTCTTTGGGATTTTCGCTGTTTCTTTTGCTTACCGTGGCCGGCTTGCTCACTGTGGACTACCAGGGCAGGCGGCTGAGCTTTGGGGACAGTGATCTTCCCTTTGAGAAGCAGGACTTGCCCGGCGGGAAAACAGAGCTGCAAATCAAGCTTCTGGGCTTGGAAAAGCGAGTGAATATTACCGAAATCGACAAATTTTATAATTTTCTTCTGGATTTTAGTTGTATTCCCCACAGCTAGTTGTTATAATATAATTGGTATACCATATAGAGTGGGGAGGTGACTGCGTGAAGATCAGAGATACACGCCTTTGGGCGGTGTTTATCGCCATTGCTTTTTTATTGCTTTGGTGCGCCAGCATCGGCGTGACCTGTGCTGTTCCCGCGCAGGAGCCTTTAGCGGAGCCTATACAGGCCTCTCCCGTTCCGGAAATTCGGTTGATTGGAGTTTTAGGCTGGGGTTTAGTCGGGCTGGGATTTTTAGGTGTGGTTTTGGCGGTGGCCTTAAGCAGCAGGCCTAAACGGCGCAGAAAAGCGGTGCGCACCGTCAGCACCCCGAAGCAGCCCTATCGGGTCACGCGGTCTGTTTATACCCCTGTATCCCCTCGCCGCTATCACCGGAATATTGAAGTGAGAAGATAGACGGTTGTTGTGAGAGACGGGCGGCAGAGGATAATCAGGAATGAGGAATTAGCAATTAAGGGCGAAAAAAGACATAGTATGCTAAATTGGAATTTGGCGAACTTACGAATAGCACTAACCCCTTGCCTCCCCTGAATAGGGGAAGAAGGTTGCTTTGCAACCTTCTGGGACCACTGTTAGGTGGTGGAGAGGTTCCGGCTCGCTGGAAACCCGCACAAAACCTGTGCTTTTCTTCCCTCCTGCGGAACCCCTCAGTCACGGCTTTGCCGTGACAGCTTTCTACGCTGTCGCTTCGGTCGGTGCTGGACGGTCTCCACCGGAGACCAGCACCCCTTTCAGGGGTGAGCGCGTCCCGGTGGGGGGAAGGTCTCCAGTGGAGAACTCAGCTGTCGCTTCAGACATTGCTGAACGTGCCCCACCGGGGCACAGCAACCGCTCTGACCCGTTCTCGTTTGTCAACTCGGTCGTTGCTGGACGTGTGCCACCGGCACACAGCAACCGAGCCGACAGGCGAGACCGCTGATGCGAACCGTTCTCAGCTGTCGCTTCGGTCGTTGCTGGGCGTGCCCCACCGGGGCACAGCAACCGAGCCGACAGGCGAGAAAGCCAAGGGTGTGTGCTAAACTATAATTTAGAGGAGAGCCGCTTACTCTCCTCCTGTCATTCCTGAACAGAAAGCAAGGCAACCTTGCTTTCTCGGTGAAGAATCTCGCCCTTCGGGTCTTTTGAAGGGCGAGATTCTTCGTCGCTATGCTCCTCAGAATGACAAAAGAGGGGACTTATCCTTTTCTAACGACTAACTACTAACAGCTAACGACTAGTTCGCTAAACTAAATTTATCGACAAGCCATTCACTTTTCCCTCCTGTCATTTCTGAACAAAAAGCAGGGCTTGCCTTGCTTCTTGGTGAGGAATCTTGCCCTTTGGCTCTTTTCCCAGAAAACAAGGTCGAGATCCTTTGCCGGGAAAGCGGAGTTTACTTCGCTTTTTGCTCAGCAATGACAAAGAGGGTAGTTAATGTGATGAATTGAAATTTAACGGTTACTTACTCGCTTCCCGCCTTGTCATTACTGAATAGAAAGCAAGGAGACCTTGCTTTCTCAGGGAAGAATCTCGTTCTTTGCCCTTTTCCCGGAATTAAGGATGAGATTCTTCGTCACTTCGTTCCTCAGAATGACAGTAGGAAACTGTGTGTAAAACTATAATTTATCGCTTAACTACCGGTCGGCGCAGGAACTTCTCTCCTGCACCAAGCAGGGGCACGAGTGGCCGCAGCGCCTCGCCGCTGCTGTTCCACATTCAAAATCAGCCATCTAAAAAGGGCAGCCGGTTTTCCGGCTGCCCTTTTTCTGAGAGGGTGAAAATGATTTTGTTAAACGGCTTACTGGCAATTCTTCTTGAGGGTCTCCAGCTCGGCACGGAGCGCGGCGGGGAGCTTCTCGCCAAACTGCTTGTAGAATTCCTCTACACCGGCTGCTTCCTTGGCCCACTTTGCCTTATCGACCTCCAGAATGCCCTTCAGGGTATCGATGGAGAAGTCGCTGAGGCCTTCCAGATTGATGTCTTCAGCATGGGGCACGAAGCCAATGGGGGTCTCTACCGCGTCCACAGTGCCTTCACAGCGCTTGAGGATCCACTCCAGCACCCGGAGGTTATCGCCAAAGCCGGGCCAAATGAAGTGGCCTTCCTCATCTACACGGAACCAGTTAACGTTGAAGATCTTGGGAGCCTTGTCGCCCAGTTTTTCGCCCATTTCGATCCAGTGCTGGAAGTAGTCTCCCATATGGTAGCCGCAGAAGGGCAGCATGGCCATGGGATCGCGGCGCACCACGCCTACAGCGCCAGCAGCGGCGGCGGTGGTCTCAGAGCCGGTGATGGAGCCGATGAACACGCCATTGTTCCAGCTGCGGGACTGATAGACCAGCGGTACGGTATCGGGGCGGCGGCCGCCGAAGATGATGGCGGAAACCGGAACGCCCTTGGGATTCTCAAACTCGCTGGAAAGGCAGGGGCAGTTTGCGGTGGGGGCGGTAAAGCGGCTGTTGGGATGCGCCAGCTTATTGCCGTCCGCAATATAAGCGGGGCCGTTTACATGCTCGCCCTTCCACTCCTCGGCGTTGACCGGGGGATTCTTATCCAGGCTCTCCCACCACACGGTGTTGTCGTCCAGGTTCCGGGCCACATTGGTAAAGATAGTGCCCTTTTGGGTGGAGATCAAGGCGTTGGGGTTGGACTTCATATTGGTGCCGGGGGCCACGCCGAAGAAGCCGTTCTCGGGGTTGATGGCATAGAGCCTGCCATCTTCGCCGGGACGCATCCAGGCAATATCGTCGCCTACCGTCCACACCTTGTAGCCCTTCTTCTTGTAGCCCTCGGGCGGGATCATCATGGCCAGGTTGGTCTTGCCGCAGGCGGAGGGGAACGCGGCGCATACATATTTTACCTCGCCCTGGGGATTCTCAATGCCCAGGATCAGCATATGCTCGGCCATCCAGCCCTCGTTCTTGGCCTGGTAGGAGGCGATGCGCAGGGCAAAGCACTTCTTGCCCAGCAGCACGTTGCCGCCATAGGCGGAATTTACGGAAATAATGGTGTTGTCCTCGGGGAACTGGCAGATCCAGCGCTTCTCGGGGTCAACATCGCACTTGGCGTGAAGGCCCTTTACCCAGTCCTCACTGTCGCCCAGCACGTCCAGCACCTTCTGGCCCACGCGGGTCATGATGGACATGTTCAAAACAACGTAAATAGAATCGGTCAGCTCCACGCCGATCTTGGCGAGAGGAGAACCTACGGGGCCCATGGAGTAAGGGATCACATACATGGTACGGCCCTTGTAGGTGCCCCGGGCAATATCATAGAGCATCTTATAGGCTTCCTGGGGATCCTTCCAGTGGTTGGTGGGGCCGGCGTCCTCTTCTCTGCGGGAGCAGATCAGGGTACGGTCCTCCACACGGGCCACATCGTTGGGAGCGGTTCTGTGATAGTAGCAGCCGGGCAGCTTTTCCTCGTTCAGCTTGATCATTTCGCCGGTCTGGCAAGCCTCCTTGCGCAGGGCCTCCAGCTGTTCCTCACTGCCGTCGATCCACACGATCTGATCGGGAGTGACCAGCGCCTTCATTTCCTCGATCCAGCTGAGGACGGACTTATTGTTGGTCATGTTTATTTCTCCTTTCGCCCAATGGCAAATCAATGCGTTATTTTGGGTCCTCGTAACCCAGTTTTATTTTATCACAGGAGCGTTCGGGAATCAATGAAAAATTTGTTAAATATAGGAAAGCGGTTCAGGCAGGCTCCGTGGAAAAATTTTTTCGCTGACGGGCTTTTCTTTTATAGAAAAGGCAATGGGGAATTAGCAATTAGTAATTAGTAATTAGCGATGAAAGGAAGAGCATGGCTGCAAATTGAGATTTATCTGTCCTTTGCCGCCCCTTGCTCCGCAAGGGGCGGGGGACCGCCGATAGGGTGAGCGCGTCCCGGTGGGGGGAAGGTCTCCAGTGGAGAACTCAGCTGTCGCTTCAGACATTGCTGAACGTGCCCCACCGGGGCACAGCAACCGCTCTGACCCGTTCTCGTTTGTCAACTCGGTCGTTGCTGGACGTGTGCCACCGGCACACAGCAACCGAGCCGACAGGCGAGACCGCTGGTGCGAACCGTTCTCAGCTGTCGCTTCGGTCGTTGCTGGGCGTGCCCCACCGGGGCACAGCAACCGAGCCGACAGGCGAGAAAGCCAAGGGTGTGTGCTAAAAGCTACAATTTAGTAACCTGCTCCCAGTCAGGTCGGAAATGATCTTTCCGCACCAAGCAGGAACACGAGCGCAGCCGTCAATTTTCTCCCCTTTTTGCCGCCATGCAGGGAAGTTCTCTCGTTTTCAAGAAGATCTCAGAAAATAATCTAAGAAAATTTTTTAAAAAATTTGCCGGTTTTTCTTTTCAAATCGCCATATGTAGTGGTTGTTCGGGATAAGGGCACCAATTTCAAATTAAATTTACAGGTTAATTCTGTAAAGGAAAAATAATCTTTGTGAAATGGAGTAGAATCTACAGGATAAAAGGACGAATTATGTAAATCAGAGCTTCATTCTTTATGGAACGACAAGGAGGAAAAGCTTTTATGAAACAGAAGCTATGGAAGCGCCTGGCGGCGGGGGCACTGGCTATCTGCCTGTTTACGGCGGTTCCCGGAAACGCTATTGCCCGTACCTTGGGCGAGGTCGAGGCGGAGCAAAATAAGCTGGAGGAAGAGAAGAAGGCGCTGGAGGAAAAGCTGGAAGGCCTGCGGAACAACGAAGAGGAAAAACGGGCCTATCAGGAAGCCCTGCAGCAGAAGATCGATGTGGTGCAGACCCAGATCGATTCCGCGCGGAAGGATATTGACGAACTGAACCTACATATTACCGAGCTGACTTTGAAGCTGGAGAAATCCCAGCAGGAAATGCAGGATACCATTGACCGGTTCAAGCAGAGGCTGGTTGCTCTGTACAAGGCCGGAAATGTGAGCACGCTGGAAATTTTGCTGGATTCCAACAGCTTCAGTGATTTTGCTATGCGCAGCGAGCTGGTGAAAACCATGTCCGCCCACGATCAAAAGATGATGGACGCCATTGAAGACTATATGGAAAGCACCCAGGACGAGCGGGAGGAATGCGAGGCCAGCAAAAAGAAGGTAGCCGACCTGAAGAAAAAGCTGGAGAGCCAGCAGGAAGAGCTGGACGGGCTGTACCAGGAAAACGCCGCCGCTCTTGCCTCTTTACAGGAGGCGGAAAACGCCACTCAGGACGCCTTGGATAAAAACACGGCGGAGCGGGAAGCCAACGATAAGGAAATGGAAGAGCTGATCGCCAAGCAGAAGGAATGGGAAGAACAGCAGCGCCAGCAGGCGGCTGCCGGAGGCGGCGAATATATGGGCTCCGATGTCAACTATCCCACCGGAGGCGGCGGGGTAGAGGGCTTTAACCCCATCTGGCCCCTGCCGGGCGTCAGCTATGTATCCTGCTATTACGGCGGCTATGCGGGCCACCGGGGCATGGATATTGCCGGGTCCTACGGCACGCCGGTGGTAGCGGCGGAATCCGGCACGGTGATCGCCGCCAACGATTACGACTCCTGGGGAGATTCCTGGGGGTACTATGTACTGATCTATCACAACGGCACCTTTACCACCCGGTATGCCCATCTCAGCGCTCTGGCAGTTTCCAATGGGCAGTGGGTGGAAAAAGGCACCATCGTAGGCTATGAGGGCGCCACCGGCAATGTGACCGGCCCCCACCTGCATTTTGAAGTGTACCAGAACGGCAGCCGGGTAGACCCCATGAACTTCCTGTAAGCCCGGAAAAATAAGAATACAGAAGGCAAAGGCCGCTGCAAAATGATCCATTTTGCAGCGGCCTTTTTTAGATGCTGGATTCTAGATGCTGGATGCTGGACGGTGGTGACACCGTTATGCTCAATGAGCAATGAAGGGCAAGGATATAAGCGTTGTAAACAACGCTGTAAATGATAGTTTTACACACAGTTCCCTACTGTCATTCTGAGGAACGAAGTGACGAAGAATCTCGTCCTTAATTCCAGGGCAAAAGGGCAAAGGACGAGATCCTTCACTTCGTCCAGGATGACAGAAAAGGGGCCGTTTTCTTTCTAACCACTAACTACTCACGACTAATAACTGACATGCTAAGTCCCAATTTAGCGTATTCTGCCCTTTCCCTTAATTGCTCATTTTCCCTTCTCATGGCGTGTTACATTTTTGCCCTTTGCCGCATCTAAATGTATAGAAAACAGACGCGGAGGTGGAAGTTATGCGGGCGGAAAGAGAAATGCGGAGGCAAAAGAGGAGAAAAAGGCGCATTCGGGCCGTGGCGGTTCTTGTAGCTTTGGCGTTGTGCCTTCTCATGACCATTCGCACTTTTGGAATGTGGAAAAACGCCGCTGAGCTGGGCGGCCCGGAAGGGAACCCTTCCGGGATCTCTGCCATTGGCAGAGATCAAAAGCTTCCGCTGAACGTTCCGTTTCTCGACCAGCGGGGGGACTGGCCCACCGGGTGTGAGAGCGTTTCAGCCGTAATGGTCCTTCAATATTTCGATGTGACCGTTACAGTAGAAGAATTTGTAGATGGATACCTTCCGTTGGGAACGGCGCCCCATGAAAACGGGGAAGGGCGCATCGTAGGGTGCGACCCCCGCCTGGCCTTTCCGGGCGATCCCCGCACGGAAGGGGGCTGGGGCTGCTATGCGCCGGTGATCGAAAGCTCTCTGAAACGGTTTTTGGAGGAACGGCCCGATATGCGGCGGCTTTCCGTGGAAGCCCCAAAGGGGAATTCCCTTCCGGAGTTGTGTGAGGAATATGTCAGGCAGGGCATTCCGGTGCTGGTGTGGGCAACCATCAATATGGAACCGCCTCAAATGGAGGATTCCTTTTTTCTGGAGGAAACCGGAGAAGAATTTCAGTGGATCTACCCCATGCACTGCCTGGTGCTCACCGGCTGGGACGATACAGGCTATACCTTTAACGACCCCATGGCGGGAAAGGAGACCCATTATCTCAAAAAAGAAACAGAAGAAGCCTACGAAGCCCTGGGCAGGCAGGCGGTTGCTCTGGTACCGATGGACTAGAACCTTTGAATCATAAAGGCGAAAATGCGGGCCCTTTACAAAATGTGGTCACAGCGTGCAGTGGACACAATGAGCAATTAGCAATGGAAGGTCAAGAGCAGAGTTCACTAAATTGGGATTTAACGGCTACTCACTCGCTCTCTGCCTTGTCATTACTGAACAGAAAGCAAGGTGGCCTTGCTTTCTCGGTGAAGAATCTCGTTCTTTGCCCTTTTCCCGGAATTAAGGACGAGATTCTTCGTCACTTCGTTCCTCAGAATGACAGTTGGGAACTGTGTGTAAAACTATCATTTATCACCCGTCCTTGCTTTCCATTTCTAATTGCACCGAAGGTGCCACCACAGTCCAGCGTCTAACATCTAATATCTAGCATCTAAAACAGGCGCATCGCAGAAAAAACTGCAACGCGCCTGCTATTCTTTTAGAATTCCTTTATCCGCGGTTCTTCCTTTTTCTGTCTGTGTCGAAAGCCCCTCGCGCTGTTTTCCAGCTTGGCGTCCCGATAATTTTTTGCAATGACCACCGCGGAAAGCAGGGCAGCCCCCAAAGCAAAGGACCATCTGCCGGTGCGAAAGGCCGCAAGGGCGGAAAGTATGGAAAACAGGCCGAAGGTCACCACTGTGCGGCGCTCGTGGGGGCGGACCACCAGGATCAGGGAAAAGAAAAGGTACAGCGCCGCCAGCAGAAATACCAGAAAGCTGACGGGAAGTAAGCCCAAAAGCGCCCCAAAAGCGGCGGCAATGGCCTTTCCGCCCCGGTGATGATACAGCGGCGCCATGGCATGTCCCAGCGCCGGAGCGCAAAGGATCAGGGCGAACCACAGCCGGGAGGGGTCTACCAGGCGCATGGCGAAAAACACCGGCAGAAAGCCCTTTCCCAGATCGCAGAGAAGGCACAGAACCCCCACCGGAACGCCGGCGCTCTGAAAGGCGTTTACCGTGCCGGGATTGTGGTCGGCGCTGGCTTCATACACGTCGATCCCCTTCAAAAGCTTGGGAAGGTGATAGGAAAACAGAACGCCGCCCAGGCCAAAGCCCAGAAGGGCGCACAGAAAATAGCGAAACAGCTCTCTGAAATAGGCAAGGTTTTCCATAAGGGACGCTCCTTTCCAGATAACTTAGCTCAGATCCCGCTCCAGCAGGAAAGAAACCACAGCGCCCGCCGCATTTCTCGGGATCATCTCCTGCTGCCGGGCCCGCATTTTCTCCCGCAGGGCCTCATCGGCGGCAAGCCGGGCCGCGGCCTTTGCCGCTTCTTTCGGCTCTTCCGCAAACAGGGAAAGCCCCCGGGAGGAAAAGAACCGGGCGTTTTTTGTTTCACAGCCCGGTATGGGCCGGGTGTGGACCAGCGGAATATTTTTTACGGCAGCCTCGGTGCTGGTGAGGCCGCCGGGCTTGGAAAGCAGTACATCGCAGGCGTCCATATACAGCGCTACCTCCTTGGTAAAGGGAACGGTGCGCACCCGGCGCTCCCTGGTGAAATCCTTATCGATCTTCGCTTTCAGGGGCTCGTTATTCCCAGTGAGGATCACAATGCTTGCCTCTCTGGGGCAGGTCAGCAGCAGGTCTAATGTGAAGGAAGAAATATCTCCAAAGCCCATACTGCCCGTCATCACCAGAAAAACGGGAGCTTCCTCCGGCAGGCCCAGCTTTTTCCGGGCTGCCCTTTTTTCCATGCGCGCAAGGTACCGCCCGGAGACCGGCAGCCCGGTAGGGATCAGCCTGTCTCTGGAAAGCCCCTTTTCCGCAAATTCGGGGATCAGATCCTTGTGGGGAAGAAAATACCCGTCCAGCTCGGTCTCCTCCCAAAAGGGAATGCAGGTGTAGTCCGTTGCCACGGCATAGCAGGGAACGGAAAGCTCGCCCCGCCGTTTCAGATAGGTCAGGGTCTCGGCAGGGAATAAGTGAGGCGTTACCACGGCGGTAAAACCCTGTTCCTCAAGATAGGCCTTCAAAGGGCCGGCATAGCGGGTATTGGCATAGTAAACAGGAGATTTCCTTTTTCGGGAGCTGATGGCCCCGCCCAGCCGGTACAGGCCGCCAAACAGGGAAGGGGCTTTGGTGGCCATGCTGATATACGCGCCGCTGATGGTACGGGAGGCATGGCCCTTTGCAAAGGAAAGAGCGTCCTTCATTTCGCAGGGGATCTCCCGGCGTTCCAGCTCTTCCTTGACCGCCAGCCCGGCGGAATTGTGCCCCTGCCCGGTATTGCAGGAGAGGATCAAAACCTTCATATGCGCATTCCTCGCTTCCCATGCCAGGGAAGCGTCAAAAAACGGAGGCGATTCCCTGTTGTTCTTCCAGTCTACCACAAAAAAGCCCGGAAAGAAAGCCTTTCCGAGCTTTTTTATGGAAATCTGTGAGTGCCATTTAGTCCAGATAAAAGGTGCAGGAGAATTCGCCGCCGTTCAAAAATACCTCGCGGGTGCGGGAATCCCGCAGAATGGCAATATTCTGTACGGATTTCTCCGGCAGCTCCAGAAAAGTGCGGCTGCCGTTTTTGACCAGAAGCTTTTCCCCTGTTCGCAGAAGGCAGGGATCTTCCTTCACGAGAAGATCTTGAGCCTCCGCAATGGGAGCCATATGAAGGATCCCGTTTTTCAGAGAAAGCTCCCTGGGAAGAGACAGGGCTCCCGCCCGCACGGCGTTTTCCGGAACGACGCGATCCCAGTTAAACAGCCAGCCGATCACGATCCGGCGTCCGCTGTTGTCCAAAAAGGTCTGGGGCGCGTAAAAATCGCTTCCCCGTTCCGGCTGCTGAAAGCTTTCCGGAGTAAAATGCTCCCCGTCAAACTCTCCTGTGACAAACTGGGCGGAATGGGTGTCGTCCATTCGGGAGAACATCAGCACCCATTTATCGCCTAAGGGAAACAGATCGGGGCATTCCGGCACCGGGCCATGTTCCCGGCTTTGAAAGAGGGGGCCTATGTACTCCCAGTGCAGCAGATCCGGAGAGCGGAACAGCAGTACGGAAGCTAGACCGTCCTTTCCCGCCCCACAAACCATGCGGTATTCGTCTTGATAAACGAATAGCTTGGGATCCCGGAAATCCCTGTTTTCCGGGTCGAGAGGGCTTTCCGAAATTACCGGGTTTTCCACTAGCTTCGTGAAGTGAGCTCCGTCTTCACTGATTGCCATAGACTGGGTTTGCCCTCTCTCTTTGGAAACGGAGGTGTACATGAGGTACAGCCTGCCGTCCTTTTCCAGGGCGGAGCCGGAAAAACAGCCGCCGCCGTTTTCATAGGGCATATCGGGATACAAAGCGATGGGAAGCTCCTTCCAGTGGAGCAGGTCATCGCTTACCGCATGGCCCCAGTGCATGGGCCCCCACTTGGGGGCGTGGGGATAATGCTGGAAAAAGGCATGGTATTTTCCCTTGAAAAAGCAAAGGCCGTTGGGATCGTTCATCCACCCGTTTTCCGGTTCAAAATGATATCGCATGCGGGGAATTTCCGTTGTCATAGAAAAACTCCTTTTTACAGAACAGTGATGGGGGAACTTTTTGATTTAGGGCCATACCGCATAATTCTAAAGAGGTATATTACGGCAGAAATTTTTTTGACAAAGCGCAGAAAGGACGCACGGGCGGGCTGATGCCCGTTTGAGTACTTTCACGAAAAGTAGACCGTGAAATACTTTGAGACGGCAGTTATAAATGGTGTGGTATTGCCTTAAGATTTTTTGGGTGTTTCCCTGGGTAGATACTCAAGCAAATCAGAAACGGAACAATGAAGAACCTCACAAATTTTGTCAATTTGGTCAATTTCGATTCTTTTTGTTTCTTCGTAATACATTTTTGAAATAGTGGCCGGCCTTATACCGGTCAGTGTCGCCAACGCTTTTTGTGTCATCTTATGTTTTCCAAGCAATTCTGATATTTTGATTCTGATCATTGCTATTCCCCCTTTCGTGCCTTTTTGAAGAATAGCAAAATTCCTGTGAGAAATCCATTCAAAAGAAATAAAATTACCTTTATAGTAATTTTATATTGCATAAAAGTGATTTTGTGATATTATTTTGCCAGAGGTGATTTTATAAAAAAAAGAGAAGTACCCTCCTTGTCGGAACCTTGCTGCGGTTCCTGTGCTCATTTTATCCGGCACCATGTGTTTCAGTGGAAAAATCGGAAAGCCCGGTATCTTCCCTGTGGATGCGGGCACTGTCTGTACAGAAATTTGCGGCGGAGTCTGACGCCATATACCGCTTCCTGCAAGAAGTACAAGCCTCAGCCTATTCGTTTCCGATTAAAGCGGCGGGTTTCATGGAAAAGCCCGAAATAGCCCAAAAACAGGAAAAATGAAATATGCTGTCGAATGCGGAGCTTTCCCGGAGGTGTTTTTTGTGAAAAAATGGAAAAGGCTGTCGAAAAAAGGTGGACACTGCGGGGGCCGAAGGACAATCAATTCATAGCTTGCAGCTGCGGCCATTGCGTGTACCGTCCCGAAGAGATCTGCTATACGGAGAGAACAGCCCCTGTGGCAACTGTGAGCCCGGCTGTGAGCCGATCACTCTCCACCTGAAGCGCCATGTATTTCAGAAATAGAAGCTGCTTTGCGGGTAGGGGGCGGTTGTGTCGGTGTGCCAGTTATTTAGAAAAAAGGCCGGGGCAAAAGCGTTACAAGCAACGCCTGACAAATTGTGATGCGGTAAATTTATAGTTTAGTACTCCAAGGCACCCCTTGCACGGTAAGGGGTGCTGGTCTCCGGTGGAGACCGTCCAGCACTGACCGAAGCGAAGCGGAGAAAGCTGTCAGCCGAAGGCTGACTGAGGGGATTGAAACTAACGACTCTATGGTACTTCCTGCGTGTGACCGATTCCTTCCACCGTCTATGCGGCAGTCCCCGCAGACTGCAAAGCAGTCTGTTTTCCCTCTATCAATAAGAGGAGGCAAAGAAAAATCACTTTTGCTTTGGGCTGTTTGCTATAGCAATAAAAGCTCTCCTCCGAAAAAGGCCGCTTCCCGCTCCTCGTGGGTGACAAGGAGCACGGTCTTTCCGGCGGTTTGCGCTTTGAAATATTCCATGGTCAGGCACCTGGTGGCCTCATCCAGGCCCTGAAAGGGCTCATCGGCCAGCAAAACGTCGTATTCTGCCGAAATCGCCCGAAGAATGGCGACCCGGCGCTTCATGCCGCCGGAAAATTCCCGCAGGGGCTGATGAAGGCTGTCCCCCAGCCCCAGCCGGGACAAAAACGCTTCCGCTTCCCGGCGGGAAAGGGCGGGGGAAACCATACGCAGGTTGGAAACGGCGCTGACGCCCTCGCAGAGCCGGTCCTCCTGAAACACGGCGCTTTTCCGCCGCTCCGCCATGCCGGAGATCTGACCGGAATCCGGAACCTCCAGCCCTAAAAGCAGCCGGAGCAGGGTGGTTTTCCCGCAGCCGGAGGGGCCCATGATACAGGTGGTCTTTCCCTCGGAAAACCGACAGGAGAAATTTCGCAAAACAGTTTTTTCACCGAAGGATTTCTCGATATTTTTCAGCTCGATATCCATGAAACGCCTCCCTCCTTAGCTCCTGTCCCGAAATAAGACGTGCGCAGATTGCGCCGTCAGATTTTCAGCCAGATAAGGCGATTTTTCGCGGGCGAGCTGTCGCCCGTCAAGGAAAACCAACGATGTATGGTTGAAAATGTGCAAGCAAGATGTGTGTGGTTTATTTTGGGATAGGCTCTTAAGCTTTTTCCAGCCGGCAAAGCGCCCGGTCCAATAAAAGCAGAAACAGCTTTTCAAACAGCAGGCTGATAAGAATGATGATGAGCGTCCAGGCAAAAAGCCGGGGCGTTTCCAAATAGATCTTTGCCTCGTACAGCCGCTCTCCGATAGAGCCGTCCGGCAGGCCGATGACCTCTGCCGCCACGCCCGCCTTCCAGCAGAGCCCTAGCCCGGCGGCACAGGCGGAGCGGAAAAAGGGCATGAGCTGCGGCAGATATAAATACCGCAGGCGACGGGAAAAGGGAACGCGAAACACCGCCGCCATTTCCGAAAGCTCCCGATCCATACTCTGCGCGCCTGTCAGGACATTGGCGTATAAAACAGGCATGCCCATCAGGAAGGAGATCACAACGGAAAGGTTTCGGGAGGGTACCCACAGCAGCACCAGAATGATAAAGGAGGCCACCGGCACAGCGCGCACCGCGCTCATCAGGGGAGCGGTAAGCTCCCGCAGCAGGGAAAACCGGGCCGCCAGCGCAGCCAGCAGTGTTCCCGCAAGGCAGGCCAGCAGAAAGCCCAGGGTGATGCGGGAAAAGGAAAACAGCACGGCACGCCAGAAATCTCCGGTGGGGAGAAGCTCAAACAGACAGCGCAAAACAGAAACTGGGGAAGCGAGCAGAAGCTCCTGGCCCAGCCCCATGGCGGCAAGCTGCCAGAGAAGCAGCCAAAAACCCGCCGCCAGCAGTTTTTTTCCAAGGCGGGGAAGTCCGGCTTTCTCGTTTTGCTTATCCCCCATAGTAGAAGTCATCACCGGGCAGCTTGCCTCCGATCGCCTTGGGATTTTGATCAAAGAGAACTTGAAGGTAGCCGGAAAGCTTTTCCTTCAGCTCTGCTCCGGCCACGAAGGTGATGTTGCACTCCGGCAGGGCTTTTTTCGCCACGGCCTCCGGCACGATATCATAGCTTCCCACCAGGGCGGCGGCCCCCTCGGTATCGGAATTCACATAGTCTACCGAGGCTTCATATTCCTTCAGGAACTGCTGCACCAGCGCCGGGTGTTCCTCGGTAAATTCTTTTCTTGCCACCACCACGCCGGTGATCAGCGTTGCTTTTTGATCTCCCTCAGAGGAAAGCTTTTCCCATTCCTCATTGAGATCCAGGGCTACCCGGATCCCTTCATTTTTTGCCTGGGCGGTGGTCACAAAGGGCTGGGGCAGCATGGCAATGGCGTTTTCCTCCGCCGCCAGGGCCGCCACACACTCGGAATGCTCCGATTTCCACTGAATGGAAACGTCCTGCTCCGGATCAATGCCGTTTTGGGAAAGCAGGTAGGAAAGGGCATACTCCGGCGTGGAGCCCTTGCCGCTGGAATAGATGGTTTTCCCCCGCAGATCCTCCACAGAGTGAACCGTATCCCCGCTTTCCACAAGGTACAACACCCCCAGGGTGTTGATGGCAAGCACCTGAAGTTTTCCCTCGGTGTTGTTGTAAAGCACGCTTGCCAAATTAGCGGGAACGGCGGCAATATCCAGTTCACCCTGAATCAGCTTGGGAGTGATCTCATCGGCAGAGGCAGCAATGGTAAAGGTAAAATGGGGTTCGGCGGCCGCCTCCTGGTCCGCCATCAGCTTGACCATACCCATGGCGGTAGGGCCCTTCAGCGCCGCCACATTGGCGGAGCCCGGATCGCCCGCGGAGGAGGCGGGAGAACCGGAAGCAGGCGCGGAGCTTTCCGGCGTCAGGGAAGCGGGCCCGGAGGAGGACAAAGCCCCGGAGGAAGCCGGACCTTCCGAGCAGCCGAACAGCGTGAGACAAAGCAGCAGGGCAAGTGCAAGAGACAAAAGCTTTTTCATAGATCATCGACCTTTCGTTTGTTTAGATTCTAGATGCTAGATTCTAGACGCTAGAGGAAGGTGGCACCTTCGGTGCAATGAAGCAAGGGCAGGACAATGAGGAATGAGCAATTAGCAATGAAGGACAAGGATGGTAGAGCGATAAATTGTAGTTTAGCGAACTAGCTGTTAGTTGTTAGAAAAGGGCAAATCCTTTCTTTTGTCATTCTGAGGAGCGCAGAAAGCTATAGCTTTCTTGACGAAGAATCTTGCCCTTAATTCCAGGGCAAAAGGGCAAAGGACGAGATTCTTCACTTCGTTCAGAATGACAGATAGAAAGCAAGCGGTTCGCCGCCAAATTCCAATTTATCGAACTATGCCCTTAAAATTGCTCATTTCTTATTACTCATTGCTCATTCTGTATTGCCCTCTGAATTTGGTGCGGCAGCCCATGTCTACCGTTTTCAGTGTAGCAGCCGAAAGAAGCTTTTCCGGTACTCGATAAGTCCCTCCGCCTTCATGCGGGAAAGCTCCCGGGAAAGGGCGGCGCGATCTACATTCAGGTAGCCTGCCATGGCCTCCCGATCCAGGGGGATCGTAAATTCCGGGCTGCCCCGCTCCTTTGCCATGTGCAAAAGGTAGACCTGTACCTTTTCCCGGACACCCCGGCGCACCAGGCAGTCGATGCGGTCATTGAGCGTCAGGGATTTTTCCGCCACGGCGGCAAGGAAATTCCGGGTCAGCTGGGTGTGCTCCGGGCAGGCGCTTTCACAGGGGGAGGAAAGCTGCCGGGCCGGAAAAAAGATCACGGAAAGGGGCGTTTCCGCCCTGACAAAAACCGGGCTTTTCTTTTCCCGGCTGGCGGCCACCAGAACCCCCAGAAAGCTGCCCTGTTCCAGCAGCGTAAGGATCAACTCCTCGCCATGCCTGCCCAGTTTCAGGGAGGCGGCGTGGCCGGAGAGCACCAGGCCTACATTCTCCGCAAGCTCGCCTTCCCGCAAAACAAGCTCTCCGGCGGCAAATTCCCGCCGGAAGGCCTGAAGGCAGGAAAGCATGGAGAAAAGCTTTTCCCGGGAAATGCCCTGAAAAAGCCCTGAGCCCTCCAAAACCGCCTGTTCCTCCTGTGTCAGCTCCATGAATTCCTCCTGAATTTCGTTGCTATAGCAACATTTTTGAGCAAGGCTATTGTAGCATGACAGGGGAAAAAACGCAAGATAAATTTATAACAGGGAGCAATTAGAAATGAGCAATGATAGAAGCAAGGGCACAAACGCTGTAACAGACACAAGCATTGCAAGCAACACTTGATAAATGATAGTTCAGCGGACTAGTCGTTAGAAAAGGGAAAGACCTCTTTTTTGTCATTCTGAGGAACGCAGAAAGCTATAGCTTTCTTGACGAAGAATCTCGCCCTTAATTCCTTGAAAAAGGTCAAGGACGAGATCCTTCACCGAGAAAGCAAGGTTTTCCTTGCTTTCTGTTCAGTGATGACAGGTGGGTGGTGTGTGGATAACCGCTCAATTCCAATTTATCTGCTTGCTTGCGGTTGAGTCAGGAACTGCGCTTCTGTATTTGTCAGCTTCACGAGCGGCTGCGGCGTTTTGCCGCCAAATTCCAATTTATCGAGCGTTAGCTATAACTCCTGTGTTGCTTGCAGCGATTGTACCCGTGATCTTCCTGACTGCGCATTGCACTGCCCCTTCTAATACAAATAGCTGATGGCTAAAGCAGCTGATCGCCAACAAAACAAAGGCTGCTGCAAAATTTGGCCTTTTGCAGCAGCCCATTTTTTCACGTATTTTGTTATTTTTCCAGCCGTTCAGAAGGGCGCGAAGCCTTTTCTTCAAGGCTCTTTCGGAAAGTCCGGTACCGCCTGCCACACCATGGCATTTTCCCGAATTTCGGCGGTGAGCCTGCCGAGGCTTTTCAGCCAGGTGAGGTAAGAGCGAAGAGTGCTGCCGATCATGGCATGCTGCTCGAAGGTCATGGTGAGGCCGTAAAGGGTGAAAAGCTCCTTTAACAGCTCCTCGGCGGTGCGGGGGACTTCGCACAGGGAAACGATACGGTCTCCCACCTCAAGGATCTTTTCCCGGTTCCGGTGGACAAGCTCCGAGATGTCCGTTGTGGGTTCGGCGTGAGAGGGAACAAACAGAGAGGCCTCCAGCTGCTCCAAAGCGTCCAGAGTATGCAGAGCCGTTCCCACATCATAGAGATAGGAAACGCCGTATTTTTCCAGGGTGGCCGGGCTTACCACGGCGTCCCCCAGGAACACCACGTTGTCCGGAGTGCGAAAGCCCGTCATGTGCAGGGAATGGCCCGGCAGGGGGATGCTCTCCAGTTCCCTGGGAAAATCCGGGTGAGAAAATTCCAGCGCGTCGCTTTCCTGGGCCATCAGGAATTTGTGCCGCAGCTCCTCCGGCGGGCAGCCGCCGTACAGAAAGGAGGGCTCCAGAACAGGGTACCGGGTAAAGGCGTTTTCCACACCCCTGGCAAAGACCTGACAGCCTGTCTGCTCCTGCAAATAGCGGTTGCCGCCAATGTGGTCGGCATGGGAGTGGGTGTTCAGGATCCCCTGAAGCCGCCAGCCCTTCTGCTCCAAAATCTGCCACAGCTTTTTTCCCGCGTCCTTCTTATTGCCGCTGTCAATGAGGTACACCCGGTTTTCCCCCGCCAAAAACACCCCGATCTTCGTGGGGCAGTCGATATAATGAGTCCGCCCGGAAACAGGAATCAATTCATACATGAGAAAGAACCACCTTTTCAAAAAGTAGTTTGTTTGACGGTAAAAGACGATAAATTGTAGTTTAGCGCTCTTAGGCTCCACTTGAGGCAAGGGGAGCTGTCACGGCAAGGCCGTGACTGAGGGGATTGAAACTGGCGGTTTTATCTCACTTTCTGCGTGTGACTATCCCATCCATCGCCATACGGCGGTCCCCCTTCCCTTATAAATAAGGGAAGGCTTTTTCTCGCCGCCAATTCCAGTTTATCGCCCTATGCCCTCATAATTGCTCATTCCTCATTGCTAATTTCTAATTTTTCATTAGAAGTACCAAGTCGGGAACAACCGCAGGGCGTTGATGTAGGCCCTGTCGGCCGGCATGCCGGAGATCACCGGGAAATAGACGCAGAACAGAATCAGGCAGCCGGCCGTGAGGCACCAGGGAAACAGAGCGGCAAGGGACAGGGAGCGCCCCCGCATCTTCAAGGAAAGTCGGCCCAGCTGGGTTTCGGGGAGCTTCGCGAAAACCCCTGTCAGGGCGATGATCAAAAACGGCACCGCTGTAAAATAGTGGTAGATAAAGGTAAGCCGGGGCACCAGCGCCCAGGGAAGATACACGGAAAGGAAACCGCAGAGCACCACGGCGGCATAGACCTTCCGTTCTCTGACCCACTGCACCCCCGCAGCCAGCAGCGCCGGGATCCCCGCCCACCACAGAAGGGGATTTCCAAGAGCGGAAATGGTGCTGTAGTGGCCCTGGGCGTCTGCCGGGTTGCCGGAGAAATACCAGATGGGCCGCACCACGAAGGGCCATTCGTACCACGGGGAGGCAAAATAGTGCTCCGCCACCAGCTGGGAATGGTAATTGAACATGGTGGTCTGGTACCGCCAGAAGCACTCCCACAGGCTTGCGCGGTTGTGGGACAGGGTAGTCAGGGGAAGATAGGCCGCAAAATACAGGCCGAAGGGAATCGCAAGGAAGAACAGACAGCACCAGAGGCAGAGCTTTAAGGAGACCCGCTTCAGTGGGAGAAGCTCTTCCCTGTTTCGCACCGCGTCCCGGAAGGAAAGGATCAGCTTACCGAAGAACAGGGCGGCAAGACCCAAGGCGCCATAGGCCGCCGTCCATTTGGAGGCGATGCCGAGACCTGTGAAAATGCCGCAGAACAGCAGGGGGAGAAGGAGGCGCTTCATGCTGTCCTTCAGAAGATCCCGGCGGAGGAACACCACCATGGAATCGTACATCAGCAGCAGGAAAAAGACGGCATAGGTGTCAATGGTGGCAATGCGGGTCTGGGTAAAGCGCATGAAATCCAGGGCAAACAGCAAAGTCCCCGCGCAGCAGAGAGAGGTTTTGCCGAAAATCTGCTTGAGAAGGTGGTACAGCACCGGCAGCATCAGCACACCGAACAGGGTCCCCATAAACCGCCAGCCGAAGGGATTCATGCCAAAAATGCGGATCCCCAGGGAAATGATGTATTTCCCCAAAGGCGGGTGAGTGTTTTCATAGGGCTCCAGGCCCAGAATATGCTCATAGGCCGTGCGGGCATGGTAGATTTCATCGAAATAGGTGGAATTTTCATAGCTGGTGTAGAAGGGTATCGTATTTTGCTCGTCGATGAGCGCCGCGCCGCCGGTCCCCAGCTCCGTCAGAGAGGCAAGCTCTGTTCTTCCCTGAAGTTTCAGGCCGATCTCGTTCAGCACGGAGCTGCCGTCCAGGGAAGTCAGGCGCAAGTAACTGCCCGGCTCTTCCAAAAAGAAATGGGACCAGGCAAACACATAGGTGCTCTCCTCGTTCAAATTGCCGCAGTTTTGCCAGGTGTTCCCGTCCCGGCTGGTTTCAATTTGAATGTTTCCCCCGGTTCTGGCAGCCCGGTGCTCCCCGTCGGGAGCGAGGCCGGGAAGGTAGTAAAGCGCGTCGCAGTCAGCTTCCGCCCGGAACACCACGGACTCCCCCTGGGCCGGGGTCCAGGAGGTAAGGGCCATTTCTCTGTTCCCCAAATGCCAGAAGGAAACGATACAGCAGAGGCCTGTAATGGCGGCGGCCAACAGCAGGTCAACGGGCGTCAGCCCGGTGTTTTTCAAGCTCTCCCGGGGCCAGGGCCTGCTTTCCCGAAGAGGCCGGGGCCTTTCCCGCGCCGGAAGGCAGGCGATTCCCAGGGCGTACAGGGTATACAGGATAGCGGCGGCTTGCAGCCCGGAGATACACCGGGCGTACAGGGCGTTGGGATCGTAATTCCCCCCCAGATCCTGGAACAGGTACATCACGTGGGCAACATTGAGATACCCCGGCGCGGAAAGAGCAGCAAAGGCCCGCAGCAGGCGCTTGTCCGGAATACAGAGAAAGCTCAGCAGCAGAAAAAGAAAGGCCGGGTACAGGTACCGCTCGTGCATTTTTACGCCGAAGAGAAACATCACCGCCATCAAAAGCACGGGACAGGCAAACAGCGTTTCCTTTCTTTTGGAAAAGAAGAGCAGCCCGCCGCACAACAGGGTGGCGGCAACAGGCGCGGCATAGGTCAAAAGCTGGAAAAGCGCTCCCTCCGGCAGGGTTTTCCAGTTCCAACCCATAAGAGCCCAGAAATTATAGGCGTTGATGCTGTAAAAATTGTAGTAGTCCAGAGTGTTTTGGTATTTTTCCGGCAGCCAATGGAAATCAAAGTTTGTGGTAAAGGGCAGGGCCAGCACCAGGATCGCGCCTAAGGCACAGAGAACACCTAAGGGCAGGCGGCTCCACTTTTTTTGCTTGATGGTGAAAAACAGGTAAACCGGGGCAAAAATCAGCATTTGCGGCTTGCAGGCAATACTGACCCCGTAAAGCAGGGCCGAGGGAAGATACCATTCCCGGTAGAGCAGCAGCACAGAGCAGAAGAGGATCGCGGTGCAGAAGGAATCCACCTGTCCCCACAGGGCAGAATTGATGAGGATCACCGGGCAAAAGAGATAGGCGGCGCAAACCAGCAGAGCCGTTTTTTCCCCCAGCTTCCGTTTGCCCACCCAAAGCAGGCCCCCGGCGCAAAGAAGATCCGCCAAGAGGGAGGGGAGCTTCAAAAGCAGGGTGTAAAGCGGTGCGTCAAAGGGAATGTTCAGGGCCATGCGCAGCTTTTCCGTCAGCAGCAGGATATAAAGATAGCCGGGAGGATAATCCAGATACAGATCGCCACGATGATAGATCTCCGGAAGTCCGGTACGCTCCAGGGCGTAGGCCCAGGCCTTGAAGGTGTCCAGATCGGACTGAAAGCTTTCCCCATAATAGCCCAGAGAAAGCCGAAGAGTGAGAGCGGCGAGAAAAAGTCCCCCTGCCAGCACCGCGAAGGAAGAGGACTTCAAGCCTTCCTTTTGCGGGCGTTTTCCGAGAAAGGCCAGAACGCCTCCGGAAAAGGCCGCCGCCAGTAAAATTTCCGTACCCAAGGGCTGTTCCTCCTCTCCTGGAAATTTTTTGAAAAGACGATTGACTATTTCCCCGTTTCAGAGTAAGCTAAAAGTGATTAGTGGAAAAAGGTGTTTTTTTAAGTGTACCTTTTTCCGGGAAAAAAGTCAATTCATCTTAAAGACGGCCCTTGGCCTCGGGAAAGGAAGCAGCGCTATGAAAGAGCATGCCAGGCATTTCCATGAAGACCCCCACGTTCTCCATGTGGGAACCGCCCCAAACAGAAGCTATTACATTCCCTTCGCGGATATTGAAGAAGCGGAGGAGGGCCTGTCCTCCCGGGTGTTTTCCCTGAACGGGACCTGGAGCTTCCACTACTTTGAAAGCTATGAGGACGCGGTGGATCCGGAAGAGGGCGTCTTTTTTGACGAGGAGGAAATGGATACGATCCCCGTGCCCTCCTGCTGGCAGAACCACGGCTATGGCAGGCACCAGTACACCAATGTAAATTACGCCATTCCCTGCGACCCGCCCTATGTGCCGGAGGAAAATCCCTGCGGCCTCTATGTCCGTCATTTTGACTTGGAGGAGGGCAGCCTTTCCGATGGAGAAGGCGGCAGATGGTTTCTGAACTTTGAAGGGGTGGATTCCTGTCTGTATCTCTGGGTCAACGGGGAATTTGCCGGGTACAGCCAGGTTTCCCACAGCACCTCGGAATTTGAGATCACCGAGCTGCTGCGGGAGGGCGATAACACTCTGGCCGTGCTGGTACTCCAGTGGTGTGACGGCACTTACCTGGAGGACCAGGATAAGCTGAGAATGAGCGGCATTTTCCGGGACGTTTCCCTGATCGCCCGGCCCGACAGTTTTTTGCGGGATTTCTTTGTAAAGGAAAGTTTTTCCAAGGACTTTTCCTCCGCTGAGCTTCGGGTAGAGCTGGAAATAGAAGGAGACTGCACGGTTTCCGGCGCTCTGTATGCCTCGGGGGGAGAGCTGGTCGCCGCGGCAGAGCCCGCTTCCGACGTTCTGGTTTTTTCCATTGAGCGGCCGGAGCTGTGGAACGCCGAGCACCCTGTCCAGTACACGTTAATGCTGGATACCGGGGAGGAATGTATTTCCCAGGAAATCGGCCTCAGAAAGATCGAGGTACAGGACGGCGTGGTGCTTCTAAATGGTACGCCCATCAAATTCCGGGGCGTCAACCGCCATGACAGCGACCCCGTAACGGGTTATACTATCAGCAGGGAGCAGGCCCTAAAGGACCTGGCCCTGATGAAGCGGCACAATATCAACGCCATTCGCACCAGCCATTATCCCAACGCCCCCTGGTTTTTGCAGATGTGCTCCGAATTCGGGTTTTATGTCATCGCCGAAGCGGATATCGAAGCCCACGGCAACGCTACGAAGCTGGGGCAGTACAGCATGGAAAACTACCCGGACGCGGCGGACGACCCCCAGTTCAAGGAAGCGATCCTCGACCGGGTGCAGCGCTCTGTCATTCGGGATAAAAACAACGCTGCCGCCGTGATCTGGTCTTTGGGCAACGAAAGCGGCTGGGGAGAGAATTTTGAAAACGCCGGGCGCTGGGTAAAGGAATACGACCCCTCCCGCCTGCTGCACTATGAGAATTTCATGCCCTATCACCATGACCGCAGGCCGGATTTCACCATGCTGGATCTGTTCAGCAGAATGTACGCGCCCCTTTCCTACATTGAAACCTATTTCAGCAGTGATACGCATAAGGACGATTACAGTGATCAGGATATCACAGAGTTCCTGCCGGACCGAAAGCTGCCTTTTATTCAGTGCGAATATATTCACGCCATGGGCAACGGCCCCGGAGACGCGGAGGATTACCAGCAGCTGATCATGAAGCACCCCGGCTTCTGCGGCGGCTTTGTATGGGAGTGGTGCGACCATGCGGTGTATGGCGGCACCACGCCGGACAACCGGCCCATTTACCGCTACGGCGGCGATTTCGGGGAGTTCCCCCACGACGGAAATTTCTGTATGGACGGCCTGGTGTACCCCGACCGCACGCCTCACACGGGCCTTTTGGAGTATAAGAACGTGATCCGTCCCTTGCGGGCGGAGCAGGTTCCCGGAAAGCCCGGCGTGTTCCGGCTTCATAACTATCTGGATTTTACCAACGCCGAGGAGTTCCTCACGGCTTCCTATGAGATCACCCAGGACGGAGAAGCTCTCTATGGCGGGGAACTGGAGCTGCCTCACCTGCCTCCCCACGGAGAGGCGGAGATCACCCTGCCCCAGCTTCCCGAGGGCGGTATCTGCACTCTGGTGCTTTTCTATGCCGCCAGGGAAGACGGAGATTTCTTTGAGGCCGGCTATCCTCTGGGCTTTGACGAGCTGGTGCTCAGCGAAGAGCCCTTCTTCCTGGACGCCCCCGCCGGGGGCCCTGTGGAGATCGAAGAGGGAACACGGTACCTGGTGATCTCCGGAGATCATTTCCGCTATACCTTCGATACCCGTACCGCCACCTTCTCCGAGCTGTGCTTCCACAACCGAAGCTTCCTGACAAAGCCCATGGAGTGGAATATTTACCGGGCTCCCACCGATAACGACCAGTACATCAACGCGGCCTGGGTACAGGCGGGCTATGACCGCCATACTGTGCGGGTCTATGAGGCGAAGGCAGCCGCCGGGGCCTCCGGCGGCGCGGTGATCACCTGCCACCTGGGGATTGCGGCGGTCTCCATCGCCCGGTTCCTGGAGATCGAGGCCGTTTGGAGCATTGACGCCCAAGGCAGGATCGACCTTTCCGCCTCCTGCCACCGGGACACCCGGTTCCCCTTCCTGCCCCGGTTCGGCCTGCGGCTGTTTTTACCGGGAGCCTTTGATTCCGTGGAGTATTTCGGCTACGGCCCCTATGAAAGCTATCTGGATAAGCACCGGGCTTCCCGGCTGGGGGTGTATGCGCAGTCCGTATCGAGCATGTTTGAAAACTACCTGAAGCCCCAGGAAAATTCCTCTCACATGGGCTGCCGGTACGCGGTGGTCACAGACGGGGCCTATTCTCTCACGGCAGCTTCGGAAGTGCCCTTCTCCTGCAATGTTTCCGAATACACCCAGGAGGAGCTGCGGGAGAAAAAGCACTCCTACGAGCTTACCAAGTGCGGCGATACCGTGCTCTGCCTGGATCATAAAATGAGCGGCGTAGGCTCCAACAGCTGCGGCCCCGAGTTGCTGCCCCAATACCGCCTGGAGGAAGGGGAATTCACCTTCCGCCTGACGCTGCTGCCGGAGTAAAGTGGTTAGTAGTTAGATGGGGCGAAACGCAAATGCGCTTTGTATCGTGAGTAGTTAGTAATTAGCAATTAGCAAGGTCAAGAGTAGAGTGCGCTAAATTGAAATTTAGTGTACTAACAAATAGTAGCAATCCTTGCCTCCCCTGAAAGGGGAGGGGGACCATGCGTAAGCATGGTGGAGAGGTTTCAGCTCGCTATAAATTTGAATAAATCCTGCGTTTTCTAACTTTTGGGTGGAACCCCTCAGTCACGGCTTCGCCGTGACAGCTCCCCTTTCAGGGGAGCCAAGGGTTTGTGCTAAGCTATTAATTTACCACCTTTCCCCTTCATTGCGCTGCACAGCAGCGCCGCCGCTATCCAGCATCTAAAAAAGCTTCCGCAAAATGATCCATTTTGCGGAAGCTTTTTTTCTAACAACTAACAACTAACGACTAACTTACGAAGCCTTACAGCAGCACTCCGGCGGCTCTTCGGAGGAGTCCAGCCGGTAGCCGACGCCCCGCACGGTGGCGATCTGCTTTCCCAGCCGGCCCAGGCGGGCCCGCAGATTCTTTACGTGGGTGTCTACCGTGCGGGTCACGCCCGCCGTTTCGTAGCCCCATACCTCCCGGAGCAAAAGCTCTCGGGACAGGGCGATATTGGGGTGGGTCAGGAAAAACCGCAGCAGCTTCCGCTCCATGGAGGAGGTAGAAACCTGCTGTCCGTTTACTGTCAGAAACTGTTCCGTGCAGGAGATCAGAACGCCTTCCAGGTAAAATTTTGCCATTGCCGTGATCACTTCCCAAAAAAGAGTTTAGAAATATCGCGTCCTCAATTTTTCAACCAACCTTCCTTGATTTCTATCCTACAGGTTAAAGCAAGCTTTAAGTCAAGACTTTTTTGGGAAAAAATGAAAAAATTTTGGGCTGCCTATTCCAGTTGGATCCCCAACGGCCCCAGCAGCCGCATGGCCTCCGGCAGGGAGAAGCGCGCGTTTTTTACCTCGTTATTCAACACATCGATGCGGTAGCCCACAGCTTCCCTGAAATCTGCCTTCCGGAGGTCGCATTTGAAAAATTCCGTGTTTTGCAGGCCGCAGCCCTGAAAGCTGCTTTCGGAAAGTTTGCATTCCGCAAAGATGGTCTCCACCAGCTCCGAGCCGGAAAAATCAAACCGGGCCAGGTTCAGGTTAGAGAAGGAATTGTATTTCAGGCGGCAGCGCTCCATGCGGGAAATGGGCTCGGAAAACCGGCCCGCGGGCTGAAGCAGGGACCAGTTTACCCCGGTGAGCACGCATTCCTCGAATTCTCCGAATTTCATCTGCACGGTTTCCGCCTTCAGGGCCGAAACCCGGCAGCGAAGGAAAACACAGCCGGAAAAATCACAGTGCCGCAGGGTGCAGGAATCCAGAGAGCAGTCTGTAAAGGCGCAGTCCACAAACTGCAAGCCCGTGAAGGTCTCCTCCTGAAACCGTAAACCCTGAAAGGACTGTCCCTCATAATAATTGCTGTTCATCGTGTAAGCCCTCCGGTAATTTGGGTAGATAGGAATGGGAGCCTGCGGCAGAAGGAAATTTTTTCCACAGCCGCGCGGCGGGATTTTATCAGTATACTCCGCTTTTCAGGGTGTTGCAAGGCCGATTCTGCTGAAAATTGACTTTGTAAAGGAAAAGGAGTAAAATAGTAAAGCATAACGGCATTTTTTGCTGTGCAGTTTCTTGTGATGAAAAATAACATGGCGGTATATTTTATGAAGGAAAAATTTTGGAAAAGGCTTCCTCTGGTTCGGCTCCATGCCTTTTGGGGCCTTCTTTTTACACTTCCACTGGCTGTTCTGGAAGCGCTTTTGGCTCTGGCCATTCAGCCGGGATCTTTGGAAACGCTGCTTCTCTATCTGCGGGAGCAGCCTGTGCTGGCGTTTTTGAATTTTCTGCCCTTTTGGCTCATTACCCTGGGCTTCTGGTTTTTGTTTTCCGATCCCTTTTTTGCCGCCGCCGCGGCAGGGGGGCTGGGCGGGGTGCTTTCCCTTGTGAACCGTACCATGGTGGAAAAGCGGGACGAGCCCTTCAGCCCCAAGGATATCGCTCTGATCAAGGAAGCGGGAAACGCCATGCAGAGCTATGATATGAACCTGCACCTGCCCTCTGTGCTGGCTATTGTGGGCTTTGTGCTGGCGATGGTCGTGCTGGGCGTGCTGCTGCGGGGAAAGCGGCCCTTCCGAAAGCGCTGGGGCAACGTGTGCTTTGCCCTGCTGGGGGCGCTGGTCTCCTTCGGCGTGCTGACCGGCTGCATTCAGCAGGTATACAGCTCCCGGGAGCTGTATGAATCCTTCCCGGTGAAAAACCGGTATTACATCGCGGGGGTATACGAGCAGCTGGGGTTCCCCTATTGCTTTTGCTACAATTTCAATACCTACCTGGTGGAAAAGCCGGAGGGCTATTCCACCGGTCAGGCGAAGGCCTATGAACAGGAGCACCCCGCAAAAAAGGGGCAGGGCAAAGCCGTCAATGTGGTGATGGTGATGAACGAGGCCTTTTCCGATGTGACAAACCAGGAAATTCTGGATTACCCGGCGGGCGAAGAGCCCCTGCGGTTCTATAACTCCCTGAAAACCTCGGATCGTGCCGTTACCGGGCATATCGTGGTGCCGAATTACGGCGCGGGAACGGCGAACACGGAATTTGATGTGATCACCGGCATGCAGACCAATTTTATCAGCGAAAGCGGGGCCTCTGCCTTTCGGGTGCTGCACCGGGATATCGACAGCATTTTCCGGGTGTTTTTGGAGGACGGCTATCAGACGGAATTTATCCACCCGGGCCAGGATTGGTTTTATAACCGCCAAAACGTATACCGGTATTTCGGCGCGGAAAAGCTGCTGTTTTCCGAGGCCTTTGAGGATGCGGAGCGGATGGGCGGCTGGGTGATGGATTCCGCCGTGCTGGACGTGATGAAGGAAGAGTTTGAAGCAGCCATGGAGGCGGGAAAGCCCTATTTCAATTATACCGTTACCATTCAGAACCATATGTCCTACAGCCACGATAAATACGGGGAATACAGGGTACAGCTGGTTCCCCTGAAGCGGGAAATCGACGCGGGGGCCAGGACCCGGCTTTCCGTCTATGCCAAGGGGGCGAAGGACGCGGACGATATGCTTCGGGGGCTCACGGAATATTACGAGAGCCGGGAAGAACCGGTCATGCTGGTGTTCTTTGGTGACCATCTGCCCAATTTGGGCGACAGCTACCAATGCTATCATGAGATCGGCATGGAGGTAGGCGAGGGGAAGGACCCGGTCACTACTCTGCGCACTTATGAAACGCCCTATGTGATCTGGGTCAACAGTCCGGCGGCGGAGCTGCTGGATTTCTCCGCCAGAAAGGAGGCGCTGGGCCTGCCGGAAGACGGCATGATCAACGCCAATTTCCTGGGGGCGATGACCCTGGAACTTACCGGCCGCCGGGAAGAAAACAGCTTTTTCTCCTATTTGAACGACCTGCGGCGGGAGCTTCCCGTGCTGCACAACGGCACAGGCCGCACCGGAGAGGGCGAATACTTTGAAGAGCTGCCGGAGGAATATGCTGAGGACATAAAGAAGCTGCGCTTCTGGGAGTATTACCGTTTGAGCAATTAGGGTGTGATCACGCCCTGGAGATACAAAAACAGCCCGCCGGAGAGCAGCATCTTCCCGGTGGGCTTGTGTTTTACAAAGAAATTTACAGGACACAGTACTGATCCATATAGCCTTCCATAGCCTTTAAGAGCTCCGGGTCCGCACCGGAGGCCTTCAGGTATTCGTGGATATCCACCACGGTGACGATGGGGTGCACCTGAATGCCGAATTCCTCCTGCACCTCCATAATGGCAGTTTTTCCGGGCGTGTTTCCCACCTCGCAGCGGTCTACGCTGATAAACATGTGGGGAACCTCCACCTTGGCGCAGGCCTTCAAAATTGGCATGGTTTCCCGCACGGCGGTGCCCGCGGTGATCACGTCTTCAATAAGGATGATCCTGTCGCCGTCCTGGGGCCGGTAACCCACGATATTGCCGCCCTCGCCGTGATCCTTCGCTTCCTTCCGGTTGAAGAAATAGGGCTTGTCTATGCCAAAATCCCGGTACAGGGCAATAGAGCAGGCGGAGACCAGCGGGATCCCCTTGTAGGCCGGGCCGAACATGGCCTGAAAGTTTTCTCCCGCGGCTTCCTTTACCTGGGCGGCGTAATAGCTGCCAAGCCTTGCAAGCTGCGCGCCGGTCTTATAGTTTCCGGTATTGACAAAGTATTGGGTGTGCCTGCCGCTTTTCGTCACGAAGTTTCCAAAGCGCAGCACATCGGCGGACATCATAAATTCAATAAATTCCTTTTTCTGCTCTGTCAGCATTTTCATTTCCTCTTTTCTGTTTCATTTGCCGCGATGGAGGGCAGGCCGGTTTCAAAGGTGATCCTGCTCCCATCGCTTTTCGCGAGCACCGTATGGTCTTCATCGGTTCGGTAAACCGTGGTTCCCAGCTTTTGAAGCTTTTCCAAAACGCCGTCGTGGGGGTGGCCGTAGGAATTGTCTTTTCCGCAGCTGATCACCGCGTACCGGGGCTCTACCGCCTTCAAAAATTTCGCGGAGGTAGAGGTGCGGGAGCCGTGGTGGCCGCATTTGAGCACATCGGCATGAAGCTCGTACCCGTCCTGCAAAATCAGGGCCTCGCTTTCCTTTTCGGCGTCTCCCGTAAACAGGAAGGAGGTTTCCCCGTAGGTCAGGCGAAGCACCCCGGAATAGTTGTTGAGATCCTCCCATTCCGCCTGGGGCCGGGGGGCGGAGACCTGAAGGCTCGCCTCCGGTGGGCAGGGGATTTCCACGCCCTGCTCCAGGGGAATGGCGGTGATCCCCTTCTTTTCCAAAGCGTTCAGCAGGGCTTCGTAGGCGGAGGTGGTGGGAACCCGGTCATCAGGCAGCCGGGGCATGTAAAAGGAACCGATCTCAAAGCGCTGTACGATCCTCGCCATGCAGCCCATGTGGTCGGTATGGGGGTGGCTACAGATTAGGGCGTCTATTTTTTCCACTCCCAAGGCGCGAAGCCCGTCTGTCAGGCCGTCTGCATAGGCGTATTCCCCGGTATCGATCAAAATATGAAACACGCTGGTTCCGTTTGGGAGGCGAAGAAGCGCGCTGTCGCCCTGGCCCACGTCCAGGAAATAGACCTCCAGCCCCTCCGGCTGTTCCGCCGGGGAAAAGCCTATGACGTCCTGAGTCTGCCGTTGGTCAGCCGGCGGTCCCGCCAGCAGGCCCTGATTTTCCGCCCAAAGCAGCAGCAGGGCAACGGCAAGAACCGCAACAAAGGAGCCTAACGAAAGCTTTTTTCGGGAACGCCTTCCGCTTCTTTTCATACTGTCACCTTCCCTTCAGAAAAAAACGGCGCCGGAGCGCCGCCTTTTTTATTCCTCATCTTCCACGGACTTTTTGTACAGATTAAAGCGAAACAGCTTGGATTCGTCCGTTTCCTTTTCGCACATGATGAAGGCTTCCGCAATTTTACCGCCTTCAATGAGCCTGGTCAGACCCACCAGCTGGCAAAGCTTGCTCTTCAGGTTCAGCCTGTCGCCGTCCCGGGTCATCAAATAGATTTCTCCCTCGCAGCCGTCCAGAACCTTCAAAAACTCCGGTACGTCCACATCGTGAAGCTCAACCATTTTTGGAGACATAAAAGATCACTCCTTCTAGATGCTGGATACTGGACGCTTGCTGCGGGAGAAGGGCGTTCTTCTCCGGCAGCAAGCTCCTGTCCTTAGAACTCCAGTATAGCATATTTTTGAGGAACTGGCAAATTCCCGAAATTTATTTTAACAACTGGCAGCTAACCTTTAACAACTGCCCTTCCCCCAGCGCTCCACCTCGTCCAGTGTCGGCAGGGAGGTCTGGGCTCCTTTTCGGGTCACGGACAGGCTGGAGGCGCTGATAGCGAAACGAACGGCCTCTTCCGCGCTTTCCCCGGCAGCCAGGCGGCAGGCAAAGGCGGCGGTGAAACAGTCTCCGGCGGCGGTGGTGTCTACTACAGGAAGATCCTTGGGTGCGGAGAAATACGTTTTCTTCCCGCTTTTTTCCAAAAGGAAGGCCCCTTCTCCGCCCAGGGTGATCAGTACGTTCTGCGCGCCCTTTTCCAGCAGAGCGGCTGCCGCCGCTTCCGGGTTTCCTTCCGGCACCCCCGCCAACTGGGCGGCCTCCACCTCGTTGGGCTTCAGAAAATCGATGCAGGCGTAAAGCTCGGGGGGAAGATCCTGTCGGGCGGGGGCGGGATCCAAAATCACAAGCTTTCCATGCTCTTTGGCCATTTTGGTGGCAAATACCACGGTTTCCAGCGGGATCTCCAGCTGGAGCACCAGAATATCACAGGTAAGCAGCACCTCCAGGTTTTCCTGAAGATAGGGAAGATCCACCGTCAGGTTTGCTCCCTGAGCCGCAACAATGCTGTTGTTTCCCGTGCTGTCCACACAGATAAAGGCGGAACCGGTAGGTTCCCTGGCGGCCCGCTTGATCCGCCCTGTTTCCACCCCCGCCGCCTTCAGGTTTTCACACAGGGTCTCTCCGGCCCCATCAGCGCCCACCGCGCCCAGCATGGTAACATGCCCGCCCAGCTTTCCGGCGGCATAGGCCTGGTTTGCTCCTTTCCCGCCGGGAACCATTTTCAGATCCCGGGAAAGCAGGGTTTCTCCCACCTTCGGCATGTGGGAGACCTGCAGCACATAGTCCATATTCATACTGCCGACCACCGCGATCTTTTTCATTACCGCACCTCTTTTACCGTTTTATTGTTTCTTAGAATACCATGAAACGCCGCGGAAGGGAAGGGGATTTTTTCGAAGACAAAAACAATTCGGAAGAGCAGAGTTTGATAAATTGGACTTTAGCGGTTACCTGCCCATTTTCTATTCTGTCATTCTGAACGAAGTGAAGAATCTTGTCCTTTGTCCTTTTTCCCTGCAATTAAGGGCGAGATTCTTCGTCACTTCGTTCCTCAGAATGACAACTGGAAACTGTGTGTTAAATTAAATTTATCAGCGAATCGTTCACTTTCCTCCTGTCATTGCTTTCCCCTAAAATCTCGTCCCTTGCCCTTTTTAGGGGCATGAAGGACGAGATTTTTCACCGTTTATTCCTTATTGCTCGTTATATCTGCCGTCCTTGCCCCGTTATCGGTAAAATTTCGCGAAAAGCAGGCCGAAAAGCAGAAGCAGGGCGGAAGCTCCCAGAAGAAGGCCGGTTTCCAGAGAGGAAGAGGCTTCCTCCGACGGGGCGTTTTCCCTCTGTACCCCACGGAGATCATTGTTTCCAAAGGGCATGTTGGGCATGTCTCCGGGCGGGGTGTTTTCTTCCTGTGTATCGGTTTCCGGCTGTGCGGAAGCAGAGCTTTCCGAGCCCGCTTTCTCAGTCAGATCATCGGATTCAGAGGAGGATTCTCCAGAGGTGGAGTTCCCGGAGTTGGCTTCGCCTTCTCCGAAGCCGCCGGGCTTTTCAGGCGGCTCTCCGGAGTTTTCCTGAACGGGAAAGTCGTTTTCCGGCAGCTGGCCCTCCGGCGGCATTCCTTCCGGCATTTCACCGCCTTGCGGGGCGCCCTCCGGAGCTTCCCCCATTCCCTGGGGAGGGGTGTTTCCTGAAGCATTGCTTTGCCGGGTGGTTTCCAGATTTCCCGGAGCCTGCCTTTCCCCGCTCATACCGCCCTGGGAGCCCATATCGGAAACGGAAAGCGCTGAAGCGTCTACCAGCTCGCTTTCTGCTTCCTGCCCCTCGCTGGTGGAGGGGATCTCACTGTTTAACTGTTTTTTTACACTTTCCGCCCGCAGCAGGCAGAATTCCCGCAGGGTCTCCACTCCCTTTTGGAATTCCTCATAGGTGCAGAAGGCGGTGGGGTCCTGTTCCACGCAGGAGGAAATGATAGCAATCGTATTTTCCATCAGCTCAGAGAAAACGCCGCTGGTGAAAAAGCCGGAGATCAGCTCTTCCATGACCTGGTGGTACTGCGCAGTATACTGCTCGTTTTCAAAGATCCAGGCCGCCATAGGCCGTTCGGTGAGGTCACCGGAGCTTACCGGGGAATCGATAGGGGAGTTTACCAAAGTGGTACTGTCTCCTCCGCCCATGCCGCCGAAAGCCAGGTTGTAATCCCATGCCACCATGGAAAGCAGGCCGTTTTCCTCATAGAGATAGTAATTGTGGATCATGGTGCCGGTATAGCTGTCCTCATTGAGAACAAAATTGTGCACGGCAAAATAGCGCAGCACCGCATCGATATTGAGGCAGCTTTCCACCTCGCCCTCGTTCAGCGCTTTGATGGACCGGATCAGCCGTGCCTTATCCTGGTCTGTCACGGTATCAAATACGGCGTTGTCAAAGATATTCGGGTAGCTTTCCGGATCATCATCGGAATAGCGAAGAAGCACATCGTCGCTGCCGCCCATGCCGCCGGGGCCGCCGAATCCGTCCTTTTCACCAAGTCCGCCCATTGCCCGGAAATGATCAGCCTCTGAATTGGCGGCTTCCGAATCGACAGCTTTTGAGAGTGCGGGTTCTTCGGTTTCAGAGAATACTTTTTCTTTTCGCTCTCCTGCCTCCGCGCCCCGGCCTCCGCCGCCCATGTCCAGGCTGTCCGGCTTATAGAGCTGTCCGTGATCTTTCCCATAGCTGCGCTGGGCGAAAGCGTCTTCAATGGCCTCCACCGCCGTATACAGGCCCCAGTCCTCCCCGTTTACCGTGATCCAGACAAAGCTGGAAAGGGGGGCGTCGGCGCCCAGAAAATTCATCATCTGATAGCAGAGGAAATCCTTCATATAGGTGTTATCCTGAATGGCATTGTTCAGGCAAAGCTTATCCAGGCCATGGTAGGTGGAGCTGCCGTCGTAATGGTCGAATTCCAGCTTGAAGCTGTACCTGTCGCTTTCCGAGCTGGCTACGGTGTTCAGTGAGGAATTTCCCTTGGGGCGAATGCCCACGTTGCTGAATTTCTCGCCATCGATCACTGCCGTACAGGAAATATATTCCTCCGAAAGCGCGTTTTCCAGCATGGATTCCCAGTCGCTTTCCTTTACCGCCAGATCGATCTGGTGCACTCTGTCTGTAGAAAACAGCTTGCTCACATAGGGCAGCTCCGTGGCGGCCGCCTCCAGAAAGAAAGCCCCGCCGCAGAGATACAGCACGGTAAGCAAAAGCATCACCGCGGCCCCGATCCCGCAGATCAAATTAGTGTATTTATGCTTGCTCATAGAAAAAATCCTTTTTCATAAATAGTGTAAAAAGCAGCAGCGCAAAAAAATGTAAAATCCCTTCTCTAACAACTACTATCCCATATATTCTCCGTTATAGCTGACCAGCGCCGCGCCGGTCACGCCGGCGATACCGGTCAGGCCGTTTAAGAAGGAGGTGCCGCCGTCCTTCAGGCGAACCTCGTAATTGAGCTCGATCCGGTCGGAGGTGACGGTTTTGCTTTTGATGGTCTGCTTTTCCACAGACGCGGCAAGGAAGCTTGAAACCAGCTCCTCAGCCCGGGGGCTGTCGCAGGTGATCATGGCGATATAGGGCTGAGAACGGGATTTGCGATTGACAAATACCAGCAGCATCACGCCGATCACCACGCTGCCAAACACCGCTAAGGGGATCATGCCCGCCGCCAGCACTATGCCCGCGCCGATGGCCCAGAAGAGATAGGCGATATCCAGCGGCTCCTTAATGGCCGTGCGGAACCGGACGATAGACAGCGCGCCCACCATACCGAGAGAAAGCACCACGTTGCTGGTAACGGCTAAAATCACCAGGGTGGTGATCATGGTCATGGCAATGAGGGACACCCCAAAACCGGGAGAGTACAGCACGCCGCTGTAGGTTTTTTGATAGATAAAAAAGATGAACAACCCAATGAGAAAAGCCAGCACAATGGCAAGCACCATGTCGAGCACTGTTACACTGGTCACGTTCTCCAGAAAATTGGATTTGAAAATATCCTGAAATGTCGTCATAAAAAAGCTCCTTCCGAAAATATCTGAATCACTGGCAACTAATAACTAACTCCCCTTGCCGCCGCGTATTTGGAAAATGCCTCGGCGCCTCGGGAATTCAGCCCCACAATGTCCCGGATCAGTTCCGGCAGGAATTCATCGTATTTCACTTCTAAAATCACGCTGTTTCCCGCCGGAAGCAAAAGCGGAGGGTTTTCTAAAAGATCGGGGAAAAAAGCGGCGCCGCGGATCTCCCTGTCCAGGGTGACCCGAACGTTCCCGGGAGGAAATACAAAGGGCTCCCGCAGATAATCCACCACGGTTCGGGGCCGCAGCCCCTGCAGCTCCATTTTCAGGGCCAGTTCCCGGGCCGTTTTCCTGTCGCTTTCCTTCATCCAGCGGGTATCGCCGTGAAACAGCAGGCAGGCTTCCTCCTTTGTCAGCAGGCACCCGGCTTTTCCGCAAAGCCCGTGGTGCTTGCTTTTCTTTTCCAAAACGAGATAGGAGGTATCCCCGTTATACCAGCGAAGCCGAAATTTTTCCCGGCAGTCTATCCCGGTCAGCTTTTCTCTCAGGGCCTTATCCTCCGTGTTGTCAAAATAAACGCTGCAGATCTGATATTCCCCAGAAGGCCCCGCATGGGCGTCGTGGGGCAGGACAGCCCTTAATCGGGCACGCAGCCCGGCGTATTCTCCGAGGCTGAGGCGAATTTTATATTCGTGCCGAAGGGGAGAAGCCAAAAAATCCCATCCTTTCCGCCGGAAGTGCCCGGCTTTACTCACGAGGCGATTGTAAAGAAAAAACCTGAAAAGAACCTGAAAGGGGAGCTTCAGGTTCTTTTCAGGTTTCGGGGGCATTCTTTAGGCAATACTGCACAATTCATGGCTATCGTCTTAAGCGGGTGCTGCCTTTACAAGACGGTGCGTTCCGTGTACAATGAAAAAAACGAACGGGGGGGAAAATCCTTGCGGATCCTGGTAGTAGAGGACGAAAAGCGGCTGGCCGATACCCTGTGCGAGCTGTTGACTTACCATAGTTATCTTGTCGATGCGGCCTATAATGGGGAAACCGGGCTGGATAACGCCCTGACCGGAATTTACGACGCGGTCATTCTGGACGTGATGATGCCGAAGAAAAACGGCTTTCAGGTGGTAAAAGAGCTGCGGGAGGCGGGGCTCAATACCCCGGTGCTCCTGCTTACCGCCAAATCAGAAACCTCTGATAAGGTGGAGGGGCTGGACCGGGGCGCGGATTACTACCTTACAAAGCCCTTTGAGGCAGAAGAGCTGTTAGCCTGCTTGCGGGCGCTGCTCCGCCGCCAGGAGGAGGTCATCACGGAAAAGCTTTCCCTGGGGGAGCTAACGCTGAACCTTTCCTCCTGTGAGCTTTCCTGCGGGGCGCGTTCCATTCGGCTGAGCAGCAAGGAATTTGAGATCATGCGCCTGCTGCTTTCCAATGCGGGAAACGTGGTGCCCAAGGAGACCTTACTGCTGAAAGCCTGGGGGTACGATTCTCAGGCGGAGGATAATCATGTGGAGGTCTATATTTCGTTTTTGCGAAAAAAGCTGCTTCATATCCATTGCCCCGTCACCATTGAGTCCGCCCGGCGGCTGGGCTATTATCTGAAGACATAGGAGGGGAGAAAGGGTGCTCAAAAAGCTGCGCAGGAAATTTGTGGCGGTGGTGATGGGGGTGGCGGCAGTGATCTTGCTAGCCGTATTCGCCGTGCTGGTGATTTCCACGGAAACCGGCATGCGCCGCCAAAGTGAGGAAATGCTGGAACGGGAGCTGAATCGCCGCGTGTGGCAGGGAGGCGGCTGGAAGGAAGAGAATAAAAACAGGGACGAGCTTCCTCCGGAAGGAAAGAACCCCAATGAAGTGAAGATCCGTTTTCCCTGTTTTACCGTGCTGGTGGAGAAAAACGGCACGGTGAATTTGGGAAACCGGGCGGAAATTTTACTGAGCGATCTTGACACGGCAGAGCTCAAAGAGCTTGCCCGGGAAGTCGCTTTACGGGAAGAGCCCTCCGGCGCGCTTTCCGCCCGTCGGCTTCGCTATGCCAAAAGAACGGGGGCCAACGGAACGATCATTGCCTTTGCGGACAGCACAGCAGAATACAACAGTCTTGCGGAGCTGCTGAAAAATTCATTTCTGATAGGCGCTTTGACTCTGCTGATCTTTTTCTGCGCCAGCATTCTTTTGGCCCGCTGGGCGGTGCGTCCGGTGGAAAACGCCTGGAATCAGCAAAAGCAGTTTGTAGGGGACGCCTCCCACGAGCTGAAAACTCCCCTTACCGTGATCCTTTCCAACGCGGAGATGATCGTTTCTCACCCGGAAGAGGATCCTGCCCGCTGGGCAAACAATATTCTGGCGGAGGCCCAGCGTATGAAAGGGCTGACCCAGGAGCTGCTCACTCTGGCCCGTTCGGAGGACAGCGCCCATGCTCCTGTTATGGAGCAGGTGGACCTTTCCTATTTGGTAACGGACAGCGTTCTTTCTTTTGAGCCCGCCGCCTTTGAAAGCGGCCATGAGCTTTCCCAGAAAATAGAGCCGGGGCTGCTTTTACCGGGAAACGCCGCCGGGCTTTCTCAGCTGTGCGGGATCCTGTTGGAAAATGCCCTGCAATACGCTTCCCCTAGCGGAAAAATTCAGGTAGAGCTGAGAGCTGTTGGCAAAACCGCCAGGCTGTCCGTTTCCAATGAGGGAACGCCCATTCCCCCGGAGGAGCTTCCCCGAATTTTTGAACGCTTCTACCGGGGAGACCCCTCCCGCCACGGAGAAGGCCACGGCCTGGGCCTCGCCATCGCCCGGCAGCTTGCGGCCCTCCATAAAGGAAAGATCTGGGCGGAAAGCGGGGAAAAGAAAAATACCTTTTTTGTGACCTTGCCCGGCGTGAAGCCGGACAGAGACCGTGGCAGATCAGACAGGAGCACATGATCGCTGCCCGAAAAAAAGCCGGGCCGCCAGCTGCGCTTTCTGCGAGCCTATATGATGTAAAGCCCCACTTTGATCCAGGGCCATATTCCGTTGACTTTTCCAGAAGTGTTGGGCATATTAGTGTTGAAAGGTTGGGCGTTTATAATGGAATTTTTTCCATTATTATCTACAGCATGTAAAGTCTGTGGGGCGTTCAACCTTTCTTGATGTCCAGCCCTGTAACTACACACAAAATTTCCATTATCCGAGCGGGATTCAGGTAAATCACGCCGCCAGGAAGGCCTCGTCCTCGGAAAAGCCCATGACTTGGTAATGAAACAGGGTTTCCTGCCACTCCGATTTATCCTGGGAGATCATCACATCGGCCAGCCAGTTTACCGCGTCACTGGTTATTTCCTCGCTGCCCTCCGCCAGGGCATTTTTCAGCAGGTAGGTCAATTAGCTTGCACTTTTCTCCACATAACAAAAAAGTCGGGCAGTCTGTCATATGACAAACTACCCGGCTTTTTTGAAATTTTTCAAATATGAGGAAACACTCTGTTTTGGCTTATAGCTCTTCTATTTCTGCTATTTCGCTTTGAAGAAATCCGTAATACTCTCCATTGATATAAAGAGTAAGGTTGTCTTCTGGATCTCCTGTGTCCTCTGCTTCAGAAACTAAGGCCACATATCCAATATGGTCTTTTCCATCAGTATCTGTCAGTTTGACTTTCTTGTTTTCGTACTTCCAAATATTAATCATGATACTTCTCCTTTACTGGAACAATGTGGCTTGCGTTGCTTCCGTAATGAATTGCTACACGTTTTGTTTCATGCCATGAGCCGTTTTCATAATATACACCCACCACTTTATCCACTGTTATAAACTCAACATTCCCAACTTTGCCTTTTGATTTTCTAGATGTACCGGTACCGTAATATTTTTTAATAATCGCTTCTGCCTCTGCTTCTGTAATTGTCAGTTTGCTAGGAGGGGACGCACCTTTTTCAAGCTGTGTTCGCAAGTAATTGTTATATTGTGGAGTTCCTTCTACATGCTTTAAGTAATGTTGGTGGGAATGACGTAAAGAATACTCACCATTTTCTACTCTGTTTCGTATGATACGCTGATTTTCTTCCTCTGTCAATGGCGTATCAACTAATAGATCGGTCTGCTTGCCTCCAGAATTCGTCTCACTATTCAAAGCATCTTCAGTCGTGTCCGCAAATAATTCAAACGGCTTTCTTCCCACTTCATCTCTTTGCAGCTGTCCCCCTTCACCGTCTCTAAGCAAGCTCGGAAGCTGAGGGGAATCCTTGACAGAATACCCATTACTCTCCAGCAGGAACCTGGCTTCTGTGGGGCTTAACGCCGAGTTTTCCCGAATGGCCTGTGTGTACATGTGCTCCGCGTTTCTCAGGAAGCTCTTTTCCGGGTTTCCCGTTGCCTTTGACGCCATGCGGGAAATGGCGCTGCCGATTTTTCCCGCCAGGTTCAGGTCGTAGCTTGCCAAGCGCCGGATCGCGCTGATATCCGTAAACAGCCTTTCGCCCGCGAATTCCGCCACCAGCTCCTGAGCCGCTTCCGCTCTGGTCAACTCCACGCCGTGCGCCTGATAGTTCTTCCGTTTCGCGTCCAGCGCGTTTTGCAGGGCGGTATTGTTCCCGTACTGGCTCAGCACCATATTCCGCAAGGTTTGGTAGGAATCCGTTCTCTCCAGAACATGAGTCAGCTCATGACTGAATATGGCCTTGATATTGTTTGCATTGGGGTTCAGGTAGATCACGCCGTCCTTTTCATACCCTTCACATTCTTCCGTCAGCGTTCCATCGAAGAGCACCTTCGCTCCGGTGTCATTTGCCAGCCGGGTCACAAGCGCCGCTTTTTGCGGGTCTACACCGTATAAACGAATGCTTTGATCCAAATTCATGCCGCTGCCGTTGACTTTTTCAGTGGAAATGGGTATACTGGCATTGGAACTCCTGAACTGGACTTGAGCGCCGCCGTTTTCGGCAGAAGAGCCCCTAAAGGGAAGAGCCCCTGAAGTTTTTACTTTAGACTCCCCTCCAGCAGGAGTTCTTTCCTTTATTTTTGCAATATTGTAAACGGTATTGCCGTTTTTCCCCAGCGCAGTAGAAATCGTTAGTTGATAATATTTTCCATCTGCATCTTCGAAATAGGCAGTTCGGTAATTCCAACCATTGGACGCCATTGCTTTATGTTTTCCATCGCCGTCAGGAACTATCTTGTTTCCTCTGGAAGAAATCTGTGCCAGTTCATCTATATGTCCTTCTGCACGCAGCTTTACAGCATATTGATCATCTGTCATTGGTTGATAGAACCCACTTGGTTGGAGAACCAAATTGCGAAATTGTGCCTTGCCGGCAGTATTTTGCGTAATTTGCAGTAAATCATCATTATCAGTAACCAGCATAACATTTTTTCCTTTTCTGATTTGCTGATTGATATAATTGGTGATTTGTCCCGCCCACTTTTGGGGATTATTCCCGGAAATCACTTGCCGGTCTGCTTTAACATACTTTTTCCCATCGGGTAGTGTTTGAATAGAATGCTGTGCCTTACTTTCTCTTAAGGAAATATCTGTATTCCTGTCTCCAAACTCACCTTCCAGAGAATACCCGTTTGCTTCCAGCAGCGAGCGGATTTCACTGCCGCTCCGGCTTTCCGCTTCCAGCGCTACCGGCAGAGAGGTTTTGTACTCCTGCTCAATATCCATATAGCCGAGGCTTCTGGCCAGGTCGCCCTTGGTCATATTGTTCAGATCGTGGTAAATTCTCCCATTCTGCACCGCCCCCTTGTAGTTTCTGTAGTTCTGGATTCCATCTTGGATCTTGCTTCCCGCCAGTCTGCCGCCTGCTGTGATGGTGCCGGTAATGGCTCCCGCCGCGCCGTCCTTCAGCATTTTCCTGCCCTGCTCCTTCATGGCGGCCAGGAAGGCCTCGTCTTCGGAAAAGCCCATGACTTGGTAATGAAACAGCGTTTCCTGCCACTCCGATTTATCCTGGGAGATCATCACATCGGCCAGCCAGTTTACCGCGTCGCCGGTTATTTCCTCGCTGCCTTCTGCCAGGGCGTTTTTCAGGAGATACGTCAGCGCGTTTTTTCCCATACCCACCTTATCCAGCAGCTTTTCGATACTCACCTTTTCCGTTACCAGCTCTGTGGCTCCTGCTATGGTTCTTAAAAATAGAAAACCAGCAGTACACCTTTCAGGTATGCTGCTGGCTTCACTAATTTAACTATCTTATGGAGTTGTATCTGATTTTTGGAGTTGTATCTGATTTTACAGACCGCAAACCGCATCGTAAATACAGCCGGGTGTGGGACACTTGACCTCATACGAATTCCCCACCGAACGATAGGTGAGCTCTTTGCCACAACGAGGGCAGATTACCTTATCTTGGGGATTCCGTTCTTTTTGATGCAAAGCTGTCCATTCTTCTTCTGTATAATTTGTACGTTTAATATCCATAAATGATCCTCCTTGCTGTTTCATCATATTCCATCATTTTGCCTGCCTCCCGTGCCCGATCATATGCATCTATCATCAAAAGGGCACGATCCTCCGCTGTAAGTTCTGGAGCTTTTATCGTCGCCTAATAGCTGGCCCTGAATTCATCCCTCCAATCTCCAATAGGATATTCCGATGGGTAGTTAGGAATATTCTTTTAGTTTATTGTTCTTTAATTAGGCAGAGATAATATCGCTTATGTCCCTAACAAAAATTTCAATTTGTGCGCCCCAAGGCTTTTCAATGGTAATAGATTCCGGATCTGGCTCATTGTCTTGTGCACTTGTCCAATCTATCCATTTCCCAATAAAAGTTTGTCTGTTATTACAGATAATTCTTATGTTTTTATCTAGTAAATAGGAATATTTTTTTATATTTAACATTACTTATCTCCTTCAATTGGTTTTGCCGGTACAATATGTACTCCTTTTTTTGAATAGTGAATCATTCCTGCTGTAGTAGGCATTGCATCACCATCCAGATTTTTGTAAATTCCAATCACGGAAGTATGTACAAAATATTCTTTTTGGCACCATTCCCCTTTGTTCGTCTGGCGTGGCTTTCCTTTCCCAGCATAAAGTTGAATTAGTTCTTTAGGATCTGCTGTTAATTCACCTCGAGTAGGGTCAAAATTGAAAGAACCGCGAACATGTTTTCCCTGCTTGTCTTTATGCACTTCCAGAGGATATTCTAAACGTATTAAATCATGAATTTCCTCAGCAAATTTATTATAAGCTTCTTGCTGATCTTTTTCAAGTGCTGTGAAATTCTGGTTTGCTTGCGTCACTAATTCCATAGGTTCTGAAGGATCAAGAGTTTCCGTATGCTCTTCCTTTTTCATAAACGCTGCAGAATCCTCGCCAGACATATTATTGCCTTTTTCCAAAGGTGTTGAGTAAATTTTATTTCTTTCTTCCATCGAATACCCCTTGCTCTTCATCAAAGCCTGGGTCTCCTGGTGGTTCAGGCCGGAAGCTCTCAGCATGGAGTAGACCTGATCCGCCGAGGGCCGCGCTGCTCGGCTTTCCGGTGAATACGCGGTGTTTTCCAGCAAATATTGAGCTTGCTGGGGTTTCAGACCGGAGGCTTCCAGGATCGCCTCCGGGGACATGGAACGGTATGACTGCTCCACATTCATATTACCCAGAGACCGAGCAAGCTCGCCCTTGGTCATATTGTTCAGATCGTGGTAAATTCTCCCATTCTGCACCGCCCCCTTGTAGTTTCTGTAGTTCTGGATTCCATCTTGGATCTTGCTTCCCGCCAGTCTGCCGCCTGCCGTGATGGTGCCGGTAATGGCTCCCGCCGCGCCGTCCTTCAGCAGTTGCTTGCCCTGCTCCTTCATGGCGGCCAGGAAGGCCTCGTCTTCGGAAAAGCCCAGGGCCCTATAGTACAGCAACGTTTCCTCCCATTCGGATTTATCCTGGGAGATCATCACATCGGCCAGCCAGTTTACCGCGTTGCCGGTTATTTCCTCACTGCCTTCTGCCAGGGCGTTTTTCAGCAGGTACGTCACCGCGTTTTTCCCCATACCCACCTTATCCAGCAGCTTATCGATACTCACCTTTTCCGTTACCAGTTCTGTGGCTCCCGCTATGGTTCCCAGCCAGAAGGCGTCTCCGTCTTCCAGTCCCCGGTCCTTCGCGTCCAGCACCGTTTCCGCCGCGGCTTCCGTGCTCATAATAGCCAGGGAGATTCGGGAGGCGGTTTTCGCCACTGCTCCCGTTGAAAGGCCTGCGGCTCCCGCTCCCGCCGCAAGCCCATGAGACAGGGCCAGCGTGTAAACAAAATCCCCCAGTCCCATACCCAGCTGGTACAGAAAGCTTCCCGCTTCTCCCCACTGCTTTTCGATCTTCTTGCTCACCGCGCTTCGGGCTGCCTGGTTCTCATACACAAAGGCGTTGTACGGCGCGTTCTCGTCGATCTCACCGTCCATCAGATAATCGATCCCCTGGCCCAGGTAGCTGAACCCCTCCAGGGGCTTTGTCAGGATACTGTTAACGGACGCCAACGCGCTGTTCCCCCAGCTTTCCTCCGCGAAGTCCGTGATTTCTTTTTCTTTGCTTTCTCTCTGCCGCCGGTACAGCACGGGGGTGATATCCTCTATGTATTTTTGGGCTTTCTCCTCTCCTTGTTTTTGATAGAGATAATTGAAGATATCGATCTCGTCCGGCTTCATTTCCTTCAGGTGGTCTTTGCTGGTATCCCATTTGTCAAAAATCCCCCGCGCTACAGGAACGTTGTTGATTCTACGATAAGTATCTCCCGTATCGCTTACTATGGAAAAGGCTCCCTGTTCTGCCGGCGCGTAGCTTGCGTACTCCTGAAAATCATCGTTGTATTTCAGGCCGACGTACTGCCGGCGGAAATTCAGCTCGTTGGTTTCATTCTTCTGCGTCTGCTGGCGCTGCTTTTTTTCCGCCTCCAGCCCATCGATCCTTTCCTGGTAGCTGTTCAATTCGGCTTCGATCTCCGGGTAGGACTTCGGGTACTCGCCATGCTCGTCATAATACTCCCGATAATACATCAGCTTCTCATCGTGGATTTTTTGGACATTCTCTATTTCACTGTCGATCTCGAGAAACCTTCCGTCGATCCAGTCGATGGAGCTTTGAAAGTCTTCGTTCTGATCGTTATCATGGCCCTGCAGCGCGGCTTTGGCTTCTTCGGATAAAAGGTCCCAGTTGTTTTCCTGATAGTCGTCCATCATGTAATGGGTGACGCGCCGGTCCTTGTCCCATTCGTCCCAGATTTCCTGATAGGCTTCCCACTGGTTCTGACCCTGCTGGCCCAGGGCGTTATAGGAATCCACCGTATCCTGATATGATTTTTCGTACACCTTCAGCTTTTGTTCCTTTTGGCGAACGCTGTCCACCAGCGCGTCATGCTCCTGGGCCAGCTGGGAGCTGGGGTTCCTTTCAAATTCCGCTTTCATTTCTTCCAGCTTTCTGTAGTCCTCCTCCAGCCCCAATTCCGCGTAAAAGTTCAAAAGGCTTTGCTCTGTGGATTCCACCATGTCCCACTTCGCGTCTTTGTACTTTTTGGTGTAGGTAAGGTCCTTCTCCGCCTGCTCTTTTTTCTGGGTCAGGCTGCTGCCTCTGGCCGCCGCCTTGTTCAGCTCCTCCGTGGTGGGCCCCGACCCCTCGTGATGGTACATTTCCCCGGCGAACTGGATCGCGTCTACATTTTTCTTTCCTTCCTCCTTTGCCAGCATTTTGTCCTTCCACCTCGGATCCGCCGTATTCTCTCTATGCTTCCCGTCCGTGCTGATCCGCGCCATTTGATCCCTCCCTTTCTGTTTCTATTTCTGTTTTTTCTTCCTCCCAGCTCCAGGGGCGGTATTTTACCGCCTGGTAGTACAGGTATTTCACCATGCGTTCAGAGTAGCGGCTTCCCATTTTTGCCGCCACGGTGGACCACTTCATGCCCTGAAAGGCCCGGTAGGTCACTACCCTGCGCAGGGAGCTGTTGGGAAGGCTTGCCACGAACGCTTCGATCTCCGCTTTCTTTCTTTGCAGCTCCTCCCGCCGCCGGGAAAGCTCCGGGGGCACGCCCCGCACGCAGGAGGCGTGCTGGGTATAGGGGTATTCCGTTCTGCTTTCCGAAACGGTTGCCGCAATGCCCCAGCGCATCTGCTCCTCCACTTCTTTGATCTCCGCGCAGAGATCGGGATACTGTTCCAGCAGCTCTTTTGTCATGTGCTTTCCTCCTTTTTCGGCCCTGTTCCAGCTTACAGGCCCATACTTCTTCGCCGGGCTTTTTTCAGCAGCAGCTTTCTGGTAATGTGCAGCTGGCTCAGCTCGTCCTCCAGCAGATACAGTCTGGACGCAGCGTTTATTTCTTCCTCGCTCTCCGACCGAAGCACGGCGATCCGCGCCTCGATGGAGGCAATCTCCCGTTCGAGTTCCCTTGCCATGCTTTGATAATCAAAGCTCTCCCAAATTTCATGCTTCATTTTTGCACTGTCCTTTCCGTTACAATAAATTTTGGTTCAGACCGACATACTCCTCCCACTCTCCCGGCAGAGAACGTGTAAAATCCCGCTCCGCGTCCCTTGCCAGCTCCGGGTGGTCCTTTTTCCAAAGGCGGTAGGTATATCCCATTCCCGCCAGCCGGTAGTCCTCGCCGATGAGATCGCCCTGAAGCATCCAGGGCAGAAACTCCGCAAGCCTGCTTTGCAAAAACCCCGGCAAATGCCGCTCCACTGTTTTTTCCTCCCGGCAGAAAACTGAAAAACAGTCCTCGCACAGCGCCTGATACCCGAAGCTTTTCAGCTCCGAAGCCCTTTCTCCGCATACCGGACAGATCACCTGATTCCCACCCTTCCGATGCTTCGTTTTCCGAGTTTCTTCCAAATACGAAGCAAACATCTTAGTAACTAAGATGTTTTTAGTATATGCTTATATTCTAAGAATGTCAAGAGGGATTTTCCGTTTTTTCTTATATGTTAAGAGAAACTTATCCATTTTGTGGCAAAAGCGCAAAAAAGGCGCGTTGCAGAAAGAAAACTGCAACGCACCTTTTTAGATACTGGATACTGGACGAAGGGTGGGGATACAATGAGCAATTAGGAATGGGGAATTAGCAATTAAGAAGGGCAAGGCCATGGTTTGTAAGTGGTTAGTCGTGAGTAGTTAGTTGTTAGAAAGGGCAATAGAATCTTCCATTGTTATTCTGAACAAAAAGGGGGGGACTATCTGCTAAATTGAAATTTAGCGATTACCCACTTGCCTCTCTTCTGTCATTCTGAACGAAGTGAAGGATCTCGTTCTTTGACTCTTTGCTCAGCAATGACAAAAGAGGGACTTACCCTTCTCTAACAACTAATACACTAAGCTATAATTTAGCAGCTATCCTGCGGTCAGGTTCAAAATGGTCCTTCTGCAATTAGCAGCTTCACGAGTGGCTGCGGCGCCTCGCCGCCGGCTGTGAGACAGCGTTTTTAACGGGTGGCGTGCCGGGAATGGGAAGAATTGCCCGTCTTTTTCCGCCGGTTCTTTTTGCCCCGGTTTCGGAAGGGATAAAGTGGGCTTTGAGAATTGGCGATCACATGGTCTACCAGGTGGAGCAGCGCCAGCATCAGCACGATAGAAAGGGAGAGCAGGGGGACCAGCGCGATGAGCATGGGCAGGGTGGGGGTGGTCAGGGAGAAAAAGTCCCGGAAGAACAACAGCGCCGCCAGAAAAGCGGAAAGCAGGCCTCCGAAGAGGACGCTGCGCAGGCCGTTAAAGGGCGTGCAGACCTTAAAGAGCATGATAAACCCGGAAAGGGAGGTGACGATCACCGCCAAAGTAGACATTTCCGGGCCGGTGAGCCCCAGCGGGCCGCTTAAGGCGCAAAGAGCCAGAATATTGGCCGTCATGGTCAGGGCTGCGGGCACGCACATTTTGAACACATTGAAAATGAATTTTCCCCGCAGCCTGTCCTTGTTGGGCTCCAGCGCCAGGAGAAAGGAGGGAACGCCAATGGTCAGGGAGCTGATGAGGGTCTGCTGGATCGGCTCGAAGGGGTAAGAATAATTCAAGAAGATAAACAGCACGCCGATGAGCGCGGAAAAAATGGTTTTCACCAGGAACAGAGAGCTGGAGCGCTGCAAATTGTTGATGGAGCGGCGGCCCTCCTGCACCACCAGAGGCATGGAGGCAAAGTTGGAATCCAGAAGCACCAGATTCGATACGGTGCGGGCGGCGTCGCTGCCGGAGGCCATGGCAATGGAGCAATCGGCTTCCTTTAAGGCCAGTACGTCGTTTACGCCGTCTCCCGTCATGGCCACGGTGTGGCCATCCGCCTTCAGGGCCTTCACAAAGGCCAGCTTCTGCTGGGGGGTCACCCGCCCGAATACACAGTAGCGGTTTACCGCGTCCCGAATATCCTCCTCTGTTTCCAGGGTGGTGGCGTCCACAAAACGGTCCGCGTTTTCCAGCCCCGCCTTCCGGGCAATATTCGCCACCGTAACGGCGTTATCGCCGGAAATCACCTTAAGGTCAACGCCCTGGTCGGCAAAATAGCGGAGGGTGCGGGCGGCCTCCCGGCGAATTTTATCACTGATGAGCACCAGGCCCATGGGTTCTATGATCTCCGGCAGCTCCTTGCCGGAAAAGCCCTCCTGGGAATGGGCGAGCAGCAGGACCCGCTGGCCTTTTTGCGAGTATTCCTCTACCTGCTCCTGAATGGCGCTGAAATCCTCGCCCAGAATAAATTCACCCGCGCCCATGACATAGGTTCCCTTGCCGGGGAAAAAGGCGCCGCTCCATTTTCTGGCGGAGGAGAAGGGCACAAGCTCCGTGGCATGCCAGGGGCTTTGCTGAGAAAATCTATCCTTTAAGGCAAGAAAGGTGGGGTTTTCATCGGAAAGGTTACATACCAGGGCGGTCAGGGCGGCGGCCATATCCTCTTCGGAGATTCCCTCAAAGGGAAGCAGGGAATCCACCTGCATGGTGCCCTCGGTAATGGTGCCGGTTTTATCCAGGCACAGGGTGTCTACCCGGGCCAGGGTCTCAATACAGTACATATCCTGCACCAGAGTCTTCCGGGAGGAAAGCTTCAGCACGCTTACGGCAAAGGCCAGGCTGATGAGAAGCACCAGCCCCTCCGGGATCATACCCACCACGGCGGCGGTGGTGCTCACCACCGCGTTTTGCACGGTATCGCCCAGCACAAAATACTGCTTCCAGAACAGCAGAGCGCCAATGGGAACAATGGCAAAGCCGATCATTTTTACAATGATATCAATGGAATCCATGATTTCGGAATTCCGCTTTTTGATGTATTTCGCGTCTCCGGCAATGCGGCTGGCGTAGTTATCCGCGCCCACATGCTCCACCTGGGCGGAACAGCCGCCGCTGACGATGAAGCTGCCGGAAAGCAGGGAATCTCCTGGCTGCTTGAGAACGGGGTCGGATTCTCCGGTGATCAGAGATTCGTTGACCTCGCATTCTCCGCCGGTCACAACGGCGTCGGAGCAGATCTGATTTCCGGCGGAAAGCAGCATGATATCGTCCAGCACCAGCTCCTCCACCTGAATGTTTTTCTGCCTGCCGTCCCGCACAACTCTCGCCTTGGGAGAGGAGATGAGAGAAAGTTTGTCAATGGTGTGCTTGGCGCGGATCCCCTGAAAGGAACCGATGACGATATTGGAGAGGATCACCCCCAGAAACAGGGCGTTCCGGGGCGAGCCCACCAGGATCACGGCGGCGGCCAGGGCAAAGTTCAAAAGGTTAAAAAAGGTAAATACATTTTCCCGAATGATCTGCCCTTCGGTTTTGGTTTTCATGCCGGAATCCCCATTGTGCAGGCCTTCCCGGATCCGCTTTTCCACCTGCTGGGCGGAAAGGCCCTCCTCCGGGTCCGGGTGGAACCGCTCGGCGGTGCGGGTACGGTCTGTGTGCTGCCTGGGGCCGGGCTGATCCCGTTTTCCTGTTTTTCTTTTCGGCAAAACAGTTCCCTCCTCGAAAAGCAGAATTTTTTTGGGAAAGTGATCGTATGATTTCACGGACTGTCGATAAACCCTCTAACCGTAAGAAACGGAAGGGGGAAGAGTGTGAAAAAGCTGCCTTGTAGCTTCTAGGGACCATCAGGGGCGCTGGTCTCCGGTGGAGACCGCCAAGCGCCGTTCTCGTTTGTCAACTCGGTCGGTGCTGGACGTGCCCCACTGGGGCACAGCACCCAAGCCGACAGGCGAGAACCCTCTCTCGCATTTCAATCAGAACCTGTTGGGAAAATCTACGATTTTTCCAACAGGTTTGAGCGGGGCGAAAAGATTTTTCGACACGCTCATTTCAGTGATCCCTTTTAGTATATACCAACCGGGATTGTTTTCCAAGGGGTTTTCCTTTCAGTTTGCTTACACTTTTGAAAAATACCGCTTTTTGCAGGGCGGAAGATAGTTTTCTTGACAGACGCGTCCGGTAGGATTATACTATAAGCTGTTAATAAAGGATTTTCCAGCTTTTGACAATGGAAAGGATGGTCGGACTATGGCAGCGAAAAAGGCAGAAGAATTTATGATCGTCAATCGCAGAAGTAAAAAAGCTTTGCAGGCCACGGGCCTGGATAACGGCCTGGTGGTGGAGCAAGCGGCTCCCACCGGAAGCGATGCGCAGCTTTGGAGCGCGGTGGAGGCAAATGGCACAGTGAAGTTTGTGAACAAAGCAAGCGGCAAGGTACTGGACGTTATGGCGGAAGGCACAGAAAACGGAACCTGGGCGCAGACCTGGGAAGATGTGGGCGGCGAAAGCCAGGTGTGGCAGATCATTTCCGTGACTCCCACCTATAAAAAGCTTCTGAACGTCCGTTCCGGCAAGGTGCTGGATATTGTGGATATGAGCGATGAGAATGGCGCCCCCGCGCAGCTTTGGGAGGACGTAAACGGCGACGGCCAGCAGTGGAAGCTTGCGGCCCCGGAAAAGACCGCCCCCAAAGCCGTGAAAAAAGCCGCTCCGAAGACAGCGGCAAAGAAGCCCGCTGAGAAAAAGGCTCTCGCCGCCGCAGCCCCCGCAAAGGCCGCGCCGAAGAAAGCGGAGAGCAAGGTAGAAAAAAAAGCGGAGCCGAAGGCAGAAAAGAAAGCCGCCCCCGCTGTAAAGACCGTATCAAAGGCGAAAGCGGCCCCCAAAAAGCCCGCCGCAAAGGAAACGGGAAAGAAATAAACCGGCAATAAAACCAGCAGCCCGGCGCATTACTGCGCCGGGCTGTAAATTTGTCGGGCAAAAGCCGCTGAGAAAGGGGCAATGAGCAATTAGCAATGAAGGGCGAGGGCGGGACGTTATAGTTTAGCGCACACTTTTCTATTTGTCATTCTGAGGCACGAAGTGACGAAGAATTTCGTCTTTCATTCCGGAAAAAGGGCAAAGGGCGAGATTCTTCACTTCGTTCAGAATGACAGGCAGAGAGTAAGCGGCTCGCCGCCAATTCCAATTTATCCGCTCACTGATGGTCGGGTCAGAAACTGTTCTTCCGCACTTAGTAGCTTCACGAGTGCCTGCGGCGGCTCGCCGCTCATTCCTAACTTCTCATTGCCCTTACGCCCTTTTTCTGAAGCGCCAGCCATTCCAGCAGCGAGACATCTTTTCCGTCTACTGTTACCGGCTTCCCGTCATAGTCCAGGCGGCAGTCGTTGTTTAGCAGGGGGATCCAGGCGAAATGGCCCATGTATTCAAAGGGGTTTCCTTCCTGATCCCGGAAGCCCTCGTGGATATCCTTAATGGAATCCCAAAAAGTGAAGTGGACGTTTTTTGCCCCGGCGGCAAGAAGGCGCCGGTAGGTGGGCACCACCGTTTCCTCCGGCTTTACCACCGGGTCGTTTTTGGCGTGGGTAAACCAGATAGGCAGATCTCGAATCCCCAAAAGCTGTTCCTCCGTGATGGTTTCATCATACAACGCCTCGCAGACAGGGAAGGCCGCCGCAAAGAAATCGGGATAATCCAGGATCATCCGCATGGTCATAAAGCCGCCGTTGGAATCGCCGCCCACGTAGATCCGGCCTCGGTCGATACCGGGGTTCCTTTCCAGAAATTCATCGATCAGCGCCTTCAGCGCCTTCCCGTAAATGCTTTTCCCCGTGCGCCCGTATTCCCCGGTGCCGTCGTTCATCCAGAAGGTTCCGGTTTGGGGAACAAGAAGGTAAGCGCCGCCGAAAAGCTGCTGGATCGCGGGGGAAGCAAGGTTTGTCACCTTGTTCGCCGCATAGGCCACCGTGGGATCGGCGCCGCCTTCTCCCGCGCCGTGCAGCCAGATCAGCAGTGGGCGAGGGCCGGAGGATTTTTCCTGGGGAACGAAATAGCCGTACCGTAGGGGCTCCTGATAGGTAGAAACGCCGTGGCGGAAGCCCTCGGCCTCCGGCATGCGGTTCCCCAGGGAAAAATCATAGCACAGACCGGTAAGAACGCTATGCTTTCCCTGAATGGGCCTGGTTTGGGTAACGCAGTAGCGGGGCTTGATAAAAACATTCATGCCCTCCGGCGCGGAAACCATGGAGGAGAGTGGGGAAAGCGGGCCGTATTCCAGCTCCAGAGCAAGAAAATTCCCGGCTTCCACAGGCTGCCCGGCCTCATCGGCAGGATAAGCGGCAAGAACCGAAACATAGCCGCGGCTGGGCTCCCGATCGTCCAAAGCCATCCAGGTTTTGGGAAGCAGAAGGACTTCCCCCCTTTCGTCCAAACGCTCCACGTAAACGGAAAAGCTTTCCGGAGAAACGGCTTCCGCCGGAACAGGCTCTGGAACAGGCAGGATCAGCTTTGTAACGTAGGGGCCGAAATCTGTGACCCGGGTAAGTGTGTAATAGCCTTGCGACATAACCATGACCTTCCTTTCACTGCGGAGGGACAGAACGAACTGTCCCGCGTATTTTTAAGAAAATCATACTGTCAGAAGGCCGGGTTGTCAAGAGAGCCGGACAGTGACAGTGCTGTGTACGCAAAAAAGCGCCCTCGTATCATGAGAGCGCTTTTTCGTCCGGAAGGATGGATAAATTGGATTTTATCATGCAGATTGTCCGCCGTCTGGCTGGCTGTTGGGAAAGCGCTTTTCTAAACAACTGATGCCTGACAGCCAGCGGCCCGAAAGCCGCACTCATAAAACGGCTTTGCCCATTTTTCAGATTTTCGGCAGGGAAGCAAGGCTTTGAGCCAGCTCTTCATCGGTGGGAATGGTGTCTGTCATTTTGCCGTCGTTAAATTTCTCGTAGGCGGTCATATCGAAGTAGCCGGTGCCGGTGAGGCCGAAGACAATGGTTTTTTCTTCTCCGGTTTCCTTGCATTTCAGAGCCTCATCGATGGCGGCGCGGATGGCGTGGCTGGACTCGGGGGCGGGCAGGGTGCCCTCCACTCTGACAAAGAGTTTTGCCGCTTCAAACACGGAGGTCTGCTCTACGGAGGTGGCCTCCATCAGGCCATCGTCATAGAGCTGGGACAGCACAGAGCTCATGCCGTGATACCGCAGGCCGCCGGCGTGGTTGGCGGAGGGAATGAAATTCGAGCCCAGGGTATACATCTTCGCCAGGGGGCAAACCATGCCGGTATCGCAGAAATCATAGGCGTATTTTCCTCTGGTGAAGGAGGGACAGGAAGCGGGTTCCACGGCAATAAAACGGTAGTCTGCCTTACCTTGGATCTTTTCTCCCATGAAGGGGGAAATCAAGCCTCCCAAGTTAGAGCCGCCGCCCGCGCAGCCGATAATGACATCGGGTTTAATGCCGTATTTATCCAGTGCGGCCTTGGTTTCCAGACCGATCACGGATTGATGAAGCAGCACCTGGTTCAGCACGGAGCCCAGCACATAGCGATAACCGGGGGTGGAGGTGGCCACCTCTACCGCCTCGGAAATGGCGCAGCCCAGGCTTCCGGTGGTGCCGGGGTGAGCCTCCAGAATTTTTCTGCCTACCTGGGTGGCTTCGGAAGGAGAAGGAGTAACAGAGGCGCCGTAGGTGCGCATTACCTCCCGGCGGAAGGGCTTTTGCTCATAGGAAACCTTTACCATGAATACCTTGCAGTCCAGGTCAAAATAGGAGCAGGCCATGGAAAGGGCGGTACCCCACTGCCCGGCCCCGGTTTCGGTGGTCACGCCTGTGAGGCCCTGCTTTTTGGCGTAATAGGCCTGGGCGATGGCGGAATTCAGCTTGTGAGAGCCGGAGGTGTTGTTGCCCTCAAATTTGTAATAGATCTTTGCCGGAGTTCCCAGGGCCTTTTCCAGAAAATAGGCTCGCACCAGGGGAGAGGGGCGGTACATTTTGTAAAACTGCCGGATCTCCTCCGGAATTTCAAAGAACCGGGTGTCGTTATCCAGCTCCTGGCGTACCAGGTCGTCACAGAAAACGGGGGTCAGCTCCTCGAAGGTCATGGGCTGATGGGTGCCGGGGTTCAGAAGAGGGGCGGGCTTGTTCTTCATATCCGCCCGCAGGTTGTACCATGCCTTGGGCATCTCGCTTTCGTCCAGATAGATTTTGTAGGGGACCTTTTGCTCTGCCATGTTGATTCTTTCCTTTCAAAAAATTTTCAGAATATCGAAAGCACTTCTCCCGGGTATTTTCAGGACAAGATACAAAAAAGCATTTGTCCTAAACTCTTAGGACAAATGCTGAAAAACATCTGCGGTGCCACCTAAATTCGCCGAAAACAGAATTGCGAAAAGCAATTTGTTTTTTGCGCGCCTCCATTCACGTACAGTAATACGCTAGCTGCTGTAACGGTCAGCCTCCGTCCTTCCTAACGCGGGGAAAAGCTCCCAGCCTCAGTCGGCCCTCACAGGTCCATTCCCATTTCGCCGTATCGCCGTGATCTCACCGAAGACAGCGCCTGCCGCCTTTTCACAACTCTCTTTGGGTACGAACTTGAAATGGTACTACTCCTGCTCACAGGTGTTCTCTCATTCTGATTTGCAGTTACTATAGCACGGAGACTTTTATTTGTCAAGTGGAAAATGAAATTTTACTAGTTGAAACCTGCAAAATTTGTGGAAATGTACAGGATTTTACTTATCTTCCGGTGTTTTGGAGGAATGGTTTTGCAGGTGCTTCTCTACCCGGTACCGAGGCCGGGCCTTGACCTCGCTGTAGATTTTTCCGATATAGCCGCCCACTACCCCCAGGCAGAGCATTTGCAGGCCGCCCAGCAGCCAGATGGAGCAGACGATGGCCGTCCAGCCGGAAACCGCCCAGCCGGCAAAATAGGAGATCAGGGCGTACAGCAGCCCGAACACGCTGAGAATGGAAATGAGAATGCCCAGATTGGAAATGAGCTTCAGAGGCTTTACGCTGAAGCTGGTGATGCCGTCTAAAGCCAGCGCGATCATTTTCTTCAGCGGATATTTGGATTCCCCGGCAAAGCGCTCGTGGCGGTCGTAATACACATAATCGCTGCGGTAGCCGATCAGCGGCACCATGCCCCGGAGAAACAGGTTCACTTCCCTGTATTCCGAAAGGCCCTCCAGGGCCCGTTTACTCATCAGACGGTAATCCGCGTGGTTAAACACCACGTCTACCCCCAGCCCCTTCATCACCTTGTAGAAGCCCTCGGCAGTGGTGCGCTTGAACCAGGTATCGGTTTCCCGCTTGTTTCGCACGCCGTACACCACGTCGCAGCCGTCCAGATACTTCTTTACAAATTCGTCCAGCACCTCGATATCGTCCTGCAGGTCGGCGTCCAGGCTGATGGCGCAGTCACAGGACTCCATGGCGGTCATCAGGCCGCAGAGCAGAGCGTTTTGGTGCCCCCGGTTATGGGCAAGCTTTACGCCCTCTACCACGGGGTTTTCCTTGTGAAACCGGGAAATCAGCTCCCAGGTTTTATCCTTGCTGCCATCGTCCACCAGCAGCATGCGGCTGTTTTCTCCGGCAAGCCCGGCGCTTTGCATGGCATAGAGCTTGTCCGTCAGCCGCCGCACGGTTTCCGGCAGCACCTCCTCTTCGTTGTAGCAGGGGATCACAAAATACACAGTTGGGAGCATATGCTGATCTTCCTTTCTTTCCATACAAATGGCCATAAGCAATCAATCCTTAAAGTGTTCGGGGAAATTTGTCTGTTCCGAAGCCTCCTCGGCTTCCTCCGGCGGCTTTTCCGAAGAAAGCTCCTCATTGGCAGGCGCTATGGCTTCCCGGGGAAACCGGGGCGTCAGCGCGCCGGGGCGGAGGAAGGATGCGTTTCTGCTTTTAGCGTATTCGGAAAATCGGCCCGCGTGAAGGGACCCTGCGGGCTGGGGCCTGGGGCCCGGAGCCCTAATGCGGCGGATCAGCACCAGGTAAGCGATTAGCAGCGCCAGGGAAAGCAGCGTCAGCAGAATACCGGAGAGCAGGCCGGGGGTGTGATAGGTGAATTCTATCACTACCTTTTCGCCCTGGGGCACTTTTACCGCCATAAAGCCCACATTAGCCCGGTAGATCTCCGCGTCCTCTCCGTTGACCTGGGCCGTCCAGCCCGGCTCATAGGGAACGCTGAAGAACTGCACCGCTTCCCGGCTGCTGCTGAGTTCGGCGGTGAAGCCTGTTGTGGTGTATTGGAAGGAGGAGCAGGCGGTTTTGGCCCTGTCCTCACAATCTTCCAGATATTTTTCCTCGGTAAAGCGGCGGTTATCAGAGGGAAGCTCCGCAAGCAGAGAGGAAAACTCTCCTCTCACATCGTCCTCCAGCACAATGGCCCGCAGCATGGCCCGTTCCCGATCCGCTTTGCTCAAGGCGTCGTAATCGCTGCGGGTCAGGTAATAGCTGTAGGAAAAGCCCATGGGAATATAATACTCGTTTTCCCAAATATCAAAACCATTGGCATTTCCGTAATAGACCCAGCCGGGCATTTTTGGTTCGGAAGCGTCCTCCCCCGCAAAATAGTCGCCGTCGTGATCATCGTCAAACAGCCAGTGAACAGAGGTCAGGCCCCGCAGGGCGTAATGGGTGGTATCGGGCCGGGAGGCCACGTCCCTGGTCACATCGATGGACTCGTAAAATTCCATCACGGAGCCCGGCACGATACTGTGAAAGGCCTGAATGGAAGGGATCTGCCAGAACATGGCGGAATTATCGGTGGATTCGTAAAAATCAGAGCGGCATTCCTGCAGATCGGGCAGGTCGATCTCTTTTCCTCCGTTTAAGGCATAGGGGATCAGGTGGTCCCAGGTGTAGTCGGACTGGGTTTTCCCCAGGGCGATAAAGTAAATGGAGTAAAGCACTGTAACCACCGCCAGGGCGGTGCTGAGGGCACGGTAAAAGCCCTTGCGGTTTTTGCGATAGAAGATGAAAACATAAATCAAGGCCGCCAGCGAGATCAGGGCGATGGCAGTGTAGGTCCAGAACCGGGTGGGATACTGCTCCAGCCCCATGGACCAGACCTTTTCTCCGTCCACGGTTTCCGCATAGGGCATCAGGCCGATAGCCCCGGAAATGACCAGGGTGATCACGAAAGTCCAGGTAATGGAGCGCTTCCAGTTGGTGCGTTCGTTTTCCAGGGCCATTACGGTGGCCAGGGCCATCATCAGGGTGAGCATATAGAACCACCGGGCATAGTAAGCGCTGTTCAGCATCTGGAAGGAGGAATTCAGGCCCGGCACCAGAGCCATGACGAACAGCACCCAGAGCATTTTTTTCAGCCAGTGCTTTCTGCGCAGTTGCAGCCAGCCGATCACACCGGTCATGCTGAACAGGGGCAGCCAAGCCCCCAGAGAAGCCCACTTGGATTCCGATTCCGGGGTGAAATTGGGCCGGGCCGGAAGATCCGGCGGGAAAAAGAAGCATTCCAAAATATGGAGATACCGCTGATTTTTATTGTAAAGCAGGGCGCTCCAGCCGCTGATCAGATTTTCCGTTCTATTGTTTTGCAGCACAGCCAGCACGGAGGGAACCAGCAGAATGGCGGAAAGGCCCAGTCCCAGCACGGCCTCCAGGGCCAGCAGCAGAAAATCCCGGAAGCTCAGACGCCAGCTGCCGTACAGCAGGCGCAGGAAGAAATAGATCACCGTAAAGGTGACCTGCCCTACAAAGAAGTAGTAATTTGTCAGGCAGCAGAAGGCCACGGTCAGGGCAAAAAGACCCCTGCGGCGGGTGGCCATGTATTCGTCCAAAGCCGCCAGCAGCAGCGGGAACAAAATGATAGCCTCATGGAAATGGTTGAAGAAAATATTGTAGATGGAAAAGCCGGAAAAGGCGTACAGCACCGCGCCGATCAAAGCGCTTTCCCGAGTTTTGGTATAGCGGTGGATATAAATATATCCGGTCAGGGTGGCGCAGGCAAATTTCAGGATAAACAGCGGCCCCATCAAAAATTGCAGCCATTCGGAGGGGAAGGGAATGGTCAGCCAGAAAAAGGGGCTGCCTAAAAGATAGAAGGAATAAGAGCCGATAAAATTGGCGCCCAGGTCGGTTTTATAGCTCCAGCCCCATTCCCCGGAACGCACAGCGTCATGGGCCAGGCGGTAAAAGGGGATCTGCTGTACGTTAAAATCCCCATAGAAAAGGAACCGGCCGCCGTCTACAATAAAAAAGGGCAGAAAAATGAGAAAAGAAAGCCCCATTCCCAAGAAAAAGGCTTTAAGAAAATAATTGTTCCGAAAGCCCCTGGTTTCTCTTCGCTGAAGTCCGTTCATACAAAGAAGCGCTCCTTTGTCTTAAATGCTAGATGCTGGATACCAGCTGCCAGACACTAAACAAAAGCCCTTGCCCTTCTCTAATAACTAACAGCTAATATCTAACAACTAGTATATCACAGCCCGTCGGCAGGATAAAGTATTTTTTGGCGGAAGAGGAAAGATTTTCTTTGGAAAAGCAGCGGCGTCCTCCCTCTACCGCAAAATTTTCCGTCCTGATCCAATATCCGAATCTAATCTTGACAATATTCTACTTGTAGAATATAATTAAGCCTTCAAGTAAGATCCGCGGAGGTGTGCGGCATGCTGAAGCATGGTATTTTGGGGCTTTTGAACTATCATCAAATGTCGGGCTATGAAATTATGCTGGTATTTCGGGATTCTCTTTGTTTTTTCTGGAGCGCCCAGACCAGCCAGATCTACCGGGAGCTGCAAACTTTGGAAACAAAGGGATGGGTCAGTAAAACCACGGTTCCCCAAGAGGGGAAGCCGGATAAAAACATCTACACCATTACGGCGGTGGGCCGGGAAGAGCTGCTTTGCTGGCTTTCCAGCGGAGAGCCGGAGTACGGCCCCCGCAGTGCGCTTTTGATGAAAGTGTTTTTCCTGGGAGAGCGCGGGCGGGAGGAAAATATCCGATATTTTAAAAGCTTCGCGGAATATTGCGGAATCGTTCTGCAGGGGCTTGACGAGGCGCAAAAGCATATCGGCGAGTACCGAGCCGTGCTGGACGATCCGGAGAAGGCGCTCTATTGGGAAATGACGGTGGAGCATGGGCGCAGAGCGATGCAGATGGAAATTGACTGGGTACGGGACTGCATTGCCCGGCTGAAGGGAGAGAGGTAAAGGAAGGTTCTTGTTATCAACGGAAGCCCGAAAGGAGAAAAAAGCAACACCTACCGGCTGACAAAAGCGTTTCTGGAGGGAATGCGCGCGGGCTGTGAGGCGGTGGAAACACAGGAGCTTCTTGTGGGCAGCCTGGAGCTTCGCCCCTGTCTGGGCTGCTTTTCCTGCTGGAATAAAACGCCCGGACAATGCTGTATCAGAGACGACATGGGCCAGGTGATCGAAAAGCTGCTGTGGGCAGACGTGATCATCTGGAGCTTTCCCCTGTACTATTTTTCGGTTCCGGGGCCGCTGAAGAATCTTATTGACCGGCAGCTTCCCATGGTTTTGCCCTTTATGGAGGAGGACGGCGGGGAAACCGGCAGCGGCAGCCACCCGGCCCGCTATGACATGAGCGGCAAGCGGACGGTGGTGATCTCCACCTGCGGTTTTTATACGGCCCAGGGAAACTATGATGGAGTGTACAGCCTGTTCGACCATGAATGCGGCAAAGACAGGTATACCGCTCTGTTCTGCGGACAGGGCGAGCTGTTTCGGGTCCCTGAGGTGCGGAAGCGGACAGAGGAATACCTGGGATATGTTCGTCAGGCCGGAACGGAGTACGTGACCAAAGGCATTTCCCCGGAAACGGAAGAAAAGCTTTCCCAGCTGCTTTTCCCCCGGGAGGTATTTGAACGCTGGGCGGACGACAGCTGGGGCGTGGATAAGGAAACCGGGGAAAAGGAATCGGATCCCCTGATTTTCACCCGGCAGATGGCCGCGCTATACAGAAAAGAAAGCTGGTCCGGCCATGATCTGGTGCTGGAGATGGTCTATACCGATGAAAACGAGCGGTATCAGATCGTCTTGAGCAAGGAGGGCAGCCGCGTTCTGACAGAGGCCTTTCTCCCCGCCACCACAACGGTGGAAACCCCTGTTACGGTGTGGCGGGCTATTTCCATGGGAGAGATCAGCGGCAGCGAGGCGCTGATGGAGCATCAGTACCGGGTGGAAGGCGATTTTGATCTGCTGCTGAAATGGGACGACTATTTTTCCGGGATCGGAGCCGGGGCTGCCCATGCACCGGAAACAAAGGGAAAGCCGCTGCCCGCGTCGGGGCTTCACATTCCGCCGAAGCCCACCAGCCTGCATATCCTTTTACTCCCGTGGATCGTATTTTGGGCAGGAGCCTCCATTCACGCCTTTTGGGGCAGTCTCGCAAGCCTGGGGGTGTGCGTGCTGGTCCCGCTGGTCTTTTATCAAAACAAAAAAACGGCCTACGATGTGCTCTCCGGCAGCCTGATAACATGCTTTTCCGCCGCCACCCTGCTGGGCGCGCCGGTCCGGCTGACAGTACCGCTGGCCTACCTGGCCTTCGGCATTATGTGGACGGCCACCTGTTTCTGCAGGCTTCCCCTTACCGCTCACTATTCCATGAATGCTTATGAAGGCGAAAAGGCCTTATCCAACCCCCTCTTTCTCAAAACTAACCGCATTTTGACCTTGCTCTGGGGCGTGCTGTACCTGATCACCCCCCTGTGGACCTATGCGATCCTGGGCACCGACATCGGCAGCTGGATCGGGGCGATCAATTCGATCCTTCCGTTACTGCTGGGCATGTTCACCGCCTGGTTTCAGAAATGGTACCCCGCAAAGGTCGCCAGGGGGAAATAGCGCGTTGATGCAATGGGGAATGAGCAATTAGCAATTAGCAATGAAGGGCAAGAACAAAAGCGTTGCAAGCGACACAAGTGTTGTGACCAACACTGATAAATTATAGTTTATATGACACCCCCTTGGCTCCCCTGAAAGGGGAGCTGTCACGGCGAAGCCGTGACTGAGGGGTTCCGACTGCATGGTAGAAAAGGTAGGTTTTATGCGGGTTTTCAGCGATCTGGAACCTCTCCACCGCCTATCGGCGGTCCCAGAAGGTTGCAAAGCAACCTTCTTCCCCTATTCAGGGGTGAGCGCGTCCCAGTGGGGGGAAGGTCTCCAGTGGAGAACTCAGCTGTCGCTTCAGACATTGCTGAACGTGCCCCACTGGGGCACAACAACCGCTCTGACCCGTTCTCGTTTGTCAACTCGGTCGTTGCTGGACGTGTGCCACCGGCACACAGCAACCGAGCCGACAGGCGAGACCGCTGGTGCGAACTGTTCTCCGCTTCGCTTCGGGTGCAAAGCGCAGAAAGCCATGGCTTTCTTGGCGCATTGTTCTGCACCGACCGAACCGACAGGTGAGACCGTTGCTGGGCGTGCCCCACCGGGGCACAGCAACCGAGCCGACAGGCGAGAAAGGCAAGGGGTTAATGCTATTCGTAAGTTCGCTAAATTCTAATTTAATGACCCATAATTTCCGGCCCTGCTAAATTCTCATTCCTCATTGCTCATTGTACATTGCGCCCTTGCTTTTTCTTTTTCGTGCCGGAAAACAGCTCCCGGAAGCCGATGAACAGCAGGAAAACGCCGAACAGCCTGCGCAGCAGGGTCACGTCCAGCAGGGAGGCCAAAATCGCCCCCAGAATGCAGGCGGGCAGGCCCAGCAGGGTGCACCACAGCACGGCCTGCTTTTCAATGAGCTTGTTTTTGGCATGGCCCCACAAAGCCGGAAGGGCGCAGCAGACAAAATACAGAAGATTGATACCGCCCGCCTGCTGCTGTGTCAGGCCGGAAACCAGGGTAAGCCATAAAATCAGCAGGGTGCCTCCGCCGATACCGAAGCCGGAAAGCACGCCGGTAAGCGCTCCGGCCAGAAGAGAAAGAAACCACATCATAGGGCCAGCACCGCCCGAACGCCGCCGTATAGGATCAGCAGCCCAAAGATCCGGCGCAGAAGAGTCACGGGCATTTTTTGAAAGATCTTCCCGGAGATCAGCCCGCCGATCCCACCGCCGATCAGATAAGGCAGAGCGGCGTTCAGATCCAGCGCGCCCTTCCAGAAGTAAATGCCTGCCGATACCAGCGAAAGGGGCAGGATCACCGCCACAGAGGAGGCAAAAGCCTTTTTCTGCTCCATTCCCAGCCATTTTGTAAAAAGCGGCACCAGAAACAAACCGCCGCCGGAGCCGAACAGTCCGTTGGCAAGGCCGCCCAAGCCGCCGATCACCGCGTATTTTCCTTTTTCCTTCCTCATAAAAGCTCCTTTTGGTTTCTTAAACTATAAAGAACCTGTATTCACAACCTGCAAACGCCGTCTGAGCGGACTTATTCGCGCTGCTCGTCGTTAAATTTGACAGTATGCCTGCCCAAATTCGCCTAGAGCAACACGAAAAATTCTCGCTCTTCCGGCATCTTCGGTTATGAATACAGGTTCTAAATCGCTGTAATTCAGTTTTCCCAAAAGGTTCCAAAAGATTCTTTTTATGCAAGGGGCTTTTGTTGGGGCAATGAGGAATGAACAGTGAGTAATTAAGGGCAAAGGCAAAAGCGTTGCAAGCAACGCTGATAAATTATAGTTTAGCGGCGAGGCGTCGCGGCCACTCGTGCCCCTGCTTGGTGCGGGAGGATACTTTCTGACCCGACCGGAAGGACACCGCTAAATTGATTGTTTAACGGACTAGTCGTTAGCTGTTAGTTGTTAGTCGTTAGAGAAGAATAAGCCCCCTCCTTTGTCATTACTGAGCAAAAAGCGGAGTAAACTCCGCTTTCCCGGCGAAGAATCTCGTCCTGAAAGCCCATCAAAAAGACCCAAAGAACGAGATCCTTCGCGGCAGCAAAGCTTGCTTTGCCAGAAAAGCGAGGCTGGCTTCGCTTTTTGCTCAGGAATGACAGACGGAGAGTGAGTATCTCGCTGTTGGTCGAGCCGGAAACTAGTCTCCCGCGCCAAGCGGCTTCACGAGTGCCCGCGGTGGCTCGCCGCCAAATTCCAATTTAGCGAACGATGTCCTTACCCTTAAATTGCGCCTTTCTAATTGCTCATTCTCTCACCGGCTACTTCAAATGAATGTAATACTGCGGAGAGCCGTTTTCCATGCGCTCTTCCTTGATTTCAAACATGTCCAGGGAATCCAGGAAGGGGGTGAGCTTGGTAAAGCCGTAGTTGCGCACGTCAAAATCGGGGTAGCGCTTGCCCAGAATGTTTCCCACCTTGCCGATGAAGATCCAGTTGTCCTCGTCGGAATTTTCCCGCACAATGGTGCGCAGTGCCCGGCGAATGGTATTCAAATTGGTTTTCAGCTCCTGCCCGGAGCTTTTTTTCTGCTCGGCTTTTCCCTTCGTTTTCTTGGGGGCTTTTTTGCTCTGCTGGGCGCTCTGCGGCTTATGAGCCTCCTCCGGCTCGTCCTCCTCGGCGGCGGAGAGAATATCCAGGTACTTGAATTTGTTGCAGGCGGCGATAAAGGAATTGGGGGTCTTGCTTTCGCCCATGCCGATCACTGTCATGCCGGATTCCCGCAGCCGGGCGGCCAGGCGGGTGAAATCGCTGTCGGAGGAAACCAGGCAGAAGCCGTCTACCTGCTCGGAATAGAGGATATCCATGGCGTCGATGATCATGGCGGAGTCGGTGGAATTCTTTCCTGTGGTGTAGCTGTACTGCTGGATCGGCAGCACGGAATTATCCAGCAGGGTGCTTTTCCAGGAAACAAGGGCGGGGTTCGTCCAGTCTCCATAGATCCGCTTGTAGGTGGCGATACCGTCTTTGGAGATCTCGTCCAGAATGATCTTGATGTATTTAACGGAAACATTGTCCGCGTCGATCAATACGGCAAATCGAGAGTCGTTGGGCATGGGGTCAGCTTCCTTTCTGTAGTTGGTGTTCAGCTTGCTCCCAGTCCTTGAAATAATCACATTTCAGGGTGTCCATGGAAGCGGTCATGCGTTCCTTTACGGCGGAGGTACGGTCAGTGATCTCCGGGGTGACAGAGCCGCGGCAGCCTTCGGGGTACAGCAGCTCTCCGTCGTACCAGGCGTAATTCGGCAGGGGGATCACGCCGCCCATGTCTCCGAAGATGTCGTCTCCCACATAGTACCTGCGGTCAGCGGGAAGGTCATACAGATTTACCAGCGTGGGGACCAGGTCGATAGAGGAGGCGTATTTCTCCACCCTTTGCGGGGAAAGTCCGCCGCCGTAGAGAAAACAGGGCGTGCGATAAATAGAAACGTCATCGTCCGGCGCGCCCTTGAGCCGCAGCAGAAATTCCTTGTCTGTCATATATTTCCCATAATGATCGGCATAAAACAATAAAGCGGTTTCTTTCAGCTTGCCGTCTTCCTCGAGGGCTGAAATAAGCGCTCCCACAAAAGCGTCCGTTTCCATGGCGTGGGCTACCGCGATAGTGTATTCCTCCAGGTTTTCCGGGCTGTCTGTCACGCCGGAGCGGGCTACGGCCTCTCTCGCCTTCTGAATGTGGGGGTCGGAGATATTTTTCATTTCCTCCGTATAGGGCCCGTGCCCGGAGTAGGTGATGATGTAGGAGAAAAAGCTTCCCTCCGGCGCGATCTTGTCATAAGCCCGGATCATCTGGGAATCCAGCTGGTAGTCGTCCATTCCCATCAGGGTGGAGTAATAGTAGGTCTCAAAGCCCAGATTTTGGTGAACAGAGCCCCGGCTGTAAATGGAGGGGCTGGCGGAGTGGAAGGAGTTGGAGGTATATCCCGCCGCCTCAAACTGGTTTGCCAGGGAAAGCGGAAAGCTGTTCTTCGAGTAGGCGGAGCTGGAAAGGCCGGAAACGGCGGGGAGCAGGCCGGTCTGCGAAATGATCTCCGTGGTGAAGGTGGCTGCGGAAAGGTAGGTGGGCGTATAGAAATTCGTAAAGTCCACGGAATCCTGCTGAAGCCGGTACAGGTTCGGCATGTATTCCGGGGTCAGCAGCCAGGTGTCGATGGATTCCATCATGACCATAATGAGGTTTTTCTCCTTCAGGACGCCGGTCATTTCGTTTTCCCCGCTGATCTCCAGCCCGCGCTGTTCATAAAACGCGTCCAGCTTTTCGGCGCTGAGCTGATTCCCGCTGAGACCGAAGGAAACGAGAAAATTGCGGAAGCTATACTGGTACAGCCCGGTCATGGTAAGGCACTGGTTGAAATCGGTAAATTCGCTGTAGCGGTAGCCCACGGTCGAAGCTTCGGGATCATAGGTGTTTCCCCACCACATTTTGTCCGCCCGGGGCATGGAGGCGTTGTGGGTGCAAAAGAGAAGGATCAGAGAGAGCGCCGCCGCACCCAAAGAGGGCAGCAGCTTTTTCCACCAGGTTACATCGGGCTTCCCCTTCGGCGCAAGAAACGCGGCGAAGGCCATCAGCAAAACAGCCGCGAACAGGCAGAGCAGGAAGGCCTTTCGTAGGTTCAGGTAGGTCCAGCTGAAAAATTTAGCGCCGTCTCCGGCAAAATTCAGGTCCGAGAAGGAAAACATGCTCCCCGTCAGGTGAAAGAGCACTCCGTGTACCAGGGTGAGCACGGAAAAAAGCAGGATCAGCGCCATCGTGGCGATCCGTTTTCCCAACCGCGGCAAAAGAGAGATCAGGGCCGTCAGCAGCAGCGCCCAGCCAAGAGTAAATAGAGTAGGCTTTAAGGCAAACAGCTCCGTATCGCCCGCGAACTGATAAAAGAAGCGGAAGGAAAAGTCCAGCAGCACAAAGCTGAAAAAGCACAGCGGCAGGCTGAGAAAGGACAGCTTTTTAACACGATCTAAAAAATGTTTCATACCTATGTATCCCTGTATTCAGATATTTCCAAGTGGAACAGCTTCGCCCCACAGCGGAAGATATTTCTATTTTATCACATTTTCGGAAAAAAGGGAATTGGAAAAGAATCAGAAGGTACAGGCAGTTTCCGCCAGGGCTTCTCATACACATAAAGAGATGGCCGCCCCGAGGCTTTCGGGCCGGTTATTCCGGTGAAATGGGGGAAACGCATATGTTTTTAACACAGCTTCTGGACTTTCTTTCAGGGATCTTTTATCTCTTTCTGCACGTTACCGGCGGAGGGACCTTCCCCAAGGCGCTCAGCGCCCAGGAGGAAAAAAAGTGCCTGGAGGAAATGGCCCGGGGAAGCGAGGCCGCCCGGCGTAAGCTGATCGAGCACAATCTTCGCCTGGTGGCCCATATCATCAAGAAATATTACGCCAACCAAAACGATCAGGAGGACCTGATCTCCATCGGCACCATAGGGCTCATCAAGGCGGTAGACAGCTTCAATGCGGAAAAGGGCATCAAGCTTTCCAGCTATGCCTCCCGGTGTATTGAAAATGAGATCCTCATGTTTTTCCGCAGCGGGAAAAAGAGCGCTCAGGATATTTCCATCAATGAGCCGATTGAGACGGACAAATCCGGCAATACCCTGACGCTGATGGATACCATGGCGGTGGACGATACCATCATCGATAATATCGATACCAAAATGAAAAGCGAAAAGCTTTACGGCTTTATCGACAAGGTGCTGACCCGGCGGGAAAAGGATATCATTCGCATGCGGTACGGCCTAGGCGGCGGAAGGCCCCTGCCCCAGCGGGTAGTGGCGAAAAAGCTGGGAATCTCCCGCAGCTATGTTTCCCGCATCGAAAAAAAGGCCCTGCAAAAGCTGCGGGGAGAGTTTGAGGGGGAGTAGGGGGAAGCTTGTTGGAAGCAGGATTAGGGCTTTTTTATCGATATGAAGGAAGGCGCCGCCGGAATTCCGGCGGCGCCTTCCTTCTGTGGTTGAAAGGAGTACAGTTTTGCGATATAATGCGATATGATAAAAATTACAAAATTGCGGAATGGGTGGATAAAGAAGAGGACACAGTGCTTTGTCTTTGTTATGGTGCTGATTCAGTGCTTGGCAATGCTTCTGAAATTTATATGAAATACTGAATTTTGAATAAAATGAGTCAAAAATGCTTTACATGAACAAACACGCAGGAGGTGTCCCCATGCCCTTTACCATCGTCCGGCAGGACATTACAAAAATGAAGGTAGACGCCATTGTCAACGCCGCCAATACCGGGCTGCGGGAGGGCGGTGGGGTATGCGGAGCTGTGTTTCGTGCCGCCGGGGCGCGGGAGCTTCAGGCGGCCTGCGATAAGCTTGCGCCGGTCAGGGTGGGAGAAGCGGCCATTACGCCGGGCTTTTCTCTGCCTGCCAAATATGTGATCCACGCGGTGGGGCCTGTTTATCACCGCTGGCACAAAAATCAGTGCCGGGAGCTTTTGACGTTGGCCTACAAATCGGCGCTGGAGCTGGCGGCGGAGCATGGCTGTGAAAGCGTTGCCTTTCCGCTGATTTCCAGCGGAATCTACGGCTATCCCAAGGAGGAAGCGCTTCAGGTGGCCCGGCAGAGCATCGGAGACTTTCTGAAAACCGCTGATATGGACGTGTTTCTGGCAGTGTTCGATCCTTCTTCCTTCCAAATCAGCAAAACGCTGCTGGGCAGTGTGGAGAGCTACATCGACGAGCACTATGTGAAGGCCCACACCTTTGCCCGGAGCAGGGCTTTTGAATGGAAAGCGGAGGCGCTGGAGCAGGCAGCCTCACTCCCGCTTCCTATGGCGGCGGCCCCGGTGCTCAGCGACCTGTTGGACGACCTGGACGAGCCGTTTTCCGACGCGCTTCTGAAGCTCATCGACCAGAAGGGCAAAACCGATGTGGAGGTCTACAAGAAAGCAAACATTGACCGCAAGCTCTTTTCCAAGATTCGAACGGGCAAGGGCTACACCCCCAAAAAGCCCACCATTCTGGCGCTGGCCATCGCTTTGGAGCTGAGCCTGACCGAAACGGATCAGCTGCTGGAGCGGGCGGGCTACGCCCTGTCCCATGCCAGTAAGTTCGACGTGATCGTGGAGTATTTCATCGTGAACCGGAAATATGACATTTTCGAGATCAACGAGGTGCTCTTCGCCTATGACCAGCCGCTGCTGGGGTCGTGAACCCAAAAGATAAATTTGATTTTTTTGGAGGTGCTTCCAATGAAAGAGAGACAGCTGCTTTTGACATCCAGCGGATTGTCCGAAACGACGGGCAAGATCTTTTTCAAGGCCGCCCAGAAAAGCCCGGAAGAAATGAAAATACTCTATGTGCCCACTGCGGGAATCGAAACAGACGGGGCGAGAGAGGGTTTTGCCATTTGCCTGCACGAAATGCTGCGCATGGGAATCCGGCAGGAGAATGTTTTCATCTACAATCTCGAATTGCTTCTTTCCAAGGGCTACAAGCGGACGTACTCGGCCTATGTGGAAACGCCTTCCATGGCGGCCAGGCTATTGACGCAGGAAGAAATGCAGGCGTTCGATGCCGTATTTGTCAGCGGCGGAGACTGTGCTGTTCTGTGCCGCGAAATGGTCAGGACCGGATTCAATAAGGTGCTTTTGACTGCGGTGAACAGCGGGCTTTTCTATGTGGGGATCAGTGCGGGGAGCATGTATGCGGCCGGGAATTTGGAGGACAGTCTGCATGTCATTGAAAACCCCATCATTTTCCATTGGGAAAAAGAGCCGTTGGCGGAAATGCCAGAGGGCAGCGAAGCCGTTTGCCTGGCGGACGGACAGGCTGTTTACGTGACAGGGGATAAGGTAATCCTGATCTGTTAGCGCTCATTCCGCAGGACGGCTTGCTCTTTGCCTGTGAGCAGCCGCTGTTGGGGCGTGTAAACGAAAACTGTAAATCGGATTTTTCTAAAATACATAGAGCAAAGGATAAAATTTGTGAATTGGAGGAAAAACATGCTCGTCAACACAAAACAGTTTGCCGTGGTGGAAAAGGCATTGACCGACAATGGGGCGCTCGAAAGGTTTGAAAAAGAAAACGGAAAAATCAAAGGGCGTATGATGATTACAGTGATCGATATCCCGGAAGAGATTCCAGTCACCGTAAAAGGGAAAAACTTTCCGGTTGGCTTTGACTGCTCTTTTGATTTTTAGGATTCCTCTATTGGCCTTGCACTGTACACAGACACCAAAGAGGCTGCCAGCGGTTTCTGGGTAACACATCAAGTACCGGGAGCGGAGCCGCCTTCTCAGGAATGGATCGAATTCTTTATCAAAACACTTATTGAAAATATTGAGGAAGATGGATCTTTTGGATATCCTATGTATTCTTTCGTCACCGACGAAAGCGACTTGATGGTAGTTCCTACAATTTAATTTGCCAGGTATTGAATAAAAACTTGTCGCTTTGCAAGCGACCGAAGGACCTCCTGTGTGGGCTAAAATGAAGCCATCAAAATACAGGAGGTCATTTTTATGAAGGCGACAGAACTGGTTTTTATTTTAGACAAAAGCGGCTCCATGGCGGGCTTGGAAAGCGACACCATCGGTGGGTTTAACGCCATGCTGAAAAAGCAGAAGGAAGTTCCCGGGGAATGCCGGATCACCACCGTATTGTTTGATAACCGCTATGAGCTCCTGCATGACCGCATCGATCTTCGAGCGGTCGGGCCCATGACGGAGCGGGAATACCGGGTGGGCGGCTCCACCGCCCTGCTGGACGCCATCGGCCTGACCATCGAAAAGCTCGTTTCCGTGCAGAAAAATACGGCGGAAAGCTACCGGGCGGAAAACGTGATGTTCGTCATCATCACGGACGGGGAGGAAAATTCCAGCAGGCGGTTTTCCTCTGACAGAGTCAAGGCCATGATCGAACACGAAAAGGAAAAATACGGCTGGGAGTTTGTGTTCCTGGGGGCAAATATCGACGCGGTGGAAACGGCGGGCAAATTCGGTATCTCCGCTGACCGGGCCGTGGACTATGTGCCGGACGGCCGGGGAACGGAGCTCAATTTCCAGATGATGAGCGAAGCGGTGGCCGATTTCCGGGAGACCCGCGTGCTGCCCCAGGCGCCGCTGGAGGCGATTCGAGGGGACCACAAAAAGCGGGGAAAGAGAAAGTAAATAAATGTCTCCCGGCTCTGTCAGGAGATATTTATTCTGCGCCTTCAGAGGTTTGCCTGTCTTAAAACAGGGCTGCTTACCATTTTGTTTATCAGGGATCCTGTCAGCTCTGAAATTTTCACAAAAAACTGCATAAATCGGCAGAAAAGGGGCTTTCTGTCTTGCTATGATGCCGCGTTGGGACTATAATAAAACCAATTTCTGGAAAATTTTGGGAAAAAGGAAAATAAAACCGCAAAAGCGTGAAAAACCGGAAAACAGGGAATGGGATAAAGAAAAAGCTATGTATATGATGCGGCAGTATACCGGGCAGAATGTGTATGACGCTCTGCAGGAACGGTTCAAGCTTTTATTTGAGGAGTTCGACAATATTTTTGTCTCCTTCTCAGGCGGAAAGGACAGCGGGATCCTTTTGAATCTGGCGCTGGATTTTCAGCAGAAATATTACCCGCAGAAAAAAATCGGCGTGTTCCACCAGGATTTTGAGGCGCAGTACACGGCGACCACAGAATATGTGGAAGCCACCTTCGAGCGCGTGAAGGAGCTGGTGGAGCCCTACTGGGTCTGCCTGCCGATGGCCGTGAGGACCGCGCTGAGCAGCTATCAGATGTTCTGGTACCCCTGGGACGATACGAAGGAGGAGGCCTGGTGCCGGCCCATGCCTCAGCACCCGTATGTGATCAATTTGGGGAACAACCCCATTACGACCTATCGTTACCGAATGCACCAGGAGGATCTGGCCAGGCAGTTCGGCAGGTGGTACCGCCTTGCCCACGGCGGCAAAAAGACGGTGTGCCTTTTGGGGATCCGGGCGGACGAATCCCTGCAGCGGTACAGCGGAGTTCTCAATAAAAAGCACGGATATGACGGGGAATGCTGGATCAGCAAGCAGTTTAAAGACGTGTGGGCGGCGTCTCCCCTTTACGACTGGTCTTACGCCGATGTGTGGCACGCTTACGCAAAATTCGGTTACCCCTATAATCGCCTCTATGACATGTATTACATGGCCGGACTCAAGCCCGATCAAATGAGGGTGGCCTCTCCCTTCAACGATTACGCCAAGGACAGCCTGCATCTTTATCGCGTGCTGGACCCCGAGATGTGGGTGAGGCTTATTGGCCGGGTAAAAGGCGCCAACTTCGGCGCGATCTACGGCAAAACCAAGGCCATGGGCTATCGGGGGCTGACCCTGCCCGAGGGACACACCTGGGAATCCTACACCAGGTTTCTGCTGGATACGCTGCCCCCCAGGCTGAGAAAAAACTATATCGCGAAATTCAAAACCTCCATTCAGTTTTGGCACAAAACCGGAGGCGGGCTGGAGGAACGGGTCATTCAGGAGCTGATCGAGAAGGGCTATCATATCAGGCGAAACGGCGTGTCGAATTACACGGTTATGAAAAATTCCCGGGTGATCTTCCTCGATAAGATCCCCGACCACACCGACGATATCAAATCCTCGAAGGATCTTCCCAGCTGGAAGCGAATGTGCTACTGCATTTTGAAAAACGACCATACCTGCCGGTTTATGGGCTTTGGCCTGACAAAGGAGCAAAAGAACCGCGTGGATATGCTGAAGCGAAAATACAGCGGAATAGGAGAATGATATGGCGTTTCGAAGCCCCGTATACGATGTGATCGCGGTGCCCGTTGAAAAAGTGATCCCCAATACCTATAATCCCAACACAGTGGCCCCTCCTGAGATGAAGCTGCTCTATGACAGCATTCGGGAGGACGGGTACACCATGCCCATCGTGTGCTATTACGCCAAAAAGCAGGACCGCTATGTGATCGTCGATGGGTTCCACCGTTACCGCGTGATGCTGGATCACCCCGATATCTACGAGCGGGAGGGCGGGCTGCTGCCCGTTTCGGTCATCAATAAATCCCTCGATCACCGAATGGCCAGCACCATTCGCCACAACCGGGCCCGGGGCTCCCACGATGTGGATCTCATGAGCAATATCATTAAGGAGCTCCACGAGCTGGGCCGCTCCGACGCCTGGATCGCGAAGCATCTGGGCATGGACAAGGACGAGATCCTCCGGCTCAAGCAGATCACCGGCCTGGCGGCCCTGTTCAAGGATATCAAATTTGGAGAGGCCTGGAAGCCCGTGGAGGACGAATTCTACGAGGAAAGCCCCAAAGCCGATTGCGCGGAGGCCTCGGCAGAAGAAAAGGAACAGGCGGAGGCCGCGCGGTAGGCGGCTTTTGCAAATGGCGGGACGGTGAGGCCGTTGTTTTCGGGTTTAACGGGGGAAATCGGAATTCAAATAGTTTCACTGTAGCTCTGTAAAATTCCTTGTGAAATGTGTCGAAGCATGGTATAATATCCGCAAAGGTCGTGCGGATATTATGGAATTTAAATTGCCTTGCCCAGTTTGTGCTTCGCACAACGGGTAATCGGCACATGATACAAGTGATTTTTTATCTGCGGGGAAGGTGACGCGCAATGACGCCCGAACAGAAAGCAAGGGAGAGCATCGACAAGAAGCTTGCTCAGGCGGGCTGGATCGTACAGGATATGAAGCAGCTTGACCTGTCTGCCGGGTTGGGTGTTGCGGTGCGCGAATTTCCTACCAGCACTGGGCCGGTAGATTATGCCCTCTTTGTAGAGGGTATTCCCGTGGGCGTTGTGGAAGCCAAGAAAGATGACGCGGGCGAAAATATCACAGTTGCAGAAAGCCAGTCAAACCGTTATGCCGGCAGTACCTTCAAGTGGGTCAAAAGTGACTATCGTATCCGCTTTGCTTATGAAGCGACCGGCAAACTGACCCGTTTTACTGATTACAATGATGTGAAGTACCGTTCCCGTACTGTGTTCAGCTTTCACCAGCCGCAGGAATTGCGGCACTTTATGAAGCTGCCCGACACGGTTCGTAATCGCATGAAGCAGTTTCCCGCTTTTGATACTACCGGATTTCGCAAATGCCAGATCACAGCCATCGGCAATCTGGAGCAGTCTTTTGCAGCCAACAAGCCCAAAGCTTTGATACAGATGGCAACGGGCGCGGGCAAGACCTTTACTGCGATCACCGCTGTGTACCGTTTGCTGAAATACGCAAATGTCAATCGCGTTCTTTTTTTGGTCGATACAAAGGGCTTGGGGGAACAGGCAGAGCGAGAGTTTCTGGCGTACCGCCCCAATGACGACAACCGCTCTTTCTCTGAAATTTACGGAGTTCACCGGTTGAAATCTCCCTTCATTCCTGACTCCGCACAGGTTTGCATCAGCACCATTCAGAGAATGTATTCTATTCTCAGCGGTGAAGAAATAAATGAGTCTATTGAGGAGGAGTCCATGTATGAAAATCCTTCCGTAGATAAACAGGCTCCTAAAGAAGTTGTTTATAATTTCAAGTACCCTCCGGAATTTTTTGATGTTATTATTATCGATGAGTGTCACCGCTCTATTTATAATGTCTGGAAACAGGTTTTGGAGTATTTCGATGCGTTCCTGATTGGTTTGACCGCCACGCCGGATAAGCGAACCTTTGCGTTTTTTGACCAGAACATCGTCAGTGAATATCCCAGAGAGCAGGCCATTATTGACCGTGTGAATGTTGGTGAAGATATTTTCCTGATCGAAACAGAGGTTGGAAAGCAGGGGGCCACGATCCTGAAGCAGATGGTTGAATACCGTAACCGCCTGTCCCGTGAAAAACGTTGGGCGCAGCTAGATGAGGACGTGAATTACCACCCTTCTCAGCTTGATCGGGATATTGTGAACCCCAGCCAGATCCGCACAGTCATTCGCGCGTTTAAGGATAACTTGTATACGGCTCTGTTCCCTCGGCGTAAGGAAGTACCTAAAACGCTGATTTTTGCCAAAACAGACAGCCATGCGGACGATATTATTCAGATTGCCCGTGAAGAATTTGGAGAGGGCAACGAGTTTTGCAAAAAGATTACTTACGCCGTGGAAAATCCGGGAGCTGTTCTCAGCTCTTTCCGCAATAGCTACTATCCCCGTATTGCCGTTACCGTTGATATGATCGCTACCGGCACAGATGTAAAACCCATCGAGTGCCTGATTTTTATGCGAGATGTGCGCAGCAGGAACTATTTTGAGCAGATGAAGGGCCGCGGTACCCGTACCCTGGATAAGGACGATTTGCAAAATGTCACTCCGTCTGCTACAGAGAACAAGGATCACTTTGTCATCGTGGACGCGGTAGGCGTTACCAGGTCCAAAAAATCTGATACCCGCGCGCTGGAGCGCAAACCTTCCGTCAGCCTGAAAGAGCTGATGATGAATGTAGCGCTGGGAGCAAAAGACGAGGACACCCTGACCTCCCTTGCAAACCGTATCATTCGCCTGAACAACCAGATGACGGCAACCGAGCGGAAGGCTTTTACCGAAAAGGTAGGAGTTTCCGCCGGGACACTGGCGGAAACTCTGCTGAATGCCTTTGATGAAGATATCCTTACCGCCCAGGCACGGGCTCGGTTTAGCTGTGACGAGCCTGCTCCGGAGCAATACGCACAAGTGCAGAAAGAGGCTGTCCTTGAGGCGGTAAAGCCTTTTCATAAGCCGGAGGTTCGTGATTTCATTGAGAATGTCCGCCGCAGCCATGAGCAGATTATCGACAACACCAATCCGGACGCCGTGACCTTCGCCGGGTTTGATACACAACAGGAAGTGAATGCCGACAAAGTGCTTCAGACATTCCGGGACTTCATCGAGGCCAACAAAGATGAAATCATCGCCCTGCGAATTATCTACAGTCAGACCTACAAAGACCGCCCTATGGTGATAGACGGTCTGAAAAGTCTCTACGAAAAACTGAAAGCACAGGGCATAACGATTGACCGCCTGTGGGATTGCTATGCCATCAAGAAGCCGGATCAGGTGCGCGGCAAAAGCACCATGCACCAGCTGGCCGATTTGATCTCCATGATTCGCTTTGAAATGGGCTATGAAGATAACCTTCAGCCCTTTGCGGAAACGGTGAACTATAACTTCATGCGCTGGACGCTGAAGCGCAACGCCGGTGCCGTTCACTTCACCGAGGAACAGATGGAATGGCTGCGCCTCATCAAGGATCATATCGCGGTATCTCTGAGTATTGAGCTGGACGACTTGCAGCTGAACCCTTTCGACCGAAAGGGAGGCCTGGGGCGGTTCTATGAGGTGTTCGGGGACGGTTATGAGAAAATTTTGATGGAAATGAATGTGGAGTTGGTGGCGTGAGATGGACGAACGGATAAAACTTGGCACAATCCTTCATATGGAAAAGGGCAAAAAGCCCATTGCTCAAGAGAAAGAACCGTTAGAGGGATATCTGCCATACGTGGATATTAAAGCTTTTGAACAGGGTATCATTGATAACTATGCTTCCGTTGAAAAAAGTTTACTATGTGAAGATGGGGAATTGCTTATAGTATGTGATGGTTCCCGTTCAGGTCTGACCGGATATGCAATAAAGGGGGTAGTTGGTTCTACTCTTTCAAAAATAAGTGCAGATGGACTCACTACAAAATATCTTCACTATTTTATCCAGAGCAACTATCTGCATTTGAATACGCAGAAAAAAGGTACTGGAACGCCGCACTTAAACGCAAATATCCTGAAAGATTCAAAAATTTTTGTTCCTTCTATTCCAGAGCAAGAACGCATCGTCGCCCGCATTGAAGAGCTGTTCTCCCAACTGGACGCCGGTGTGTCCGAGCTGAAAACGGCAAAGGAACGGCTAAAGGTGTACCGGCAGGCGGTGCTGAAAGAGGCGTTTGATTCAGCATTGCAGGATAATCTCCCGATGCTGCCTATTGAAAAACTATTGATAACTGAACGAAAAGGGATGGTAACTGGTCCGTTCGGTACGATGATAAAAAAGCATGAACACCAAGCAGTTGGCGTTCCAATGTTAGGAATCGAAAACATAGGTGACGGAAAGTTTATTGACGGGAATAAAATTTTTGTCACACCAGAAAAGGCAAAGGAATTGAAATCTTTTGCCTTATTGCCGGGGGACATTATCATTTCTCGTTCTGGCACAGTTGGTGAAATTTGTGCTGTACCTAAACGGATGGAAGGCGCATTGCTATCAACAAATTTAATGCGTATTTCTCTAAATAGCGATATTATTCGTTCTGACTATTTTATCTATCTATTTCAAAGTAAAAGTGTGGTTTTAGATCAGGTCAAGGAACTATGTAAGGGTTCTACACGTATATTTTTGAATCAAACAATTTTAAAACAAATTGTATTTCCTGTTCCTAATATGAGTAAACAAAAAGAAATTATTGGAGTAATCGAATCGAAAATATCAGTTTGCGATGACATCGAAAAAACAGTGGACACCGCCTTACAACAAGCAGAGGCTCTGCGGCAGAGTATTTTGAAAAAAGCGTTTGAGGGAGGTCTGTAAATGCCGACAATTACTGACTGGTTAATGGTTGCAATTACTGCTGTTTATGTAATTGCGACTATCTTGATTTGCCGGGCGAATATAAAATCTGCCAAGGCTACGAAAGAACAAATTGAAGAATCCAAGCGGCAGTTTGAAGAATCTAATCGAGCTTTTGTGACCGTTTCATTTGATGTTATCAGATCCGGATTAGCGGTTTTACGTATTCAGAATGTGGGAAAACGTATAGCAAACCATGTAAGGGTTCACATTGCAAAAGCATTTATGAACAACGTGCATGATAAAGCAGGAAAAGAGTATCTTGAGCGGTTATGCTCATCTTCATTTACTATCGGAATAGGACAATGCTGGTATATTTGTATCGGAAGCCATTTGCAATTAAAAGAAATGAGCAAAGAACTTCTCTCCATAGAATTGTCATACGAGGATTCATATTCTAGATATACGGAAAATATTGAAATCGACTTAAAAGAATACTTTTGGGCGTTGATGTATGAGTCTCCAACAGAAGATGCATATCAAGAGATGAAAAAACAAACACGAGAATTGGAAAAGTTGTGCAAGGAAGTCACTTTGTTGCGAAAGTACGGAGAACAGGAGAACAAAAATGCCTAACGAAACCTCAACCATCATCTCCAAAGTCTGGGGCATGTGTAATCCCCTTCGTGACGATGGCGTTTCCTACGGGGATTATCTGGAACAGCTTACCTATCTCATTTTTCTGAAAATGTCGGACGAGTATTCCAAGCCGCCTTATCAGAAAGAAACCGGCATTCCGGTGGGTTATACCTGGCAGGATATGAACAACCTGAAAGGTGCGGAGCTGGAAGCGCAGTACAAAGCTACCCTGGAAAAGCTGGGGGGGCAGGGCGGTCTGCTGGGCAAGATTTTTCAGGGCGCCACCAATAAAATCAGCAACGCCGCTATTCTGTATCGTGTGGTGCAGATGGTTGATAAGGAAAAATGGGTTTCCATGTCTTCCGATGTCAAGGGCGAAATTTACGAGGGCCTGCTTCAGAAAAACGCCGAAGACGTGAAAAGCGGGGCGGGGCAGTATTTTACACCCCGTCCGCTGATTCGGGCTATGGTGCGGTGTGTTCGTCCCGAACCGGGTAAAACTATTGCCGATCCCTGCTGCGGTTCCGGCGGCTTCTTTTTGGCGGCGCAGGAGTTTATTACAGAGCCGGGGCGGTATACCCTTGACCGCGCGCAAAAAGAATTTCTCAAGAGCGAAACCTTCTATGGAAACGAACTTGTCAGCGCCACCTTCAAAATGGCGTTGATGAATCTGTACCTGCACAACATCGGCGATATTTACGGCACGGTTCCCGTCACGCTGGGCGACGCGCTGCTCACCGACCCCGGTTACCGTGTGGACTATGTTTTGACCAATCCCCCTTTCGGCAAAAAATCCTCCATCACCATGACCAATGAGGAAGGCGAAGAAGAGGAAGAAGATTTGGTCTATAACCGTCAGGATTTCTGGACGACAAGCTCCAACAAGCAGCTCAATTTTATTCAGCATATCTACACGATTTTGAAAGCCACCGGCCGGGCTGCGGTGGTTGTGCCCGATAATGTGCTGTTTTTCGATAAGCGCCCCGCCAGCCCTGAAATGCAGACAAAGGATATCTGGATTTACGACTTTCGCACCAATGTTCACTTTACGCTGAAGCAGCACCCAATGACCGATGCTGATTTAGTCGACTTTGTTCAGCGCTATCACCCTGAAAACAGGTATGAGCGCACGGAGACATGGTCTGAAAATAACCCGGACGGCCGCTGGCGCAGGTTCAGTGCCGATGATATTTTGAAGCGGGATAAAACCAGCTTGGATCTCTTCTGGATCAAGGATAAATCCCTTGCCGATTTGGATCACCTGCCAGCGCCGGACGAGCTGGCTGCGGATATTGTGGAAAATCTGCAAAACGCGCTGGAAGGATTTCGGGAATTGACGCGGCAGTTGAAGGATCACTGAGAACACGCTCGTCATAAAACGCAAAACAGCGCGGGGCTTTTCGGAAGGCCTCGCGCTGTTTTTTGTATGGATTTTTTACAGCCGGTGCTGAAATTCTCCATTCAGCCAGGCGATGGCAAGCTCCAGCCAGCGGGCGTTGTAGTCGTTTTGGCTGCCGGTTTCTTCCGTGCAGGCGGACATGCCGTGCCAGCCGGTGGGGAAAATGTGGGCTTCAAAAGGAATTTTGTGCTTTTGCAGGGCCGAAAGGAGCGTTAAGGTGTTTTCCACCGGAACGCAGTCGTCCTCGGCGGTGTGCCACACAAAGGCGGGGCAGGTCTTTTCGCTGATTTGCCGGTCCAGAGAAAAATACTCATAGCCCGGCGTGCCCTGTTTACAGCCGCTGACGTTTTCTATGGATTCCACATGGGCGAACTCATCTGCCGTGATGACGGGATAGCCCAGGATCATGGCGTTGGGGCGGTTTTCCCCGCCGTGATTGTCATAGACCTTCAAAAGCTCCGGGTCGTCCCACATGGTTCCCAGGGAGCAGGCCAGGTGACCTCCGGCGGAAAAGCCGCACACCGCAATGCGGTCCGGGTCTACCCGCCATTCCTTGTGGGAGCGAATGGCCCGCAGGGTTTCGGAAAGCTCCCGAAGGGGCAGAAACCCCCTGGCTTTTTCTCCGGTGGAATAGGTGAGCACAAAAACATTGTACCCCTCTGCGAAGAAGGGCAGGGCAATGGGCTCCGCCTCCCGCTCCGATACCATGGCGTAAGCGCCGCCGGGGCAGATCACAACGGCGGGAAACTGTTCCCTGCGCACCTCCATTTCCCAAATGGGAGTGTGCAGATATCCTGCGACAGACGCGCCGGAATCCGGCAGGGGCTGAAAAGCAATGAGTTCCATATGATACTTCCTCCCAAAGCGGGGCATTGCCGCCCGCTTTTCTTTTCCTTCCATTATCCCCGGAAAAGTTTTTTCTGTCAAGGGAAGGTTTTTTCGGGCTTTCCCCTTGAAAATCTTGGAAATTTCCGGTAAACTGGAAACCGGTCTATAGATCAAATTTTTGCAAAGAGGTGCATTTGTTGTGGAGATCATTCAAGACATTCTGGCTGCCATCGGCGTTGTGCTGAACGGTATCCCCCAAGGTCTGCTGGCTTTGACCTACGGCTTTGCTTCCGTTCCCACGGCTCTGGGCTTCGCGGTAGGCGCGGTGGCCTGCGGCGCCCTGGGCTCGGTAGCCCCTATTTCCTTCCAGGCGGAAACCATTGTGCTGGCGGGCAATATGGGAAAGAACAGGCGGGACAGGCTTTCCATGATCCTGTTCGGAGGTCTGATCATGGTGGTGCTGGGCCTTACCGGCGCTCTTTCCGCCATTACCGCCTTTGCCGGTGACGCCATTGTGCACGCCATGATGGCCGGCGTTGGCTTTATGCTGGTGAAGGTGGCCTTTGGCATGGTGAAGGAAAATTCCCTGGTGGGCTGGGTCTCCGTGGCTTCCGCGGTGATCATTTACCTGCTGACGAAGGCCCTTGACCCCGCGAATGCGCTGGTCTATACCATTGTGGGCTCTCTGATCATCTCCAGCGTCGCGGCAAAGCTTGCGGGGCAGGAGCTGGGAGAAAGCGCCATTTCTGAAAAAATGTGCAAGCTGAAGCTGGAAAAGCCCACGGTAAACGCTTCTGTAGTTCGGGGAGCCTTGTCCCTGGCCTGCTTGACCATCGGCGCGAACATCGCCTTCGGCAACATTACCGGCGGCATGGCAAACGCCAATATGAACGTGGATCACCTTACCGTGTATTCCGGCCTGGCCGACGCGGTAAGCGCCCTGTTCGGCGGCGGCCCGGTAGAGGCCATTATTTCTGCTACGGGAGCCGCCCCCCATGCGGTGTGGGCGGGCGTGATCATGATGGCTGTGATGGCGTTGATCCTGTTCTTCGGGCTGCTGCCTAAAATCGGAAAATTCGTTCCCAGCCAGTCCATTGCGGGTTTCCTGTTTATTTTAGGCGCGTTCGTTACCATTCCCGGCGATGGCGCCGCCGCTTTTGCCACCGCGGAGGCGGGCGGCTCTGTGATCGCGGCGGTTACCATGTCCGTTACCGCTGTGTTCGACCCCTTCTTCGGCATGCTGGCAGGCATTGCCCTGAAGCTGCTCATCGGCTGGACCGGTTTGGCCCTGTAAGCTTTTCCGCGGCATAGAAAGGAGCTTTTTATGGAACAGTACTATACGTTGGAGGTGGCGGGCGTTACCCGTCAGCTGCCCATTATGCAGGTGTCCGATTCCTTGTGTATCGCAAGCTTTGTCATTTTGGGGGATTGTGAGATCGTTACCCAGGCCGCGCCCCTGATCGAGGCGGAGCTGCCCCAGGTGGACTATATCGTTACAGCGGAGGCCAAGGGGATTCCCCTGGTACACGAGCTGTGCCGCCTGCGGGGACTGCCCTATTACATCGTGGCCCGGAAAAGCGTAAAGCCCTACATGAGCAAGCCCCTTACCGATGAAGTGGTATCCATTACCACCCAGAAGAAGCAGACCCTCTGCCTGGACGGCAAGGACGCTTTGCTGCTTCAGGGCAAGCGGGTAGCCATTGTGGACGATGTGATCTCCACCGGAGAATCTCTTTCCGCCATTGAACGGTTGGTGGAAAAGGCCGGAGGAAACATCGTGGCAAGGGCCGCCATTCTGGCGGAGGGCGACGCCGCCCGCCGGGACGATATCATTTTCCTGGAGGAGCTGCCGCTGTTCCCGGTGGAGGGATAACAGCGGTTTCCGGTCGATTCTGCGGCTTTTGGGGCAGTACGCCCTGAAGGCCGCAATTTTTGGAGATAATTAGAGATAATTAGAGATAATAAGGAAAAGCCTTTGCCCTGTTTTTCCGGGCAAAGGCTTTGGGAGATCACAATGGGACCTTATGAATATACTGTGGAAGAAATTGTGGGAGAATACGCCTATCTCCGCCGCACGGATATACTTGATCCCGGCGAGCCAATGATGATAGCCATGGCGCTGTTGCCGGAAGGAGTAGAGATAGGAAACAAGTTGCGGTGGGAAAATCTGGAATATACCCTGCTGTAACGGCTACAGCTTCAGGGAATCGTATTCCGTGCCGTCCAGTGTTTTCCAAAGGAAGACGCCGTTTTCCAGTGTCATATAGCTTTTCGGGGTATTTTCCTTGGGAAGAGAAACAGAGCCGGGGTTCAAATACCAGAAGCCCGCAGAATTGTCTTTCGCGGGAATATGGGTATGGCCGTGGAGCAGTACGTCTCCCGGCTTTAGCGGGGGAGGGCTTTGCAGGTTATGGTGATGGCCGTGAGCGGCGAAAATGAGACGCCCCGCGGCTTCCAGCAGGCAGTATTCCGCCAGTACCGGGAAATCCAGCACCATCTGATCCACCTCGGCCTCGCAGTTTCCCCGAACACAGAAAATGCTGTCCTTTACGGCATTCAGCAGGGAGATCACCTGCTTGGGGGCATAGCCCTCCGGCAGGTCGTTCCTGGGGCCGTGGTATAAAAGGTCTCCCAGCAGCAGGAGCTTGTCCGCCCGCTCTCTGCGGAAAGCGGCAAGCAGCGCCTGGCAGCAAGGGGCAGAGCCGTGAAGATCTGACGCGATCAGCCATTTCATGAGTATCGATCCTTTTCAAATAAAATAAAACGGGAGGAAGTCCCTATGGAATTTCAAAGAGAACCAGGCCGTATTTTTGCCCTGGACGAGCAGGGAAAGGTACTGGCGGAGGTCACCTTCCCCACCGGGGAGGACGGCGTGGCGGAAATCAACCACACCTATGTAGATCCCGCTTTCCGCGGAAAGGGTATTGCGAATCAGCTTCTGCGGGAAGCGGCGGAGACCCTGCGGGGAGAAGGCAAAAAAGCCCGCCTGATCTGCTCCTATGCCGTCACCTGGTTTCAGGAGCACCCGGAGTATAGGGAACTGGTTGCCAGTTGTCGGAAAGAGCAATGAGAAATGAGCAATTAGCAATGAGGAATGAGCAATGAAGGGCCTGGTAAGTTGAAAGTTGTAGGTTAGTAGACGGTATGAAAGCCTCCCCTTATGAAATAAGGGGAGGGGGACCGCCAATAGGCGGTGGAAGGGATCAGTCACACGCAGAAAGTAGCATAGAATCGCTAGTTTTTTATCCCCTCAGTCAGCCTATCGGCTGACAGCTCCCCTTATAAATAAGTGGAGCCTAAAGGCGTTAAACCATAATTTACTGCTCCTTATTGCGCTGCTATGCAGCGCCGCCACTGTCCAGCATCTAAAATCTAGCATCTACAATCTGGAAATATACTCATAGGGGATCCAGCCCTCTTTGATCTTGACCCAGCGGCCGCTGCCGATAATGTCCTTGCCCCGTTCCTCCAGAACGGTGACCACATCGTTTTTCTTCAGCTTTTTGATGGCGTGGTAGCCGGAGCCGGGGCCGGAATACACGGTCAGGCTGGAGGCGGTGATCCGGGCGGGGTACGCGCCCTTGTAGTCTGTTTTGTTCTGGCTGATCCGCCCCAGGAATTTTTGCCAGGCGGAAAAGTCGTTTACAAAGGGGGCGGGGCAGACCTTGTGGGAAATGTCGTTGTGCCGCACCACATTTTCCAGGGGAATGCCGTACCGCATCATCAACTCCCGCACCAGCTTTGCGGTGTTTTCCATGGTCTGCTCTGAAAAATACCAGTCGGAGTCATAGGCGGAGGAAGCGTTTGAGGGATCTCCCTTCAGGCAGCACATTTCAATGCCGATGGAATTGGAGTTCCGGCAGAAATCGTGATAGTAGATATCGTTGCCGCAGTGCCAGGAAATATCCCGATCCATCACGCACCGCCAGGCGCCGCCGCCATCTACAAAATAATGGGCGGAGGCGGCCCGGTATACGTCCAGAAAGGCCTGGCACTCTCCCTTGGCGGTGTCTCCGGGTGTTGCCGTGTAGTGGACGGTGATATAATCGATATCATCAAAGCTGCGGTGGGCGGCGCGGTAATTGATTTTCGTCAAAAGCTCGCTGATCTTCAGGGACCGGCTTTCCTGGTTCTTTTCCGGCAGCAGATAGTGTTTGCCGTCAATGACCCGCCAGCCGGTCAGAAGCTTGCCTGAATTGGGATCAAAGTAGTAGGTGTACTCCCCGATATGCTGAAAGCCGATCAGCGGCTCCTGGGCTTCTCCGGCGAGATAGTAGGTATCGCCGTCTTCTGTGACCCAGCCGGCGCCGTCATAGCGATCCGGGAAAACCCAGGCTTCTTTCCCGTTCTGCAGGGTGTATTCATGGGAGGTGGCGGCCTCGCAGATTTGAGGATAGGCCCAGTAGGAGCGGGACACGTCGGAAAACTCCACGGCAAAATAAAGAGTGACCATTCTGGAATCTGGCGTCCGGCCCAGCATGGCGTTTAAGATGGTCACCGCCTCCGCCCGGGTGATGGGGGCGTCAGGGCGAAAGGTGCCGTCCTTGTAGCCTCTGATCCAGCCGTGAGCCACCGCCGAGGTAATGGCGGGCGTGGCCCAGCTCTGTCCCACATCGGAAAAGCCCGCTTCTCCGGTAAGGGGAGCGCTGAACCGGGCAGCAATGGAAACAAACTCCGCCCGGGTGATATTCCGGTTGGGGCGGAACTCGCCGCTGGGATAGCCGCTGATGGCTCCCAGGGAGGCCAGCGCCCGGACCTGGGTGCTGTACCAGGCGGCTTCCGGCACATCGGAAAAGCTGGCGGTCAAGTCAGGCTTGTCCTTCAGCAGGCTGTAAAAAAGCTGGGCGGTCTCTGCCCGGGTGATTTTTCCCTCTGGGCGGAAAGAACCGTTCTTGTAGCCGGAAACGTAGGAACTGTGTGCTTCGGTTTCCAACAGGTCGCTTACCGCTTCACAAAGGAAGGGAAAGGGCTTGTCCACCTCTTCTGTTTCTTCCTCAGAAGGAACTTCCGGTTCCGGAGCTTCTTCCGGTTCCAAAACGGGGTCAGTTTCTGCCGGAAGCTCTTCTTCCGCAGAAGCGTTTTCCCGCACGGGAAGACGTTCTCCTTCCTCCGCAGCGAACGCGGCCGGCGAGCAGGACAGCAGGCAGGTAGCGGCAAGCAGGCAAAGTGACAATCGTTTCCAAAGCATGTGAGCATTCCTCCCAAGTACGCTTTTTCTGGTATCTACTATAGCAGAGCGGAAGACGAAATGCAAATCTTGTCAAATATTGCCGTTTTCAGGCGGCTTTTCAGAATAAGTGAAAATCTAAGAAACGGAGTGGATTTTATGAAGCGGATGCGTTGGGTGGATTCTCCCATAGGAGCGCTGCGGCTAGCGGAGGAGGACGGCGCGCTGACAGAGCTTCTGTTCGGGCGGCGGGAGGACAGCCGGCAGCGGGACGATTCCCCGGTGCTGCTGCAAGCAGAGGTTCAGCTCGGGGAATATTTTGCGGGAAAACGCCGGGAGTTTACGGTTCCCCTATCTCCCAGGGGCACAGAATTTCAGCGCCGGGTGTGGAACGCCCTGCTGACGATCCCCTACGGAGAAACCAGAAGCTACGGGGAGATCGCCATTCTGGCCGAAAGCCCAAAGGCTTTTCGGGCGGTGGGCTCCGCAAACCACAATAACCCCATCTCCATTTTGATCCCCTGCCATCGGGTGATCGGCAAAAACGGTTCCCTTACCGGCTACGGCGGCGGTATGGAGGCAAAGCAATTTTTGCTGGAGCTGGAGAAAGGCAATGGGGAATTAGCAATTAGCAATTAAGGGCAAGGGCAGATAAACTGAAATTTAGAGGTTATCCACTCACCTCCTTCCTGTCATTACTGAACAAAAAGCAAAGCAAGCTTTGCTTTCCTTGTGAAGAATCTCGTTCTTTACTTCTTTGCTCAGGAATGAAGGACGAGATTCTTCGTCACTTTGTTCCTCAGAATGACAGTGGGAGAGCTTGCCCTTCTCTAACGACTAATTCGCTAAACTATCATTTGCACCCCCGAAATTTATTGTTTTGCCCTTGCCCTTTCCCTGGAATCCAGTGTCCAGCATCTAAAATCTAAAAGAATAGAGGAGTCTTTATGAACATTACAGTGATCGGCTGCGGAAGATGGGGTACGTTTTTGGCCTGGTATCTGAACCGGATCGGGCACAGGGTCACGCTGTACGGCAGAGAGCAGTCCGGGCGAATGAAAGCGCTGCGGAAGACCCGTACCAATTCCGTGACCGTTTTGCCGGAAAGCGTGGCCCTGGAAAGCAACCTGTCCCGCGCGCTGGAAAGCGAGCTCTTGGTGATCTCCATCGGCTCGCAAAGTCTGCGGGGGCTGCTGGGGGAGATCTCCGCCCTTTGCCCGGCGGGAGAAAAGACCTATGTTTTGTGCATGAAGGGCCTGGAGATCGGCACCGGAAAGCGGCTTTCCACCATTGTGAAGGAGGAGGCCGGGGAACAGGCCGAAGTGGCTGTTTGGCTGGGGCCGGGCCATGTGCAGGAATTTACCAGGGGAATCCCCAACTGTATGGTGATCGACAGCGAAAGCGAAGCCCTGAAGGAGCGGCTGGTGGCGGAGCTTTCCGGCGACCTGATCCGGTTTTATTACGGCAGGGACCTGATCGGCAACGAGGTGGGGGCGGCGGCGAAAAACGTGATCGGCATTGCCGCCGGCATGCTGGACGGCCTGCGTCTTTCTTCCCTGAAGGGCGCGCTGATGAGCCGGGGCACCCGGGAGATCGCCAGGCTGATCTCCGCTCTGGGAGGCAGCGAGCTTTCCGCCTACGGTCTATGTCATTTGGGCGATTACGAGGCCACCGTCTTTTCCCGGTACAGCCATAATAGAAGGTACGGCGAGGCCCTGATTCTTGGAGAGCCCTATGAAGAGCTGGCGGAGGGCTGCTACACCGTAAAGGCCCTCTTAAAGCTGGGAGAAGAAACCGGCGTTTCCCTTCCCATCTGCCGGGCGGTATACGATGTGCTCTACCAAAAGGCCGACCCCCAAAAGACCCTGGACGCCCTGTTCTCCCGAAGCCTCAAAAATGAGTTTTGAAAACAGCAAACGACAAAGAAAGCGCTGGGGGATCGTTTCCCTTCCAGCGCTTTTTATCATTTTTTCTATTTGATTTCGGTACCGTACCGGTTATACGTTTTCTGATACACGGTATCACCAAGGGAATCTTTCCCGGGGTGCAGGGTTTTGGTTACTGTATAGTCGTTAGTCATACCCTTGGCGACGATCTCATCGCCTATCAGGCTGAGCCGTACATAAGAGTCGCCGCTGCCCTCCAGCTCATAAGAAACATAGTGCTCCAGCAAGGGCTCTTCTTCGTTTTCCGCAGTGCTGATATGGAAGAAAGCGAGAATCTTAGAATTGTCCCCCATAAGCTCTATGATGTTGCCGCTGTGGATCCTGATGGCGCCATTGGGGGCCCCATAGGCGGTAGCACGGCTCTTCTTTTGCCCCTTTTGATAAAATTTCACAGAAAACCGATTCTTCGTTCCATTGGTGGAGGCGGTAAAGGTTTCGCTGTAGGAAACAACTGCTTCAAAAGCGGGCTCCAGCCCCGAAAGACGATATTCAAAGTAGCCCATATCTCCTTCGGGCGGCCAAACGGGATCTCCCAGTTGGTTTTTCCCCCAGCCGAGCTCTTTTCCCTGCGCATTTGTAAGCTTCATACATCTCCCATCCAGGCTGACGATGGCGTGGTCTTCGGTAATATTTTCCAGATGAAAAGCCTCCACCGGATCCGGAGGATTCGGCAGAATCTTTTTAGAAGAGCTCTTCAGCTTTTCACACCCCATAAGCGCGAAAAGAATCAGCAGGCAGAAGAAATTTTTACATATTGCGGAAAAATTCATAATGAAATCCTTTTCATGGCTGAACAATTTCAGTTTGATTGCTTCCGTCAGGGAAAGGAGTGAAAGAGGGATCTTCTTCCTCTACAGGAGCTTCCACTTCTGTAATTTGATCCATCCCGGGGCGATCCGTCCGCTCTAACGTATAAGTCCCCACCATGCCGACGGCTGCAATTCATGATCTGTAAATGCGATTGATACAGACTGAGAACCCATACTGTAAAGAGACTGGGTGCCGCTATCCCCCGGGCGAAAGGATTGCGCCTTAAAGAAGTCCAAACAGTTCCATAGAGCCGTCACTGTGAAGTGCCGCTGTTCCGGAAAAATCTTTCACACATTGGTAGCGGTATTTGTCTATAACCGCAGAGAAGCATTCCTTCTTCTGCAGCGCTTCATAAATCATCCCGCCTTTCTGCAAACGACCTTGTCAGAAACAGAAGCAGCAAGGCTTGTCATAAATACATTTGCGGACCAATTCCTGATTTTTATACTTTAATAATACTAATGCAAATGAAATGTATCAATATAATGCGAGAGATTTCATGAATTTTTTTGGATATTTGTTTTTCATCCTAGCGTTGCGTTTTCCTGAAAGGAAGAGCTTTGAGATATTTCGGAAAAAATAGATTTTTGCAAAGCGAGGACGAATTCTGTCTTGACATCTGAACAAATGTTTGCTATGATAAGGGGCGGAAAACAGCGGAGGCGCTGGGGGACGGGATGGCTTCGGAGAAATCCGGAATTCTCTTCCCCAAAAGCGCGTTTTGCACAGCTGCGGGAAGGAGGGAAAAGGGCGTGAAGGAGAAAAAAGGAAAGCGGCAGGGCGGCTCTTTCGAGGAGGCTCAGCGCTGCCGGGTTTTGCGGGAGGCCTTGGCCTATGTGCTGCCCGCCGGAGAGGCGGAGCGGGCCTGTGACCGGCTGCTGGAGGCCCTGGGCAGCTTTGACGGCATTTTCTGCGCGCCGGAGGAGGTGCTGCGGGAGATCCCCGGCGTGGGGCCGGAGGCCGCGAAATTCCTGCGGCTGATCATTCGCCTGTCCCAGACCTATCTGGAGGAGCGCTCCTGGAACCTGCAAAGGATCTACGACACCCCCTCCGCCGTGGAGATGTTCCGCCCGAAGTTTCTGGGGCGGAAAACCGAAGCCGTGTGCCTGATGCTTCTGGACGGCAGGGGCAGAATGGTCTATAACGATATCATCTGCGAGGGCTCCATCAGCGAGGTGCCCCTTTATCTTCGCCAGGTGCTGCAGCTCTGTATGGAATACCAGGTGGAGGAGGTGTTCCTGGCCCACAACCACCCCAGCGGCGTGGCCTTTCCCTCCCAAAACGACCTGCTCATCACAGATCGGCTGCTGGTGGCCTTAGACAGCATAAATGTGGTGCTTTGCGACCACATTATCTTTGCGGACGAAAGCTACTATTCCTTTTTGGGAAGCGGGGTCCTCACCCGGCAGGAGGATATCATGCGCCAGGCGCAGTATGAGGAAACAGAAAGCGTGCGGAAGCTGGAAAGCCGGCTGCGGGGACAGCAGGAGGAAGGCTGAATGTTTCTGCGTTAGCCTGAAAGAAATTCCCAAAGCTTCGGGGAAAGGGAGGAAGCGGCCTTGGATTTTAAGCTCGTTTCAAAATTTCAGCCCACCGGCGACCAGCCGGAGGCCATCAGCCAGCTGGTGCGGGGCGTAAACGGCGGCGTGAAGGAGCAGACTCTGCTGGGTGTAACCGGCTCCGGCAAAACCTTCACCATGGCAAATGTCATCGCCCAGACCAACCGCCCCACCCTGGTGCTGGCCCACAATAAGACTCTGGCCGCCCAGCTCTGTTCGGAATTCCGGGAGTTTTTCCCGGAAAATGCCGTGGAATACTTTGTGTCCTACTATAACTTGACCCGAAATCGGGTCTTTTTTAATGCTTTTTGGTACATTTTGAGGCTATTTTGTATGCCAAAAACGGATTTGATGGTACTACATGGATAGGCCAGTTATAGATGGACAGGTGACCCTAGCCGTACGATAATAGAAAAGACTTTCTATTCGCCTGGACGATACAGAGAGAAATTCTTTAGGAAAACAAGTCAAAATAGCGGGTTGAATTTTTATACATAGGCGGAATGAATTGTTCGAGGTCAGGAGTGGGTATGTTGACCGTTCTTGATTTTTATTGGCGCTTAGAGCAAGAAAGAACTCCCCATTTTGCTAGGGATGAATAAAAAACCTTGGCAAATAAAACCTTCATGGTACAATTGAGATGAAAAGGTGAGGATTTGAAAAGTCTTAAAAATTTGGGTAATCTGAATCGAATAAAATCCTTTTGATCGACGGAGCTCGTTAGGTGGGCAAAACTTACATTATCCGTTATGTGGGCAATAAGCTTTTTAAAATTACATTGGAATCAATATGGTAGCAGACTCGTTGGGCGATATTATTTTTTTTGACAGCGATACAGGTGAGAAGAAGCTGCAATTTTAAAAACTGCAAAAACAGACGAATATCTATCTTTCATCTACTCAAAGAACCAGGAGTAAGGCTCCCGGTTCTTTTTTGGTTTATCCATACACTCAAAAAAGGCAAAATAAAGCATATTCATCATGAAAGCCAGCGATGAAAGGAGGAAATTCATGTTTACCGATATTGTGGCAATGTCGTTTTTCAATGTTCGGTCAATTTCTTGCATACTCTTTATGAAACGTTATCAGACGAAAGGAGCGAAAAAATGAAAAAGGAACCAACAACGATCTACGAAAGGGGCTCATGGTATTATCGCTATCAGGTGTTGAATGAGAACCTGGAAAAGAAATACCGTAAAAAGGGTGGTTTTAAAACACAGGAGGAAGCAAAGCAGGCATTTATAAGCTATCAAAAGGAGATTCAAGAAAGAGAACAGGCCCTCACACTCAGGCAACGCAATACGATGCTGCTTTCAAAGTATTTGAAGGAGTGGTTTGAAAGCCGGAAATTCCCTACAGGAAGCACGCGCATGGTATATGAATATGTTCTGCAGCTGATTTTGCCGAATTTGGAGGATATCAGGTTAGGCACCGTAAATGCGGAGTACATTCGATCACAGATTGCGTGGATCTCAAGAAGAACTCCATCTTACGGAGAGAAGTTGTACGAGCTGTTTTCAATGGCTTTAGGAGACGCTTTCAATAACGAAAAGATTCCATACAATCCAATGGTGGGTGTTCAGAAACCCACCCGGCTGAAACCCCGGCTTGTTTTCCTAACTAGTGAGCAAAAGAAGCTGTTGTATCAGTCGATTCGCAATAACGACTGGTGCCTGGAGTTTTTGATGGCTCTGCTTTGTGGGCTTAAGAAAGGGGAAATTCATGGCTTGAAATTCTTGGATTTTGACTCTGAGAAGAAAACAGTGCATGTTCAGCGGCAGGTAGTCAATGATTTTCAATTCGTCGATGGAAAACGGGTCCAAGTTCGAACCGAAAAGCTGTTAGGAGCATTAACCGGCGATAGAATTCTGTCTGTGCCGCAGATCGTGCTGGATGAACTGGATCGCCGGAGGGAGAAGATAGAGTACGAAAAGATTGTCTGCAAAGGAGAGTATCAGGATAGGGGGTATCTCTGTTGCCAGAAGGACGGGAGATGCAGGGGCCATGCCTCTTTGAACAACGAGCTTACCAAACTCTGCAATCGCGCTGGATTACCACATCTTTCTCCTGAGGACTTGAGAGAACTATATGCCGCCGCCATGCTTCTGGAAGAAGGGATAAGCTTTGTCATTCTGAAAGGCCTTTTGGGTTACACGACAGTGGAGGAGGCATATGAACGGTACTGTGATCTGGTCGAGGAAAATACGAATCTAACGGAAGTCATTGAGCGAACAATTTCATTAAATGAAGAAGGGACTGGGGATCATAAATGATAACAGAAATGGGACATCTGATGGAATGGAAGATTGGGAATGTAATTTCCATCAATCAAACTTACGGATTTCGCATCACGCTGACTTTTGAAAAAGGGAAGAGGGTCAGGCAAAAGAGTGGATTTGCAAATAGAAAGGAAGCCGAACAGCAACGAGATCAGGTTGCCGCTGGATTCTACGGTAATACCTATGTTTTAGATGAGACCATCCGGGCAGAACAATTTTTTCGGTTCTGGTTGGAAGAAGTCAAGCGTCCATTGCTGACAAATGATTCCTATAACGCATACCGCAACTGTGTCAACAACTACATCATTCCGTTGCTGGGCAGGTTTCTCATGACCCAACTGGAGAAAGAACATATTGAGGTTTTGTACAATAAGGCCGCGGAGCGTTCCCACTCCGTGGCTAAAATTTTGAAGACGGTGATTACCTCTTCCATGGCTTATGCGGTGGCGGAACACGTTTTGTCTTATGATCCGTCAGCCGCGGTACCCCTTCCAATATCTTCACGGAAAGTGACGCCTTTACCGGAAACGCCCAATGTTTTGACAACCGACCAGTTGAGACACCTGCTATATGCTGGCAGGGATACCCCCATTTTCTTACCCATGCTCTTTGCGGCGTTGATGGGGCTCAGGCGAGGGGAGATCTGCGGGTTGAAATACAGTGATATCGATTTTACGAGCAGAACGATTCATATTCAAAGACAGTTGGGGAAAATCCCTTGCGATGAAGAAAAAGGTGGAAGTAAGACTAAAACCAAACAGGAAATACCGCTGAAAACACCTTCCGGCAATCGTGTTTTGGATATTCCCGTTTTTGTGTTTGAGGCAATCATGAAGGAACGCATACGGTATGAAAAACGCCGCAGCCGACGAAAAAAAGAGTTTCAGGATCTGGGTTATATCTGCTGCTCCAGCTATGGCCGTCCAAGGGGAAGAACCTACTTTTGGGCTCCTTTTAAGCGGCTGCTGCGAGAACATGGATTGCCGGATATCAAATGGCATGTCCTTCGCCACACCTATACGACTATATTGCTAAAGGCGGGATGTGGGCTATTGGCAATATCTCATTCTTTGGGACATAAAAAAGCGTTTTTCTCGGCAAATGTGTATGGGGATGACGCCACGCTTCGGGAAGGCCTCTATCCTAAGTGGACCGAAGCATTCATAGATGAGCAGGAGAAAGTAAACGATTTCAGCGGGTTTGGATTATCGGAGTCTGCTTTCACTTGAATTAATCTGTAAACTTAACCCAATTATTTGTATTGCAATTACACCGGGAAGATGTTATAATAAACAAATACAGATGTTATATGATTATCCTAAGGAGGAGCTTATGAAAAACTCCGACATCATTAAAGAGATACGATCCCGCCTATCCCTAAGCCAGATGGAGTTTGCCGAAAAGTTGGGCGTCAGCTTTGCTACGGTCAATCGCTGGGAAAAGGGACGTTGTGATCCGTCGCAGATTGCACAGAACGCCATTAGGCAGCTTTGTACCAAAAATAAGATCGACTATTCACAGTTTGAGGGAAACAGCTTCATTGTCTCCAATGATAGCATCACGCTTTATCATGGTTCAAAATCAGGAATAGATGGAATAATTCAGCCGAACAGCAGGGATAGATGCGATTTTGGCAGAGGCTTCTATATGGGAACCGATCGTTCCCAGCCGTTGACCTTGATATGCAATTATCCCAAGGCAAGACTTTATACCGTCAAAGTCAAGCTCTCCGGCCTCAAAATTCTTGATATCGAGGCTGGCATTGATTGGGCGCTGCTGGTCGCTTTCAATCGGGGAAAAATGGAATCCGTCAAGGGTTCTTCGATTTATAACCGGTTTTCTGCTATGGCGGACGGCTGCGACATGATTATCGGATACATCGCCAACGACCGTATGTTTGTGGTGCTTGACCGCTTCTTTAATGGTGAAATCACCGACACGGCTTTAATTCACAGCCTGTCGGCACTAAAGCTCGGCAAACAATATGTAGCATTGACCGAAAAGGCTTGCGGTCAGATTGAAATCACCGAAGAAAAGTCCCTGACCAACGCAGACCGTGAAACGCTGAAAAAAGAGAGTGAGGAAAACCGTTCCAAGGGGATTGCTTTGGCGGAGGAAATCTGCCGGCAGTATCGCCGTGAGGGCCGGTTCTTTGATGAAATTTTGAAAGTCGGTGAATAGTTTGAAAGCAAGCTTTCGAACCGCGTTTTGTGCCTTTTGGGACATTCGCCCCTTATTTCGCAAAGAGAAATAGGCACAATTCCGAGAGGGGAATCGTGATTATTATGGTAGAAATGAGCTTGGAAAAACGTCAGCTATGCGATATTCAAGGCCGTCTTTTTGAGCTGGCATTGGAAAACGGCTACGATTGCCCCGCTTTTATTGAAGCCTTCATGAACAGCGCTACCGTCGCCGCATTGGACGACACCTATGACCGCCTCCAGTGGGCGGGTGAGGAATATATTCTCGAAGAGTTGAGCGCAGAAATCGGTGGACTGGCTAAAACAAAAACGACTTACCCCCGCGAGATCATGTACTGGACGGGCTATACCTACCGCTATTGGCATTACTATACCGGTGAATCAAGCCAAGAGATTTACAGAATCGCAGACGCCGAAACCATGAATGACTGCTGGTTGGGCTTTCACACCATGGATGTGAAAATGGCGATTGAGGATTTGAAGGAGATTTATAGGCAGAAGACAGAGTAAAAAGGGATGATAAAATGGTTGTTTTTGATGTGTTTGCCAGTAACTTTTTCTCGGTTTTGGTGTTAACAAATCGTGAAATATATGTAAAATCGCTGCTGTTTTTGCATCAAATGTTTCAATTTGAACTCGACAGCATGGTGGCTCTATTTCTGCCCTTATCTTCTCGCAGGAAGATAAAGATTTTACACCCAAAGAAGATGATGAAATTATCGAAGGAAGTTTGATATTTAGCAGAAAAGCTAGACTGATAATTGGCCGTTTTATCAAAACCGGATGGGTGGAAAAAGAATTTTTAGATGGCTCTTTTATAGAAATCATTATACCGCAGCCCTATGCAATCCCGGTAATGAAGCTTTTAAGTGAACTGGGAACTGGCGATGTACAGGAATACAACTCTCTCGTTTTTGCTACATATTCTGGTCTAAAGCAAACTCAATCGGACCACACGGATCAGATGTACGCTTGCTAATGTTTTGCCTATTTTCTGAAAAGCAATAATAAAGTTTAAGATAAAGTAAAGAATTTGGAGGAACAAATGGGACAGTATAAAACAGTTCGCTTGCTAAGTAAAAAAAATGATGGTATTGGCGGCGTTTTTTTGATGGAACATAAAGATACACAGGAGCAATGTGTACTTAAAAAGATTGCATATCTAGATAATCCAGTGCATAGGGCAATTTTTGATAAAGAAGTCCAAGCACTCACGAAGTTGACTGCTTGCCCAAATATTGTGCGCTTACTCGATTATGAATATGGTAGATCTAAAGAAAGCGGTCAAATTGAGGGACATATTTATATCGAATATGTCGAGGGGGACACGCTCAAAAATGTGAATTACAAGTATCACAAACCCTCTGACAAGTTTAGTATTATTAAGCAGTCTGTAGCGGCTCTGAGGAGTGCTCACGAAGAAGGAATTATACATAGAGATATTAATCCTCAGAATATCATGATTACGGATGAAGTAGAAGTTAAGCTTATTGATTTCGGTATCTGTAAAATTAAAGGAGCAATCCAGAGTGGCACTACTTATCAATATGCAACAAACCGTTATGCCGCACCGGAAGTTGGTTATCATAGCGAAAATGCAACAGAGCAGAGCGACATATATTCATTAGGCGCAGTCATTTATTTTATCTTCACAAATCAAGAGCCCCCCCTGCCCGAGGAGTTCATAACAACAATAGAATCCGCATCTGGATTGGATATTGCTCTGAAAGATATCATTAAAAAGATGGTTGCCTATTCGCCACATGAAAGATATGAATCCCTTGTCGATGTGGAATTTGATCTTTCGAGTCTATTATCAAAATATGTACATACAGATGAACAATATGTATTCACTGTTCCAATTGAAAGGTTGTCAGATTTGCGCCGCAAAAGGCTTGCCCCAAGTAAACGTACCAATCCCGAATTGCTTCAGGATGATTTGCGGCGTAATTTTTTAGAGAGCCGCGCTTATTTAGATGAAAATAATGGGGTAAACTATTTTATTTTTGATGGAATTAATTATTCGATGAAATGTACATTTAACAATGAAATATTTAGTGTAGTGAGTTTCTCTAAACTTGATATTGTTTATAGAGAACGGAATAAAAAATTTGCCATGCCTTTGACGGGGAAATGCGTATTCTTTGATGCACAAAAAAGGGCTTATCCTAATCACCACTCCTTCGAATTGCATAACCGTTTAATAGATCATGCTGATAAAATTAGATCCCAGAAAAATATTAACAATGAATATTTCAATGTGTATGGCTTTTGGAAAGATTTCATTCAGGCAATGATTAATGATACCGCACAACAAGCATTAAAATTCAATTACTCTAGCTATAAGTATTCTGAAGGTATTTATAGATTTCAACTTTGCGATGATTCCTGTCTTGGCGATGACAGCATTACAACTGAAACTATTTTTATATATGAAAAAAACACAAGAACTGGGATTAAGCAAACGGAAATAGGTAGTTTTATCGGATTTGAAGATGATGGGAGTACTATAATTATAAAGGCGACAAGACCTCCAAAAATGAAAAGAGCATTGGCTCAAAGTGGTAGTTTTTGTGTAGACTATCGTAGAGAAATAGCCCAATATAAACGGCAGGAGCGTGCTTTAGATGAATTCATGCAGGATGAAGTATATGATAAAAAATTAAAAGGAATAATTACCGGTATCGAAAAAGCTGGGTTTTTCGAGCACAATCAGCCGCTAACCTTTTTTGATAAGAAGCTAGATCACGCTCAACAAAGCGCGGTTCAAAAGATTATTAATTCAAAAGACTTGGCGTTAATCCAAGGCCCTCCTGGAACCGGGAAAACTAATGTCTTAATCGAAGTAGTTAAGCAAATTCTTCATCATAATAAACGCAATCCCTTATTGACTAAAAAAATATTAATCGTGTCGCAATCCCATGCTGCAGTGGATAAGATCCTCGAAGACCTTCACTATCAGCAAGCGTCTTCAACGATTATCCGTATTGGTGCTGAAGACAAACTGTCTGCTTTGGCAAAAAAAGAATATGGTTTAGAAACGCAAAAGAAATCATGGATAGATACCATAATTCAAAAATGCCAAAAAGATATGTGTGTATCACTTGAAAGTGAAGACATAGATTATGATTCTTTTGTTGCGTATGCACAAGCAAAAGATATCATGAGAATTAAGGCTATCGAAAAAGAAGACCTTGATGCCGCACAAAAAGCTGTGTTTGATTTTCAGCAAAAATACGCAGTAGATGATGAACATCCGGTGATTGCTAAACTATTGAATCAATACCATTGGCTTATTCAGTTACCAGAATCCCTTGATATCGATGAATATTTTATTAGAAATGCGACTATTGTTGCCGGCACTTGTTCAGGCTTTATCTCTAACCCATTCATTCGAGATATAATTTTCGATTATGTAATCATAGATGAGGCGGCTAAAGCGACTTTGCCAGAGATGATGGTGTCGCTAATTAAAGCGAAGAAGGCTGTATTGGTCGGAGACCATAAACAATTACCACCGGTATTTGATCGAATGGCCCTTGATCGAGCTGACCTACCATTAAAAATAGAGGAGCTACAAAATGGAGGATTTGGCAAAATATTTGATTTAATCAGCGATGAATGCAAACAAACTCTCACAGTACAATATCGGATGCATCCCTGCATTGGATCAATGATTAGCCAAATTTTCTATGATGGACAAGTTCAAAATGGTATTTATGCAAATGAGCGCACTTTAAATCTGACTAAACTAAGCTTTAAGCCTATGACATGGATATCAACTTCAAGCATAGATCGAAAACAGAGGTTTGAGCAAAAGGTACGGATTGCAAACGGCGGAAATAGTTACAGAAATCCGCTCGAAGTGGATATCATATGTGGTTATTTAAAGCAACTTGATCAAGAAACTGCTATCAAAGACTATTCGATAGGTATTATAACTCCTTATCGTGCTCAGTTAAACTTAATTCAAAAACGGATTAAGAGTTTGAGTCTGGAGAACGTTCAAGTTGAAGTAAATACTGTGGACGCTTTCCAGGGAAGTCAAAAAGATATTATTCTTTACTCGACCGTCCGTAGTAGCGATAAGGCGATTATTGGGTTCTTAAAGGAAGAAGCCCGACTTAACGTATCTTTCTCTCGTGCAAAGTCTGTACTAATAATTGTAGGCGATATGGATTTCTTGAATAATGAGAAAATCCGGGATAATCGATTCCCTTTCATTATTAAATATATGCAGGAAAACCGCGCCGATTGTGACATTATTATGTACAATGAAAGGGGCTGATCAAACATGAATAGTAATATTGATTTGTTAGAGAAGTACATGCCGCCAGACAATCCAGGTTATGAATTCATAAAAAGAATCGTTTCATATATTCCTGTCCGAGAAGTTGGTCTGAGTATCTTAGTAAGAAAAAATCAAAGTATTTCATTTATTTATGAAACTGTGCTGAAGTTTCTTCAGATAGGAATTAATGATATTTCTCAGCTATGTGATACTTTAGGACTTGATATTGATGTATTCAAAGAGATAATCTCTAAGATGGCAGTGGAAGACCTTATATTTGTATCGGAGAACCAAATGGGCTTAACAAAAAAAGGAGAACAAGCATTAAAGAATCTTACTAAAGTTACTATTGAAAAAACACAGCTAAATCGTATCTTCGTAAATCTTATAACGGGAGAATTATATCTTCAGGAACCCGTTGGTCTGACACAGCGTCCCTTACCCAGCAGTATATATCTTGATGAAACCGTTCGCGTCGATGTGGAGTATTTTCATGGCCATTTCGAATATGTAAACGCTATCTATGAGTCCTCTTTGGTTAGCAACATTTTTGAATTAGGGCCAACAGATCCCTGCGAGTTATATAAAATTTTGGATATTGCTTATCAAGAAACTCGTTTTTTACCTGTACCTTGCTTTGTGTATATAAAACCAGGTAAAAATGAAGTGTTTTTAAGTTTTGATAGTGACAAGGATTCCATACTAATGTCAACTGCCTTAACACAAATTAAAGAACGCTCAAATGGCCTTGAGAAATTGTTTGACAATCCTTTGCCTTCTTCTACTCCCAATGATAACCCTGAACTGGCCAAAAAACTTCAAAATCTTCTTTCAATTATTCAATTACGAAATAAATCTAAAGTGTCTACCCAAGAAATTGAGGAAATGTATTTTGCAGATCGACTGTTATTAGATGGGGAAGTACGAGACATATTGATTCAGTGTGATACATTTAAGCCAACAGCTTTATGTATCTCTACTCCATTTTTACGTCGATTATTTGAGGATAATGAAATAATTCATTACTTGGTTTCCTCAAAAGTCAAAGATATATTTATCGAATATAATGCAGATGAATATAAAGTAGAAGACTCCATTAAACGTCTAACTGAAAGAATAACTGACGGGAAAAACGTACATCTTTGTTCAGTAAGTGGACCTGCAAAAATTGCCGGTGACACATTTCTAATTTATCCTCAGGTATTAATTAAAACACAGTACCAGAACATTCATATCAATATTCCGCAGAAGGTACTACATAAGCCAAACTCAATAATTACGTTTGATAAAGCCCAGATAGAAAAAATTTATAGCCACTATGAAAAAGCATTGAATCCACAATTAATGACTAAGTAGATGTGAATTTTGGTGGCCTTGCAGAGCTCGGATCTCCTTACTGAGATCATTATTTTATACCGGCAAGCCTACAAATAAAAAATGGAAAAAGTCTGCAGGCGACAAGAAAGAGGAAAAGAGAAGCACAAAAAGGCCAGCACAAAAGCACCAGCCAGAGTGTATGCATAGAAAAAGGTCAGATAGTCGGGACCAGAGATGCCAGATATTCTTTCACCCTACCATAGCAGACGCGGAGGAACTTTGTTGGCGCCATCGGTCATGTAGACGTAGTAGAGCTTGCCTTCGGCACGTTTCTTGTCCAGGAACTGAACACTGGGTTATTGGCGGGCATGATTTGGAGCAGGGCGCTCATCACCAGGAACAGCGTTTTTCGTAGCTCTGGAGAGCCGCTCTTGGAAGAAGCCTCTTGGCCGCATAAGAGCCGGACTGGTTGGCACAGGAGTCTACACCGGCGAAGGGCAGCCAGAGAACCCTTGTGGGCAAATCGAGTCATGTCTCCAATCTTAGCCATAAGCTGGGGGCCAAGGGACTTGCCAACACCGCCCATCGCCATGACCACAGGATACTCTGGAAGCCGCTCCGCCAAGCGGTTCATCTCCGTGCGCAGCAATTCTACAGTCATAGAGGCGGAGTTAAGCTGGTCAATGGCTTGGTGGATCAGCAGCTTGGCCATGGCATCCTTGGGGAGCATTACAATCTGGTTTTCAGCCCCCTCGTGGATTTCGGCGGCTTTCTCCCTGCTGAAATTGTAGCTATGCCGATTACACCACTTTTGGTAAGGCTCAGTAAAAGAGGAGAGGCTCACACCTCGCACACAGTCCAGATACCAGAAGAACACAGCAAAACCCATCCACTTCTGGCTGCCGTCCTCACGGGCGGGGCTGGAGAAAAGGGCATTGACACCGGGATAGGTCTGATCCAGCAGAGAGATTAGGTTGTTCTTCATGGAGAACTTGGCTTTGGAGTACAGGCCATACTGCCGGTTCATGGTTTTCAGTTGGTAACGAATCGTATCCATAGGAGTATGTTGATGTAGTTCCACCCAGCTGTCAAGCCCATACCGGGCAATTTTCCGAGAATCTGCTTTGTCCGTCTTGACTTTGCGGAGAAAATTGTTCCTGTAGTCCTTGATAAGCTTGGGGTTTACCGCAATGACAAACACCCAGGCGTCGTAGAGCATCTGGGCCACAGGCTCATAGTACCTCCCAGTGTGCTCCAGGATGATCCTCTTTTTTCAGGTAGTTTGCCAGCTTCCTGAGTTCACTGGCGGTGTAACACACTTCAAAAGGCTTTGACACCACTTCTCCAAACGGGAGAAGAACAGATACCATGCTTTTCCCTTTGGAAACATCAATACCGGCTGCGTCTCATTCTCAAAAACAAGATCAACTTCCTGCATACTACAGTTAGAAGAAAGAAAAAAGCAGTGTTTCTTTAATAGAACCAGAGCAGCTAAATTCAATGTAAAGACCAGCCTTTTGTGGCATACTAAAATATTGACAAAGCGTTTCGAAAGAGGTAGAATAACGGAAACATTTGTTCCGTTTTGCTTTTGGTGAGCAAATTCGTGTAAGCTTATGATTAGCCCGAAGATTCATGCTGAATTCGTGTAAAAATGTGGCTGATAGAAGTCGTAATAAATGAGGATTCGTATTATGAATGAACAAAATGAGCGGGAGATATTCAAATTAGTCGCGCCCTACAAACCCACGGGAGACCAGCCAGAGGCGATTGCCAAGCTGGTAGAGGGAATTAAAAGAGGGGATAAAGAACAGACTTTGCTGGGCGTAACAGGCTCCGGCAAGACATTCACCATGGCCAACATTATTCAGCAAGTACAGAAACCCACCCTGATACTGGCCCACAATAAAACCCTAGCCGCCCAGCTTTGCAGCGAATTTCGTGAGTTCTTCCCCGAGTCCTCAGTCGAATATTTCGTCTCCTATTACGATTACTACCAGCCTGAGGCCTACATTGCCCAGACCGATACCTATATTGAAAAGGATTCCGCCATAAACGATGAGATCGACAAGCTGCGCCACAGCGCCACCAGCGCTCTTTCCGAGCGCCGGGACGTGATCATTGTGGCCTCGGTTTCCTGCATTTACAGCCTGGGCGACCCCATCGACTACCGCACCATGGTGATCTCCCTGCGTCCCGGCATGGAAAAAAGCCGGGACGAGCTGCTGCGCAAGCTGGTGGAACTGCAATACGAACGGAATGATGTGAACTTTATTCGCAACAAGTTCCGGGTGCGGGGGGACGTGGTGGAGATCTTTCCGGCCCAGTCCGGCGACCGGGCGGTGCGGGTAGAGTTTTTCGGGGACGAGATCGACCGGCTTCGGGAATTTAACCCCCTCACCGGAGATGTGACGGCGGAGTTGAAGCACATCGCCATTTATCCGGCTTCCCACTATATTGTTCCCCGGGATAAAATGGAAAAGGCCATTGCGGATATTCACGAAGAAATGGAAAAGCGGGTGGAGTTTTTCAAGGGGGAGGGAAAGCTCATTGAGGCCCAGCGCATTGAGCAGCGCACCCGGTACGATATGGAGCTGCTTTCCGAGATCGGCTTCTGCAAGGGCATTGAGAACTATTCCAGAGTGCTTTCCGGCCGGGAACCGGGCAGCGCGCCCTTTACTCTGCTGGATTATTTTCCCGACGATTTTCTGCTGTTCGTGGACGAATCCCACGTGACCCTGCCCCAGGTGCGGGGCATGTTCGCCGGGGACCACGCCAGAAAGGAAATGCTGGTGGATTACGGTTTTCGTCTGCCCTCCGCCTTTGATAACCGCCCCTTGAATTTTGACGAATTTTACAGCCATGTGAACCAGGCTGTTTTTGTCAGCGCCACGCCGGGGGATCTGGAGCTGGAGAAATCCGCCCAGGTGGTGGAGCAGGTGATCCGCCCCACCGGGCTTTTGGACCCCAAGATCACCGTAAAGCCCACGGACGGGCAGATCGACGATCTGATCTCTGAAATCAACCTTCGGGTGGAAAAAAAGGAGCGGGTGCTGGTCACCACCCTCACAAAGAAAATGGCAGAGGATCTCACCTCTTATCTGGAAGGGTACGGCATCAAGGTGCGGTATATGCACCACGATATCGACACGGTGGAGCGCATGGAGATCATTCGCGATCTGCGCCTGGGTGAATTTGACGTGCTGGTGGGCATCAACCTTCTGCGGGAGGGCCTGGATCTGCCGGAGGTGTCCCTGGTGGCCATTCTGGACGCGGACAAGGAAGGCTTTCTCCGCAGCGGGCGCAGCCTGATCCAGACCATCGGCCGCGCCGCCAGAAACGCTGGGGGCCAGGTGGTGATGTATGCCGACGAGGTGACGCCCTCCATGGAATACGCCATTACGGAAACGGAGCGCCGCCGGGCCATTCAGGAAAAATACAACGAAGATCACGGCATCGTACCGAAAACCATCACCAAGGACGTGGCGGAGATCCTGGAGATCTCCACCCACAAGGACGACGGCAAGAAGAAAAAGAAGAGCTATACGGCCCTGGAACGCCGGGAGCTGATCGAAAAGTACACCAAGGAAATGAAGGCGGCGGCGAAGCTGCTGGAATTCGAGCATGCCGCCTATCTGCGGGATAAGATCAAGGAGCTGGAAACAGGGGGCGGGAGCCATCATGCCCCGGTGCCCAGGAGAAAAGGGAGATAGCATGGACAAAGAAAAACTCCGGTTTTTGCCCCAGGCTGGCAGCGGCCCGGCGGAATCGGCTCCCCTTTCGCCGGAGCCTGAGGGAAAATACCCCTGTCCCTGCTGCGGAAGCCTGACCCTTCCCGTGCCGTCGGAAGAGGCCATCGCCTATATCTGCCCAGTGTGTTTTTGGGAAAACGACGTGTTTACCCCTGGGGAAGACGAGCCCAGTGATGAAAATCACGGTCTGACTCTCCGGCAGGGCCGGGAAAACTACAGGCGCTGGGGAGCGGTGCGGGAGGATCTGGCAGGCAAAACCCGGCCGCCGGTAGAAAAAGGAGAGAATTGCGATGAAACGGCTGCTGTTGACCTCGGCCGGCTTTGAAAACCCCGTGATTCGGGACAGCTTTTTAAGGCTGCTGGGAAAAAGCCCGGAAAAGGCGAAAGCGCTTTTTATTCCCACCGCCGCTGTCAATGACGGCGCGCGGGTCATGCTGCCCAAGTGCAGAAACGACCTGCTTTCCGCAGGCATTTTGCCGGAGCATATCGAGGCCTTTGACCTGGATCGCCCCATGGACGCCCAGGAGCTTTCCGGCTATGACACGGTGTATTTCTGCGGCGGCGATACGGCGCATTTATTGAGCCGCGTGAGGGGCTCCGGCTTTGCGGAAGTCCTTGACCGGGCGCTGGAACGGGGGCTTCTATATGTGGGCGTAAGCGCGGGCAGTATTATCTGCGCACGGAATCTGCCGGGTCATCTCGACTATCTGCCGCACCGCTTGGAGGTGCACTGTGAGAAGGGCTCTCCCCCGGGGCCGCTGGGGGAGGAAACCGTTCGTCTCACCAACGCGCAGGCGATCTGTATCGAGGGTGGAAGGTCAGAGCTGATCGAATAAACAAGCGGAGGAAAGCGTATGAAGATCGCATTGATCCACGGGCAAAGCCACAAGGGTACCACCTATCATCTGGCACGCCTGCTGGCGGAGAAGCTGGGCGGAGAGATCAGCGAATTTTTTCTGCCCCGGGATTTCGGCGAATTTTGTGTGGGCTGCTGCCGCTGCTTTCTCAATTTCGAACAGCAGTGTCCTCATTATGAACGGCTTTCGCCCATTACCCGGGCCATAGACGAGGCGGAGCTGGTGATTTTGGCAAGCCCTGTCTATGTGTACCATGCCACAGGGGCCATGAAGGCCTTTCTGGATCACTATGGCTGGCGGTGGCTGGTGCACCGGCCGGAGGAAGCTATGTTCTCCAAGCAGGCGGTGTGCATTTCCACCGCGGCAGGGGCGGGCATGAGAAGCACCAATCGGGATATGGCCCATAGCACCTTCTTTTGGGGCGTAGGGCGCACTTATCGGTTTGGTATGGGCGTTGCGGCAATCGATTGGGAAGGGGTCAGCGAAAAAAAGAAGAAAAAAGCGGAGCGAAGGCTTTCCGCTTTGGCTCAGAAAATCAAGCGGCGTCAGGGAAGGGTCAGGCCGGGGATCAAAACAAAGGCCATGTTTTCCGTGATGCGGCTGGCGTTTCGCCGGGGAGGCAACCCGGCGGACGCGGCTTATTGGAAAGCGAAAGGCTGGACGGAACACGGCAGGCCCTGGTGAGGGCCCGGAGGAAGAGAACCGTATGAACAAACAGAAGAACAGAGAGCTTTTATACGCTCAGCTGGCGCTGGATTATCATGCCGGGCCGGAGGATTTTTGTACGCCCGGTATCGTTTTGACAGAGCCCGCCCTGTGCCCGGGCCGCCGGGCCTACAGTACGGAGCTGCCCTTTCTTGAGTTGGTCACAACAGGCCAGGCCGCCGTTCTTATGGCGGACCCGCGGCTCCACCCGGCTCTGGAGGAGTGGCTGAAGGGTGTGGAGGAGTCTCACTGGCTGCTGGAATTTCCCCGGCTGCTGTCTCTCAGCAGGCTGCTGGAGCCCTATGGCTATGAGCTGACCCAAACTCACCATGGCTACCTGCCCGCAGAGAACCTTTCCCCTACTTTCCCGCCAAAAGGGTTTTCTCTCTGCTGGCTGGAGCGCGGGGAGATCGACCGCTTCTATCCCAACAAGGCCTGGCCCAATGCTCTGCAGGAGCGGGAAAACCCCGCCCGGCCCGATATGCTGGCCCTGGCCGCCATGGTCGGGGAAAGCATCGCGGGGCTTGCGGGAGTATCCGCCGATGGAGAGCTGCTGTGGCAGATCGGCATCGATGTACTGCCGGAGTACCGAAGCAGAGGGCTGGGAACACTGCTGGTAAGGAATTTGGCGGCGGAGCTTGCGCAAAGGGGAAAGCTGCCCTTTTACTACAGCAGCCTTTCCAATCTCCATTCACAGAGCATTGCCCTGGGCTGCGGATTCCGCCCGGCGTGGGTGGATATTTCGGCAAGAAAGCGGGAGGTCTGACATCGTGGGAAAACATTTATCGGAAATGACCCGGGAAGAGCTGTGGGAGCTGTTTCCCATTTTTCTGACGGAGCATAACGACTGCTGGAACCAGTGGTTTCAGGAGGAAAAAGAGGCGCTGCAGGGGCTTCTTCCCCCAAAAACCAGGGTCAGCCATATCGGCAGTACGGCAATACAGGGAATTTGGGCCAAGCCCATTGTGGATATTTTACTGGAAGCGCCGGACAAGGCTACTTTTTCTCAGGCGAAAGCAGCCTTAGCGGGAAATGGATATGTTCTGATGTCGGACAGCGGCGAAAGGGTTTCCTTTAACAGGGGCTATACGGAGCAGGGCTTCGCGCAAAGGGTGTTTCACCTGCATCTACGGCTTCTGGGAGACCACGATGAGCTGTATTTCCGGGACTATATGAATACTCACCCGGAGGCGGCAAAGGAATATGAGGCCTTGAAGCTGCGGCTATGGAAGGAATACGAGCATGACCGGAACGAATACACCCGGCAAAAAACGGAGCTTGTCAGAAAATATACGGAGCTGGGGAAGCAGCCGGAGGGGAGAAGCGGTATGGAGAAAAGGGAAGAAACCGTCAAGGCGTATTTTCGCTGCTGGGTGGAAAATGACCCGGCAGTGCTGGACGCTGTTTTTGCGGAGAAGATCGTGTACAGTGAGTGCTACGGCCCGGAATACCGGGGGCTGGGGCAGGTAAAGCAGTGGTTTTCCGATTGGAACCAGAAGGGAAGAGTGCTGGAATGGAGGATCAAAAGCTTCCTGCACGAAGAGAACAAAACAGCGGTGGAGTGGTATTTCCGCTGCGACTATGACGGGGAAGAGGGCGGCTTTGACGGTGTTTCTCTGATAGAGTTTGACAATGCCGGAAAGATTGTTTCCTTAAAGGAGTTTCAATCCAAAGCGGAGCATATTTTCCCCTATGAAAATGGAAAGGGATCCAACGCTTTGCGGGGAGCAAAGCTCTGAACGGACGAAAGGAGGAAGCCTATGAAACGGGAATTGGGAATTGCGCGCTGCGGGTTGGCTTGCTGCCTGTGCTCTGAAAACGATACCTGCCCCGGTTGTCTCTCAGACGGCTGTAAGGACAAGGACTGGTGCGAGACCAGAAAATGCTCTCTGGAAAAGGGGATTTCCCACTGCTATCAGTGCAAAGAAAGCTGCCGGAAGGGCTTTTTGGAGAAGAACAAGCCCTATGGCTTTACCCTGTTCGCCAGGCAATACGGAGTGGAAGAGCTGCTGAACTGCCTGGAGGAAAACGAAAAACGGGGGATCGTCTACCATCGGGAAGGCTTTACCGGCGATTACGACGGCTTCGATACCCCCGAGCGGCTGATGGAATTTATTAGAACCGGAAAGAGAGGAGAAGGAAGCAATGAGCCTTGATAAAATTGTAGTGCATGGGGCCAGAGAGCACAATTTGAAGGGGATCGACGTCACGATCCCCCGGGACAAGCTGGTGGTTTTGACTGGGCTTTCCGGTTCGGGCAAATCGTCTCTGGCCTTTGATACCATTTACGCCGAGGGGCAGCGCCGGTATGTGGAAAGCCTTTCCTCCTATGCCAGAATGTTTTTGGGGCAGATGGAAAAGCCCGATGTGGATCTGATCGACGGCCTTTCCCCCGCCATTTCCATCGACCAGAAGACCACCTCCAAGAATCCCCGCTCCACCGTGGGAACGGTGACGGAAATTTACGATTATCTTCGGCTTCTTTACGCTCGCATCGGCATTCCCCACTGCCCCATCTGCGGCAGGGAGATCAAGCAGCAAACGGTGGATCAGATCGTGGATCAGGTGCTGGCGCTGCCGGAAAAAAGTAAAATTCAGGTGCTGGCCCCCACCGTGCGGGGCAGAAAGGGAGAGCACCAGAAGGAATTCGATGCCGCCCGGCGCTCCGGCTTTGTCCGCGCCAGGGTGGACGGCCTGATCTACGACCTGAACGAGACCATTTCCCTGGAAAAGAACAAGAAGCATACCATTGAAATCGTGGTGGACCGGCTGGTGGTAAAGCCCGATATCCGCTCCCGCCTGGCCGACTCTATCGAGGTGGCGGCGGGGCTCACCGGCGGTGTTGTGGTGGTCAGCGTGGAGGGGGGAGAGGACATCACCTTCTCCCAGAATTATGCCTGCCCGGAGCACGGCATCAGCATTGACGAGCTTTCCCCCAGAATGTTCTCCTTCAACAACCCCTTCGGGGCCTGCAAGAAGTGTACAGGCCTGGGGGTGTTCATGCGCATCGATCCCCAGCTGATCATTCCCGATAAGCGGCTTTCCATCAATAAAGGCGGTCTGAAGGCCAGCGGCTGGGCCATGGAGGGCAGTACCATTGCCGCCATGTATATGCGGGGCCTTGCGGAGCACTACCATTTCTCCCTGGATACTCCCATCGGCGAGCTGCCCGACAATATCGTGGATATCCTGCTGTACGGCACAAAGGGCGAAAAGATCAAGCTCAAGCGGGTCAGCGAGTACGGCAGCGGCACTTATATGGCGGAGTTTGAGGGCGTTATCAACAACCTGGAGCGCCGGTTCCACGATACCTCCTCCAACTGGATCAAGGAGGAGATCGAAACCTATATGAGCGCCGTCCCCTGCGACGAGTGCCACGGCAGGCGGCTTTCCCGGGAAAGCTTGGCCGTCACCGTGGGAGGGATCAATATCAGCGAGCTCTGCGATAAGTCTGTCACAGAGGCATTGGAATTTGTGGACGCCTTACAGCTTACCGACCGGGAAAAGCTTATTGCCGCTCCGATCCTCAAGGAAATCAAAGCCCGGCTGGGCTTCTTGAACAGCGTGGGCCTGGAATATCTGACCCTTTCCCGTGCCTCCGGCACCCTTTCCGGCGGGGAAAGCCAGCGCATTCGTCTGGCCACTCAAATCGGCTCTTCCCTGATGGGGGTGCTGTACATCCTGGACGAGCCCAGCATCGGCCTGCACCAGCGGGATAACCAGAAGCTTCTGGAAACCCTGAAGCACCTGAGAGACCTGGGCAACACCGTCATTGTGGTAGAGCACGATGAGGACACCATGCGGGCGGCCGATTACCTTGTGGACGTGGGCCCCGGCGCGGGCATTCACGGCGGAGAGATCGTGTACGCCGGGCCGGTCAAGGGCGTTGAAAAATGCAAGGGCTCTGTGACCGGCCAGTATTTGAGCGGAAAAAAGAAGGTGGAGGTCCCTGAAAAACGGAGAAAGGGCAGCGGAAATTTTCTGGAGATCCGGGGGGCCTCGCAAAATAACCTGAAGAAGGTCAACGTAAAAATTCCCCTGGGAGAATTTGTCTGCGTGACCGGCGTTTCCGGCTCAGGAAAATCCTCTCTGATCAATGAGATCCTCTATAAAAAGCTGGCGGCGGAGCTGAACCGGGCTCACACCCATGCCGGCGCCCATGAGGAAATTCGGGGTATGGAGCATTTGGATAAGGTCATTCAGATCGACCAGTCCCCCATTGGCAGAACACCCCGTTCCAACCCGGCCACCTATACCGGTCTATTCACCGATATCCGGGAGCTGTTCGCCAGCACCCAGGACGCCAAAATGCGGGGTTTTACCGCCTCCCGTTTTTCCTTCAACGTGAAGGGCGGCCGATGCGAGGCCTGCCAGGGCGATGGCATTATCTGTATTGAAATGCACTTCCTGCCGGACGTGTATGTTCCCTGCGAGGTGTGCAAGGGCCACCGCTATAACCGGGAGACCCTGGAGGTAAAGTACAAGGGAAAAAGCATTTACGATGTGCTGGAAATGACCGCCGAGGAGGCGCTGGACTTCTTCCGGGATATCCCGAAGCTCAGCAGGAAACTGCAAACCCTGGTAGATGTGGGCCTGGGGTATGTGAAGGTGGGCCAGCCCGCCACCACCCTTTCCGGCGGCGAGGCCCAGCGGGTGAAGCTGGCCACAGAGCTTTCCAAGCGGCCCACCGGCAGAACCATCTATATTTTGGATGAGCCCACCACCGGCCTGCATATCGCCGATGTGCACAAGCTCATCGAGGTGCTGCAACGTTTAGTGGATACCGGCAACACCGTGGTGGTGATCGAGCACAACCTGGATCTCATCAAAACCGCCGATCACATCATTGACCTGGGACCGGAGGGCGGCAACCGGGGCGGCGAGATCGTAGCTCAGGGTACGCCGGAGCAGGTGGCGAAGGTGAAAGGCTCCTATACCGGACAGTTCTTGAAGCCGCTCTTGCTTAAAAAGGAATGAGAAATTAGCAATGAGGAATGGGGAATTTAAGGGCAAGGAACCAGTTAGATGAATTGGAATTTGCTGCACCCACTCGTGAAGCTGCCTGGTGCGGGAAATCGGTTCCTGACCCGACCGCAAGTAGAGCGATAAACTTCAATTTATCGGTTATCCGCTCACCTTCCTTTTGTCATTACTGAACAGAAAGCAAGGCAGCCTTGCTTTCTCGGTGAAGAATCTCGTCCTTTGTCCTTTTGCCCTGGAATTAAGGGCGAGATTCTTCGCCTGCGGCTCAGAATGACAAGAGAGGAGGCTTGCCCTTCTCTAACAACTAACGGTTAACGACTAGTTCGCTAAACTATAATTTTCCATCTTTTCCAGTCGGGTCAGAACCCAAACTTCCGCACCAAGCAGGGGCACGAGTGGCCGCGGCGCCTTGCCGCAAACTATCCTTTATTGTCTCGCCTTCTGCCCTTCATTGCTAACTGCTCATTTCTCATTATCGTTAGCTGCCCTTCGGCATTAAAAAGAGCCGCCGCAAAATGTACCCTTTTGCGGCAGCTCTTTTTTTGATTAGAAATTGTCTGTTCCTTCTACTCCGGTTTGCTGTGCTGGTATAAATATTCCGGGGCAATATCGATATCATTGTTCCAAACCACCGTGCCGTAGTCAAGCTTTGCTTTCAAAAAATAAGTAAGGCTTTTCAGCTTGCGGTAATACGGCTTTTCCAGCAGGGGGCGGGCGTCAAATATCCGTCGTTCCCCATTGGCGAAAAACAGCAGTAACGTGTGGTCCCCATGGGGCTCTACTTCTCTTATGATCCATACTGGAGCATCTGCCATAAAAACGTGTTCCTTTCCGCGAAAGCTCAAGCCGGGTCTTATAATATGCCGTTCAGCGCAGTGGGTCGATCGGAAACAGGGGCTCCTCCCGCAAGGCCAGTTCCCAGTCCGCAATCAGCTCTTCCCTGTGGATCTCTGTCCAGGCCGCGATAAATTTCAGCTGTTTTTTTGGAAGGCTACCCGCCACGATATCACCTTCTATGGTGAATACCGCGTTATGCTTCTGATAGGAAGCATGGAAATGGGGAAGCCCGTGTTCCTCTCCCCGATAGATGCGAATAACGATTCCAAAAAACATGGAAACAACAGACATGAGATCAGCTCCTGAATATACCGTTTTAGTCATACGGCTTTCTAATGACCCGCAAAGCCGCAACTATTTGTTAAGTGAAATTGTAACACATTCAGGAAAGAAAAATCAACCCCATTCTTTGAGAAAAACAGATTTTTGTAAAAATTTTTTCTTTCAAGAGAATTCACTTTGAAATTTGTGAGAGAAATTATAGGTATTGTGTCGATTTCTGAAGAATTTTGTCGTTAAAGAGATCAGCCAAACAGGAAGGCTGAAAATATAGTTTATCTAAAATTTCCAGAAACCGTTTTTAAGGGGGTATCCTTTCCAGATACAGGAAAGGATACCCTGCAAATGATTGCGCCCCAGCTTGGCGCGGGAGAATGATCCCCGGCCCGGCTGCAGAGTAACCGCTAAATTATAGTTTGCGGCGAGGCGCCGCGGCCACTCGTGTCCCCGCTTAGTGCGGAAGTTTGGTTTCTGACCCGACCGGAAGATAAGATGACAAATTGTAGTTTAGTACATAGTTCCCTCTACTGTCATTCTGAGCCGCAGGCGAAGAATCTCGCCCTTAATTCTTGGTAAAAGGTTAAGGACGAGATCCTCCGCCGAGAAAGCAGGGATTCCTTGCTTTCTGCTCAGGATGACAGGCGGGAGGTGAGTGGATAACCGTTAAATCCCAATTTATTTGCCTTGCTCTTCATTGCTCATTACTAATTCCTCATTCTGCACCCCCTTTTCCCTTGAAACTTCCGGGAAAATATGGTATCGTTAGAAATAAGAAATCGCGCCGTTTTCTCCCTGAGCGGAAAACGGGCAAATAAAAATCAGGAGATCATTTTTATGAGGGTTGGCATCGGTACTTATTCCTTCGGCGGCATTGCCAGCTATCTGGGCCTTGGCCCCACGCTGTTGGAAAAATTCCGAACCATTCGGAAGCTGGGCTTTGAAAGTGTGGAGCTGCTGCCTGTGGACCTGGAAAACGATGTGGAGGACATCAAGAAATGGCTGGCGGAAACAGGCCTTACCGTGACTTCCGTTCATGCGGAGCCCACTGAGGAGATCGTCAGGAAAATGGCAGCTCTGGGCGGCAAGGCGGTCATTTGGGCGGGCACCCCCTTCTGCAACAAGGCGGAGGCTGTGGAAGTGGCCCATCTGCTGGATAAAATGGCGGAAATGGCGGAGCCCTACGGTATTAAGATCGGCTACCACAACCACAGCCAGGAATTCTATTTTGACGAGGGAAAATCCCTCTTGGAGCACCTGCTGGATAACAGCACCAAATGCTTCTCCCAGCTGGACTGCGGCTGGGCCCAGAACGGCGGCATGTATCCCCCCTACTTTATCCGCAAATACAGAAACCGCATTATTTCCATTCACGTCAAGGAAAACAGCCGGGTAGCGGGCCCCGGCGGCCTGCCGGAATCCCGCCATGGGGAAGGCGGCCCCAAGGAATCTCCCTTTGCCCATGTAAAGGAGCTGCCCCTGGAGGAGCGCCAGAAGATCCTGCAGGGCTTTGAAGAGCGCGCGAAGCAGGACGGCGGGCGTTTCCAGGTACAGTGCAAAATGGGCGCGCCGGAATCCAACATCGACTGGAAGGAGATCAAGAAAGCCCTGGATGAGCAGGATTTTGAGGCCTTCTGGGTAGTAGAGCGGGAAGGCTTTTACGATGAGCACGATCAGTGCCTCAAGGACGACTGCGCCTGGCTGAAGGAAAATATTCAGTAAGTTTGAACTGCAAGCTCGATCTGCCCGAAAAGAAGAGCGCTGCGACCTGCGGCGCTCTTTTATCCTTACTTATAACGCAAACAGGAGAGCTGTGCCATGGAAGAGAAAATCACAAATTCTACCAGCCCGGAAACCGTAAAAAGCTGGATCGAGCAGGGGGAAACCGCCCTGGGGATCGAGCTGGGCTCCACCCGGATCAAGGCGGTGCTCATCGGAGCGGATCATTCCCCTATCGCCTCCGGCGCCTTCGACTGGGAAAACCGCTTGGAAAACGGAGTGTGGACTTACCATTTGGACGATGTGTGGGAGGGGATCCAGGCCGCGTACCGGGCCCTGAGAGAAGAGGTAAAAGCACGGTACGGCACAGCGTTGAAGTGCCCCGGGGCCATGGGGGTCTCCGGCATGATGCACGGGTACCTTCCCTTCGATGCGGAAGGAAACCAGCTGGCCGAATTCCGCACCTGGCGGAATACCCTGACAGAGCGGGAGGCGGCGGAGCTTACCGACCTGTTTCAGTTCAATGTTCCTCAGCGCTGGAGCATCGCTCACCTTTGGAGGGCGCTCAAAAACAGAGAGCCCCATGTGCAAAAGCTTCATTATCTCACCACCCTGGCGGGCTATGTGCACTGGAGGCTCACCGGGGAACGGGTGCTGGGCGTGGGCGAGGCCTCCGGCATGTTCCCCATTGACAGCGATACGAAAACCTTCCACGCCGGAATGATCAAGCGGTTTGACAGCCTGCTTGCCGGTCAGGGCGTTTCCTGGCGGCTTTCCGAGGTACTGCCCAGGGTGCTTTCCGCCGGAGAGCCCGCCGGTGTGCTGACGCCGAAGGGCGCCGGGCTTTTGGACCCCTCTGGGGAGCTGGAAGCGGGGATCCCCCTGTGTCCTCCGGAGGGGGACGCGGGTACCGGCATGGCGGCCACCAACAGCGTGTCTGTCCGCACGGGAAATGTTTCCGCGGGAACCTCCATTTTTGCCATGGTGGTGTTGGAAAAGGCCCTTTCCAGGGTCTATCCGGAGATTGACATGGTCACTACGCCCTCCGGCCTGCCTGTGGCCATGGTGCATTGCAACACCTGTACCTCGGATCTGGACGCCTGGGTAAAGCTGTTCGGGCAGCTTTTAGAGGCGGCGGGCACAAAACCTTCCAAGTCTCGGCTTTACGAGCTGCTGTACCATCAGGCCCTGAAGGGAGAAGAGGACTGCGGCGGCGTGCTGAGCTACAACTGCTACTCCGGCGAACCGGTAGCGGGCCTGGAGGACGGCTGCCCCCTGATCGCGCGAAGCCCGGACAGCCGCCTGACGCTTCCCAATTTCATGCGGGCGCAGCTCTATGCCGCCATGGCTACCCTGCAAATGGGCATGGAGCTTCTGTTCCGGGAGGAACACGTCACGCTGGAAAAGCTGTATGGACACGGCGGGCTGTTCAAGACAAAGGGCGTGGCCCAAAGGCTTCTGGCCGGGGCGCTGAATGTGCCTGTGGCGGTGTTGGAAACCGCTGGGGAGGGCGGCCCCTGGGGCATGGCGCTGCTTGCCATGTACCGGAAAAACCGGGAGCCGGGCGAAACCCTGGAGCACTATTTGGAGCAAAAGGTATTTCAAAGCGCCGCCGGAAGCTGCGCCCAGCCCCTGCCGGAGGACGTCTCCGGCTTCCAAAGCTATATGAAACGGTATCGCGGGGGCCTTACTGCGGAGCGGGAGGCGGCAAGGGCGCTGAAATAATTTCCGGTTTCGGAGGTCAGGAGCCTCTCGCGGGTTCTAAAATCTCCCGATTTCAACATAGCATAGCCTGAGAGATTTTGAAACCCGGGTGGTATGGCTATGTTCCTGACACTGAGACTTCGTAAAAAGCTCCTGTTGACCGCGCTGGTATTTTGTTGTATTCTATTGGCATTGGCCGCCGGTTTTTTTCTGCTGCCGAATTCCTTTGCCGCCACAGCCCAGACGGAAAAGAAGGACTATATCAAATGGGTGGATTTCACCGTGCCGGAGGGCCCTTTGCAGGACGCTTTGGAGGCGGATCTTGCCACCTATGGCGATCCGGAAAATCCCCATGTGAGCTGGGTGGAGCTGCTGGCGTATCTGGGCGCGAAATACGGCGGGGATTTTTCCCGGTATCAGAAGAAAGATCTTACCGCCCTGGTGGAGCGGACAAAGGAAGGCGACTCCATCTCCGCGCTGGCTTCCGAGATGAAGTATTACAGCTATTACCGGGAGGCTTACGGCGCGGTACTGGACGGTCTTGTGGGCGAGTATGAAGAGGAAACGGAGACCGGCTGGGAAAAGCGGTATGGTCTTCGGGGCTGTTCCCCCATTGCCAAAACCTTTCCCTACAGCGATTACGATGATTTCGGTGCGGGCCGCAGCTATGGCTACAAGCGAAAGCACTTGGGCCACGATATGATGGCGGCGGTAGGCACACCGGTGATCGCTGTGGAATCCGGCGTGGTAGAGGCCATGGGCTGGAACCAGTACGGCGGCTGGCGGCTGGGCATTCGCAGCTTTGACGGAAAGCGCTATCACTACTATGCCCATCTCCGGCAGAACCGCCCCTATGCCGAGGGCCTGGCGGTAGGCCAAACCGTCATGGCGGGAGACGTGATCGGCTATGTGGGCCGCACCGGCTACAGCGCCACGGAAAATACCAACAATATCAATGTGAGTCATCTGCATTACGGTTTGCAGTTGATTTTTGACGAATCCCAAAAAGAGGGAAATAACGAGATCTGGGTGGACGTATATGCCCTGTGCAACCTGCTGCGAAGCCATCAAAGCGAGGTGAGGCGGGACGACGCCACCAAGGAATGGAGCCGGGTGCGGGCCTGCCGGGAAAAGATTCCGGAGGATTGCTTCACCCCTCCGCCTTCCTCGGAGGAAGCTTCTTCCTGAGAGCCTGAAGGAGCCCGGTTACATTTTTCAGGCAGCGGCGCTCTTTAAGATATAAGGAAGTCAAACAGCACGGAATGAGAAAAGGAGAAATGTTTCATGAATAAAGCAGAGCGGGAGCGCTCCCGTATGCAAAGAGAGCAGATCCGAAAACGCAATCTGCGAATCATAAAGCTTTTGGGGATCGGCGTGCTGGTGATCGCTTCGGTTTCCCTGTTTGCCTCCGCTCTTTCGGGCTTTGTCTCTTCTCCGGAGGAGGAAAACGCCTCTTCCGGCCAGCCTCATATTGCCGTTAATTCTTCCGCCGTGTCCGCGACGTCCGCCCTCACCCCTTCTCCAAAACCGGCCGATCCCCGGCTGTCCGATCCTCTTCTGGTACTGGTAAACAGCGAAAATTCTCTGCCGGACGGCTGGCATGTTACGCCGAGAACCATTGCGGGAGAGGAGCAGGTGGACGAGTGTGTTTATGAGGATCTCAGCGCTTTGCTGGCGGCGGCAAGCGAGGACGGCGTCACTCTCTGGATCGCTTCCAGCTACCGCAGCGTGGAGCTACAGCAGGAAATTCTGGACCGGGCCGTACAGGAGCGGGTCTCCCAGGAAGGCATGACGGAGGAAGCCGCCCTAGAGGACGCCCTTCGCACCATCAACCGCCCCGGCTACAGTGAACACCATACCGGCCTGGCTGTGGATTTCAACGATGTCAGCGACGATTTCGAGGAAACCGAGGCCTACCGCTGGCTGGAGGAGCACGCCGCAGAATACGGCTTTGTGCAGCGCTACAAAAAAAGCAAGGTCAGCGCTACCGGTATCGATAACGAAAGCTGGCATTACCGCTATGTGGGAAAAGAATACGCCCAGGAAATGGAACGCCTGGATCTCTGCCTGGAGGAATACCGGGACTATCTCAAAAACAATTATCAAAAAAGCGCCTGAAAAGGCGCTCTTTTTGCCTTGGAAGAGACGTTTTTTGCCTGAATAAGGCATTTTGCCGTCCAAGGTCCGGCCTCTGGCAGTCGCTCCCGAAAGAAATCTTAGAAACCAAAAAAAGCAGAAGAACAGCCTGGAAAAACGCTGTTCTTCTGTTTTTTTACTCAAAAATATATCAGTCCTCTATAGCGGCCTTTTTCCGGTTGATGCTTTGAATGCGCTCCAAATCGAATTTCGGCTGACGGTCGTAAGTATAAAGGCCGTTTACCTCCTGTTCGATATCGTACAGCTGGGTATAGCAGAAGCCCAGAATATAAGGGTTCTCCAGCAGAGCGGTGGTCAGGCCGTCGTAGCGCTTGTAGAAGGCTTCGTCGTCCTCCGGGGATTCTCCGTAGCCCCAGCCCAGCTCCTTGTCGGAGGCCCGGCTGATGCCGCCGTATTCGCTGACAAAAACGGGCTCGCCCAAACGGTACTGCTGGCGGTCGTTGCAGTGGTTTTCCAGGAGCCCCTCGGAAATCTTTTCAAAGCGCTTCGCGAAGGTCTCGGGGTTCTGGTCGTAATCGTGCACATCGAAAATATCGGTGACAACATGGTAATTTCCACTGGTATCGATACAGGGACGGGTGGGATCCAGATCCTTTGTCAAATCATACACGGAGGAAAGCAGGGGGTTCCACTGCCGTTTATTGTCGTAATCCCAGGTTTCATTGAAGGGGCACCAGCCGATGATGGAAGGGTGGTTAAAGTCCCGGTTTACCGCCTCCCGCCAGCCCCTGAGATAATCGGGAAGCGCCTCCATGCGGGAATGATCCAGCCCCCAGTTGGGGTATTCGCCCCACACCAGATAGCCCATTTTATCGCAGTGATATAAAAACCGGGGCTCAAAAACCTTTTCGTGCAGTCTGGCCCCATTGAACCCGGCGGCCAGAGAAAGCTCGATATCCTTCACAAGGGCCTCCTCTGTGGGGGCGGTATAGATCCCATCGGGGTAAAAGCCCTGATCCAGCACCAGCCGCTGGAACACCGATTTCCCGTTCAGCAGGAACCGGTAGCCGTCCATTTTTACTTCCCGCAGGCCAAAATAGCTTGTTACCCGGTCTTCTCCGAAGGTAAGCCGCACATCGTAAAGCCGCCCGTTTCCCAGCTCCCATAAATGCTCTTCGGCAAGGGCCACCTCGCCCCGGATCACGCCGGTACCGGAGGAAAGCGCGGCGCTTCCCATGGCTTTTCCCTGATAGGAAACGTCCACATGCAGGTTTTCTTTCCCGGTGTGGTACACTTCAAACAGCAGCCGGCGGTTTTTTACGTCGGGGATCAGGCGGAAGCGCTCAATATGATTTTCGGGAACATGCTCCAGCCATACGGTTTGCCAGATGCCGGTGGTTCTCGTATAATCGCAGCCGGAGGAAAAATACCGGTGCGCCTGCTTGCCGCAGGGCTGAAGGCCGCTTCGGTTGTCGTCCTCCGCGCATACAGTGACCACATTGACGCCATCGGCAAGAAGCCCGGTAATATCAAATTGGAAGGGCGTATAGCCGCCGGTATGCGTACCGGCCTCCTCTCCGTTGAGATACACGGTGGTTTTGTAGTCCACAGCGCCGAAATGAAGCAGTACTCTACCGCCGTCCCGCCAGGTATCCGGCACGGAAAACTCCCGGCGATACCAGACGCAGTTCATAAAATCCTTATATTCTATCCCGGATAGTTTGCTTTCCGGGCAGAAGGGGACCAGGATCTTTTTGTCCAGCTTTTGGGCCGTGGGAAGTCCACGCTCCCTGCCGGTGGCGCCGAAATCAAAGGAAAATTCCCATTCCCCGTTGAGATTTTCCCAGGCTTCCCGGTAAAACTGCGGATTTGGATGCTCCGGTCTGACCATACGATCAAGCTCCTTTTGTAGGCCTGCATTCCGGCAGGGCCTGTATTTTTTCAGCTTTTATTCTACCGGGAAAAGCGCTGCCTCACAATGATGAAAAGTCCCGCTCACTTGATGTTTTGTCCGGATTTTATCTCCGTGGGGGCTGCCCGTAATACTTTTTATAGGAGCGGGTAAAATGCTCTACGCTGTGAAACCCTACCTCTTCCGCCACGGCGGCCACGGTTTTCCACTGGTTGGTAAGGAGCACCGCGGCTTTTTCCATACGCACCCGCAGCAGATCTTGCTTAGGGGAAGAGTGAAAATAACGTCTGTAGGCCTCGTAAAATGCGGTTCGGCTCATGCACATTTTAGCGCACAGCTCTGACACGGAAGGGGTCAGGGAGCAATCGGCCAGTATTTCATACCGCAGCGCTTCCAACTGCTCCTTCAGAGGGTCGTTTTTGGGGGAGGCGGCGCTTCTTCGAAGCAGAATGAGAAGCCGGAGCATAGCGGCATGGATCATCTCACGGTGCAGCTCGCCTCCGGTCAACAGCTCTTCCTTGATCTCCAGCGCCAGCTGGTTCAGCTGCTCAAAACAGGCGGGGTAAAAGAAGCGGTTCGTTTCCACACAAAGCTCGTTCACTTCCTGCGCGGAAACAGTAAAGTGAATATAGGTGTTGATAAAATCAGGAGCTCCACAGAACCGATGGGCGTCCCGGGGCCCCAGCAAAATGCAGGCGTGACGCTTTGTAAGGATCTCTTCCTCTCCGCGCCAGTACTTCATAGGCGCGGGAAAATACAGGAACAGATAGTCCCCGCTGCCGCCGGGCCGCAGTATTTCGGCCCCTTCCGCCTCTTTTTTCATGTAGTCCGCAAAGTTTACTGTGATCACGGTGATCTCCGCCTTTGTAAGTTTTTGCCAAGGTGTATTTTGTCCAAGTTTCGCAAAGCTACCACAAAAGCATAGCACAGCAACGAGGGAAAGACAAGGCGGCTCCTGCTTCGGCTTCGGCCGGAAACGGCTGTCCCCGTTGTTTTCCGGCGAAAAACGGAAAAAGAATACAACTCAGCCTGTCGATAAACCCTCTTACCATCAGAAACGGAAGGGGGAAGAGTGTGAAAAAGCTGCTTTGCAGCTTCTAGGGACCATCAGGGGCGCTGGCCTCCGGTGGAGACTGCCCAGCGCCGTTCTCGTTTGTCAACTCGGTCGGTACTAAACGTGCCCCACTGGGGCACAGCACCCGAACCGACAGACGAGGCCCCTCTCTCGCGTTTCAATCAGCGCCTATTGGAAAAATCTATGATTTTTCCAATAGGTTTGTGCGGGGCGAAAATCTTTTTTGACTTGCACAACTGCATAGTATTTTCCTTAGAAACGCAGTTTTGTCTGGTTAATATTTCCCGAAAAATGTGGTACGCTTTCCTTAAAGCAGCACACGCAATACAACGTTTGAAATTGTGCGGTATTGCCTTAACAAAATTTTTGAATCAGGGAAACATAGGAGGGAAGGGCATTGAAAAGGCACGGCTTTTTTCATGAACTGAAAAAGAACAGGGCGTTGTTTTTGATGGCGTTTCCGGCCATGGCACTGGTGCTTGTCATGTCGTATCTGCCAATGTCCGGCCTGGTGGTGGCCTTCAAAAATTATCGCTTCAATTTGGGAGTGTTCGGCAGCGACTGGTGTGGCTTTGAAAATTTCCGGTATCTGTTTGTTTCCGGAACGGGCTGGAATATTACCAGAAACACGATAGTGTACAATCTGATCAATCTGGTCACCTCGCAGGCCCTGGCCATTGTTGTAGCGATCATTATTTCGGAACTAAACGGCCGAATCTTCAAACGGGTCACTCAGTCGGTCATTTTCCTGCCGTACTTTATTTCCTGGGTCATTGTGGGAACCTTCGTTTTTAATATTTTCAACTATGAAAGCGGTGTTCTGAATAATGTGCGGGCCGTTTTGGGAATGGAACCGGTGAACGTGTACTCCATGCCGGGGATCTGGCCCTGGATCGTCTGCGCTTTCAACGCGTGGAAGTGGGTGGGCTATAACTCCATCATTTATATCGCCGCCATCACCAATATCGACATGGAGTGCTATGAGGCCTCCGATATTGACGGAGCCAACATTTTCCAAAAGATCTGGTACATTACGCTGCCGTCCATGAAGCCCACGATCATCACCATGGTTTTGCTGCAGGTGGGGCGGATCCTGCGGGGGGACTTTGAGATGTTCTATCAGATCGTGGGAAACAACGGCCAGCTTTTTGATAAAACCGATGTGATCGATACCTACGTGTTCCGCTCTCTGCTGATGAACTCCAACCTGGGCATGACGGCCGCCGCAACGCTGTACCAGTCTGTCCTGTGTTTTGTGATCATCATGGTCGTCAATCAGGTCGTGAAGAAGATAGAAGCAGATTACGCGCTGTTTTAAGGTCAGGATGGGCATTGGATCGAACGGAGGGGTCGCTGTGCAGAATAGAACCAGAATCAAGCTTACAACATCCAGAATTATTTTCAATATCATTTCCTATCTATCTCTGACCTTTATCGCCTTACTGTGCCTGCTGCCGTTTATCATGCTGATTTCCGGTTCCTTTACTTCAGAGCAGGCGATCCGGTTTGAGGGCTACAGTATCTTTCCGCGGGAATTCACCACGGAAGCGTATGAAATGATTTTTAAGTATCCGGAAAAAATCCTTAAAGCCTACGGCGTTTCCATTTTTATTACGGTGATTGGTACGATAGCCGGCCTGTTTTTCCTGACCATGACGGCCTATGTTATCAGCCGAAAGGATTTCAAATACAGAAATGTGATCTCCTTCTACTTCTATTTCACAACTCTGTTTAACGGCGGTATGGTATGCACCTACATTTTCTATATCCAGTACCTTCACCTGAAGGATAATCTGCTGGCGCTGATCCTTCCGATGATGAATGTGTTCTACCTGCTGATCATGAGAAGCTTTATCGCCGCCATTCCGGTGGCGTTGATCGAATCGGCGAAGATCGACGGCGCGGGAGAATTCCGAATCTTTATCCAGATCATTCTGCCGCTCTTAAAGTCCGGGCTTGCGACCATTGGCCTTTTTATTGCGCTGGGCTATTGGAATGACTGGTACAATGCCATGCTGTATCTGAATTCGGAAGAGAAATATCCTCTGCAATACATGCTGTATAACATGCTGCAAAAGCAGGAGGCAATGGCGCAGATGGCCAGTCAGGTGGGAAGGCGCGTGGAAAACCTGCCTACCAGTGGCCTGAAGCTGGCCATGGCGGTGGTGGCTACCGGCCCCATTGTATTGCTGTATCCATTTGTACAGAAATATTTTGTCAAGGGAATTACGATCGGTTCCGTCAAAGGATAACCGACCTGTAAATAAAAATTTATCTGGAGGAAAATTCTATGAAAACCAAGCTAGTCAAAGCTGCGGCTCTGCTGTGCGCCCTTGCCATGATGCTGGGTGTTTTCGCAGGCTGTGGGAACCAGAATTCCGGCAGCAAAGCGCCGGAAAGCTCTGCCGCTGCCAGCACTCCCGAGTCTTCCAAGACACCGGAGTCCTCTGAAGTAGCGGACAATTCCAATGGGCTCGACACCTCCGAAGAGGTAGAGCTGACCCTCTATCTCATCGGCGACAGGCCCGCAAAGCAGGACGAGATCGAGGAGAACTACAATGCTCTCTTCAAGGAGAAGCTCAACTGCACCATTAAGACCAACTACCTGAGCTGGGCTGAGTACAGAAATAAGTACCCGCTGATCTTCTCCTCCGGAGAGGAGTTCGACATGGCGTATACCGCCAACTGGCTGAACTACTACTCTCTGGCGCAGAAGGGCGCTTTTAAGAGCCTGGACGAGCTGTGGCCCACCTATGCGCCCAACAATTTCTCCAAGCAGTCTGAAAGCGCAAAGCAGCAGGCCACGGTAGACGGCCACTACTATGCGATCCCCACGCTGTTCAGAACCTATAATATTTACGGCCCCATCTATCGTACTGACATTCTGGAGGGTACGGACTGGGATGGCAAAATGGAAAATCTGAACGATTACGAGACCTATCTTTCCTATGTGAAGGAAGCCGCTCCGGAAATGGAACCTGTGGCCATTGTTTCCGAGGGCTCTGAAATCGATGAGCTCTTCATGCAGGAGAGAGGCCTGTATCCGGTAAAGGGCGCCAACGGCGATTTCCTGTGGCTGGATCCTCAGGAGGCTGAGCCCAAGATCTTCACCTACTACGATTATGAGAAGACCCCTGAGTTCCTGGAGCTGGTAAATCGCTGGAACGAAGCAGGCTACTTCACAAAATCCGCTCTGTCCGATACCGATTCCGCCAAGGTGGAAAGCGGAAAGGCTGCCAGCCGTATTAAGAACGGCGGTACTTATGAGGGCGAGCACATGAAGCACCCTGAGTGGGGCTTCAAATTCGCAAACTTTATTGGAGATGTTTCCTACAGCTCCTTCATGCAGGACGGCTTGGCCATTTCCAACACCTCTAAGAATCCCGAGAGAGCCCTGGCTTGGTATGACCTGATCACTGGTGATGAGGAAGCCTTCCGCGCGTGGGACTACGGTATCGAGGGCACTTCCTATGAAGTGATCGACGGCCAGGTGAAAATGCTCAATACCGATGACTATGCCGAGTCCTCCCTGTGGGCGGCCCGCACCCCCGACTTCTTTCTGCCCGTATACGGCTCTCCCAGCGATCTGAGAGAGATGGAGAAGGCGAGCGACGCTAAGATCCAGGACGGCGTAGGCTGCCAGAAGTTCCGCGGCATGAACATCGATACCTCCAAGGTGGAAACCGAGTATGCCGCGTGCATCAACGCCCATCAGCAGTACTGGTGGCCCCTGGAGCTGGGCTACACCGACCCGGTAACAGGCCTGGAGGAGTACAAGCAGAAGATGCAGGCTGCCGGGATCGACAAAGTGATCGAGGAATTCCAGAGACAGCTGGACGAGTACCTGAAGCAGTAAGCACAGGCAGAGCTTTCTGTTCTGTCCGGGTGACGCGCATTGCGCGAGAGATCAAATACACGGAAATCATACGGTCTGTGAAGCTGCAGGTGAAAGCCTGTGGAAGGAAACAAAACCATGCAGCGTTTTGGCTGCATGGTTTTGTTATTCCGGGTTCAACGGGGAAATAGTGGACAGCTTAACCGGTTTGGAGAAGAGTCTTTTGGAATTTGTGGAAAACTTTGGAAGCATGTGATATGCTGAGCAGGGAAACACTAATTCTAAGTAATATCAAAAAAGGGACTCCTTTTCAAGCGAAGCTATCAGATCTTGTGAAAGCTTATACTTTTGCGGACGGGGGATTTGGAAAGGGGAGGCGCATGATACAACTGCTGCTTGTAGAGGACGAGGCCAAAACAAGGAATGGACTCTTAAATCATATTGACTGGAAAAATCTGGGGATAGATATGCTGCAAACAGCCCAAAGCGCGGAAGAAGCCCTGGAGCTTTGTGAAGAATATCAGCCGGATATCATTCTTTCCGATATCCGCATGAGAAAAATGAATGGGCTGGAGATGTGCTTTGCGCTGAGAGAAAAATATCCGCACTGTAAAATCATCATTATCAGCGGCTATGCGGATAAGGAATACCTGAAGGCGGCCATTGAGCTGGGGTCCATCAGCTATGTGGAAAAGCCCATTGATCTGGAAGAACTGGAGCATGCTATCAAGAAAACGGTAAAAGCTGTTTTAGAGGATCGAAATTCGATCCGAAACAATGAACGGCTGCTCCAAAACCAGGAATTCCTCAAAAAGGAAACCTTTTTGTCGCTGCTCAGGGCGCATAAGGCTGACGGTCCTTTGGAGCTTTCCGAATTGCTTTTGCGGGAGTACGAAAGCTATCGGGTCTGTGTGCTGCGGTTTTCCAAACCAGTGCTGCAAACAGTCTTAAAGAAAAAGGAGGTCCTTCAGCGCCTGAAGCCGGAAGAGCTTTCGCGGGCAGGCGGATTCCTTTACGGCGAATTTACAGATAACCGCCATATGGTGCTTCTTTTGTGCGGGGAAAGCTTACTGATCTCAGAAAAAAGTGAGATCGTCAAACGCCTGGAAGCAGTATGTGAAAAGCCCTGTGGGGAGTTGTCGGTTTTTCTGGCTTTGGGAGATCTTGTGGACACTCCCTGCCAAATTCACAGCTCCTACGAGCATGCCCGGGAAGCGGAGAAAGCCGTTTTTTACAAGGGTTATTCCCACCGGGAATCCTATTGTGAAAAAAAGGAAAAGAAGATCGTGCTGAACCAGGAGGATATGGGGAGCTTTAAGAGCTTTCTGATCCGGGGAGATCAGGAGGCCGCCCGGCGCCATATTCGGGAATTAAGTAAAACCCTTCGGGAAATGCAGGCGGAAGCTTCAGCGTATGTTTTGAGCATTTATTTTGAGCTGGAAAAGCTTCTGATCGCTGAGCAGGAAAGGCTTTCTCTGGAAAGCAGGGAAAAAAGAGAAGAAAAATATCAGGTGGAAATACAGGCTATCGAGGGAATGGATACCATCTCGGAAATTGAGGCACACCTGGTCTCACAAATCGAAGAGCTTTTCACCATGGCGCAGAAAGATCAAAGCAGCAGCCTTATGATCACACGGGTCATGCGGTATATCAACGAGCATTATCAGCAGAAGAATCTTTCCGTAAAACAGATCGCCGCCGAGCTCTACATTACACCCACGTATCTTTCCTCTCTGTTTAAGAGAAAAACCGGAAATACCCTTGGGGAGTATCTGACCAAAGTGCGAATGGAACGGTCCGTGCAGCTGCTTTCCGACCTGCGTTTGAAAACCTATGAGGTAGCGCTGGCGGTGGGCTATGAGGATCCCAACTATTTTGCGAAGGTCTTTAAGAAGGAGTACGGAATTGCGCCTTCAGAATATCGGGAAAGAAAGCTTGGGGCGGAATAATAGCATGCTTTTGCGGCGGAGAGGTGTGGGAACCATGAGAAAACTAAGAGCGCAGCTGGGCAAAATGATTCGCCGCTGTTCTATGTATATGAAGCTGACGATCTCCTTTTCCATTGCGATCATCAGCATATTGATGATCGTTATGATCGTGCTGAGTCATTTGGTCAATTACAATGATCGGGAAAAGATTTTATTTTCCGCAAACCAGTCCTTTGAACAGACGAATTCCTTTATCCAAAATTATCTGGATACCATGGTGTATGTATCGGATCAAATTTATTACAATCACGATGTGCAGGAGCTTTTGAAGCTGAACAGCTCCGGGGAAGAGCGGCAGCTTGGAGAGCAATACCGGGATTTTTTGCGCCTGGACAGTGTTTTGCGCACAGCAGAACTGGTGGAAACCATTTACATGGCCCGGCTTTTTGTGCCGGACAGATTGACCTATTCCAACAACATGCGGCATTTTGAAAAAGTGTCAGCGCTGGAAAACAGAGAAGATTACGGAGAGCTTCCAAGAAATGGAGATTACAGCTTCTTTACTGTTCCGGAAAAAATCATCATGCCGGGAACAAATTATGAGGTGGAGGTAGTTTCCCTGCTCCGGCTGATCCTTACAACAGACGGTACTATTCAGCCTATCGGCGTGGAGCAGATCGGGATCCAGACCTACAAGATAAAAAGTGTACTGGAAAAATCCAAAATCACAAAATCGGGTATTGTGTATCTGGTAAACAGCGAGGGGCAGCTTATCAGCTGCTCTGATGAAAACCACAGCCTGCTTCAGGAGCTGCGGCAAAAGAGCGGGACCCTTGATTTTTCAGCGAAGGGTTCCTGGAATGAGATCTCGCTGCTGGGAGACGGATATTATGTAAATAAAACTTATCTCGATACGGCAGACTGGTCTCTGATCGCGCTGATCCCCCAGGGAGAAATTTTGCAGCAGAGCAGGCAGCTGCAATCCATCATTTTTGTATTGACTCTTGTAGCGATCATTGCGGTATTCCTGGTTTCCAACAGGATCTCAAGATACTACACCAGCCGTTTATCTTATCTGACGGAGATGATGCGCAAAGTTCCAAACGGAACGCTGGAGCTTGACCTGGAAACAGAGGAGCTCGATGAGATCGGAGAACTGTTCCGCAGCTTTTCCAATATGACCCGGCAGCTGGATCTGCTGATGGAGGAAAAATATAAATCCGGCAAGGCGGTAAAGGCAGCCCAGCTGCAGGCGCTTCGGGCACAGATAAACCCCCACTTTTTGTATAACACCCTGGATTTGATCAACTGGGAGGCCATCGATCACAACGTGCCGGAGATCTCTCAAATTACAAAAAGCCTGTCCCGGTTTTACAGGATCAGCCTGAATAAAGGCATGGAAATTGTAACGATCGAGCAGGAGCTGAATCACGTTCAGGCTTATGTTACGATCCAAAATTATCATTTTGACGGCATGATCCGGCTGCATCTCGATGTTCCTGAAGAAATACGTCAATATTCCTGTATCAATATCATTATTCAGCCCATCGTGGAAAATTCCATCATTCACGGAATGGGGGAAACTCCGTGTGACCGGGAATATCCCATTTACATTTCTGCCTCTTTGGAAAACGGGGATATTGTGCTTACCGTTCGGGACGAGGGCATAGGAATGAGCGGTGAGCAGATCAAGGATATCCTGAATTCCAAATCCTCCCGGGACGCCGGCTATGGGATCAAAAATATCGACCTGCGCTTGAAGCTGAATTACGGCGAACAGTATGGGCTGAGCTATGAAAGCGAACTCGGAAAGGGTACCACCGCCAGGCTTCGGATCCCGGCCTGTAAGGAGGGAAAGGAGGAAAATTTTTCTTCCCAAAAGGAAGGCCCGGAAAACCCGTAGGTTTTTCCTTGAAATCACAGTTTTTCCCGGTTATTTTTTCCGGGGAATTGTGGTACTTTGAAGCTACTAAAAGAAAAGAGGGTGTCGTCATGGAGCAGAGCATACAGATGATCAAACACGCGGTGGAATTCACAGAGATTTATAAGCGCAACAGCGGCGATAAGTACCTGCGGGAAGCCAGATGTGTCGCTTACCAGCTGGAGCACATCCTGCAGCCTCTGGAGCCGGGGGACCGGCTGGCGGGGATGATGCGCCATGAACTGGTGGGATTTTCCTCGCAGTACGGCGGGATCTATACATACTATTTCCACGAGCCTGAGTTTTTGGCGGCCTTTCAGGACTGCAAGGAAGAGCTGGACGAGACGACCCGCAAAAAAGCGGAAGTCGCGCTGGAATTCTGGAAGCTGGAAAACACTAGAAAAAAGGTGACGGATCGTTTTATCCACCGATACGGCTTTGAAATGGGCTACAGCTTTCACAGCGCCGGGTTCGCAAACTGCGATTGCCGGGTAGCCGGAACCAATGTGGATTTTCAAAAGCTGATCCGCCTGGGCTTGGACGGCCTGGACGAGGAAATAGACCGCTGCGCCGCGGAAAAGGAAAACGGCGGTTTTTATCAGGCGCTGCACCTTTGGGTGGACGCCGTGAGAAATGCCTGTGCAAGATACGCCTGGGAAGCGAGAGCCCTTTCCGAAACGGGAACAGAGGAGCAGCAGGCCAGATTTCAGAAGCTTTCTCAGGCGCTGGAAAACATTCAGCACAAGGCGCCGGCAACCTTTTTGGAAGGCCTGCAGCTGATGTGGGTCTACTCCGTGTGCAGCGACCTGATGAACTACGGCCGTATGGACGACTATCTGGGAGACCTGTACGCCGAGGATCTTCAGGAGGGAAGGCTTACCGAGGAAGAGGGTGTTCAGCTGATCCTGGGCCTCTATCAGCATTTCAGAACTATCGATAAAATGCACGACTGCCGGGTGATCATCGGCGGGCTTGGCCGACATGCTCCCGACCATGCCGATCAGCTGGCCATGGCGTTTATGGAGGCCTCCAGAAGATTTAAGGAAACCGTTCCCCAGCTTACCCTGCGGTATCATGTGGGAATGAGCGAGGAGGTTCTCAGGAAAGCTCTTCAGGTCAATGCGGAGGGCTGTACCTTCCCCATTCTGTATTCCGATGAGACCAACGTTCCGGCGGTGGAAAAGCTGTACGGGGTAACGAGAGAGGAAGCGGAGCAATATGTGCCCTTTGGGTGTGGGGAATACGTTCTTGTGGGGCAAAGCACCGGCACGCCCAACAACGGCGTGAATCTCCTGAAGGCTCTGGAAATCCTGCTGCACCGCGGCTATGATAAATTCTTTGAGGTGACCGTGGAAAAGGAGCTGCCGGAGCTTCGGGAGTACAGCTCCTTCGAAGAGCTGTACCGGGCGCTGTTTTCCATGATGGAGCCCACGCTTCAAAGGCTGGCGGTACATAAATTTCTAAACTATCGGGTGGCGGGAGAAGAGGCGGGCTATCTCCACCTGAGCCTTTTGATGGACGATTGCCTGAAGCGGGGCAAGGGGCTTTTGGAAGGCGGCGTGCGTTATTTGAACGCGGCAAGCGAGGTCTTCGGGATCATCAGCGCGGCGGACAGCCTGACGGCTATCAAAAAGCTGGTGTTTGAGGAAAAGCGCCTGACTTTAGAAGAGTTGGTAGCCATTTTAGACGCAGATTTCGAAGGGTACGAAACAGAGCGCAAGTGGATGCAGGCAGCGCCCAAATACGGCAACGACCTGGAGGAAGCGGATCAAATGGCGGTGCGCCTCTTCAACGATATTGCCGCGCTGACCAGCAGCTGCGGGGAAAAGGCAGGGCTGAACCGGTATCATATCGTCAGCGTCAACAACTCTATGAGCGCGGAATGGGGCTATTACTGTGAAGCCTCCGCCTGCGGCCGGAAGCGCGGCGAGGCAATCTCCAACGGAAACGGTCCCTCCATCTCGGCGGATAAAAACGGCATTACGGCCCTGCTGAATTCCATGGCAAAATTCCCCGCGGAAAACCACGCGGGCGTCATCAACAATCTGCGGCTGACCAAGGAGCTGTTTGCCTCTTCTTTTGAAAAGGTCAAGTTCCTGGTGCAGACCTTTTTGGAAAACAACGGCGTACAGCTGAATCTCTGCGCGGTGGGGAAAGAAGACCTGGAAAACGCCATGAAGCATCCGGAACAGTACCAGAACCTGATCGTGCGTATCGGCGGGTTCAGCGCGCGGTTTGTTACGCTGGAGCCCTCCGTCCAGCGGGAGATCCTGACCAGAACCACCTACGAAGGGTAACGCCATGAAGGGGATCGTGTTAAATATTCAAAGATTCTGCACCCAGGACGGCCCCGGCATTCGGAGCACGGTATTCCTGAAGGGCTGTAACCTGCGGTGCCGGTGGTGCCACAATCCCGAAAGCTTTCAAATTGCTCCTCAGTTGGGGTATTCCAGCCGCAAATGCATCGGCTGCGGGGCCTGCGCGGCTGTGTGCCCCCAGGGGGTCCACCGGGTCTCACCGGAAAAAGGGCACGAGATCGATTTCTCAGCATGTATCGCCTGCGGAAGCTGTGTGGAGGCCTGTCCGGCGGAGGCCCTGAGCACGTTCGGAAGCTCCATGGAGGCGGAGGAGGTGCTTGCGGAGCTCAGAAAGGACCGAAAGTTTTACGAGCGCTCCCAGGGTGGGATCACCTTTTCCGGCGGCGAAGCCACCGTGCAGTTTGAATTTTTACTGGAGTTGCTGGAGCTTTGCAAACAGGAGGGTTTTTCCACTGCCCTGGAAACCAACGGCGCTTTTTCCCTGGAACGGGCGGAAAAGTTGTGCGGGCTGGTCGATCTGTTTCTGCTGGACTACAAGCTGGGGCCTTCCGGGGATCAAAAGAAATGGCTGGGGGGAAACGGCCTCGATATCCGTCCCCTTTTGGAATACCTGCGTCAAAACGGGAAGCCCGTCATTTTGCGCTGCCCGATCATTCCGGGGGTCAATAATACGGAAGAGCATTTTTCCCAGATCCGCGCCCTGCGGCGGGAGTTTTCCAATATCGGGCAGGCGGAGATCATGGCGTACCACGATATCGGAAAAGGCAAGTGGAGCGAGATCGGGCTGAAATACCGGCTGGGAGACCTCAAAACAGTCCCGGCGGTGCAAAAAGCAAGCTGGGAGTCCAAGATCGGAGAGGAATAAAGCTATCAACTGAAAACAGCCTGACTTTCTCGGAAAGGAAAGTCAGGCTGTTTGAGATTTTAGCTGATTCAAAATTTGTAATCAATGCCGCTTTGCTTCAAAACAGCATTTGCGGTATGGCGGGATTTTATTTTTGTGTCCACGGTAACGTGACGATTAGTAATAGGACTGTACCATATATCATGGTCTCCCTTACCTCTGCGAACAAATTTACAATGATTTTCCCGAAGAATATCCCGCACTTTTTTCTCATACTCAGCCATTTATCGTGATCCTTTCCCGGCGTTCTGATAAAAAACGTAAAGAAAGCGGTTTTTCGTCGGGGTGGTTCAGTTCAATAAGCTCCGGCGCGGCAAAGCGCACCCGCTCTAAAAGTGCATCGAACGAACCAGATTCCATTACTAAACCGGGTATATCCTGGCTTGTGGCAATCCATACCCCTGCTTCTTCATCCCATGACAGCTTTACAATATACTCCATAAACAAGCCTCCTTTTACTTATTATATAGCATTTTTTCTTTTTGAAAATCAATAGATTTAGAAATTTGGAAAAGGTCTATATCTGATCCTGCCAATCAGCAAATAATGCTCAGGTATTCGTCCAGACGCTGCTCTTCCAGGGCGGCAATGATCTCGATGAAGGGCTGCAGGTCGTGGTGTACGGCATAGGTGTCCAGCGCTTCGTAGTATTCCAGGCGGTTTTCCTTTGCAATAGAAACAGGCAGAAAATCAGCGGCCATAAGCTGGTAATTCATGATCATGCGAGAGGCTCTGCCGTTTCCGTCTGAAAACGGGTGAATACGTACAAATTCTGCATGTGTCCAGGCGGCAGACTTTATGGCGCTTCGGTTTGCTTTTTGAGAAAGAGCGGCAAAAAAATCTTTGATCTGCCAGTACATTTCGCTGGGAGGAGACGGTTTGTGGCTGGCGCCGGAAATCCGAACTTCCATATTCCTGTAAATGCCGCCTGCCTGAATATTTTCCATCAGCCGCGCATGAATTTCCTTGACGATGGGTTCGCTCAAGGAACTGCCCTCTGCAATGCGTTCTTTTACATAGGAGAACGCACGGGCATGATTTGTAATCTCGTAAATTTCCCGCAGAGTTTTGCCGGCTACGGACAGGCCGTCTTCCAAGAGGGCCTTGGTCTCAATAAGTGTTAAGGTGTTTCCCTCAATGGCAGTGGAATTGTGGGTGTATTCAATATCAAAGGCCAAATTGAATTTCCCTATCACATCACTTGGAATATGGCGCAGCATCTCCTGAAGCCGATTCCTTTTTTCGCAAAGCCGCTGATAGTCCAAATGCTCCGCCTCCCTTCGGATATCTCCTTGTTTCGTGGAAAAATTGCTTTTTATGATCGATTGCCGAAAGTGGTCTTAACTTTTCAAAAGATGGCATAGAATACGGTGAAAAATGAAGAGTGAATAGTGAAAAAGTAAAAATCGACAAGTTCCCTGGGAAACTTGCCGATTTTTGGTGACCCATCGGGGATTTGAACCCCGGACACCCTGATTAAAAGTCAGGTGCTCTGCCAACTGAGCTAATGAGTCAGATCGGCTGTCCGCCGGGCAGGTGGACAGCTTTCTTATTATAGCAAGGAAAAACCTGGCTGTCAACCAGAAATTCTTGCGGCCGGGATTCCGCTTTTTAGCGGGCGGTGAAATGCTTTACAAGGCTTTCGCCGTCCTCCGGCCAGCGCCCGGAGGCGGGGCTCAGGTTTATTCCGGCGTGCATCAGCAGGGCTCCGGAATAGGTTTCCCCGGTTTCCTCATCGGTATACCGCTTTTCCGGGTCAAGGCCCCGCAGGCATTTATGCTGGAACAAGTTTTCCGGTCTGCGCATGACCACACGGGTAAACAGAACCTCGGTTTTATCCGGGCTCACAAATTCCCAGTCGCAGAGGAAGGGATCCTCCGTGGGGGCGGTAAGGCGGTAAAAATCGCCGTAGCGGATCAGCTCGTAATACTTGTGGTATTCTGCCACCTGCTTCTTGACGGTCTCCTTTTCCTGGGCGGTCAGCTTCCGGGGGTCCAGCTCGTAGCCAAAGGTGCCGCACATGGCCACATTGCCCCGGGTGGTGATATCGGTTCTGGGGTTGGCGGACACGTGAGCGCCGATGGAAGCGATGGGGTAGCAGAGGGAAGCGCCAAACTGAATGGTCAACCGCTCAATGGGGTCGGTGTTGTCGCTGGCCCAGATCTGGGGGGAATAGTACAGCATGCCCGCGTCAAAGCGGCCGCCGCCGGAGGAGCAGTTTTCCAGCAGAATATGGGGGAAAGCGGTGGTGACCCGATCCATCAGGTCGTACACGCCCAGCACATAGCGGTGGAAAAATTCTCCCTGCCGCTCGGGGGGCAGGGCCAGGCTTGCCGCCTCGGAAATGTGGCGGTTGCAGTCCCATTTGATATAGGCGATATTGGCTTTGGAGATCACCTCGTACATCTGCTGGAAAATGTAGTCCCGCACGTCCTCACGGGTCATATCCAGCACGCACTGGTATCGGGAAAGGGACTTTTCCCGGCCGGGGGCGCAGATGGCCCAATCGGGGTGGGCCCGGTACAGGTCGCTGTCTGGGTTTATCATTTCCGGCTCATACCAGATGCCGAATTGAACGCCCAGGGCGTTGACCCGGTCTGTAAGCTCCTTTAAGGTGCCGCCCAGCTTTTCCTCGTTGACGGACCAGTCTCCCAGGGCCCGATGATCGTCAAAGCGGTTTCCGAACCAGCCGTCGTCCATGACCAGCAGCTCAATGCCCAGCTCTTTGGCTTCCTTGGCGAATTCTACCAGCTTATCGCCGTCAAAATCGAAAAAGGCGGCCTCCCAGCTGTTGATAAGCAGAGGACGCTTCTTTTTCGTCCATTCACTGCGCATCAAATGGTCCAGGTAGAAATGGTGGAAGGTGCGGCTCATGCCGCCCAGCCCGTTTTCGGAATACACCAGCACCGCTTCCGGGGAAACAAAGCTTTCTCCCGGCTCCAGCCGCCAGCGGAAGCCCTCGGGGTTCACGCCCGCCAGCACCCGGGGACAGCCCCTGGTATCCACCTCCACGTCCAAGGAAAAATTGCCGCTGTAGATCAAATTGATCCCGTAAGCGTTTCCGGTTTCCTCCGTGGCGCTGTGGTCGATCAGGGCCAGGAAGGGGTTGTGGTTCGGCCCGGTCATGCCCCGCTTGGAGCGGATCGCCTGAATGCCGTGCTGCAAAGGGTGGCGCACGGTGGTGTTTTCCTTGGCCCATTTGCCGTACATGTGTACCGCGTCCAGCTCCATGCCGGGCAGCTCCAGACAGGCGCTGGAAACCTGCTCCAGCTCTACCGGGAAAGAGCCGCCGTTTTCCACCCGCACACTGCGGGCCATGGCGCCGTACCCCTCGAATACGGTGTACAGCAGGAACACCTTTACCCCGGTAACGGCGTCTATTGTCTCAATTTCCAGAGTCTCCGCCTCGTCCTCCCTGGCGAAGGTGGCGGGCAGGCCGGGAAGCCCGGGCTTTCCTTTAACGATCTTATGGGAAACATACCGCGCGTCGGTGACCGTGTTGCCGTCCTTCCCCTGAACGGAAAGGGCGGAAATGCGGAAATCTCCCGCGCCGCTGCCGGGATATTCCATGGGGGTGATATCGGCGGAAAACAGGGGATCCTTCACACCGTGGGCATAGGGACTGAGAGAATCGAACCAGCCCCGGTACATCAGGTGCTTCAAATTGGTATCCGGCAGTTTTGCGCCGTAGTACAGATGCACCAGATAGCCCTGGTCATACACCAGAAAGGCATAGGTGGAGGTTTTGGAATCCAGCTTAAAAATTTTTGTTTTTTCGTCAAAACTGATAGGCATAAAACGCCTCCATATCCAAAATAATTACGGCACCATTCTAACACAGGAAAAACAGAGGAACAAGGCCTTTTGGAAAAGAAGCGTGTTTTTTGATAGAAAAGACCGGTTTCTTTCTCCTCGCTTACTTTTCGTTTCCTGAACCGCTCTATATGGACAGAGAAAAGGGAGAAGGGTACGGCATGGGAAAGCGGAGGAGAAAAAGCAGAAGAAGGAATCATTTTGGAAAATGGATTCTGGCTCTGACCGGCATCGCAATGGCGGTGGTCCTGTTTTCCGCTCAGCTCCTATTTCCGGAGGAGGCCGCCCCACCTCCCGCGCACCGGGAGCCGTCTGCGCCGCCCAGGGAAGAGAGCGGCGAGGAAGCGCTCCAAATACGCCTCCAGGAGCTGGAAGCCCGGTTCCCTTCGGGAAGCTACTGGAATCATTGCGGACACGAGCTGTCCCCCGGAGAAGAGAGCTGGAGCATTGTAACGGAAATTCCCTGTGACCATGAGGCCTTGGGAAAAGAATACTGCAATTCCTACCGGGGCGCCACAGACGAGTTTTTCCCCTTTTATGACGGCAGCCAGTGCCTGGGCTTCAGCAGCATGCTCAGCGACCAGCTTTTCGGGGCGGACGCGCCCGTCTCTATGCACCGCAGCTACGAAAGGCTCCGGCCCGGCGACCAGATCCGCCTGACGGTGGAAAACCACTCCATGCTGGTGATCGGAAAAAGCGAAGCCGGCGTCGCCGTGGCGGAGGTCAACGCGGACTATAACACCTGTCAGATCAGCTGGGGCAGAGAGCTCAGCCGGGAGACCCTGGAGAACTATGGAGAAGAGATCGAGTATTTTACCAGGTATTCCGATGACGGCGAAGCAGTTTTCCTGATCGACAGCGCGGAAGGGAACGATACGAACGGGTCTGTTGAGCTATAGGAGCTCCCGGCAGAAAAAGGGCAATGAGAAATTAGAAATGAACAATGAGGAATGAAGGGCAATGACAGAGCGATAAATGATAGTTTGTCTCCTTTAGGCTCCCCTTACCGTGTAAGGGGAGCTGTCAGCCAAAGGCTGACTAAGGGGATTGGAAGCCAGCGATTTTATACAGCTTTCTGCGCAAGCCCGATCCCTTCCACCGCCGTTCGGCGGTCCCCCTCCCCTTGTAAACAAGGGGAGGCTAAGGGCAAATAAATCCCAATTTATCGAACTCCGCCCCTAAAATTGCTCATTGCTCATTCCTAACTGCTCATTATTTCTGCTTCTATTTTTCAAAATAAGAGCGGGCGTATTCCTTGTCTCCGGTCAGGGCGGAAAGCAGCAGCTTGTAGATGCCTTCGGGGTTTTGGTAAAAATTTTGCTCAATGAGCTTTGCCTGGTTTTTGTCCGGCGCGTAGAGGGAAATTTCCATCAGATCCAGAGCGCCGCCGGAAATATGGCAGGTCACGTGAAAGCCGTTTTCCGTTTCCGCAAGCTCTACCCGGTTTTCCCGGCGAGCCTTGCTGTCCGCCATCAGCCGCAGGGCGGCCTCTAGCGCCTTATCCCGCACGGAAAGGGGCAGGGTGGCGTCCAGGCTTTGGGCAATCTCCCGCCCGGCGGGGGTCACGGTGTAAAGGCCCTCCTCGTCCTGCCGGAGGTTTCCCTGCCGAAGCAGGGCCGCTAAAGCGTCTCCCACCTCAAAATAATTTGCCAGGGCTTTTTCCTGTACGATTTGAGAAATGCTTTCGCCGGAAAGGGGCCCGTTTACGCTGTTCAAAATATAGCACAGCAAAATACGGATATCGTTCTGATTCCAAAGGCCGCCCGGCTCCACGCCGCCGGTAAAGGCGTTCGATTCCATAGGCTTTCTCCCTTCTTGGAGCTTGTACCGGTGGTGCAAGCTTTTTATTCCGTGTAGACCTTCGCAAGCCCGCCCTCGCTGGTTTCCCGGTACTTGCTGAACAGATCCCGGCCGGTTTCGTACATGGTTCTCACCACCATGTCAAAGCTGATCTTTCGGGTATAGGTGAGGAAATTCGCCAGGCTCAGGGCATTGATGGCCCGCATGGCCGCCACGGCGTTGCGCTCAATGCAGGGGATCTGCACCAGGCCGCCGATGGGGTCACAGGTCAGGCCCAGGTGGTGCTCCATAGCCACCTCCGCCGCGTATTCGATCTGATCCAGCTCCATGCCGAACAGCTCCGCCAGCCCGGCGGAGGCCATGGAGCAGGCGCTGCCGATCTCCGCCTGGCAGCCGCATTCCGCCCCGGAAATGGAGGCGTTGGTTTTGATGATGTTGCCGATGATCCCGGCGGCGGCCAGCGCGTGAAGGATCTCCGTGTCGGAAAAGCCGTGCCGCTCCTGTTCGTAAAGCATTACGGCGGGCAGTACGCCGCAGGCCCCGCAGGTGGGGGCGGTGACAATGGTGCCGCCGCCCGCGTTTTCCTCGCTGACAGCATAGGCGTAGGCGCACACCACCCGGTTTTCCCGGGTTTCCGCGCTTTCGTCAATGTGGCGCTGGCGGAAGAGAAATTTAGCCTTCCGCTGTACGTTCAGCCCGCCCCGCAGAACACCCTCGGCCTCCAGGCCGTTTCTGGCGGCGGCCTTCATGCAGTCCCAAACCTCTGCAAGATAGTCCCACAGCTCCGGGCCCTCGCGCTCTTCGGCGAACTGCCACAGCCTCAACTTTTTTTCCTGGCAGTAGGCCTTCACCTCCGCAAAGGTGTTCAGGGGGTAAATATCCTGCGGGGCCTCCGAGCCTCGTCCCTCGATCTCGATTTTTCCGCCGCCTACGCTGTACACCCGCCAGGAGCCCAGGCTTGTCCCGTTCTGAAAAGCCTCCAGCTCCATGGTGTTGGGGTGCTTCAGCTCCGTGACCTCCGTGTTGAAGAGCACCCCGGCATAGAGCGGCGCGAAAGCGTCCTTGACGGCCACATCGGTCAAGTGCCCTCGTCCGGTTTTGGCCAGGGAGCCGTACAGCGTGGCCTGAAAGCTGTCCGCCTGGGGAAAGGCCTTCCGAAACAGGGCGGCGGCGTGAGACGGCCCCATGGTGTGAGAACTGGAGGGTCCCCTGCCGATTCGATACAATTCCTTTAGTGATTCCATAGCTTCTCTCCAAAAGCAAGGTTGTTTGTAAGGCCTTGGCCTCTATGGCTTTAGTATGCCCGCTTCCCACAAGAAAGTCAAGGGGAGAAACAGCCCATTGAAAAGAATCAGCCCAGCCGGTAGCTGACAAAGGCGAGCCGCTTCCCGCAGGGGGACCAGCTGTTGACGTTTAAGGTGCCCTGTCCGCCGAACAGGCTGCACAGCACCGTGTCCTCCGTGCCGTCCGGATCCATGAGATGGATCTCCACGTTTTGATTGGCAGGGTGGTCTCCGGGTTCCACATCTCCCTTGTGATAGGCGATATAGGCTACTTTTGTACCATCGGGGGAAAGATGGGGGAACCAGCAGTTCAGATCCTCATGAAAGGTGACCCGGGTTTGGACGCTGCCGTCCGGGGTCATGCGCCATATCTGCATCAGCCCGGTGCGCACGGAATTAAACCAGATCTGTCTGCCGTCCGGGGAATACTCCGGGCCATCGTTCAGGCCGGGGGCGTCGGTAAGCCGCCGCTCCTCGCCGCCCTCCACGGGAATGGTGTAAATATCGAATTCGCCATTTCGCTCCGCGCAGTAGGCCAGGGTGCTTCCGTCAGGCGACCAGCCGTGCAGATAGCTGGGAGAAGCCTCTGTGACCGGGCGAAGCTCCCTGCCGGACAGGGGCATCACATAGATCCTGGAGCGCCAGTTTCCGGCAGTTCCCTGGCTGATGCCCACGAATTTTCCATCGGGAGAAAGCACATGATCGTTGTTGCAGTAATCGGCAAGTCCCTCTCCAATGCGGACGCTTTCCCCTGTAGCAAGGTCGAAAAGCCACAGCCCGCCGCCGGCGTTGTACAGAAGCTTTTTACCGTCCGGCAGCCAGTTGGGGGCTTCGATCAGGTGATCGAATTCCCGCAGGACCGTGCGGATGCCGGTGGAAATTTCCACGGTCTCTAAGATGGAAGTGACTTTTTGCTCCATGAAAAAGATCCCCTTATAGAAAAATGATATTGTACAAAGCTTCGCGCAAAAGGCGCTTCAGAGGCTTATGGGAACGGTTTCCCCGTTGATGATCAGCCCGTACTTTCCGCTTTTCAGAGCTTCCACCAGCTCTTTTCCCGTGGGAACCGGAGTTTTGAAGGCAAGGCCCGTCCTGCCGATGGAGGGACCGTTTGCCCGGTGCTCGTCGCCGCCGGAGGTGGGAAGAAGACCGTGTTTTTTCGCGAATTTGGCAGCCTTTTTGTTTTCTTCCTCACTGTTGTAAAAATTAAAGATTTCCACGCCGTCCAAAAACTGAGGCTGGGGCTTTACCGCCATGTTGATGTAGTCCCGGTCCCGGAAAGGGTGGGCCATGGAAAGAAACCCGCCCGCCCTGTGGACCAGATCGGCGTATTCCTCTAAGGGGAGCAGGTGCAGGCCGGGATTTTCCAGCAGAAAGGGCAGGTCGATTCCATAGGTGAGAACTTCCTTGCCGTCTCCATAGTGGTGCTCCAAGCCGAACAGCACGGAAAAGCCCCGGGCGGCGCCCCACGCTGCGGCGGCCTCATAGGCGGCATAATAGCGCCGCATTTTTTCCTCCCAGGGCAGGGTACGGTCCACAGCGGAATTTCCCCGCAGGAAATGATCGGTCAGCACCATGCCCGCATAGCCCGCACGAAAATAGGCCTCCGCCATCTCCTGGGGAGAGCTTCTCGCACAGGCGCTGCACCAGCAGCAGTGACAATGTGTCTCATAACGATAGGGGTAACGCTCTGAAAGTTCCTTCATACACAAGCATCCTTTTCTATGGCCGTCGTCTAAACGCCCTTCTCTAACAACTAACAACTGACGGCTAACTACTATTTCACTACATTATTGGCCCAAATGCCCGAGCGGATCATCAGCCCGCCGATCACGACCTTGATAATATCCGCGCACTGTACGCAAAAGAACACGCCCACCACGGAAAGGCTGGTAAAGGTACAGGTCAGGTAGGCGATGGGCAGGCAGACCACCCAGGTAAACACGCAGTCAAAGAGAAAGGTGATAAAGGTCTTTCCCCCGGAGCGAATGGTAAAGTAGCAGCCGTTGATGTAAGACATCAGGGGCATAAAAGCGCCCACTATCATCAGCAGCCGGGTGGCGGTTTCCCGCACGGCAGGCTCGGTGTTGTAAATATAGGGGATAAAGGGGGAGGTGCCAATGATGATCAGTCCCACGCCCAGGTTGGCGATCACTGTAAGAAACAGCAGTTTCCGCACGGCGTCCTTGGCCCCCTCAATATCGTTGGCGCCCAAAAGCTGCCCGGAAAGAATGCCCACGGCGTTTCCCGAGGCCATGATCAAAATGGAAAACAGGTTGTACACAGTAGATTCAATATTCGCGGCGGCCACCGCGGTAAGGCCCCGGGTGGCATAACACACCTGGATCGCCGCCATACCCATGGCCCACAGGGCTTCATTCAGCAGCAGCGGCGTGCCGGTTACGGCAATGCGCTTGACCAGGGGCAAGGGCACCCGGAAGCTGCGAAAGGCTCCTACCAGGAAAGGAAATTTGTGCTTGTGGCGGTAGGTGCGCACAATGAGATAAAAAGCCTCCAGATACCGGGCGATCACAGTGGCCAGGGCCGCACCCGCTACCCCCATTTTGGGGAAACCAAAGCTGCCGAAGATCAAAAGATAATTCAAAACCAGGTTGACGGAAATGGCGATCACGCTGGCGATCATGGGAGAAACAGTCTCCCCGGCGTCCCGCAGAACGCTGGAGAAGCACTGCACCGCCACAAAGGGGAGCAGGCCCCACAGGATCACGTTCATATAGCTTTTTGCATAGCCCAGGGTCGCCGCGATATCCGCCGCGCTGGAGGCCTCTTTGTTGAGGTACAACCCGAACAGCTGCTCCCCGAACAGAAAAAACACGCCGATCCCCAAAAGCAGCACCACAAAGGCAAACAAAACGCGGAAGCGGAAGGTGTCCCGCACGCCCTTCTGATCACCCTTGCCGAAAAACTGCGCGCCGAAAATGGACGCGCCGGACAGGCCGCCGAAGATGGTAAGGTTAAAAATAAAGACGATCTGGTTGACAATGGCAACGCCGGACATGGGCGCGGTGCCCAGCCGGCCTACCATCACGTTATCCAGCAGGTTTACGAACTGGGTAATGCCCTGCTGCACGATCATGGGCAGCACAAGCTGCATCACCGTGGCGTAAAAGGCCTTATCCCCTATGTATTTTTTCCGAAATTGGGACATCAAAAAGAATTCCTCCTCAAAATGAAACAAAAAAGCTTATAAAATGCCGGAAAGACTTTCCCCGAAGGGCTCCTCCGGGGGGCAGAGCTCAGTGATCAATTCTCCATAGTCCGAAATGCAGCGGCTGGAAAGGGTTCGGATCCCATCGGCGGTCTCCTCAGGGCAGTCCCCGGTTACGGAAATGCCGTCCACCACAGCCACTGTGGAAAACCCGGCGTTTTTCGCGGTGCGCAGGGCATAGGCGGAATCCTCAAAAACCACGCTTTCCCGGGGGGACGCGCCGAAGCTGTTCGCGCAGTGAAGAAAAACATCGGGATGCTCTTTGCTTTTTCCTACCTCCGTGCAGGTGGTAAGAAAATCTACATAGGGCAGAATACCGGCGCGCTCCAGTGCGGCCCTTACCCCATCTGCATGAGAGGCGGTAGCGACTGCTGTTTTAATGCCGTTTTCGTGAAGCAGGCGCACAAATTCCGCCGCGTGAGGCTTTGGGCCTACCCGGTCGCAATAGCCCCGGTAGGCCCAGGCCGCCAGTTCCTCCATGATCTGCGGAACAGTTCCGGAAGCGCCCAGGTTCCGGTAATATTCCGCGCACTGCTCTATGCTCAGGCGGTTCAGAGTACAGTGCAGCCCCTCCGGCGCCCGGATCCCCTTGCTGGCGGCGTATTCATAAGTAATATCCCGCCACATGGGCATGGAATCGATCAACGTGCCGTCCGCGTCAAAAATAGCGCATCGAATCATAGAAAGGCCCCCTTCCCTTATTCCAAAACAGGCAAAAACCGAGCGTGTCGAAAAAGATTTTCGCCCCGCACAAACCTATTGGAAAAATCATAGATTTTTCCAATAGGTTGCGATTAAAATGAGAGAGAGGGGTCTCGCCTGTCGGTTTGGGTGCTGGACGTGCCCCAGTGGGGCACGTCCAGCACCGACCGAGTTGACAAACGAGAACGGAGCTTGGCGGTCTTCGCCGGAGACCAGCGCCCCTGATGGTCCCCTCTCACACTCTTCCCCCTTCCGTTTCTGATGGTAAGAGGGTTTATCGACAGTCTGAACCAAATTATTATAAAGTATAGCACATGCGGCGCTTGTATTTCAATCCTTTGGCTTTGAAGATTTTATTGGTTTCTTTGACACGTCAAATGATTGAGAAAAAGCCAAAAGGCGGGACGCTTCACAAAGGCAAAACCCGCTATGGTCCTGGCTTGCTTTTTCACAGCAAAAATGAGTATAATAGAAAAAACGGACAACAACGCGTTTCTTTGCCGGGGACAAGCGCTGAAAAGAGGTGCTTCTTCTATGAAAAAGCTTTGGTTCTGCTTGGTTTCTGTTCTTCTTGCCGGAGTTCTTGTGTTCAGCCCCGCTTCGGCGGTATTTTCGCCCCACCCATTTCGGGACGTGAAGGAAAAGGACTGGTTTTCCGGGGCGGTGGCCTATACCTATCAGCAGGGGCTTTTTCACGGTGTTTCGGCGGACCGGTTTGAGCCCAACGGCGTTGTGACCCGGGCCATGGTGGTCACGGTGCTGGCGAATCTATCCGGTGTGAAAGGGGAGGAAGCCTCTGAACAGCATTTTCTGGACGTGCCTCTCGACCGGTGGTACGCTTCCTCCGTGGAGTGGGCGGCGCGGTATGCCATTGTTTCCGGCGTGGGGGGCTTTCTGTTTCAGCCCAACGCCCCCGCCACCAGGGAGCAGATCGCGGCGATCCTGTACCGTTACGCATGCTGTACCGGAAATGATGTTTCCGCAGCGGCCCAGGCCCCCTCTTTCCGGGATTATTCCCAGGTTTCCCATTATGCCAGGGAGGCGATGGACTGGGCCGTTGGCAAGGGGATCCTGCACGGGGAATCCGCCGCCGTGCTGAACCCCCGGGGGATCGCCACCCGGGCGCAGCTGGCCCAGATCCTTTACAGCGCCCGAAATGTGCTGTGCAAAAAAACGATCCAAACAGAGCCGGTTTCTCTTCCGCTGCCCTCCAAAATCGACCGCCTCCTGTCGGGCATGACGCTGGAGGAAAAGGTGGGCCAGCTCTTTTTGCCCCGTTGTCCCGGCAGCGGCGCGGCGGCTCTGACAAAGAGCCTTCAGCCGGCGGGCTATACTCTGTACGCCAGGGACTTTCAGGGGAAAACCAAGGCAGAGGTGCAGGCCATGGCCCGGAGCCTGCAGGAGTCCGCGAAAACTCCGCTTTTGATCGCCGTCGATGAAGAGGGCGGCACGGTGGTGCGCGTCAGCTCCAATCCCAAGCTTGCCTCCGCTCCCTTTGCCTCTCCTCAGGAGATCTACCAAAAAGGCGGGCTCGAGGGGATCCGCGCTGATACGGAAGCGAAGGCCGGGCTGCTGCTGGAGCTTGGCATCAACCTGAACCTTGCCCCGGTGTGCGATGTGTCCACCGATCCCGGGGATTATATGTACAGCCGCACAATAGGTGTTCCTGCCAGTGAGACCGCCGGGGTGATCGGCGCTATGGTGGAAACCATGGAGGAAAAGAACCTTTCCGGGGCGCTGAAGCATTTCCCTGGCTATGGCGGCAATTTGAACACCCATACGGGGATCTCCGTGGATAACAGGCCCTATGAGCAGTTTCAGAAGGAGGATTTCCTGCCCTTTGCGGCCGGGATCAGGGCCGGGGCCCCTAGCGTTCTGGTCTCCCACAATATCGTAACAGCCATGGATCCCCAGAAGCCCGCCTCTCTCTCGAAGCCCGTTCACGAGCTTCTGCGTGAAGAGCTTTCCTTTACAGGGGTCATTATGACAGACGACCTTTCCATGGACGCCATCAAGCTCTACACCGGCGGCCAGTCTCCTGCCGTTGCGGCGTTCCTGGCGGGAAACGACCTGCTTTTGACCTCCGATTGGAGCGAAGATTACCAAGCCCTGCTCACGGCGGCAAAAAACGGAGCGGTGCCCCAAAAGCGCGTGGAAGAATCCGTCCGCCGAATCTTAGAATGGAAGGAAACGAAGGGGCTGCTGTAAGAAAAAAGTTCCGCTCTGGCAGGCATTGACAATTTTTTCCTCAGAAAATAACGGAACCCGTGCTTTTCCCCATCATACCGGCTTACCCAGCCGCATACATATAGAACACCAAAAAGGGGTGTTCTATATGGCAAATAATGTGATCGACGACAGAGCCACAAGGTTAGGGGAATTCATTGTAGAAAACAAGGCCACTGTCCGCCGGGCGGCAAAGCAGTTCGGCGTCAGCAAAAGCACGGTACATAAGGACGTTTCCCAGCGGTTAAAATATATCGACAGCGGCCTGTACCGGGATGTGAAAAACGTGCTGGCGGTCAATAAGGCCCAGCGCCATATTCGGGGCGGCCTTGCCACCAAGCGGAAGTATGAGGCGAAAAAGTAGACGGTATCATTAAAAAAGCAGCCCAGGGGGCTGCTTTTTTATGTCGGGAGAAGGTTTATTTGCGGACAGGAATTCTGTCTTTCAGAACTTGAGCCTTTTTTCGAAGCTCTTGCCAGGTAGAGCGGATCCCCTCCGGGAGAGCCAGCATTCCCCATGCCGCCAGCAGAATAAAGATGGGGAACTGATGGAAGCGGTAGCGGGCGCCGGCTTCGAAGAGAAGCTGGAAGGCGGTAAGGCCCATTACGGTCAGGCGGAGAACGGTAACGGTTTTGTTCCGGTAGCCTTCCCGGCAGAAAAACAGGGGCAGCACCCAAAACAGGAAAAGAAGAACCCACAGGGCCTGCAGAAGCTGCATGTAGACGGAAAAGCCCTGGCCGCCCTGGCAGAAGGTTTGCTGCAGCGCCTTGCTCAAAGGATCTTCATTCAGAAAGGGAGTGCGGATCCACATATCCATGTAGACGCTGTGGAAAATATGGCGGCCCTTTTCCAGAAGGAACCTGCCATAGCCCACGATCCCCAAGTCGGAAAGGCGCTCGCCAGTTACCCGCAGGTTGTAGGCGATCTTTTCCTCCTTGGTGGAGAAACTGGTGGTGGCGGCATAATCCTCTTCGCTGATAAAGCCGCCGGTGCCGGGATTCAGGCCCATCATCAGATAATGGGTGAAGGGCGTTTCCTTTTCCGCCCGCAGCTCATCAGTCAGCACATGGCGGGTCAGGCCCCGCATACAGGCGTTCAGCGCGGCGGTGCAAAGCGCCAGCGCCAGAAGGAAGCAGAGAAAGCGCCGGCCCAAAAGCAGAAGCCGCTTTTTATCGATCCGATGGAAGAAAAGCTCCGTAAGGCCGATGGCAATGGCAAGAATGATCGTTTGTGGCTTTATTTTATAGCCCACGGCGGCGGTGAGGCCCATCAGGGCCGCGGTCAAACAGGCGAAGACTTCCTTTTTGGGACAGTACAGGTATAGAAACAGCAGAAATACGGGGAAAAGCATGCCAAAGGTATCGGAATAAGGGTTCACAATGCCATAATGCAGGATCACCAGGGGAATACTGAACAGAAAGGTCAAAAAAGCGGCCTTGTTTCCCAGCATTTTCCGGGCACACAAGCAGGCGAGCAGAATGGAAAGGTCTACCGCTATCACGCTGCACCCGGTAAGCACCGCCATGAAATTGGTGATCCCCAGCGCGCCGGAAATTTTGATGACCGCCGCGAAGGCCAGGGCCAGGAAGAGATTGTTGGGAAACCGGGCAAAATATTCCTGGCAGCCCCCTAAGGTCCGTTCCCAGGCCATGCCCCGGGCCGCCACGTACAAATAGTTGAAGTCATAGGCGATGTTGCCGTAAAGAGCCTTCGCCAGCCGGAGCTGAAAGGCCAGCAGAAGCCCGCAGCCGCAGATGATGCAAGCGTATTGCAGGCGCTTCGGCAGAGTCAGCGCGTCGATGCCCTTGGAGGCGCACCACAGGCCCATGGCGGCCAGGGGCAGGAAAAAGCACAGCAGCGGCAGCATTTCTCCGGTATCCGCAAAGCAGTAAAACAGCATGGGAAGGAAGAAAAGCCCCAAAAGCGTACCCAGGAGCACGCTTAAAACAAGAAAGACTTTTGTGGGTTTTTCAGTTTCCTTCGCGGCATTTTGAGCCGCCAGTACCTTTTCCATAGGCTCCTTCCCCCCTTTTCCTGAAAATTAGTATAATATGGGAATGGGGAAAGGTCAAGAGGTGGGGGAGTATTGAAAAGAAAGGCCTTTTATGGTATTCTGACCAATAGAAAAAGAGAAGTTTTTTGAGAAAGGAACTTACGGCGGCTATGAAACGAAATTTGGAAACGACTGGAAAAGCAGAACCGGCGGAAGCGGAGAAAAAGCCCATGTCCTGGAAAAAGGAGCTATGTGGCCTTCTTTGCCTGCTTCTGGCGCTGGCGTTGTTCTGCGCCGTCATAGTGCCGGTGCTGACGCCCAAGCGCCACGATTACGGCGCGGTGTGGGGCATGTACCGGCAGGAGCCGGAAAATTCCGTGGACACGCTGTTTTTCGGTTCTTCCCTGGCCTACTGTGATATCATTCCCTCTGTGCTCTATGAGGAAACGGGCGTTTCCTCCTTTGTAATGGCAGGGCCTACCCAGCCCATGCCCGTTACCTACCGCTATTTACGGGAGGCCTGCAAAACCCAGTCTCCCAAAACGGTGTTTATTGAAGTGACCGGCCTTGTTTTGAAGCGGGACCGTTCCTTAAAGACAAATCTGACCTTCCTGCCCTGGGGAGCAGAGCGGCTGAGCCTGATCTTTGAGGAGACCCGGGGCAGCGACCGCACGGGCCTGCTGTTTCCCCTGTATGCCTATCACGACCGCTGGGACAAGCTTTCCCTTCAGGACGTAAAGGAAGGGCTTTTGGGATATGAGGCCGATCCTCTGGCGGGCTATACGTTTCTGGACGAGGCCATGCCCATTGAGGGGCTTTCCCTGCGGAAGGTGGAGGTAACGCCGGAGGAATACGAGCGGGACGCGGCCTCTCTCGAAAAGATTGTGGAATTCTGTAAGGAGCAGGGGATACGGCCCGTATTTTTCCTTTCCCCGCTGCCCCAGCGGCTTGACGGGCAGTGGCTTCACAGGATCACGGAGGATCTGGAGGCCCTGGGCATGGAGCTGGTGGATTTCAACGAGGACTTTGACGAAATGGGCTTTACCCTTTCCACGGATTTTTACGACCCCAGGCATTTGAACTACCGGGGCGCGGAAAAATTTTCCCGGTATCTGGCGGAAAGGCTTCCGGAATGGGGTGTTTCTCCCGCCGGAAACGGGGACGACGCCCTTTGGCGGCAGCGGGCGGCGCGGTTTGACGAGCTGCGGAAGGAAGCGGACAGCAAGCCCGTCCGGCTGAATCCGGCAAAGGAGTGAGGAACGCTTATGAATTTTAATTCTCTCATGTATCTGCTGTTTTTGGCCGCCAATGTGCTGGTCTATTATCTGCTGCCCCAGAAGCTCCGCAATTTGCAGCTGCTGCTTTCCAGCTATTATTTTTACATGTGCTGGGACCCGAAATACGCGCTGCTGATGCTGCTTTCCACAGTGGTCACCTATGCCTGCGGCCTGTTGGTGGAGCGCTCGGCCTGGGGAAAGCGGCGGCTTTGGCTTTCTTTGAGCTTTCTCATCAATTTGGGGATCCTGTTTTTCTTCAAATACTTCAATTTCGCCTCCGGTCTTTTGACCCGGGCCTTTACCTTCTTCGGCCTGGGGCTGGAAGCGCCGCTTTTGGATGTGCTGCTGCCGGTGGGCATCTCCTTTTACACTTTTCAGGCCCTGGGCTATACCATGGACGTATACCGGAAGGAGACAGCCGCGGAGCGGAATTTTATCGATTATGCCCTGTTCGTGTCCTTTTTCCCCCAGCTGGTGGCGGGGCCCATTGAGCGCTCGGGAAATATGCTGCACCAGCTGAAGGAGCGCCACGGGTTCCGGCTGGAAAACCTGCGGGACGGGCTTCTCCCCGTGCTGTGGGGGCTCTTAAAGAAGATGGTGCTGGCAGATAATCTGGCCGTGCTGGTCAATCTGGTTTATAACGCCCCCAAAAGTCATACCGGGGCAGAGCTGGCCCTGGCCACTGTGGCCTTTGCCGTACAGATCTACTGCGATTTTTCCGCCTATTCCGATATCGCCAGGGGCTCCGCGAAAATGCTGGGCTTCACCTTGATGGAAAACTTCAACTGCCCCTACCTGGCCGTTTCCATTCAGGACTTTTGGCGGCGGTGGCACATTTCCCTTTCCTCCTGGTTTAAGGATTACCTGTATTTTCCCCTGGGAGGCAGCCGCTGCTCCAAGGGAAGGCACCTTTTGAATATTATGATCGTCTTTGCCGTCAGCGGCCTGTGGCACGGCGCGGCCCTCACCTTTGTGGCCTGGGGCCTCTTAAACGGCTTATATCAGGTGGTCTCCAAGCTGCTGCAGCCCCTGCGGGAAGGGCTGCTTTCCCTTCTGCGGATCCCGGAGGACAGCCGCCTGCTTCACGGCTTCCGGGTGGTTTTCACCTTTTTCCTGACCTGCCTTGCCTGGGTGCTGTTCCGGGCAAATTCTCTGTCTGAAGCGCTGTGGATCTTTCGGGCGCTGTTCAGTATTCCCGTTACTGGGCTTCACGCCAGCCTCAGCGGGCTGGGCGTTTCCTTCCCGGCCCTTGTGATGCTGGGCGCCTTTACCCTGCTGCTGTTTATCGTGGACTGGCTGATCCACCAAAAAGGGCTCCCGGAAAAAATTAACCGCACTGTGGCCCTGCGCTATGCGGTGTATTTCATGCTCCTTGCCGCGCTTTTGATCTTCGGCTCCTACGGCGACGGGTACGACCCTCAGGATTTTGTGTATTTTCAGTTTTGAAAACAAGAAGAGCGCGCCGCGGAAAGAGAAACCGCGGCGCGCTCTTTTTTTATAGATACTGGATGGTGGTGAGGCTGCTATACGGAAGGGCATATTCAATGAGCAATGAGGAATTCGTAATGAGCAAGGAAGGGCAAGGGCACAAGCGTTGTGGCCAACGCTAATAAATTATAGTTTAGCGAACTAGTCGTTAGCTGTTAGTAGTTAGTCGTTAGAAAAGGGAAAGTTCTCTCTTTTGTCATTCTGAGGAACGAAGCGACGAAGAATCTCGTCCTTAAAGCCCTTCAAAAAGTCCCGAAGGACGAGATTCTTCGCTTCGCTCAGAATGACAGGAGGGAGGTGAGTGGATAATCGCTAAATTATTGTTTAACACCCTTAGGCTCCACTTATTTATAAGGGGAGCTGTCACGGCGAAGCCGTGACTGAGGGGATTAAAACTGGCGGTTTTATCCCACTTTCTGCGTGTGACTATCCCTTCCACCGTTCTCGCCTGCCGGCTCAGCAACGACCGAGTTGACAAACGAGAACGGATCAGAGCGGTTGCTGTGCCTCAGTGGGGCACGTTCAGCAATGTCTGAAGCGACAGCTGAGTTCTCCACTGGTGACCCCCCACCGGGACGCGCTCACCGTTCGGCGGTCCCCGCAGACTGCGAAGCAGTCTGTTTCCCCTCTATAAATAAGGGAAGGCAAAGGGCACTAAATTCCAATTTATCGAACTATGCCCTTAAATTGCTCATTCCTCATTGCACATTGCTCATTCTACGCCAACAGTCAGTCCTCTCAAACCATAAAATAAGCGGGAAGTCCCGGCTCTTTCCGGCTGGGGCTTTGGATCAGGGGGGAGAGATATTCGATCAGCTGGGGCCGGATATCCATGCGCTCAGGGTCGATCCAGTCCACCGGCACGGTTTTTTCCACATTAGCAACCTTGCCGATCTCTACATAGCCGTAGCGAAGGAGATAGGGCTCATTGGAGAGCCGCTCAAAGGTGGCCATCACGCCGGTTTTTCCGGCAACGCCCAGGGAAACCGCCTCCGCCCCGATGCGGCCGGCCTCGTCAAGATCTGTCTCCGAGCTGAGATGGGCGGCGGCCCGCTGCAGCACGTTCAGCTCGATGGGCCGCACCTTGCAGCCGATTTTTTCCAGCAGCAGTCTTCCCAGGGAATGGGCCGCGCCGGAAAGCTGCCGGTGGCCGAAGGCGTCCAGCTTGCTTTGAGCCGCCACATAGGTACCGTCCGCATACCGGATCCCTTCGGACACGGCCACGATCACGTGGTTTTCCTTTGCCTGTACTTCCCGCACCCGGCGCAGAAATTTTTCTTCCTCAAAGGGAACTTCCGGCATGCAGATCAGCTGGGGAGCCGTGCAGCCGGGCCGCCTGGCCAAAGCGGCGGCGGCGGTGAGCCAGCCGGCGTTTCGCCCCATGATCTCCACCAGCGTAATGGAATCGGGGGTGTAAATAGCGCTGTCACAGGCGATCTCCGCCATAGAGGTGGCAATGTACCGGGCCGCCGAGCCGAAGCCGGGGGTGTGATCTGTGCAGGCCATATCGTTATCGATGGTTTTGGGAATGCCTATTACCCGAATCTCGTCTCCCAGAGACTTGAAATACGCTGAAAGCTTTTTTACGGCGTCCATGGAATCGTTGCCGCCAATGTAAAAAAAGTAGCGAATGTTTCGGCGGAGAAGGATCTCCCGCAGGGCGTCATATTCCCGATCGGGCTGTTCGGCTAAGCGTTTCCGGCAGGAGCCCAGAGCCATAGCGGGCGTAGCCCTCAGGCGGGCGAAATCTTCTTCTGAGCGCAGCAGCGTTCGCAGGTCGATGATATTTTCCCGCAAAATACCCTCTACCCCGTTTTTTGCCCCATAGATCTGTTCAATCTCCGGGCACTCCATGGCCTGCTTTACGGCCCCCGCCAAAGAAGCGTTGATAGCGGCGGTAGGTCCGCCGGACTGCGCGATCAGCATATTTCCCCGAATCGACATAATTTTGACTCCCATTTCCTTTTTCCAGGTTCCTTCCGGCAAAGCCGACAGGATCTGTCACTAGTTTAGCATAAAACGACAGAGAAGCCAAGCCCCCAAGTTTTCCGGAGGCTGGAAAGAAAATGAGGAATTAGCAAGGAGCAAGGAGCAATTTAAGGGCAAGGGAAAAGCGGGAAATTACAGTTTTACACACAGTTCCCAACTGTCATTCTGAGGAACGAAGTGACGAAGAATCTCGCCCTTTCATTGCCCACAAAAGGACAAAGAACGAGATTCTTCACCGAGAAAGCAAGGTTTCCTTGCTTTCTGTTCCGTAATGACAAGGAGAGGCCTTTTCCCCTTTCAAACAACTAACTACTTACGACTAACGACTAACACGCCAAATTCCCATTTATCGAACAGTTCCCCGCTGTCATTCTGAGGAACGAAGAGACGAAGAATCTCGACCTTAATACTCTAAATAAAAGGCTAAAGAGCGAGATTCTTCACCGCCTTCGGCGGTTCAGAATGACAGGAGGGTAGTAAGTACATAATCGCTAAATTCCAATTTAGCGCTCTGCTAATGGTCGGGTCAAAAACCGGTTTCCCGTACCAAGCAGCTTCACGAGTGCCTGCGCCGGCTCGGCGCCAAATTCCAATTTATCGAACTATGCCCTTAAATTGCTCATTCCTCATTGCTAATTGCTCATTTTTGCAGAGATCCCCACACAGCGGCGTCTATGAGCGCAGCCGCCGCCTTCGCTTGCCTTTTTTCGGGAGATGGGGTATGATGAAATGAAAAGGGGGGGAGCCTTGTGAATCGCTTTTTCGGCACATTTATTTCCGGAACCGGGGAGATCGTGGAAGAACTTCTTCGGCAAAGGCTGAAGGATCTGAAGATCCTCGCTTTGCTGGACGGCGCGGTGGAATTTGAGACCGGCGTACCCTACAGCGATCTGAACCTGTTTTGCTTTCACAACCTGTTTCTGGTGATCCACAAAAAGGAAGCCCCGGCGGAGGAAAGCTTAAACGGCTATTTGCGGGAGCTGCTGGCAGCCGGGATCGATTGGAGCGCGGCGGGGAAAAATTCTCCCAAGATAAAGACCTTCCGGCTGGTGACCTCCCGGCAGAATCAGCTTGTTTCGGTAGATTCCGCCCTGCGGGGAAAAATGGAGCAAAGGCTTTCCCGCCTTTCCGGCCTTCGGGTGAACAGAAGCCGCCCGGATACGGAATTCTGGCTGCTTTCCCGCAGCGAGGGGCTGTGCTATTTTCTGAAGCGGCTTTCCCGGCATACGGCCTATGATAAGCTGCTGGACCCCGGCGAGCTCCACCCGGAGCTGGCGTATATGATGTGCTGGCTCACTTCCCCGAAGCATACCGATGTAGTGCTGGACCCTTTCTGCGGCTATGGGGCCATTCCCCTGCAGCGGAGCAGGCGCTTTCCCTTTGCAAGGCTGTATGCCTTTGATAACGCGGAACAGCCTTTGGCCCGCACCCGGGAAAAGCTGCCCCGGAAAAAACCCGATATCGCTGTGGAGCTTCACGACGCCCTGGCCCTGCGGGAAGTCCTTCCCGCGGAAAGCGTGGACGCTGTTATCACCGACCCGCCCTGGGGGATCTTTCAGGAGGTGGGCATGGAGCTTGCGGAATTTTACCGGCGCATGCTGCGGGAATTTGAGTTCCTCTTGCGGCCCGGCGGGAAGCTGGTACTGCTCACCGCCAGGGGAGAAGAGCTTTCGCAGGCGGAAAAGGCCGCCCCGGGGCTTGTGCTGAAAAAGGAATATCATATTCTGGTTTCCGGCAAAAAGTCCGGGCTGTACCTGCTGGAAAAAACAGAGTAAAGCAGATCAGAGCCTCTTCAAAAAAGCGAAAGGATACCGAAGTATGACATACGACTGCTTGATCATAGACGATGAAAAGCTGCTGGCGGACAGTACGGCGGAATATTTTAACCTGTTCGGCGTGAAAACTGCCCTTGCCTACAGCGCTGCGGAGTGCAGGGCTTTTTTCAGGGAAAATACGGCGGAGCTGCTGCTGTTGGATATCAACCTCAGCGATGGCAGCGGCTTTGCCCTTTGCAAGGAGCTGCGGGAGACCATGGAGATCCCTATCCTTTTTGTATCCGCCCGGACAAGCGACGACGACCAGATCGCTGCCCTGAGCATCGGCGGCGACGATTATATTCAAAAGCCGTATTCTCTCAGCGTCTTGCTGGCAAAGGTCAAGGCGGTGCTCAAGCGCTGCAAAATCCGGGAGCCTGAAAAATACGAAGATAGCCGTCTGACCGTGGATCTTCAGGCAAAGCAGGTGTTTGTTCGGGGGAAGCCCGTAAGGCTGACCGCGCTGGAATTCAAGCTTCTGGCCTATCTGATCCAAAACGAGGGGCGAGTGCTTTCCAAGCAGGAGCTTTTTGAAAAGGTGTGGAAGGATAAATTCACGGGAGACGGAACGCTGAATGTACATATCCGCAAAATACGGGAGGCAATCGAGGAAAATCCGGGAAGCCCGGAATATATCCTCACCGTGTGGGGAGACGGCTACAAATTTGTCGGGAGGCGCCCATGAAAAACCGTGTTTTTTTCGGCGGCCTTCTGGTTTTATTCCTGATGGAGCTTGTGCTCCTGTTTCTGTTTGCGCTTCCGAGGGCGGAAAAGCCCCAGGACGCCGTGGAGGTGAATGAAGCGGTAAAAACCGTGCAGAGAGACTGGGGTTCTCTGGAAAATCACAAAAATTCCACAGCTCTGGACTATGTGGCGGTTGATTCAGACGGGACTGTTTTGTATCGCACAAAGCAGGGCCTCAGCGAAAGCGTGAACGCGGCCATCAGCCATAAGGACACCATTCTTCCGGTGGAGGTGGAAGGCAAGGCTGTGGGAAAGCTTTTTGTCTATAATCGCGACGCGCAGAGCCTGCAGGTGGAAAAGCAAACTGTCATTTTTGCCGTAATTGCGGTATCGCTTGGGCAGTGCGCCCTTTGCGCCCTCTATTTTTTCTATCTCCACCGCAGGGTGATCCGGCCCTTTTCTCAGCTGAAGGACTTTGCCCAGCGCGTTGCCCAGGGAAATTTGGAGATCCCCCTTCAAATGGACCGGCAAAATTTATTCGGGGCTTTTACCGAAAGCTTTGATCTGATGCGTTCCGAGCTGAAGAAGGCGAAGCTTGCCGAAGCGAAGGCGCAGGAAAGCAAAAGGGAACTGGTGGCAAAGCTTTCCCACGATATCAAAACGCCTGTGGCCAGCATTAAAGCGGCCTCCGAGGTGGGCGCAGCCCTGGCCTCTCAGAAAAAAATCAAGGCAAATTACCGGCAGATCGTTCAAAAAGCGGACCAGATCAACACCCTTGTCACCAATCTGTTTTCCGCGGCTCTGGAGGAGCTTCAGGAGCTTTCCGTGACCCCGGCGGAGCTGAGCAGCGAGGAGCTGCGGACCCTGCTGGAAAACGCCGATTACCTGCACCGCGGGGCCATACCACCGATCCCGGATTGCGTGCTGTTCGCGGACAAGCTTCGGCTGCAGCAGGTATTTGACAATCTTTTTGCCAATTCCTACAAATACGCCGATACGCAGATCACGGTAACGGCGGGCCTGGAGGACCGCTGCCTGGCAGTTCGAATCGAAGACCGCGGCGGCGGTGTGGAGGAAGCGGAGCTGCCTCTTTTGAAGGAGAAATTCAAGCGCGGCGGCAATGCGAAAAATATCGAAGGCGCCGGGCTGGGGCTGTATATCGCCGATACCTGCATGAAGAAGATGCGGGGAGAATTGGAGCTTGAAAACGGGCAGGCCGGACTGAGAGCCACTGTCCGGATAGCTCTCAGCAGCGCGATTTAAGGGATCATTAAGCTTTCCCTAAAGACTGTTAAGAAAGAAAACCGTATCATAGAGCGTGTAAAAAGGAGGCACGACCTATGAAGAAAGTTTTACTAAAGACCGAAAAGCTGAGCAAATCCTTTTCAAACGGCGGCGCCATGCAGCATGTTTTGAAAAACATCGACCTGCAGCTTTATCAGGGCGACTTTACCGTGATCATGGGGGCCAGCGGCGCGGGAAAATCCACGCTGTTATACGCTTTGTCGGGCATGGATACGCCTACGCTGGGGAAGATCACCTTTGGAGACAGGGTCATTTCCCAGCTTTCTCAGGACGGGCTGGCCGTGTTCCGGCGGGAGCATTGCGGATTCGTGTTTCAGCAGATCTATCTGATCAACACCATGAGCGTTATGGATAACGTGCTTGCCGCGGGGCTTCTGGTCAGCAAGGATAAAAAAGCGCTGACGGCGCGGGCAAAGGAATTGTTTCACGCTGTGGATATTTCCGAGGAGACCCAGAAGAAATTTCCCACCCAGATCTCGGGGGGCGAGGCCCAGCGGGTGGGGATCGTCCGCGGGCTGATCAATTCGCCGGAGATCCTTTTTGCCGATGAGCCCACAGGCGCCCTGAACAGCAAAACGGGGCTGGACGTGCTGGATACGCTTACCGGGTTCAACGAGCAGGGCCAAAGCGTTGTAATGGTAACGCACGATATGCGTTCCGCCCGCCGGGGAAACCGCATTCTGTACTTAAAGGACGGCGTGATTTTAGGGGAATGCCAGCTGGGCAGATATTCCCCCGGAGACCCGCAAAGGCATGAAAAGCTTTCCGGGTTTCTGAAGGATATGGGGTGGTAGTATGAAAAAAAGTCTACTGATTATCCGCTCCAACCTTCGGAAGTCCAGGGGCCAGACAGCCGCCATGATCGTTCTGATCCTGCTTTCCGCCTTTATGCTGAACCTTTGGCTGATGCTCTCTATGGACTACAAAGCCAATTTTGACAGATACCATAAAGAATTGAACGCCGAGCATGTTACCCTGTCTGTAGACCTTGCCGATGATGGCTTCCAGGAGTTTTTATCCAAGACCCTGGAGGAAGACGGACGCACCGCGGAATACCGGCTGGACCCCTGTATGCACATGGTGGGAACCTTTTCCTACAACGGCGGAGAGAGGAACAGCTGGTTTGTCTTTTTGGAAAAGCAGGCGGCCCTGACGCGCTCCATCGGCCGGCTCGAGATTGTGGAGGAGGGCGGTTTTACAAGCGGCGTTTACCTGCCGATGCTCTATCGAACAGAAGAGATCGATGTGGGAAAGCCCATTGAGATCTCCATCGGCAATCAGAAAAAAACCTACACGGTTTGCGGCTTTTTCAACAGCGTGATGCTGGGCTCCCATAATTGCGCTTTGACAGAGCTTGTGCTTACGGCCGACCGGTACGAGGAGCTTGCGAACAGCGGGTGCGCTCCCAGGGCGGCGCTTTGCTCTGTGCGGCTGAAGGACCGGTCGGAAAATCTGAGCTACGAGGCGTGGCTGAAAAGCGCGGTTTCAGAGCGATACCCCAATATCACCATGGTGAGCAACTGCTATGATATCGTTTCGCAATCCCGGTATATTTCACAGATGATCTGCTCGGGCATCATGAGCGCCATGGCGTTTTTCGTGCTTCTCATCGCCCTTGTGGTGATCGCCTCCAATATCGTAAACTATATTCAGGTGAACATGAAAAACCTCGGCGTGCTGAAGGCCGCGGGCTATACCTCGGGCCAGCTGATCCGCTCCCTGCTGGCGCAGTTTTTAAGCCTGACCCTTCTGGCCGCGGCAATCGGCACGGGGCTTTCCTACCTGCTGTTTCCCGGGGTCAACGCCATGATGATCTCACAGACAGGCATTCCCTATGTCATGCGCTTTTTACCGGCGCCGCTGGTCCTTTCCCTTGCGGTGCTGCTGGGCACGGTTGCCCTTGCCGTGTGGCTGGCGTCCCGCAGAATCAAAAAAATAGAGCCCCTCACGGCCCTGCGCTCCGGCATTCAAACCCACAGCTTTAAGCGCAATTTCGTTCCGCTGGAAAAAACGAAAGCGCCCTTAAGCCTTGCTTTGGCGCTGAAAACCACCTTTTCGGGAATCAAGCATAACGTCACGGTCTGTATTACCATGCTGGTGCTTTCTCTTGTTGTGGTATTCTCCGGCTTGATGACTGAAAATGTGATCGCGGACATTGAGCCGTTTCTAAATCTTATTGTGGGAGAAACTGCGGACAGCTGTATCAGCGTACAGGCCGATGCGGAAGCGGAGTTTCTCGCCGCCATGCGGGCAGACAGCAGGGTGGAGAAGCTTTATCTGTACCATTCCGTGAATGTGTCCCATGCAGGCGGCGCCGAGCTGATGGCAACGCTTTGCGAGGATTTTTCGGAGGTAAACAACCAGAACACAGTATTCGAGGGCAGGTTCCCGAAATACGACAATGAAATGGCGCTGGCCGCCAAATACGCAAACGAAAACGGCCTTCGGCTCGGCGATGAAATGGAGATCACTGCCAACGGGAAGCGGGAAAAATATCTGATCTGCGGTTTTACACAGATCAGCAACAATCTGGGCAGAGACTGTCTTTTTACAAGGGCGGGATATGAGCGGCTGGGAGAGCTTCCCGACGCCAACTATTACATCAACCTCACTGAAGAAACCGATATCGATGATTTTCACCTGGAAATGAAGGAAAAACTCGGCGGTAAGATCAATACCACCATCAATATTTTGACCACCATAGAAGGCGCGGCAGTGGTTTATGTTTCCCTGATGACGGTCATTGTAGCGGCGATCCTGGTGCTTTCCGCCGTCATCATCGCTTTTGTCCTGTACCTGCTTGTGCGCGTTCTGCTCAATAACAAGCAGCGCGATTACGGCGTTCTGAAAGCGCTGGGCTTTACCACAGGGCAACTTGTTCTGCAAACCGCCCTGTCGTTTCTGCCCACCATGATCTTGTCTACGGTGCTGGGGCTCCTTGTGAGCAGCCTGATCATCAATCCGCTGACCGCGTTGTTTTTGAGCGGCATTGGCATTGTAAAATGCACCTTCACACTTTCTGTCCCGTTTATTGCGGCAGCGGGAGCCGGGCTGATCCTGTTCGCGTTTTTAACGGTCTGCCTGCTGTCCCTGAAGATCAGAAAAATCGCCCCCAAAGAGCTGCTTACGGGAGAGTGAAGCGCGAAGGCAATGAGGAATTAGGAATGAGCAATTTAAGGGCAAGGGCGGATAAATGGAAATTTAACGGCTTGTTGCCTCCCCTTGCGAAGCAAGGGGAGGGGGACCGCCGATAGGCGGTGGAAGGGATAGTCACACGCAGGAAGTAGCATAGAATCGCTAGTTAGAATCCCCTCAGTCACGGCAAAGCCGTGACAGCTCCCCTTGCAAGCAAGTGGAGCCTAAGAGCTTAGCGCTCTATCCCTAATTGCTCATTTGTCTGACATCTAAAAAGGAGCCGCCGCAAAACGAAGCGTTTTGCGGCGGCTTCTTGGGGATTCCTCGCTTCGGCGATTATCACCGAAGCAAGCTGTGTGGTATGAAAATCACACGGTCACTTTTCCGGAAAGAATGTTTCTGTAATCCTCCAAATTTTGCTGAAGCAGAGTGGGGGTGTCCAGGCCGTAGGGACATTTCTTTTTGCACTGGCCGCAGTGGAGGCAATCCTCTATTTTTTCCATCATGGCCTGGCTTTCGGGGGTCAGCCAGTTTTGAGAAGGGCTGCGGCGGATCAGCTGACTCATGCGGGCGCACTGATTGATCACGATCCCCGCCGGGCAGGGCATGCAGTAGCCGCAGGAACGGCAGAAATTGCCGATCAGTTCTTTCCTGTCCTTTTCGATCACCGCCCGGATCTCCAGGTCGTCCATGGAGGGGGGCGTTTCCATATAGCTTAAAAACTCGTCCAGCTCCTCTTCCTTTTGTACGCCCCAGATGGGCAGGGCGTTTTCAAAGCTGGCCTGCCAGGCATAGGCTGCGGCGGAATTGGTGAGCAGCCCGCCGGAAAGGCCCTTCATGGAAATGAAGCCCACATTGTTTTCCCGGCAAAGCTCCACCAGGGCGATATCCTTGTCTGAGGCAAGGTAGCAGAAGGGAAATTGCAGGGTATCGTACAGGCCGGAGCGCACAGCCTCCTCCGCTACGTGCAGCCGGTGATTGGTCAGGCCGATAAAGCGGATCTTCCCCTGGGTCTTCGCTTCCTGCATGGCTTCGTACAGACCGGTGCCGTCTTCCGGCTTCGGGCAGAAGGAGGGGTTATGAAACTGGTAGAGATCAAGATAGTCGGTTTTCAGAAGCCGCAGGCTGGTATGCAGCTGTTCCCAAAAGCCCTCCACGGTGGTGGACATGGTTTTTGTGGCAAGAAAAATTTGATTTCGCACATCGGAAAGGGCCATCCCGATTTTTTCCTCGCTGTCGCTGTAAGCTCTGGCGGTGTCAAAGAAGGTCACTCCGGCGTCAAAGGCCTTGCGCAGAAGCTTGCCGGCGTATTCCGGGCTGACCCGCTGAATGGGCAGGCATCCGAAAGCATTTTTACTGACTGTGATCCCGGTTCTTCCCAAGGTGACTGTTTGCATATCCCATGTTCCTTTCCTACGGCTCTTACCGTTTTTTGCTAATAAAAGTATTGCAGGAAGCGAGCTGCTTGTCAAGCGCTTTTTCCCTTTGGTATTGTGAAATAATCAAGGTTTTATGAAAAGTATACAAACGGTGATTTTCACCTTGACTTTTACAAAGAGTTGGAGTATACTCTACAGTAGATTTTAGGTGTTCCCCGAAATTGAAATTTTTGGAAGAAAGGTACTGAGGAAAATGAAGAAAACCGTAATTCGCGCTTTGGCACTTGTGCTGCTGGCCGCCTGTTTGCTGTCTCTGGCTGCCTGCGGCGGAAAGTTTGCTACAGTGGAGGATTTTGTAAAGTCCGACACCATGCAGAAGCAGCTGGACGAAATGAAGGCCGAGCTCGGTGACCAGGCGGATTCTCTGGAGGTTACCGGAGAAGGCAATAAGCTGATCTACACCTTTACCGTCCCGCTGAATGGGCAGGACGCCGAGGCTATGGGCGCCGCGCTGGAGGGCGCTCTGGATTCCGCTTCCGGCACCTTTGAGACCGTCGCGGGCTCCCTGAAGGACGCTGTTAAGGTAGAAAATCCTGTGGTTGTAGTTATTTATCTGGCGGACGACGGCACAGAGCTGTGCTCCAAGGAGTTTGCCGCGAAGTAAGCAAAACAGAAAAATCTTCCGGAGGGGGCCGCTTTCAAAGGGGTCTCCTTTTGTCTTTCTTCGGACAAAGGAACAGTTCGGAAAAATTCTTTGGATAGAGAAAGGTTGAATGCTGTGAAAAAGAATCTCATTGGTGTGTTTGCCTGCGCACTGCTTGTAGCGTGCCTGTTATCTCTAGCCGCCTGCAGCTCTGGGAAATCCTCCGGTTCCTCTCTCGCTTCTTCTACCGGAAGTTCCGGCGCTGCCACCGGGAATACCAGCAGCGGGGAGATCTCTTCTGCGGTCTCTGCCGCCGGCGGCCGTACAGAAACCGGCAAATATGCCACAGTAAAGGATTTTGTCGATTCCGATCTGATGCAGAGCCAGCTGAAAACCATGAAGGAGCAGCTTGGCGGCGGAAACGGCCTGGAAGTGAATGTGGCCGGAGAGGAAAACAAGATGGTCTTCACCTTTCTCTATGAACTGGGAGACCGGGACGTGAAAACAGTTTCCGCTGAGCTGGAAACTGCCATGGTAAGCATGGAAAAGAGCTTTGAACTAACAGCGGCTTCCTTAAAGGAGGCCGTGGAAGCTGAAAATCCCGTTGTGGTGGTCACCTGTGTGGCAGAGGACGGCACAGAGCTTTATTCCAAGGAATTTTCCGCGAAAGAATAAGGGCAGATAGTTGCCTTAAAAAAGGACGGGCCGCGTTTGGCGGGGCCGTCCTTTTTGCATGCCCTTGACAGTCCCGCACAATTTAGGGCTTACAACGGAAGCGGTGCTGACTTTACAAATTCTCTTTCCCGGCGTATAATTTTTTTATTTGACAGGGGGAGAAGTGTTTATGATCACTACTTTTTATGACCACGCGCTGGAGATCTCCCGGCAGGAAAAAGTTTCCATGGCGGAGGCGCTGCGGGAAATCAGAGACCTGGGGATCGAGGGGGTGGAGGTTTCGGAAAACAAGCTTCTTGGCAGGGAGGACGAGCTGGGAAATGAGCTTGCCTGTGCCGGGCTGTGTATTTCCAGCATTCCCGCCTATTTTGATTTTGGCCGGGACACAGAGGTGAAAAAGCAGGCGGAGCCCACTCTGGAGGCAGCCAGGTTCCTGGGGATAAAAAGGCTTTTGGTGATTCCCGGCTTTTTTCGTCAGGAAGATGGGGAAGAGGAGCGGGAACGCCGGGTGGAGCGCATGATCTCCTGCGTCAATCAACTGGCGGAACTGGCCGCGAGCTATGGGGTCTCTCTGATCCTGGAGGATTACGATAATTCCCTGGCCCCCTTTTCCACCCTGCAGGGTGTGAAACGGTTTTTGGAAGGCTGCCCCGGCCTTTCCTGCTGCTTTGATACCGGAAATTTTGCCTTTTCCGGGGAGGAAGAGCTTTCCGCCTATGAAGCTCTGAAGGACAGAATCGCTTATGTTCACCTGAAGGATCGGGCCTATGCCGCTGTCAGTGGAGAAGCGCCCTCTATTTCTGTGGACGGAAAAGCCCTGTACCCCTGTCCTGTAGGAAGCGGAGAGCTGAAACTTTCCGAGATCCTTTCCCGCCTGAAGCGGGACGGTTATCGGGGAAATTTTGCCCTGGAGCATTACGGCGCAAAAGAGATGCTTTCCTACTTAAGGCGCTCCGCCGCCTGGCTGAAGGAACAGCTGTAAATGAGCTTTGCCGAATTCATTTCCGCCTGCGAGCAGGCAGAAGATATTCACATCAGCCACGTGATTCTTACCGGAAGGGAAAAGCGGCTGGGGGAATACCGCCAAGAGCCTTACCCGGAAAACGGCTTGCGGCTCCTGTTTTCCATGACGAAATCCTTTGCCTCCCTGGCTGTGGGCATTGCCTGGGATCGGGGGCTTTTGGGGCTGGACGACCGGATCACGGATTGGTTTCGGGAAGAACTGCCGGAGAGTCCTCACCCCAATCTGCGAAAAATCAAGGTGCGCCACCTGCTTTCCATGACCTCCGGGCTTCACGAAAACACCTATGACGGGCTTTTTCCGCAAAAGGACTGGATACGGGCTTTCCTGGCCCAGGAATTTCCCCACGAGCCGGGCTTTTATTACCGTTACAGCACCCATGGTTCTCATATGCTTTCCGCCCTGGTGCAAAAGGCGGCGGGAGAAAGCTTGGAGGAGTTTTTGAATAAAGAGTTGTTTTTTCCATTGGAAATTCGGGAAGCCCGATGGGAACATGCCCCGGAGGGCCTCATTGCGGGCGGCATGGGGCTGCGGCTGTATCCTGCCTCCCTGGAAAAAATTGCCCGGCTGCTGCTGAACGAGGGCTCTTGGAAGGGCAAGCAGCTGATCTCCCGGGAATATCTGGCCCACGCCGTGTTCCCTCAGGCCTTTAAGCAGGAGGCGGCGGAGGAAAAGCGTCCCTTTTCCGGGAACTCTTATGGATTTCAATTTCACCTGGGGCCCGGCGGCGTTTACCGTATGGACGGGGCCTTCGGGCAGCTTTGTCTCCTTGCCCCGAAGCAGGGCCTGGGCCTGGTGGCGCTGTCTCAAAACAGCAAAACAAAGCATTTGCTGGAGCTTGCCCACCGCCATTTGCTTTCCGGGAAAAGTAAGGAAAAAGAGACGATTCTGGAAAACTCTTCCCTGAAAACAAGAGGGGAAAAGCGCTTTTCCGAAAAAAGCTTCTCCTGCGGAGAAAATCCGCTGGGGATCGTCTCCGTTTCTTTTTCAGAGCCGGGGCAGGCGACGCTCCGGTACGCCGACGGTTCCCAAAGCGGGCTTTGTTACAGGGCGGATCACTGGACGGAAGGCCGCTCCCGCTTTGTGTGGGATCTGGAATGGGGCGAGCAGCCCCACGCCGTCTTTCCCCTGACTATGGAGCAGGACCGCCTGGAGCTGGAGGTGCGTTATCTGGAAACGCCCTATATCACCCGCTATGCCTTTTACCGGGAAGGGGAAAAAACAAAGCTGCGCTTTTCCCAAAACGCCGGGTTTACGCTGTCAGATTTTGTGGCAGAGCTCAGGGAAAATAATGAGCAATTAGAAATTAGAAATGAGTAATTTTTGGGCGGAGTTCGATAAGATTGGAATTTATCAAACCGACGAATCGCAATAACTCTTGCCTCCCCTGAAAGGGGAGGTGGCGCGGCGAAGCCGTGACGGAGGGGTTATAGGCACTGATGGATCATATGAAACTTATATTTTCTACTTCACCACCACGGAACCCCTCAGTCAGCCTGCGGCTGACAGCTTTCTACGCTTTCGCTTCGGTCGGTGCTGGACGTGCCCCACCGGGGCACAGCACCCCTTTCAGGGGAGCCAAGGGTGTGTGCTAAACTATAATTTAGTGATTATCCGCCTACTTTCCTCTTTGTCATTACTGAACAGACAAGCACAAAAAGCTATAGCTTTTTAACCTTGCTTTCTCGGTGAAGAATCTCGTCCTTTGTTCTTTTGCCTTGGAATTAAGGGCGAGATTCTTCGCCGGGAAAGCGGAGCTTACTCCGCTTTTTGCTCAGTAATGACAAAAGAGGCTTGTTCTTCTCTAACGACTAATATACTGTAGGGACCGACATCCTTGGCGGTCCGCGGGTTTTGTACGTAACCTGCGGACTGTCCGAAGACCGGTCCCTACAGTATATCTGTCCTTAAAATTGTTCATTGCTCACTGCTAATTCTTATAAACCAGCCCTTCTATCAATCGTTTACAGCTGCTCTGCAGCCAGCTGATATTTTCTTCCTGAAGCACGGTGTCCCGCTTTGTGTGGATACGGCTCAGGTACAGGCCGCAGAGCTTGCTTTTCCGAAAGGCCGCCATGGCGGTGTAGCAGGGAAAGCCCAGCTGGTCGGAGGGGTAAAGCGTGGAGGAGGATTTTTCCCAAAGCACGGTTTTCCCCGGAGGGATCTCCTGCTGGAAGGCCTCCCGCAGGGCGGGCTCCCAAAGGCTTCGCGCGGTTTTGTTCAGGATCATCATCAGATGGTCTCCATCGGAAACGCAGTCCAAATTCAAAAGCAGCGTTTCCGGCATTTCTTTTTTATGCCGCTTCAAAAACAGGCGGGAGCCAAACAGCCCCAGCTCTTCGTTGTCGAAAAAGACAAAGGCCGCTTTTTCCCGCTGCTCCTCCGTAAGAGAAGCGTAGACCTCGCAGAGGGAGATCACGCCGGAGGTGTTGTCGTTCACTGTATGGGGATTGGGCTTTCCGGCAAAAAACAGCAGAAAGAGAAGTAAAGCAGAGGCAAGGCTGCCGAAATAGGCAACCAGAAAAATGTGGGTCAGCCTCATTAGAAGAAAGGATACGCCGCCCGCCACAAGAAAGAAAAACACGCACAAAAGCAGATTGTAAAGCACATAGAGAGGAATGTTTTTCGGGGTAAGAAAATTGGGAACAGGCAAGGTAGTGCAGGTATCATAGTGGGCGGAAAATACGACCCGGGCGTGATCCGGATCACCTAAAACCAAGTTGTTGCTGCGAACCAGCCTTCCCCCGGTTTCTTCGGAAAGCCCCGGCAATTTCGCTTTCAAAAATTCCTGGAAGGCAGCCTTTTGCTTTTTGGTGTTTCTCACCTGATATCGTTCCAGGATTTCCTGGGAAAGCTCTGTCATTTGATATCCTCTCCTTTAGCGTGTGTTTGCCGTTTCCAGGTGCTTCAGCTCCTTGGAGTACAGCCGGAGAAAGAAGAAAATACTTGCCGCCAGAGACACGGTTTCCGCAATGGGAAAGGCCCACCATACGGCGCTCACATCACCTACCAGAGCTGCCAGCAGCCATGCCACGGGCACCAGCACAAGGAGCTGGCGCATCAAAGAAATGATCAGGCTGTAGGTTCCTCTGCCCACGGATTGGAACAGGGTAGAGGTCACAATGCCCAAGGCGGCAAACAGGAAGCAGGTACAAATGGTGCGCAGAGCGGGAACGCCGATTTCCAAAAGCTTCGCGGAGGCGCTGAAGATCCCCAAAAGCTGCTCCGGCAGCAGTAAAAAGACAAGCATTCCCGCCGTCATAATGACAAGGGCGATAATACACCCCTGCTTCAGCGCGGAAAGCATTCTGTGCTTGTTTCTTGCTCCATAGTTGTAGCCCAGTATGGGAAGAAGCCCCTGAGTCAGGCCGAACACGGGCATAAATACAAAGGATTGCAGCTTGAAATACAGGCCGAACACGGTATAGGCCTCTGTGGAAAAACCGGAAAGAATGCCGTTCATCGCCATGTTCATTATCGTGCCGATGGCCTGCATCACAATGGCAGGCAGGCCTACGGCGTAAATATCCCGAATGGTACGAAGACTCAGGCGAAAACCCCTGAAGCTGATCTTGATCTCATGTTTTCCGAAGGCCATCACCAGAATACATACGATCATGGAGACGATCTGTCCGGCCACCGTGGCCACCGCCGCGCCGGCCACACCCATGGCGGGCATGCCGAAATAGCCGAAGATAAAAATAGGATCCAGGGCGATATTGGTAATGGCGCCCACCAGCTGGAACACCATGGGCCAGATCATATTGCCCGTGGCCTGCAAGGTTTTTTCCAGCATCACGGAAATAAAGCAGCCGAAGGAGAAAATGCAGCAGATGGAAATGTATTGGTCGCCCATAGCCACGATCTCCTGATCAGACTCAAACATCTGAAAGAAGGGGGTGGTGAAAAAAGCGCCGTATACGGCGAATAGCAAGGAAGTGGCAATGCCCAGCAGCAGGCCGTGGGCCGCCGCCGAGCCGGCTTCTTCTTTGCGCCCCTGTCCCAGCCGCCGGGAGATCAGGGAAGTAACGCCCACCGCTGTGCCTACCGCAAAGGCGATCTGCAGATTTTGAATGGGAAAAGCCAGGGAAACGGCGGAAAGGGCCTTTTGGCTCAGCTGGGAAACAAAGTAGCTGTCTACAATGTTGTAAAGGGCCTGCACCAGCATGGAAAACATGGCGGGCAGTGCCATGGAGAGGATCAGGGGCAGCATGGGGGCTGTGCCCATTTTGTTTTGGGCCTGTGCTGTATTGCTCATAAAATCATCCTTTCTAAGTGTGTGCCGCCATCGTCCCGAAAAAGGCTTTGCGGCGCAGAGAAATCTTTTGAAAATTTCAAACAAAACTGTTTTTTTGTAAGCGCGGAACACGCCGGCTGAAATGATTATACCGAATCATTTTAGCACAAATCGACCGGTTTTTCAATCACAGAAAAGCGGTGCGCATAAATTTCCGCCGCAGGGTTACAATAAGGACGACCTGAAAATTTCAAGGGGATCTCTAATTTTGCGGAAGCGGAGAGTTTTGCCGTTTCCAGGCAGGTTTTTTAGAGGTTTCCTCAAGTAAAGAGGTAGAACAGTATGACGGTATTGGATCGTATCGCTTTAGCTCTTGCTATCATCGGCGGAATCAACTGGGGCCTGGTGGGCATTTTTCAGTTTGACCTGGTGGCCTGGATTTGCGGCGGACAGGGCTCTGTGATCGCCCGGATCATTTACGTGATCATAGCCATCGCCGCCCTGTGGTGCATTGCCCTGTTGTTCCGTGACGACAGAGAAAGAGCATAGCCATTTGTAAAATGCCAGCGGGCGGCGATAGGCTGCCCGCTGGCATTTTTTCTATCTGAAACAACTCCTAATATCGAGGTGAAATGATGAAAAGAAAGGCATATGCCGTATTTTTTTTGCTTCTGCTCTTATTTGGAGCCGCCTGCTTTTCCATTGTGAGCATTTCCGGCAGCGCGGAATATGTAGCGGCAGCGGAAGGGCAAAGCGTTTATCAACTGGACGTGGCCCAAACAAGAGGAGCTATTTACGATTGCCAGCTTCGTCCGTTGGTGGGGGAAAAGAGAAAGTGGATAGCGGCAATAGCACCGACCATAGAGGCCATCGGCGCGCTGGAAAAGGCCACCGGCGGCGAATACCGGCAGCGGCTGGCCCTGGCCCTGAAGGACGGTAAGCCCATTCTGATGGAGCTGGAGCGCAGCCTGGAAAATCCCTGTATCGATCTGTTCAATGTGCCGCAACGGTATCAGGAGGATCAGCTGGCCCCCCATGTGATCGGTTATTTGGACAGCATGGGAAGCGGGGTAAGCGGCATAGAGCTTGCCATGAACGATGTGTTGGAAAGCCATGCGGGAAAGGCCACTGTCTATTATCAGGTAGACGCACTGGGCCGGGTGGTAGCCGGGGGAGACCGGCAGGTGGCGGATTCCCTGCGGGAATCCCGGGGCGGTATTGCTCTGACCCTGGACAGCGACCTGCAAAGAGAAGTACAGAAGGCCTCCGAGCCCTTAAAAAAGGGCGCGGTAGTGATAACAGAGGTGCCGAATTGTGAAATTCGCGCGCTTGTGAGCCTGCCAAGCTATTCACCCACCGATTTGGGAGCCGCCGCGGAAGACCCGGACGGGCCGCTGGTGAACAGGGCCTTTTGCGCCTATGCACCCGGCTCTGTCTTTAAGCTTGTGGGGGCGGCCGCAAAGCTGGAAAATGGTGGGAGCGCCAAAGAAAGCTTTGAATGCACCGGTGTGGTAAATGCCGGAGGCATGCTGTTTCATTGCTTCGATGGTATGGCTCACGGTAAGGTGGATCTGAAAGGCGCTTTGGAGCAGTCCTGTAACTGTTATTTTATCAACAGCGGCAGAAGTTTGGGTGGACAAAATATTCTGAATATGGCCTATAATCTGGGGCTGGGGGCGGAACAGGAGTTTGGGCGCGGCCTGTTTTCCGAGGCTGGACGGCTGCCGGAGGCGGCTTCTCTGGAAAACGCCAGGGCCCTGGCAAATTTTTCCTTTGGGCAAGGGGAACTGACCGTTACCCCGGTGCAGATGTGCGGTGTGGTAAACGCCATCGCTTCCGGCGGCACTTACCGTTCTCCAAAGCTCATTGCGGGAACGGTAAACAGCGAGCTGAGGATGACGGAAACACAATCCATTGCGGATAAGACCCTGCGGGTGATGTCTGTTTCCACGGCGGAGACCATAAGGAACAGTATGGAGGGGGCGGTAAAGGAGGGCACCGCCAAGCCTGGCGCTCCCAAAAACTGCACGGCGGGGATCAAAACAGGCACTGCCCAAACGGGCGTGTACCAGGGAAAGGAAGAGCTGCTCCATTTCTGGTACTGCGGCTATGTCTGCGATGAAACCGGCCCCCGCTACTGCGTTACCGTGCTGCGGGAATCCGCTGTGGACGATCTGGGAGTCACTGCCAGAGTATTTCGCGCCGTTGCGGAATACCTGGGAAAAAGAATGGCGGAGGGGTAAAAAGTCCTTATATTAAGAGCCTGTCCCAAAATAATCTGCACACATCTTGCTCGCATATTTTCAACCGTACATCGTTGGTTTTCCTTGCCGGGCGACAGCCCGCCTGCGAAAAACCGCCTTGTCTGGCTGAAAATCTGACGGTGCAGTCTGCGCACGTCTCATTTCGGGATAGGCTCTAAGGCTTTTTCACTATCTCCTCTAACTTCTGATCTTTCGAAAATCAATCCTGCCTTTTCGTGAGAAATGAAGAGTGAAGAAGTAAAAACCGGCAAGCCTCTTTTGAGACTTTCCGGTTTTGTGTTTAAGGAGCACTGTATAGATGGCCGGCTCAGGGTAACTCTCGCCCCGTCTGTGGGCGGCAATTTCAATCTTCCCGAAAGGATGCGATACCTCTTCACCTTTCACTATTACTTCTTACCTCCAAAAATCGACCCTGGAAATAGTGAAGAAGGAAAATTGAACGTGAAGAAATAAAAATCGAAGTACTTCTGTCGAAGCACGTCGATTTTTGGTAAGAGTGTTCATAACGGATTTACTTAAAACAAGCAATCGGCAGGGGCACGCATTTTCAATTCGCACATTGCAGACGGCGAAGCGGCAGAGCTTGACGGAAGCTCTGAAAGCCGCCGATATTGATATGATGATGCGGGTGAGTTGCATAATCCTTTCTTCATTAGCCCTCACACTTCCTAATTCTACCAACAGTTGAGCCTTTCCTCGAATTCGCCAACGAAGTTATACCCTGCCGTTCCATTTGTGCTATACTGATTTTGAAAGGGGCGGTCAACATGGGGAACCAGATTGGCAAAAATATACATTTCTTACGCAAGCAGCAAGGACTGACCCAAGAAGAACTGGCAGACCTGGTGAAGGTGACCTTCCAGGCTGTGTCGAAATGGGAGAATGGGAACTCGCTTCCGGATGTTTCCACTTTGCCGCTGCTGGCCAATGTGCTGCACTGCAGTATCGACCGGCTGATGGGCTACGCGGCGGAGCAGAAACGCATTACGGATTATGAAGACCGCTATAAGGCAGATGGGTATTACTGGGGTGTGCAGCCCTCACAGATGTGCTATGAAGTGATGAAGCTGCGGCCGCCGGTGAGGCCCCTGCGCCTGCTGGACGTAGCCTGCGGGGAAGGGAAAAACGCGGTGTTTTTCGCCCGTAGCGGCTACAGTGTCACGGCTTTCGACGCGGCGCGGCTGGGGCTGGACAAGGCGGAGCGTCTGGCGGAGAAGGCTCGTGTGGAAATCAACTTCTTTCAGGCCGATATGCGCGATTTCCGTTTGGACAGCGAGTTTGACATCGTGTTTTGCTCCGGCTCCCTCCATTATATCCCCCAAGAGCTGCGGCGGGATATTCTGGAGAATTACCAAGGCCATACAGCCGAGTCTGGGCTCCACGCGCTGAATGTCTTTGTTCGCAAGCCTTTTCTCGTCACAGGATCCGACCGGCGGGAGGGCCGCTATAAGTGGGTATCCGGGGAGCTTTTCTCTTATTATACCGACTGGCTCATTTCTCACTGCGAGGAGAAAATTTTCGACTGCATGAGCGGCGGTTCTCCCCACAGGCACTGTATGGACACCCTGTACGCCGTCAAGCAGACTGACGTGATTTGAATGACAAAAGGAGTAGCATATGAAAAAAATCATTTCCGGCAAGGTAAGAGAAGTCTACGAAGTAGGAGAAGGCCGGCTGGCTATCGTAGCGACTGATAGGATTTCCGCTTTTGACGTTATTTTGGGGTCCGTCATCAAGGATAAAGGAATCGCGCTTACGCAGATATCCAATTTCTGGTTCGACTTTACCCGCCATATCGTGCCGAACCACATCCTCTCAGCAAGCCCGCCCAATGTGCCCGCAGCCTATGAGAAGCGCACAATTCTGGTCAAAAAGCTCAATATGATTCCTTACGAATTCATCGTACGGGGGTATATGTTTGGCAGCTTGTGGAAAGAGCACCAGATGTTTGGCAATTATCACGGAAAGAAGTATCAGCTGGCGGAAAAGCTGACGGAGCCTGTCTTGACTCCCCAAGCAAAGAACGGCGCGGGGCACGATGAAAACATATCCATGGAAAGACTGCGGCAGGAGCTAGGGTTGGAGGAGGCGGAAAAGATCCGTAACATCTGTATGATGCTCTACAAAACCTGTGCGGCGCACGCTTTACAAAAGGGAATTCTCCTTGCGGATACGAAGTTTGAATTTGGGTATGACAGTAACGGTACGCTCACCTTGGCAGATGAAATCTTTACCCCGGACTCCAGCCGGTTTTGGGCAGTGGAGGAGTATCGAACCGGTGTTTCGCCGAAGTGCTTCGATAAACAGTTTGTGCGTGACTGGCTTATAGACCATGGGCTGGATGGCGCAGAACCCGGGCCGGAGCTGCCGGAAGAAGTCGTTTTGGCAACGGAAGAGCTTTACAAGGAGTGTTTCCGGCGGCTTACGGGGAAGCTGGAATACTAACTGGGGTTTGTGCTTGCCAAAAATCTTTGCAGGCAAATAATTTGTCTTGCATAAAGCGAAAGCAGGACAGGACGGCGAGACTTTCGTTCTTGCTTAACGTGAAGGGGTGTTAGAACTCGGTGTGTTTCACGGCAACTATCCGCGAAAAAAGAGAAGTCCTCAAAGCTGTACGCTTTGAGGACTTCTCTTTTTGGCCCTAATGTGCTAAAAGGCGCCGCTAAAACGCGGGCAAAAAGGTACGCGCACCCACAAACATAGGTGCGCGTGCTGGCGCAGCGTCACGCTGCTGTGTCACCACTGCAATTCAGATATCTGAAACTGGTTTCAAGTCAAGAATATTGAACTCATGCGGCTTTGGGGAGCTTGTTCCACCGTGTGCTGCAAAGAAGATGCCCTTGCCCGCAAAAAATTGGTCGCGCCGTCGGAGCGTTGTGAACGCATTTATAAGTGAACAGCGGAGACAAGCGTGATTTTTTGCGGAGAGGGAGAAGCTGTCCGGTGGACAGCGTTCTGACCCGGCCGAGCCGATAGGCGAGAGGTAGCAGCCCGAAAAGCGAAGCCGCGGATTTCAAAATGAAAGCCGCAGCGAGCCACAAGGGCTCGCTGCGGCTTGGCGCCGGTATCACAAAGCAGCCTCGTGCCGCTCGGCTGCTTTGCCGGAGTTTACGCATAGCGGAAACTCCTATCCGTTCACAACAGACAAGGGACAGGGCTTGAACAAGGACTTCACGGCGTTCGCCCTTGATGGCTTGCCGCTCTGCCCTAAAAACACGTCACTGGCGCATTTTCTAAACGGTCAGGTCTCGCCTGCCGGCTCGGTCAATTCGCGGCAGCGTCCCGATGGGACGCGCTCACCCTTCTCAGGTTCAAATCCTGTGAAAGCCGTATAGTAATACAAAAAGAGACCCTGAAAGGGTCTCTTTTTGTATTATGTAATAGCGGAACACTATAGATACTATCGAAAAGGCAGAATTAACTTTAGCGATAAATCACTTATTTACCACACATCTGAAATGTGTCCCTTGAAGGTTATCCCTGTTTGCTTTTCTATTTCTTTAATAGGTTGTCTAAAAGACTCACGGAAAGTTTTCATTGCTGTGTCAAATCTTAAATCTCCCCATCTATCTTTATTTTTATATATGAGATGAGGATAATCTGTTTCATTAATATTATTAAGGAAATCATTACATCCACTAATCATTTGCCGAATGCTGTTGAGATTATTCTCAGAAAATGGAATATCTTTTGTTGCTTCTACTAATACGGATTTTATCTCTAACACAGAATTGATGCAATCGTCTACAACTTCCATTGACATTGGGTTAGTCAAAATTCGTTTAGACTCTAAATAGAAAAACAGATATTGAATCCGATCCTTTTCCGTAACACATTTTTCCCATGAGATTCCGCCTATCGGTATGCTAACTCCATTTAATCTGTACCCCATTCAAGTCCTCTCCCAACACAATACTTTATACTGGATACCAGTTTTGCCAAATGGTTTTTATTTTTAAATTATACCATAGTCGCTGTACTTGGGCAACAATATGTCTATAATTTTGAGAATATTTATAAATCTGTTTTATCGAGAAGTAGTGTCTAAGTAGCTGCTTTGCATAGAAATATTAGTTTTGCGTTTTAGGAGTTTTGGAAAAGCCATACTCTAATATGAAAAAGCGGAAAGTCCCATATATCAAGGCTTTCCGAATATGACAAGTCCCGCTTTTCGATAAAATGGTTCGAAAAGCGGGACTCATTCACTCTGGTGCAGGTGACAGGACTTGAACCTGCATGAACTTGCGCTCATATGGACCTGAACCATACGCGTCTGCCAATTCCGCCACACCTGCACATATGTCCCACATTTTTACACGGGTGGAACCCCCGAGGCGGGCAACTAAGCTGATCCGCAAACACCCACTTTTGAGTGCTTGACTATTATAGCACCCGTTGGGCGGGTTGTCAAGAACAGATTTTGGGAAAATTTTGTACTTTTTCCTGCTTTACTCCTGCGGAAATCTGTTGACAAGCAAGGATAAAGTGGTATAATATTGTAAAAACTTGTGAAAAGTTGGAATTTGCAACATTGCGTGCCGGTCTTGGAGAAAAAGCCGGGCGCATTGCGGAAAGGGGAGAGTGTATTGCTTACCAGCCAGCGAAGGGAAAGGATCGCGGCCCTGGTGGAAAAGGAGTCGGCAGTAACGGCGGCGAGGCTGCTGGAGCTGTTTGACGTGTCCGCAGAGACGATCCGAAAGGATCTCCTGTATTTGGAGCAGTGTGACAGACTCCTTCGTGTGCACGGCGGGGCGGTATCCAGAGGCAGCGCTCAGCCGTTTCACGATTTTGACAGCCGGGCGGAGGAGCGCAGACCGGAAAAGCGGGAGCTTGCGGCCCTGGCCCTGGGTCTTGTGCGGGAGCACGATATCATCGGTGTTGACGCGGGCACCACAGCTATTGAATTTGCGGAAGCGCTGACGGAGCGGTTTCGGCGCCTTACGATCGTGACCTATTCCATGGACGTTTTTGAACGGGTGCGGAGGGGCCGGGACTTTCAAGTGCTTCTTTGCGGCGGCAGCTACAGCAGGGAGGAGCGGGTGTTCTGCGGAGCTTTTGCCTCTGAAATGCTGGAAAACGTGCATTTGCAAAAATCCTTCCTGTTTCCCTCCGCGGTGTCTCTGAAAAACGGCGTGTGCGATTATTGCCCGGAAATTCTGGAGCTGCAAAGGAAGCTGGTGAAGCACAGCGACCAGGCTATTGTGCTGGCGGACAGCAGTAAATATGAAAAAAACGCCCTGTACAAGATCTGCGACATGACGCCAAAGCACATTTATCTCAGCGATTCCGCTCTGTCAGAAAGCATGAAGGAGATATACGCGGCCAACCAGTGCCGTGTGATAACAAGAAAGGGTGATTTGAATGAAGGTATTGTTGATTCTAAGTGACGGTATGCGGCCCGACGCGGCGGAGGGGCACCCTGCCGTGCGCTATTTGCGGGAACACGGAACCTATTGCATGAATTCCCGCACAGTGATGCCCTCGGTCACGCTGCCCTGCCATATGTCTCTGTTCCACAGCGTTGATCCGGAGCGCCACGGAATCACCACCAACACCTATGTGCCCCAGGTACGGCCCATTGCCGGGCTGTTCGACTGCCTGGCCGCGAAGGGAAAGAAATGCGCCATGTTCTATAACTGGGAGGAGCTGCGGGACCTGGGCCACCCGGGAAGCCTGTCCCGCAGTGTGTTCGTGTCCGGAGAGGCTTACGGGTACGGCGCCGCCTGCCGGGAATGCACGGAAAGCGCCAAGGCCGCCCTGAAAAACGGCGAGATCGATTTCGCGTTTCTGTATCTCGGCTGGCCGGACGCGGCGGGCCACGGTCACGGCTGGATGGGGAAGGAATATCTGGCCGCCCTGAACCAGTGCTGCGATATGACAGGGGAGCTGATCGAAGCATTGGGAGACGAGTACGCTGTGATTTACACGGCGGATCACGGCGGGCACGGCAGGTCCCACGGCACAGAGCAGCCGGAGGATATGACGATCCCCATTTTCTGCCTGGGAAAGCCCTTTGAGGCGGGAAAAGCGGTAGAGGGCCTCACCATTCAGGATATCGCGCCCACGATTGCCTCCCTGCTGGGGGTGGAGGCTCCGGCAGAGTGGGAAGGCAGGGTGATCCGGTGAAGGAGGGAAAAGCCGCGATTAAAGGCGCGGGGCTCCTGGTCTGGGCGCCGATCCTTTTCTGCTGGCTTGCCTATACCTCCGCCTATTTGGGGCGCTACAGCTACAGCTCCAACATTACGGGATTTCTGCGTGAACTCGGCGTTAGCTATGGAGATACGGGCCTGGTGACCACCTGCTTTTTCTTCGCCTACGGCGCGGGGCAGGTGATAAACGGCCTGCTGTGCAGGCGCTACCGCGCGAAGTATATGATCCCGCTGGCCCTGCTTGTGTCCTCCTTGCTGAATCTGGCTGTGCTTTTGGGCGTTCCCTTTTCCTGGATGAAATATTTGTGGCTCTTAAACGGCGCGGTGCAGTCGATCCTGTGGCCCACGCTGATCTCTGTTCTTTCCCGAACGCTTCAGAAAAAGGATCTGACAAAGGCCGTTGTGGCCATGAGCACCACCGTGCCTGTGGGCACGTTCCTCATTTACGGGCTCAGCGCCCTGTTGGCGATCTCCGGGGGATATCGTTTTTCCTTTCTGGCCGCGTCAGTGCTGATGCTGGCTTCCGCGGTCGTTTGGTTCCTTTTCTATGAAAAGGTGTTTCAGGCGGAGAGGGAGGAAAGCGGCAATTTGCCGTCCTCTGCGGCGGCTTCCGCTTCCCGGGGCATCGCCGGCGGCGCGCTGGCGGCCGTGATCGCACTGGGCGTGTTCGCCGTAGCGAACAACCTGGTAAAGGACGGCCTTACCACCTGGGTGCCCTCTATTCTGAAGGAAAAATTTGGTTTGCCGGAAAGCCTTTCCATTTTTTTAACGCTGCTTCTGCCCCTGCTGGGGCTGCTGGGCGCTATCTGCAATACCGCGCTGCAAAAAAAGATATCCTCCCTGGTGTCCCTTTCCGGGGTGTGGTTTCTGCTGACCGCCCTGTGCATGGGACTGGTGCTGCTGTTTGTGGATACCGGCCTGTGGGCCGTTGTGCTGGCGGCCTTTGGCTGCACCTCGCTGTTTATGCACGCTGTGAACAATGTGATCACCAGTATGGCGCCCCTCTACCTGCGGGAACAGATAGATTCCGGTCTGCTGGCGGGTCTTCTCAATGGCTGCTGTTACATTGGCAGCGCCCTCAGCTCCTATGGATTGGGAGCTTTGGCGGATCATTTCGGCTGGAACGGCGTATTTTTAACACTGCTATGGATCAGCTGTGTCCCGGTGGGGATTGCCGCAATATTCAGCCTGTTTTCGCGGAAAAGCATCTCCGGTGGAACAGTGCTTTAAAAAGAAGCTGCCGGAAGAATTCGAGAGCCTGCTTTCCTTTTTGGGAAAGCAGGCTCTCATTCCTTCATCTCTCGAAACGCGCCGGGCGATATTCCGTACATTCGCTTAAAGGCCCGGGTGAAGCTGTGGGCGTGGCTGTAGCCCGTCTTTTTGGCGATCTCAGACACAAGCTCTCCCTGCAAAAGAAGGCGGCAGGCCTCCTTCATTCTGAAATCCAGAATATATTCGGAAAAAGTGATCCCCATCTGCCTGTGAAAAAGCTCGCTGTAGTACTGATAGCTGAGGCCAAGCTTGTCCGCCAGCAGCGTCATGTCCAGGCCGGCGTCGCCGTAATGGCTTTCGATATAGGAGACGCGCCACTGAATGGGGTCTCTTTTTCGGCTGCCTGCCGCCCGGCTTTTTGCGGCGATCAGCTCTTTGAGCAAGGCCTTGATAGAGCTTTGCCAGCCCTGTTTCCGGTGGGGGCGCGAATACCCTTGCAACGGCTTGCCGGTAAGCCCGGCAAGGTCCTTCAGAAGGCCCTGCCGGACGCGATCCATAGATACGGCAAACGCGAACTCTTCCAGGGTTCCATGCCGCGCCGCGATATCGGCGAGAAGCTGGTCGATATTTGACTCGGTTACAGTCATGGCCTGCGTAAGGGTTTCTCTGACCACAAGGCTCAGCGCTTCGGCGCAATGCTCCGGCGCCTCGTAAAAAACAGTTTTCTTTTCCTCCCAAACCCACTGAAGGGAAAGAGCGTATTTTGCCTGCCGGGCAAGCTCCGCCGCATTGCCGCCGGCCAGGCTGACGCCGCAGGGCTTCCCCAGCTGATCCGCCAGCCGGAGAAGTCCGTTTTTGTCCTCAGGGGAAGGCCGCGCGGCGGGACAGGCGAACAGGGACTGCCCGTTTAAGCGCCTGTAGACCCAAAACCCAGGGGCCGTAAGCTCCTGAAAGACGCTTTCCTCCCAGACCATGAAATAGCCGCCGTTTCCCGGATAGCCCGGCGTGCCCTGAAAAATTTCCTCCAGAGTCTTATCCCCGGAAAGCACCGCTCCGGAAATGATCGTATCCAAAAGGGCTCGCGATTGATGCTGGTCAGACTGATATTCCTGGATGATCTCCAGCAGGGAAGCCCGCATTTCTTCCTCATTGACAGGCTTCAGCCAGTAGTCCCGAATACGCAGCTGGATCCCGCGCTGGGCGTAGGCGAACTCATCAAAGGCGGAAAGCAGAACGCAGATCAGCTCCGGCTGTATTTCCTTTGCTTTTGAAATCAACTCCAGCCCGTCCATGGGGGACATGCAGATATCCGTAATGAGAAGCTGGCAGTCTGTTTTCTCCAAAATACGCAGCGCCTCCTTTCCGGAACCGGCGCACAGCACCGCTTCTATCTCTCGAAGCCCAAAGGACCGTATTTTTTCCGCCAGCAATTCGCAGGTGTAAAATTCATCGTCTACCACTAAAATGTTCATAGTTTCCTCACTGCTCCTCGTAGGGAATACACACAGTTGCCACAGTAAGCCCGTCTTTTACGGCGATGCGCAGGGCCGCTCTCGTTCCATAGGTCAGATACAGCCGTTGGGCTAAATTTTGGAGGCCAATGTGTCCGGTTGTACTCGGCGGCGCGGGGCGGATAAAGCTGTCGTTCAGTTCCTTCAGCCTGTCTGGAGGAATAGGCCGCCCGTCATTGCTGACAGTGACCATAAACCCAGCCTCCGCCGCCTGAATGCGGATCTCGATATGGAGCGGCGCTTCCGGCCGCAGCCCGTGCTTTATGGCGTTTTCCACAATGGGCCGCAAGGCTTCCTAGCTCCTTCAGCCGGGTGAGAAAACGCTCCGCCTTTTCCAGGTTCATATGGCCGCAGAGCTCCGGGGCAGGGGTGTTTCCCATGGTGGCTTCCACAAAAACGCAGTGAAAGCGGTGCTTTTGAAGCTCCCGGTATACGTCTTCCTCATAGCCGCCGGTATCGGAGGCGTACAAAAGGGAAACGCCGTCCTTCTCCACAATATAGTTGACAGTATAGCCGGGGCGGTCATGCCTGGCGCTGAGTGCCGTGATGGAGCAGCCGCAGGTCTCAAAGCGGTCTCCGCCGCGAATTTGATGATACGTAAAGTGATAGCTCTTCCGGGGAAGGGTCAGGTCTCCGGCCGCATTGATGGCCTCCTCCACAAAGGAGGTGCCGTAAAGCTCCAGGCATGGCAGGGGCGTAACGCAGGGCGCGCCGTGTTTGGCCGTAAGCTGGGCCTCTGTAAACTGCTGAAACTCCTCAGGATAATTTCTTTCCCATAAATGATTGGGGGAAAAGTGGTCCGTATGGGGGTGGGTGACCAGCAGCGCGCGGACGCCAGAAAGGGAAACGCCGAAACGGGAGGCGTTCTGCAAGGCGCTTCCCGGCAGGTCGATCAAAAGCTCCTGGTCGATCAGCAGAGAGCTGCCGCCCCGAAGATTTTTTCCGCCGTGAGCCCTGGCGTAGGTGCAGTTTTGACAGGTGCACCATGAGCCGGGATAGCTTTCTCCTGCTCCTGATCCCAAAACGAGAAGCTCCATTTTTGTCACTTCCATTACTTTTTTTACTCTTTCTGACAAAATTATAAAGGAATTGCCATCTCGCGCCAAGGTACAGTATTTCATGTTCCGCTATCATTTTTTCGGGTTTTGCCGAACAGCACAGCGGATTACAATGAGCAATTAGGAATGAGCAATTATTAAGATCAAGGACATAGTTTCGGTAAATTGGAATTTATCAGCGTTGGTTACAACACTTGTGCCGCCGCAGGCACTCGTGAAGGTGCTTGGTGCGGGAAATCGGTTTCTGACCCGACCAATGGCGAGGTGTTCACTTCCCACCTGTCATTCTGAACGAAGTGAAGAATCTCGCCCTTTGCCAATTTCTGGAATTAAGGACGAGATTCTTCGCTTCGCTCAGGATGACAAAGGAGAGAGCTTGCTCTTTTCTAACTACTAATAACTAACAACTAACGACTAGTTCGCTAAACTATCATTTACCGCATTACCATTTATTGTTTTGTCTGTGCCCTTCCTTGCTCATTCCTCATTGTATCCGCCCTGCTTTTATTACAGGAAAGCTTCCGAATCACACAAGGAAGCTTTTTGCTGTGCAGCGTCACCACCGTCCAGCATCTAAAAGCAAAGCAGCCGCTGCAAAAAGGTAAATTTGCAACAGCTGCTTTGTTTCTTTTTGTGGCATTGTTTTAGAACATGCCCCTTTGTTTCAGAACTCTGTATTCATAACCGTGGAGCGCCCAAAGAACAACGTGTGTTACCGGGAAATTACGGCAGGCGCGCTTTTTCCAGCTGAAAAACCGCCGTGACCTGGGCCCCGCCAGAGGGCCTGTTTTGCAGAAGGAGGCTGCCGCCGTGCTTTTCGCACAGTGTTTTGCAGATGGTAAGGCCCAGGCCGAAGTGAGGGGTGCGTTCCTTCGCTTCGCTTTTTTCCCCTCGGTAGTAGGGATCTGTCCCGCGTTTTAAGGCTTCCGGCGGGAAACCCGGGCCATCGTCCGCCACGCGGAGGGAGAGGGTGTTTTCCCGCTTTGTCAGGGAGATTTCCACCTTGGCTTTCGCATAGCGCCCGGCGTTGGACATCAGGTTTTCAAACACCCGGAAGAAGAGCTCCTGATCCAGAAGGAGGCTGCCCTCCCCCTGGGCGGTCAGGGAAAAACCCTCCTTGCCCCGCAGGATCTCCGCAGTCTCTCTGAGCTGGCCGCAAAGGGTGGAAAAGCTTATTTCGGCGGGGCTTATGGAAAGTTCCTCCAGCCTTTGAATGGAGTTCATGCTTTCCACATACTGCTGAAGCCGGGTGAGGTTCTGCTTCATGGTAACAACTGTGGCCTCGGCCTTTTTCAGATCTATCTTTTCAGTCGGCAGGCCCTCCAGCAGATAGTCGCTGTAGCCCTGCAGCACGGTGAGGGGCGTGCGCAGGTCGTGGGCAAAGGCGGCGTTTAGTCGCCTGCGTTCCTCCACTGCCCGCCACATGGCCCTGTTGTTTTCCTCTAAAGAAGCGCGCATGGTCTCAAAGGAGCCGCAGAGCCTGCCCAGCTCATCGGCGCTGGTTTGCCTGACCCGGAAATCCAGGTCGTTTTTTCCGATTTTTTCCGCCGCCTCATTTAACACAGACAAGGGCTTTTTCAGCTTCCAGCGATAAAACCAGGCGGCGTCCAGCAAAAAGAAGAGCCCGGCAGTGAGAAAGCAGGCCAAAAGTTCAATAAGGCCGTTATTCAGCCAGAAAAAGCGCAGAAAGTCATTGGGGATAAATTGCGAGGGGCTGGTGTTCTCCAAAGAATACCGCTCTCCCGTTTCGGGGTCCTCGTAATACTGGGGCAGATCTTTTTCCAGGCGAACAAACGCCCCGTTTTCCACGTAAAAATACTGTTCCTTTCTCTCGGGGAGATAGACATGTACATAGGTGTCGTAAATGTTGTTGTTCAGCTGGTTCAGAAGAGAAAGCTCCGCAAGGCAGGCAGAGACCCCGCCGATGAGGCAGACAAGGGTGGTGAGGATCAAAGCGCCCCGCAGAGAAACCTTGTCCCGCCAGCGCCGTTTTCTTCCCGCTTCCTTTTTTCTTATCACAAAAACACCCGCTTTATCAAAGGGGAAGGCTTTATTACGCCTTCCATTTATAACCCACGCCCCAGATGGTTTCGATCCGGTCGCCGCAGCCCGCGGCGGTCAGCTTTGCCCGAATGCGGCGAATGTGCTCCGCCACCACGGCGCTGTCGCCCTCGCTGTCCCAATCCCACACCGATTCGTAAATATGCTCCCGGTCAAACACCTGGGTGGGGTGCATGGATAAAAGCTCGATGATATCAAATTCCTTTTTTGCCAGCCTGACCGGCTCTCCGTTTTGAAACAGGCAGCGCTGGCTGTAATCGATGACCATGCCCTCAGAGAATTTCACACGGCTTTCTTCCCTGCGCCGTTCCTCCCGGCGCAGATGAGCTGTGACCCGGGCCAGCAGTTCCTCGCTGGAAAAGGGCTTCAAAATGTAATCGTCGCCTCCGGCGGCAAAGCCCATCACCTTGTCGGCGTCTTCGATCCTGGCGGTCAGAAAGAGAATAGGGCAGGGCACAAAATCCCGGATCTGCCTGCAAAGGGAAAAGCCGTCCATGTCCGGCATGTTCACGTCCAACAGGATCAGATCAGGCCCTCCGGTACACAGCCCCAGGGCCTCCCGGGCGTTTAAGGCGGTAACTACCTCATAGCCCTTCAGGGTAAATAAGTCCCGAAGCATAAAGGCGATATCCTGTTCATCGTCCACCACCAAAAGCTTATAAGCCATGGAGATCCCCCCTTTTTTTCTATGGAATAGAATAGGCGGAGGCTATCAACTTTTTTTCAACTTAAACGGGCGAACAGAAGATCACAGAGAAGCCCCGTAAAGACAGCCGCCGCGTACAGCGCCCCCGCCAGCGTGAGATTTTCTTTGAGGCGGCGGTTTGCCTGAAACAGCACAATTAGTCCCAGCCCTGCGCCGGTGCACAGCCCGGCCATGGCGGAGCCGAAGGAAAGGGACCCCGCAAGATACAGCTCCGTCAAAAGCACGGAGGCGGCGCAGTTTGGGATAAAGCCCAGCAGAGCTGCTAAAAAGGGCTGTAAAATGCTGCCGGAAAGCAGAAACCGGGAAAGGGCTTCTTCCCCGATAAAATAGATCGCGTAGCTGAGAGCCAGATTGATGAGGAACAGAAGCAGGATCACCTTCCCGGTGTGGTGCAGGGCCGCCCAGAAAACGCCCCTTTCCTCGCAGCCGCATTCCTCGCAGAGCTCGTGAAAAGGGGGCTCCTGAAAAAGCTTCAGAAAGTGGTGGCAGACAAGGTCCGTCAGCAGGCCGAACAGGGTGGCGGCAAGAAGCTTTATCCCCAAAAGCCGCAGAAGATCCGGCATAGCGCCGGGGTGGGAAAGCAGAATGGGAACGGCTTCATCGCTGGTGGCAAGGAATACCGCCAGCAGCGTGCCGGGAGAGATCAACCGCCCAGCGTAAAAATTGGCCGCCGCCACGGAAAAGCCGCATTGCGGCACACACCCCAATACAGCCCCACCCACTGGCCCAAAGGGCCCCCGCAAAGCGGAAACCAGCTTGCCGCTTGCCCGGTGCTCCAAAAGTTCCAGCAGTAAATAGGCCCCGAAAAGAAAGGGCAAGGCCTTCAGCGTGTCAAAAACCGAATCCAGAAAAACCTCCAGCATAAAAGCTCCCCCAAAAAGATAAAGGCCCTTGCCCTTATCCAGTATCTAACATCTAGTATCCAGCATCTAGTATTATACTCCCTTTGTCAACTGTATATTTCCCGAAAAGCCGTCCCATACTCTTGGCGAAAGGACGGGGTACATATGAAACCTTGTACGGCGGAAGAGAAAAAAAGAACAGTTTTACGGGCCATAGTCTGCGGCTTTCTGCTGGCCGCGCTGGCATCGCTGCTTCCCTTCGCGGCTTCCAGCGAGGAGCTGCCGCAGCATGTGGTGCGCCTCCATGTGATCGCCAATTCGGATTCTGAGCGGGATCAGGCGATAAAGCTGAAGGTGCGGGACGCCGTGCTCAAAAAGGCGGAGCCATGGATCCGGGGCGCGGAAACCATGGAGGAGGCCAACGCCGCGCTGTGCGTCCACCTGGAGGCGCTTCGGGAAGCGGCAAATGAGGCGCTGCGGCAAAACGGAGCTTTGGAAACCGCCCGGGTGCAGGTAACGGATCAGTATTTCCCCACCCGGGAATATGATGCCTTCAGCCTTCCCGCGGGAAAATACAGAACCCTGCTGGTGACCATCGGGGAGGGCAAGGGAAAAAACTGGTGGTGCGTGGTGTTCCCGGCCCTTTGCCTGCCCGCCGCGGAGGAAAAGCCGGAGGACGCCCTTTCCCTCCTGCCGGAAAGCCAGCGGGAGCTGGTGAAGAACCCGCAGAAATACAAGGTGAAGTTCAAGGCGGTAGAGCTTTACGAGGAACTGAAAAAATGGCTGGAGCTTTGACAGGTACGGGATATGGTGTATAATAATGAGCAATGAGAAGTGAGCAAAGAAGGGCAAAGCAGAGTTTGGTAAATTGGAATTTGCAGCGTGCCGCTGCAGCCACTCGTGAAGCCGCTTGGTGTAGGAGACTGGTTTTCGACCCGACCGACGGCGAAGTGCTCACTTCCCACCTGTCATTCTGAACGAAGTGAAGAATCTCGCCCTTTGCCCTTTTTCCGGAATGAAAGACGAGATTCTTCGTCAAGAAAGCTATAGCTTTCTGCGTTCCTCAGAATGACAATAAAGGGGACTCGTCCTTCTCTAATGACTAACGACTAGTTCGCTAAACTACAATTTACTGATTTGGAGCTGATTTTCGTGGAAGCTCAAGCTGTGGAAGAAAGACAAATATTGGAAAAAATACCGGCTCTTTTACTGCGCTGGTACGATGGCTGCGCCAGGGTGCTGCCCTGGCGGGAGGACCCCGCTCCTTACCGGGTGTGGGTGTCGGAGATCATGCTGCAGCAGACCAGGGTGGAGGCCGTAAAGCCCTACTATGAGCGGTTTTTGGAGCGGCTTCCCACGGTAAAGGCGGTGGCGGAGGCTCCGGAGGAGCAGCTCCTGAAGCTTTGGGAAGGTCTGGGCTACTACAACCGGGTGCGGAATCTGCAAAAGGGCGCCCAGCAGGTGATGGAGCGGTTCGGCGGGGAGGTGCCCGCCGATTTTCAGGCCCTGCGCTCTCTGCCCGGCGTGGGAGACTATACCGCCGGGGCTATTGCCTCCATTGCCTTCGGCATTCCCGTTCCCGCCGTGGACGGCAACGTGCTGCGGATGGTTTCCCGCCTGCTGGCCCGCCGGGAGGATATTCTGGACGCAAAAGTGAAAAAGCGGGTAGAGACGGAGATTACCGGGATCATTCCCAAAGGAAGGGCCGGGGATTTCAATCAATCCCTGATGGAACTGGGGGCCATGGTCTGCCTTCCCAACGGCGCGCCGAAATGCGGGAACTGCCCCCTGGAAGCCATCTGCCTGGCTCACCGGGCCGGAATCCAGGGGGAGCTTCCGGTAAAAGCGCCGAAAAAGCCCAGAAAAGCGGAGAAACGCACGGTGTTTCTTTTGACTTGCAAGGGGAGACTGGCCCTGAACCGCCGCCCGGAAAAGGGCCTTTTGGCGGGTTTGTGGGAGCTGCCGGGAGTACAGGGAACGCTTTCTGCGAAAGAGGCGGAGGCTGTCCTAAAGGATTGGGGTCTGAAGCCCGCCGGAAAGCCGGAGCAGCTTCCGGCGGCAAAGCATATCTTCACCCATGTGGAGTGGCGCATGACCGGCTGGGCCTTTGAAACAGCGGAGCCCGCCCCCGCGTTCCACTGGGCGGACGCCAGGGAGCTTTCTCAGGAGCTCAGCCTGCCCTCGGCTTTTCAGGCCTATTTCCCGGAAATGGAAAAGCGGTTGAAATAGGGGAAAGCTCTGCCGCTCTCAAGGGCGTTTTGTGTGCCCATTGAATTTTTTCCAGCATCGAAACCATCGTAAAGCCGCCCTGTCTCCAGGCGTGCGGCGAGACGGAATATCTGGTAAACGGACAAAGGAAACGGTACACGGCCAGCGATGATTTCGGCTGGGGCTCGGAATTCCAGCGGATCGAAGAAATTCTGGAGGAGCCCGATCTCCACCGGGGAAAGCTGCTGGCCGCCAATGCGTATCTGGTGGATACCAGGGCTCTGCTGGCCGCGGCGCTTTTGAAAATGTCTGCCGAACCATATGCCTTTGTGACGGATATTTCAAAATGGATATGAGACGATAGAAAAGCAATAGGCCGGTCTCCCGAAAGCGGTGTGTTTTGCCGCTTTCGGGAGATTTTTGCAATTTTCAGAAAAAGCAAAGGGCGGCGTTGACCTTTGCCCGCCTTTGGGGTATACTTACATTAGTATTTTCTGTAGCTTCTATTGTATTCACAGATGAAATTTTCGGCATTGGGAGAGCGTATGGCGCAGGAGAAAAAGCAGAGCTTTATGAAAGGGGCGGCAATTTTGACCGCCTCCACCCTGATCGTAAAAATATTGGGCCTTCTGTTCTCCATTCCCTTGGCGAACCTGATCGATACGGAGGGTATGTCCTATTTTTATACGGCCTATGATGTGTTTGCCGTATTTTTGATGCTCTCCACCGCCGGGCTTCCCATCGCTGTTTCCCGCATGGTGGGCACAGCTTATTCTCAGGGCAGGAAAAAGGAAGCGGATCGCGTGTTTTCCGTGGCCTTTTGGCTGTTTTTTTTCATTGGCATCGCAGGCTGCCTTCTCATGTTTTTTGGTTCCCGGCAAATCGCGCGGTTTTACGGGAATCCGGACGCTCTGTATGCCATAATGGCCCTTTCTCCCACAGTGTTTTTCATTTCCGTCATGTCCGCCCTGCGGGGGTATTTCCAGGGGCGCTCCAACATGGTGCCCACCGCGGTTTCCCAAACCATTGAGGCCATCACGAAGGTGGCTGTGGGCGTGGGGCTGGCGGTGTATATCCTTCAGCGGTACGATTCCAGCGAATGGGCTGCTGTGGGGGCCATTGTGGGCGTTTCGGTCAGTGCCCTTCTTGGCACGGTCTACCTGGCCTTCTATACGCTGAACCAAAAGCGGAAGGATCGGGCACAAGGGGAGGGAGACCCTGCCTCTGCCAGCCGGAAGGAGCTTTTGACTACCCTGTTGAAATTTGCTGTTCCCATTACCATCGGCTCCTGCTTTTTAAGCCTATTGGATCTGGTGGACGGGGGCGTGATGATGAATCAGCTTCAGTATACCGCAGGCTTTACGGAACTTCAGGCAAAGGATATGCAGGCCCTTTTAGGCCATGCCAGGAAATTTTACGACCTGCCCGGCGCGTTCGTGATCCCCATTTCCACAAGCCTTTTACCGGTGCTTTCCGGGGCAGTGGCCTCCGGGGACGTGGAAACCTCGGATCGCATTTCCTCTACTTCTTTGCGGGTAACGCTTCTGATTTCTATTCCCGCTTCGGTGGGAATGTGTTTGTTCGCGGAGCCCATTTGCGGGTTGCTTTTGGCTGGCTCGCCCAGCGCGGCGGCAGGCACCGCGCCGCTGCTTAGCATGCTCAGCGTGGCCATTGCCTTTAACAGCACCCTGTATGTGACAAACGCCATTTTGCAGTCCTTTGGCAGGCCCACTCTGCCGGTAATCAATATGGCGATCGGCGGTGTAGTAAAAATTGCCATTTCTTATGTGCTTACCGGTATGCCGCAGATAAACGCAATGGGCTCGGCTATCAGCACGGTAGTGTCCTACTGCCTGATCATGGTGCTGAATTTCCTTGCGATCCGCCGTGCTCAGCCCAATTTGGACAGCATCATAAAAACCGCCCTGCCTCTCATTTTTTCCGCCGCCATCATGGGTGCGGTTTCTTATGCGGCATATTGGGGCATGTGTTTCTTTCTGCCTTCCCGGGCAGCGGTACTGCCCGCCATTTTACTTGCCATTATCGTCTATGCCGTGAGTGTGGTGCTTTGCCGGGCCGTTACCTATGACGATGTGGCCATGCTGCCCAAGGGAGAAACTATCGCGCGGCTGCTTCATATCAGAAAAGCGGTAAAGCCCCGGCATATGAGGAAAAAATAACAGATCGCTTTGGAAAATTTTCTTACATTTCAAAAAAGATATGTTATACTGAAATATATAAAAAGTTCTTAGGCCCTCTTTGCGGGAAAGGAAAAAGGTCATTTTCATGTATCAGGTAGGTGAGCTGGTTCTGTACGGCAGCACAGGTGTGTGTAAGGTAGAGGAAATTCGGGAGCAGAATTTTCCCAGCACGGGAGAAAAACGGCTCTATTATACCCTGCGCCCTTTATATGAGGACTGTGTGATCTCCGTGCCGGTGGATTCCGATAAGGTGTTCATTCGCCCCATCATCTCCAGGGAGGAAGCGGAGCGGCTTATCGCGGGTATTCCCAAGGTGCGTGTGGAAATGTATCACAGTCGGGTTTCCCGGGAGCTTACGGAGCATTATGAAGCGATCCTGCGCAGCCACGATTGTGGGTCGCTGGTGGAGCTCACTATGTCGATTTACGCAAAAAAGCAATCGTTTCAGGAGCAGAAGCGAAAGTTCGGCACAGTGGACGAAAGATTCCTGAAGCGCGCGGAGGATCTGCTGTTTGGCGAGCTGGCCGCGGCCCTGGAGATCCCTAAGGATCAGGTGCAGGGCTACATTGCTTCCAAGCTGGAATACGATAAAGCGGTGGGCTGATACACAAAACGGATTCCATATCGGAAAGCCGAAGAAAAGCGCGGCTTCGCATTTTGAAAGCCGCTCACGGGCCAAAATTCATGGCCCGTGAGCGGCTTTTTCGGTGGGAATTTCGTTTATAATGAGGAATGAGCAGTGAGCAATAAGCAATGAGCAATTAAAGGCGAGGAAGCTGTGCGGTAAATGATAGTTCGGCGGTGGGTGCCGCTGGCACCTGTGTCCCTGCTTGGTACAGAAGAATGGTTTCTGGCCCGACCGCAAACTGAGCGCTAAATTATAGTTTGCGGCGAGGCGCCGCGGCCACTTGTGTCCCCGCTTAGTGCGGAAGTTTGGTTTCTGACCCGACCGGAAGATAAGATGACAAATTGTAGTTTAGTACATAGTTCCCTCTACTGTCATTCTGAGCCGCAGGCGAAGAATCTCGCCCTTAATTCTTGGTAAAAGGTTAAGGACGAGATCCTTCGCCGAGAAAGCAAGGTTTCCTTGCTTTCTGCTCAGGATGACAGGCGGGAGGTGAGTGGATAACCGTTAAATCCCAATTTACCGAACCCTGTTTTTGATCTTTCATTGATAATTCCTAATTTTCCAAGCGCTTCAGTTCTTCCTCGATTTTGTCCAGGTTCAGGGGGTATTGTCCGAATTCCCGCACAACGTTCACCATTTCGAAAATGTTTTCTTCCGGTGTGTCCCTTGGTACCTGGTCGCCGGTGGAAAGCACAAAGCCGCCGTTTTGACCCGCGTCCCGGATAGCCCGGAGGCTTTCCCGCCGCACTTTTTTCACATCTCCCATCAGCATAACGCCTGTGGTTTGCAGGTTTCCCATGAAAGCGATCTGAGAGCCATGGGAGGCTTTGAGTTCTGCCAAGTCGCAGTCGCCTCCGGGAGAGATCTCCAGTGGGTTTACATAATTCAATTCTGAGGTTTCCGCCATGACCCGAACCAGGTGGCGCTCCTTTCCGCAGGAATGAACGCCGGAGATCACCCCGGCCTGAGAGGCCATGGAGACGATCTTGCGCAGGGTAGGCAGGGCCAGCTCCTCCCAAATCTCCGGAGACTGCATGGTAATGGAGCCGCTGCCGCCGGTGAGGATCGAATCCGGCTTCGCGTCTAAGATCATTTCCGCCTGCCGCAGCACGTGGGCGGCGTAAAGCTCGTTGAGCTCCTGAAAGAGCTCCGGCTCATCGTAATAGGCATAGATCACATTTTCCAGGCCGCCATCAAAGAAATCGCAAAACATGTGCATGCCAGGCGGGTAAATTCCTACGGCCATGATCCCTTGCTCGCCCAGTTCTTTTTCCTGCTGCCGCAGGAGAGAGTCATCATAGCCGGTGATCTCGGGGAACAGGTACTTGAATTTTGGAAAATCCTCTTTGAAATTCTTAATGAGCTTTTCTGTGGGCACGCAGCAGTCATCGTCAAAATACCGATAAGTTCTGGTCAGTGTCCCGGCGGGCGTGTCAAAGCAGTGCTGCACATGGAGCAGCCCCTGCCCGTCGCGATATTCCCGTGTGGTTTCCGTGTACTGCTTTTTCATTTTGAAGTCCAGTTCGCCATAGGTGAACCAGCCGTCCATGCCAAAATGGCGGATCGCCTGTAAGTAAGCCTTCCAAAGGGGCGGCTTGTTCCGCAGTAAAACATCGGTAAAGGTATGTCCGCTCAGCTTACAGGGCACCATGGTGGAAATATCGGGGGCGGCGGGGACTCTGTCGGGGATTCCTCCGGTGAGAGCGCACCGCATTCTTTCCCGGGAGGTCATTTCCTGTTTCATAAAGCTTTTCTCCTATTCTCCGCGCCAGGTGCGCACGGTGCCCACCATGGTCATATAGCCGTCTACGGAAACGTAGTCTGGAATGGAATTGCCGGAGCCGAAGGCAATGCCGCCATGGCCCTTTACCTTTTCCAGGCAGTCCAGCACATAGTCCCGAATCTCTTCCTTCGAGGCCCGGCAGACCACATCGGTATCGATGCCGCCGAAATTGGCGATCCGATCTCCATAGCGCTCCACCCACAGGGAAAAATGGCCGATCTGATCCTCGTTGGAGTGCTTCGCGTCAATGCCGGTAGCGGTGATGAGCTCGTCAAAGATCTCAAACAAATTGCCGCAGGAGTGAAGCAAAAAGGGCTTCCCGGCCTGATGCACACGATCCACAATTCTTCGATAGCCCGGCAGCACCAGGTTGCGAATGTCCTCGTGGGAGATCAGCGTGGAGGAATTAAAGCCCAGGTCGTCGCCGAAGCGCATCAGGCAAAAGGCGTCCGCATATTTTTCCAGGAAGGTATTCCAGATCTGAAAATGGATCTCGCCCATTTTTTTGAAAAGATCCTCATAAAGTTCCTCGTCGTCTGCTTTGATATAGCACAGATCCATATACCCCACCAGGTCCTGTACACATTCAAAAATGCCGTTTCCCACGCCGCCGATGGCCTTCATGCCCTGGGGCCTTGTTTTTTCAAACAGCTCCATCAGGGACCGGTAGGTCTCGAAAAAGCGAACGGGCAGCTCTTCCCAGGGATATTTTTCAAAATCCTCCCTGGTTTTGATGCAGCCCTCCTTGTGGGCGCCCAGGGCTCCTCCGCCAATGAGGATCCCGGTGATCTGGAATTCCATGGAGGCGGTGTCATAGCCCATGCCCCGCCAGAACTCCCAAAATTCCCGGCAGCCTTCTTCCTGCTCCTTCAGGCTGCCCCGCCACATTTTTTCCTGGGGCCGTATCCCGGCAATTTCTTGCATAATGCCGTCGCCGATCCCATGCTCATAGAGGGGGATCCGGTCTACCCACTGATTGTTTGCCGTTTTGACAATGTTCCGGAAATCCGGTGCAAAAGCTTCTTTTTTCAGGTAATCCATGTGATATCCTGTCCTTTCCAAGGGATTGTTGTTAGTGTAGCACAGGCTCCGTGAAAAAGATATTTTAAAGTTGTGAGAAAAACTTTGAAATTTTGAGAACCCGACAATTGCTCCGCAGTCGAAAGCCAAATGAAACTGATAAATTGGAATATATATAGCACCCTTGGCTCCCCTGAAAGGGGAGCTGTCACGGCGAAGCCGTGGCTGAGGGGTTCCGTGGTAATGTGGCAGAAAAATTAGGTTTTATGCGGGTCGCCAGCGAGCTGGAACCTCTCCACCGAGTCTCACCTGCCGGTTCGGTCGGTTCGCATCAGCGTCCCAGTGGGACGCGCTCACCCTATCGGCGGTCTTCCCCTATTCAGGGGAGGCAAGGGTGCTGCTGGTCATTAGTCCGCCCAATTCCAATTTATCTGCCTGGCTGTGGTCGGGTTGAAAACCAAGCTTTCGCATCAAGCAGCTTCACGAGTGCCAGCGGTGCAACCGCCGTTTTATTTCAAATTATTCCGATATACGGAAGGGGTCATTCCATAGGCGCCCTTAAATACGGTGGCATAGTACGAGGAATTGGCGAAGCCCACCTCCAGAGCGATCTCACTGATGGGCTTAGAGGTTTCCAGCAGCAGGGTCTTAGAGCGCTCCAGCCGGTAATTGGTCAGAAAAACAGAGTAGGAGCACTTTTTGATGGATTTGAAGATCTTTCCCAAATAGGTGGGAGATAAATTGAAGGTCTGCGCAATGCTTTTCAAGGAAAGATCGGGGTTTGCGAAGTGCAGTTCCGTGTAGCTTTCCACGGAAGCCACCAGCTTTTCATTTTTTTCCCGGTAATTGACGTTGACGGAGCTGGCGGAATCGATCAGGCTGTTTCGCTTTACCAGATGTCCCATTTCCATGTACTGCACCGCGTTTTTATAGGAAAGATAGATCTCCTTTTGAGAAGCCACCGTATTGCCCAGAGAGCCGTAAAGCTCTAAGTCCAGATTGTCCCGGCTGAATTCCTGAAGCCGGTTATAGCAGAGAATATGCTCTTCTCCCAGCTGCTCCTCCGTCATCAGGAGCACTGCCACGCTTTGTCCGCCCAAGTCCACCGATTTGCAATGATAGTGAGCGCCGAAGATCTCATCGGCAATGTTGCATACCATGAACCGCAGAATGCTGTATTCCTCCGCAAAAAGCTTTTCTGAAAATTCGATGTGGCTTTCCAGCTTGAGCAGCAGCACGGTATAATACTCCGCCAAAAAGGATTCTCCCATTTTTCGCAGTTTCTCCCTGGAAACGAAGAAGGGCATTTCCTCTCCCAGCAGGGTGTTTTTCAAGAACTGTGAAACAATGTATTTGTCGTTGAGATAGCGTTCATGCTCGATTTTCTGAAGGGTGCTGTCAATTTTTTCAAGCTCGTCCCGCTCGGTTCTGTCCTGAACGTCCTTGGGATTTCGATATTTATTGACCAGGGCAATTAAAGGCGCCTGCGCTCTTTTACTGAAAATGACCGAAACCACAATGCAAAGCGTTAAAAACAGAACGGCGATCACAGTGAAAATGGTAAATACATATTTGTATGCCTGGGAAAACGAGGAAGAGCTTTGCGCGTCGATATACCACCAGTTCATATGGGAGGACTTGGAGAAAAACAGCATCATCTGATGGCGGGGATCGCTGTAAACGAAATTGTCTTTTCCATCGGAATACTCTTTGATGATCTCTGCGAAATATTCGGAATAGGTTTTACCGTCCTCAAAAAGCTCTGAGGTATTGGTGGAAATTCCCTGGCCCTCATCGTCCACCACAAATACACTGCGGGCCGCTTCCTCAGAGCTGATGACATAATTGAAGCGATCTGCGTTGATGTCTACGATCACAGCGCTGTTGCTGGTAGGGATATATTTCAAAAAGGAGACCACGGTATATTCCTGCCGCTTCAGAAACAGGCTGATCTGCCTTGGGGCCACCGTTTTGCCGGAGTTCATCATTTCCATCAGAAAATCGTAATTGTGGGAGCCGGCCACATTGATACCATAGCTTTGGATGCAGACCTGGTTATTCAGGTTGATGACGGAAATATCCCGGATATAGGTGTAGGTGGCCTTCAGATCTGCCAGAGTTTGATAGAGATGGTAATTTGTAAGCTTGTTTTCCACGTTGGAGGTAACAAAATCGAGGGTATCAGATTCGCTGTATACCAGAGTAAAAATGTGCTCTACGTCATTCTGGATCGCATAGGAATTTTCCAGCAGCTGATCTAAGACCAGCTCCGAGTTTTTCAGGGAATTTTTCTGAAAATAATAGGAAAAAACAGAAAAAGTACTGACCAGGATCAGAACCGTAAGGATCACAACGCTGACGGCATAGGTGATCAGCGTTTTCCGGTATGGGGAGTAGGACAGCAGCTTTTTGAAAAACCTGGGCATCGATCTCTTCCTCACTTTCTTTTCCGGTGGAAGCAAGCTTTACCAGGGCATGTTCCCATAAGATAAGTGCACGCCCTAAGAAACAGGAAAACGAACCTGCCCGGCGGGGGCGATTCCCCCGGCATAGGCAGGCTCTTGTTCCGTTTTATTTTACCTTTGCGTCAAAGGGATAATCGATCACAATGCGCCCTTCGCCCACATCGCTGAGCCCGCCGTAAAGGTCGGCCTTTCCGTCCTCCCGCACCACCATGCCGGAGGTAAAGGTGCAGTCTACAAGAGCGGGGATCTTCGCCGGGCCTTCCGGATAGCATTTCCGGGTGCCGATCACCTTGCGGTTTGAGACCTCGAAGGTTTCCGGATCAAATTCAAAGGAAACGTTCAGATACACGGCAAGCTTTTCCTCTCCCTCGCCCTCTGCGTAGCTCTGGTGGCCAATGACGCCGATCTTCCCGTTTTCCAGCAGATAGGCCTGGTTGCAGCCGCCCCACTCTCCGGTATCAAAAATGCCTTCGATGGGCTTCGCGTTTAAGATCACCTCATCCGTCAGCTCGTCCAGGTCATGGATCACCGCAAAGCCGATCATGGAGGCGGAGCCGTATTTCTTTTCGATCTCTTCGTTTCTTGGACGGGAGAACACGCCGATGCGTCCGTCCTTCAGATCCACCAGCCGGATATCCTTCATCTCGTTGGGGCCGGTGGTGAAGTAAAACAGGTCATTCAGGTCGGTTCCACGGTAGAAATAGCCGTAATAGGTGTCAATTTTACCGCTTCTCTTGCGCACATGGGTGCCGCCGAAGGTGAGCTCATCGCCAATCATGGCAATGTAGGGATCCTCCAGCTGGTAGATCATGTGATCCTTCACCAATGTGTATTCGTCCTTCCCGGTTTTTTCAAATAGCCGGACCCAGGACCTGGCCCATTCTTCCCGCTTTTCCACGCGGCCGTAAATGTATTCCTTCCCCTCCCAGCGGAAGGGAATGGAACAGTTGTACACGTCAAAGCCATCGATCCCTAAAAAGGTTAGCTTGACGCTTTCATAGATCTTTTCGGAAATATGCCGTTCAAATTCCGCTTTTCTTTCCTGAATAGACAAGGAAACCATCCTTTCTGAACGAAAAATATTTGATTTAGGCAGCCAGCGCACGATCCTTGCGCGGCCTTGTCTTTACTGCCCCAGCGGGGAAGCAGCCGCCAAAGATACGTCCGCTTCCCCGCCTTGAGAACAGTAATTTGATCTTTTTCCTAAAAAGCCATTATTTACAGTATAGCATTATTTCTGGCTTTCTTCAAACTGCTTTTGATATTCCGCGATCACGTCGTCCACACCGGCTGTTTTGAGCATCTCCAGCGCCGCGTCGATTCCGCTGTCATAGTCGGTGATACCCCAGGCCATGGGAACCAGGGTGGAGGAGATCACAGTCTGCACGTCCGCCAGCTGAGTCTGTACGGGGGAGGCATCAAAGGCAAAGGCTGCCGCAATGCCGTCAACAGCGGTCTCGTCAATGGTGTACAGGTGCTTATTGACATCGGGAGCGGTGTTGTTATCCACGTAGCCGAAGTTGATGTTGCCGCCCATCCAGCCGGAGAAGGAATAAAGCGCCTGGCCTGCGGTGGCATCGATAATGGGAGTGTAGCTTCTGTTTTCGCCCAGGGTGTAGTCTACGCCCTCAGTGCCGTACATGAAGAGGTCAAAGTTTGCCTGGTCGGTGTAAACCCAGTTGAAGAATTTCACAGCGGCTTCCGGGTGCTCACTGGCCAGAGGCACTGCCTGCTGGTTCTTGACCGCATAGGGGCGGATCTGCTGAGCGCCGTTTGTCAGATCAAGCCAGGCAATGTTTTCGGGCTTAAAGTCGGGAATGTTTTCCTGAATGCCGGATACATTGCCCACAGTGCCGTTCATAACAAACCAGTTTCCGGAATTCAGCTGATTGCTGAGCTGATCCTGGGTAAAGGTAAGAACATCGGGATTGATCAGGCCGGCGTCATACCAGGTTTTGGCGTTCTTTGCGGCTTCTTTGAAATCCTCTGTTTCAAAATAGTTGGCAATGGTGCCGTCCTGATTGACGTAGATCACATTGCTGTAAACACAGAAATCATCAGAGCTGGTGAAGAAATAGGGCAGGCGCTCGTTGACGGCAACAGAGGGGAAATAGGGGAGCTGATCTCCGTCCCACTGCTCCATGACCTGGATATAAGCCTGGGTCAGTTCTTCCATGTTTGTGGGCATGGGGATATTGTACTTGTCGAGAATATCCTGCCGAATAGTGGCCTGCTCGTTCAAGGCGGTCTCTACCCAGAAGGCGGGGATACCGTACTGCTGGCCGCCGATCTTACCGTTGGTCAGAGCCAGCTCGGGCACATTGGCCTTGATGTTCTCGCCGTACTGCTCCATGGCGTCGGTGATATCGGCCAGAGCGCCTCTGGAAGCATAGTTCGCCAGAGAAACACGGTCGTCCATGACATGGAAGGCGTCAAATTTTTCACCGGTGGAAAGCATAATGTTCAGCTTCTGATCCCAAACATCCCAGGAAATATAGTTGAACTCAGCTTCTACGCCCACGCCGTCTTCAGCCATCTTATCGTTGATAGCCTTAATGCCGCGGTCATACTCGGGCGGCGCATCGCCGGGGATTACATAGGTCATCTTCATGGTTTCGGCGGGCTCGCTGCCGCTGGTGCTTTCTGTTTTGCTTTCGGCAGGCTTCGACGCGGCGGAGGACTGAGGCTGCGAGGAATCCGCGGGGGTGTTGGAGCATGCGGCGAACGCGGTGATCAAAAGCATGCATGCCAACAAAAGAGCGATCGATTTTTTCATGTTTCTTTTCTCCTTTTGAATTGAGGCAGCGCCGCGCAATTTGCGACCGCCGATTTAGCCAGACGGCGCAAATTTGAACCACGGTTTTGCCTCGAATTTATAGTTCAGCCCTTTACAGAGCCTACTACCAAGCCTTTTACATAGTATTTCTGCAAAAATGGGTACAACAGCACAATGGGGCCGACTGTTACAATGGCCGTAGCCATTTTCAATGACTCCGTAGGAGCGGTGGTTCCGCCGGCTATGCCCGTCATTCGCTGTAGATCCTTTATCATGGTGACCTGGGATTTCAGCTGCAGCAGAAAATACTGAATAGGATAAAGATTTTTATCGTCTACCAGCATAATGGCGTTCCACCAGTCGTTCCAATAGTTCAGGCCATAAAACAAACCCACAGTAGCCAGTGCCGGAACTGTCAGAGGGAAATAAATGCGGAAGGCGATCACCGCGTCGTTGGCGCCGTCAATGGTGGCGGATTCCCGCAGGGAATCCGGCAGCCCGCTCATGAAGTTCCTCACTAAAAAAAGATTAAAAGTATTAAATAACAGGTTCGGAACGATCAGAGCGAAGATGTTGTCCCGCAGGTGCAGCATATTGCAGATCAAATACCAGGGCACAATGCCCGCCCCGAACACCATGGGAATAAAGAAGTACATACCCAGCACATTGCGGTATTTTACATTTTTATTGGCCAGCGTGTAGGCGGCCAGGCCCGTAATGAGAATGGCGCCCAGCGTTCCCACAACAGTGACTGCAATGGAGATCAGATATCCGTGAAGAATACTTGCTCCCCGGAACATCAGCTCATAAGCTTCCGTGGAAAATTTCTGCGGGAAAAAGCTGTAGCCGTTTCGCAGAATCGTGGATTCGTCCGTAATGGATACCATAAAGGTGAGGATCATGGGAAGCAGGCAGAACAGAGCGAAGATCAGAATAAAAAGCCCAATGAAGAAGTTCGGCAGAGAAAATTTCCGTTTGATCGTTGTCATAGCTTCTACCCCCTTCCTTTAATACAGCGCGCCATCGGGGAAGAATTTCCTGGCCAGCCAGTTGGAGCCGTATACCATCACAAATCCAATGGCTGATTGGAACAGACCGATGGCGGTGGATTGCGACATATCGCCCACCTGCCGCAGCGCCCGGAACACATAGGTGTCAATGATATCCGTGGTGGGGTATAGCACCCCGTTATCTCCCACCAAAGCATAGATCATACCGAAATCGCCATACATGATCTTGCCCAGAGATAGCAGTGTCATAATGACCACCGTGGGGGCGATCAGCGGCAGGGTGATCCGGCGCAGCATCTGAAAGCGGTTGGCCCCGTCAATGGCGGCAGCTTCGTACAGCGAGGAATCGATACTGGTGATGGACGCCAGGAAAATAATGGCGTTCATGCCCGCACCCTTCCAGATCCTCATAACAACTAAAATGGCGGGCCAAACATTTGGCTCTGTATACCAGTTGATCGGCTTCATTCCCAAGGAGCGCAGGGTGGAATTGACCAGGCCGTATTGATTGGCAAACAGGCTCAGCAGAATATAGCTGACCATGACCCAGGAAATATACTGGGGAAACAGCATCACGGCCTGGGTGGTTTTCGCGAACCACCTGGAACGCAGCTCATTGAGCAGCAGAGCCAGCAGCACGGACATAAAGGTTCCGGTAAGAATGAACAGAATGTTCAGGAACATGGTGTTGAAGGTCACCCGAAACGCATTTTGCGAAGCAAAGAAGAACTGAAAGTTTTGAAGCCCGCACCAGTCGCCGTGAAAAATAATATCCCAAACAGAGCTGTTTCTGTAGTCGTAACGCTGGAAGGCCAACAGCATATAGGGGTATGCCATATAGCTGAACAGAAACACATATACGATCGCGGGCAGGGCGATCAAATAGGAAAACTTATTCTTTGAAATATCGCGCAGCAACCCGCCCTTTTTCTTTTTTATGGTTTTTTCCGACGCCATAGTTTTTCGTTTCCTCCTTATGCGGCCGGGCCTGTTCTGTGAAAAGAGAAAAGACTGCGGAACAGACGGGCCCCTTTTGCGGTGACACGTTACAGAATTCTTTTAAATACTGTAATTCATTTTTTTACGGACGTAAACAGAACGATCTGCAAAAATATTTCAAAAATTTGATATTGGGTTTTTGAAAACCGGATATCTTTTTCAAATATTCCATATTTTTTCCTAAAAAGTGGAAAAAATACGCTGAAAAACCGAACTGCGAATACTCCAAACAGTTCGGCTTTTTCCGGGGCATGAACACGCCCTGGCGATTTTTATCGGGTCAGGGCGTATTTTGCCGCCGGTCATAATTTCCATAAGTGCGCCAAAGTTCTATCATTCTTTCATAGCGTTCCAGGGGCAGGCCGGTGTAGGCGCAGTTGGAGGTGGAAAACACATAGCCTCTGCCTGTTGCCATACCCTCCCGCAGAGAGCGCATCACGTCGGCATCGCACTGCTCGTCTGTGCCGGTTTGCAGCAGGCCGCAGTTTACGTTGCCGATCAGGCAGATATTCTCTCCCACCAGCTTTCGCACCTCCGGGATCGATACGCCGCCCTGGGGATCCAGAGAGTGAATAGCGTCGGGGCCGCAGTCCGCCAGTCTACGGGCAAGGGGCATAATGTTGCCGTCCGTATGCTTGATGGTGTAATACCCCAACCGCCGGTATTCTGAGAGGACTGCCTTCAGGTAGGGAGCAATCAGCTCGTCAAATTTTTCCGGGCTGAAAAAAGGATTGGTGTTAAAGCAGTAATCCGAGCAAAGGGTGAAGCCGTCCAGCAGATGGCCCCAGCTGTCCAGCTTGTAGGCATATTCCAGCATGCTTTCCATGCGCCGCTCTGAAATCTCATTCAGCTCTTCGGGGGCTTCGTACATTTTGGCGGAGAATTCCATCATGCTTTCTCCGTCTGGAATGGCCCAGGTGGGGTCTCGGTCAATGAGCAAGCAATATTCCTGGCCGGTTTTCCCGCGTACCGCCTCCAGCAGGCGCTGAGTGTCTTCCACATTGTAGGGATTCGGGTGCAGCAGAATGGCGCTGTGGCCGTAACGGCGGGCTGTTTCTATATAAAGATCCGCCATGTCTTTGATTTGCAGCTCCCGTTCTCTGGGGCTCATCTGCTTCCACTGCGAATAACTCCGCTGGTGCGGGTGTACCTTTCCGAAAGCCTCCATGGTCAGGAAGAACACCAGCTCAAAGGTGGGTACCTGGCCGCCGATGGGCTCGCATTTCAGCGTCTTGAGAAATCTTTCCCGGTTCGTCATAAGCGTATGGCTCCTTTTGTGGTTTCTTTTTCTTCAGGATACCTTTTATCCTCCATGGGCTTCAAGCTTGAATACCGGATTTTCTCTTTCTATTTTAGCAGTTTGGGCGAGCGTACCGTGAGCTCGAGGTGAATTTGGCGGCAAATACAGGCAGGTTTCATGCCGCGAAAGCCTGAAATTAAAAAAATTAAGCGAAAATCTTAAAAAAGTTAATTTTTCTATTGACAAAGTTAATACAAGGGGTTATAATGCGGACAGAAAGCAAGAAAATATTAGATTTTTTTGAAATCCCAGGCAGGCTTTTGAGAAATACACAGGAAAAACCTCCGAAGCCCGCCGCCGAAGAGAAGTCTTTGCCCCGGCCGCCTGTGGAAGCCGGAAAAGAAAGAGGCTTTTCCCAAAACGCTTGAAAGGAGAAATCGTTATGGCAAATCAATCGTTTCACGCTCCCTCCCAATGCCCGGTATGCGGAGGCACCATGGCAGTGACCCGCCTGAAGTGCGGAAACTGCGGCACGGAGCTGACAGGCAGCTTTTCGCCCTGCCGCTTCTGCCGGCTGGAAGAGAAGCATTTGCAGTTTGTGGAAACCTTTCTGCGGTGCAGAGGGTCCATTAAAGAAGTGGAAAAGGCGCTGGGGGTCAGCTACCCCACGGTAAAGAACATGTTGGACGCCGCTTTGAACGCCCTGGGCTTTGATGAGAAGCCGGAGCTGCGGGCGCTGCGGGAGCAGGAGGAGCGCGCCGAGATCCTGTCCCGGCTTTCCAGCCGGGAGATCGATGTGGATACGGCCATCGAGGCCTTGAACCAGTTGAAGGGAGGAAAATAACATGCGCGCTGTCAATACGGCTCTGTACCGGCCTCCCTTTTGCGGGAACTGCCGGTTGCAAAGAGATGTTTTAGGAGATATGGCGTTTCAAAGAGAAACGGGAATGCTGGAAAAAGGTTTTACGGGGCTTTTGGCGCTTCTGCGGAAAGCAAAACGGTCTTTTTCGGCAAGGCCGCGGCTGATCCGGCGCCTGGGCCAGCACAGCCTGTATTTATGGCAGATAGATCCTGAAAAGGTGTGGGAAGGGAGGAATGTTCTGTGAATGAGGGAAAACAAAAGATACTGAATATGCTGGAGGCCGGGATCATCTCCCAGGAGGACGCTTACCGGCTGCTGGAGGCGCTGGGAGAAGAAACGGAGTTTCCCGAAAAGCAGCAGGCCGATGCGCCGCCGGAGCAGCGGGAGGAAAGCGGCGGGGTCCCTTCGCTGACGCTGTACCCCGAGGGAATGGAAGAGAAGCTGGAAAAAGTTTTTGCGGAGGCCGACGCACCCGAAGCGCCGCCCGCACCGGAAATACCGGAGATCCCTGAAACACCGCCCATTCCCCAAGCTTCCTCGATCCCCTTTGTCTCTGAGAGCTCCCCGGCGGAACAGACGGGGGTGGAAACGCCCCACGAATATCCGGGGCTGGGAAGCGCCATTCGTTCCCTGGACGTGGAGTGGGTGAGCGGCTCGGTGGAGGTGTTCTACGGCGAAGGCGACCAGGTCAAGGTGGCGGAATATGCCAAACGGCCTTTGTCCGATGGGGAAAAGATGGAGGTTTCCATGGTGAACGGAAGCCTGCGCATTGCCTGGAGCAAAAGCCATATCCGCTGGCCCTTTTTCAAATCCGTCGCAAAGCGGCTGGTGGTGGAGCTGCCCAAAACCGGTTCGCCTTTGGAAACCGTGGACATCGGCGTCGTATCCGCCTCGATTTCCTTAAATGGTCTGATGGCGAACAGCCTGTCCGCCCATACCGTTTCCGGAGAAATTTCAGCCTTTGGCCTGCAGGGAAGGCGGATCGGCCTTTCCAGCACCTCCGGCAGGATCGACGCCCGCGCCCTTTCCGCCGAGGAGTTGAAGCTTTCCACCGTTTCCGGAAAGCTTACCGGAGATTTTTCCGCAGTCAACGCCGGTATTTCTTCCACCTCCGGCAAAATCGAGCTGCGTGGAGACGCGGCGGGAACGCTGAAGCTTTCCTCGGTTTCCGGCTCTGTCCGGTTTGAGGGAACGGCGGGCGGAAGCGTGAAGGCGAAAACCACCTCCGGCAGCTCCTGTCTGGCCCTTGGCACAATGCCGGAGTCCCTGCAGAGCAGCAGTGTTTCCGGAAGCGTTACCCTGCTGCTTCCTGACACGGCCGAAGGCTTCTCTGCGGAGTACCACACGGTTTCCGGCGGCTTTGACTGTGACTTCCCCGTGACCGGAACCAGGGAAAAGAGATCCGGCTCCCTTCGCTGCGGCATGGGAAAAACAAGGATCGATCTTTCCACCACCTCCGGGAGCATGCGGATCGAAAAGAGCTAGAGGCCCGGATTTTTGAAGAAGGAAGAGGTGTTTTCACGATGAATGACGAACAGAGAAAAATTTTAGATATGGTGGAACAGGGGATCATCACCTCAGAGGACGCGGCCAGGCTTTTGAAGGCGCTGGACGGCGGCCCGGCGGCGCCTCAGAAGCCGGCTGCTCCACCGCCTCCCCCGGCGGCAGAGCCCGCTTCAGGATTTCATGACCTCCGAAGACTGGGCAAAGAGCTTCAGGAGGGCGCGGCGGAGGCGGCAAGGCTTGCCATGGAGGAAGCGAAAAAGGCGCTGAAGGGCTTGGGGAAAATTCAGTTTCCCACAGATTCGCAGGAGGCAGAGAATATTCTGGGGGCCAACTGGGAACAGGAGGACGAGGATTTTCGGGAGGCGCAAAATAGCCCGCTGGAATATCCCCTGATGGCGGGAGAACTGGAAAACCTGAACATTCAGTGGATCCGGGGCAATGTGGAGCTGCGCCCCACAGAGGGCGGTGAGATCAGGATCACGGAATATTCCCGCATGCCTTTGGAGGAGCGGGAAAAAACGGTGGTCACCCTGGAGGACGGCGAGCTTTCCATTGCCTGGGGAAAAGAAAAGATGCGGCAGAGCGTTCCTTATTCCAAACATCTGCTGGTGGAGCTTCCTGAAAATTGCTTCCACGGGCTGGAGGAGCTGGAGATCAAAAGCATTGCCGGCAATATTCGGCTCCAGGGTTTTTCCGCAGAGAACATCACCCTTTCCCAGGTTTCCGGCCGCATTGAGGTTTCCGAGCTCCATGCTGAGGAACTAAAGCTTTCTGCGGTATCCGGGCAGATCACGGCAAGAGACCTTCAGGCGGAGGATCTGGATGTTTCCGGAGTTTCCGGGGAAGTGGGGATTACGGGCTTCCACGCGGAGGACGCGAACCTGCGTATTGTGACCGGCTCTCTGAATGCCTTTGGAGATTGCGATGAGCTCTCGCTGGATTCTGTGTCCGGCCTTGCCTCCGTGACCCTGAACAGACTTCCGGAAGAGGCAAACGTTCACACTGTTTCCGGCCGTTCGGTCCTTTATTTACCCGATTCCGAAGATGGATTTACGGTAAATTACCACGCAAAATTCGGTGCCTTCCATTGCGATTTCCCTCTCACAGGAGAGCTGAACGCCAAGTCCGGCGAAGGCGCCTACGGGGACGGAGACGCGGAGATCGATATGAATGCCATCAGCGGCGCCGTGGAGCTGCGCCGGGCCTGACCGATTTTTTACAAGCAAGCGCAATTCAGATAATCTCCTTTTGAACCCCCAAGCCCCGGCGGAAGCTTCCGCCGGGGCTTGGGGGTTTAGATGATAGATGCTGGATAATAGATGCTGGACGGTGGTGGCACCTTCGGTGCAAGGAAGGGCAAGGGTACAAGCGTTGTAACCAATGCCCGGCTATAGTTTAGCGTCCTTAGGCTCCACTTGCGCGAGTAAGGGGAGCTGTCACGGCGAAGCCGTGACTGAGGGGATCAAAACTGGCGATTCTATCCCACTTTCTGCGTGTGACTATCCCTTCCACCGCCGTTCGGCGGTCCCCCTCCCCTTACAAAGTAAGGGGAGGCTTTCGCTCACCGCCCAGTTCCAATTTAGCGAGCACTGTAAGTAACGCTCGTGCTACTTACAGTGCTCGCACTCTTGCTCTTAAATAATTCCTCATTGCTCATTCCTAATTCCTCATTACCTTGTCGTTTCCCCCATTTTCTTCTTGACTTACAGTGGGCTTTAAGCTGTATAATAATGGCAGAAAAACCGGCGGAGCGCCGGAACAAAAGGAAAAGAGGAGTCAGTATGGCAAAGGTTTATTTTACGAAGGAGATCACACCCGAAGCGGTGATCCGCCTGTATGACGCGCTGGGGACAGAACTGCCCGGCAAGGTGGCGGTGAAGGTGCATTCCGGCGAGGTGGGGAACCAGAACTTTATCCGCGCCGATTTCATGAAGCCCATGGTGGACAAGGTACACGGCACCATTGTGGAGTGCAATACCGCCTATGAAGGCAAGCGCAACACCACCGAAGCCCACTGGGAAACCATGAAGCTCCACGGCTGGACGGAGATCGCCCCGGTGGATATTCTGGACGAGGAAGGCGATTTTGAGCTGCCTGTCCACGGCGGCAGGTGTATTGACAAAAACTTTGTGGGCGGCCACATGAAGCAGTACGATTCTCTGCTGGTGCTGTCCCATTTTAAGGGCCATCCTATGGGCGGCTTTGGCGGCGCGCTGAAGAATATCTCCATCGGCCTTGCCTCCTCCCACGGTAAGGCCTATATCCACGGCGCGGGAAAGCCGGAGGAGATGTGGAGCGCCAGTCACGATTCCTTCCTGGAATCCATGGCGGACGCGGCCAAGACCATTGTGGAATATTTCGGCGAGAAAATCGCCTTCGTAAACGTGATGAAAAATATGTCGGTAGACTGCGACTGCTGCGCGGTGGCGGAGGATCCCGCCATTGGGGATATTGGCATTCTCGCTTCTCTCGATCCGGTGGCGCTGGATCAGGCCTGCCTGGATCTGGTCTATGCCAGCGACGACCCCGGCAAGCCCCATTTGCTGGAGCGTATTGAATCCCGCCATGGCGTTTATACCGTGGAGGTGGCGGAAAGCATTGGCATGGGCAGCCGGAAGTATGAGCTTGTGGAGCTGTAAGCTCTGAAATTCGGAAAGAAGTGGAGGCTTTCGTATGGAAAAAACAGTGGAGCGCTGGGGCATGCTGGAGCTGGAGGCGCATGGCCCGAAGGAAGGAAATCCTTTTACAGAACGGCAGCTTACCGCCGTGTTTCGGGGGAAAAACGAGGAAGTAAGGGTTTCCGGCTTCTATGATGGAGAAGGAGTGTACAAGGTTCGTTTCATGCCGTCCTTTGAGGGGGAATACACCTATGAGACCAGCGGGAATTTCCCGGGGGCTCAAACAGCGGGAAGCTTTCTTGTTACGCCTGCGTCCAAGGGAAACCACGGTCCCATGCGGGTGGTGAACACCTACCATTTTGCCTATGAAGACGCCACGCCCTATTATTCTGTGGGAACCACCTGCTATGCCTGGGCCCACCAGCCGGAGGAGGTTCACCGGCAGACGCTGGAGGAGCTTTCCAAGGGGTATTTCAACAAAATGCGCTTCTGCGTATTCCCAAAGCACTACATTCACAATTTCCGGGACCCGGAAACCTTTCCCTATGAGGGCACGCCGGTGGACAACTCCGGTCTCAGCGAAGAAACCTTCACCTACGAGGCGAATCTTTCCGGAAACAGCTGGGACTTTACCCGCTTTTTCCCGGAGCATTTCCGCCGGATCGAGCGCTGTATTCTGGAGCTTCAGGAGCGGGGGATCGAGGCCGACCTCATCGTGATGCACCCCTATGACCGCTGGGGCTTCTCCCAAATGACAAGGGAGCAGGACGACCTGTACTGGCGCTATGTGATCGCCCGGTTCTCCGCTTACCGGAACGTGTGGTGGAGCCTTGCCAACGAATATGACCTGCTTCGCACCAAAACGCTGGAGGATTGGGAGCATTACGCCGCCCTGCTCTGTGAACTGGATCCTTACCGCCACCTGCGGGGCATTCACAACTGTATCAGTTTTTACGACCACAGCCGTCCCTGGATCACCCATTGCAGCCTGCAGCGGCAGGATCTGTACCGCCATGTGGAATATACGGACGAGTACCGCACCCGCTGGGGGAAGCCTGTTGTGTGGGACGAAATTTCCTATGAAGGCAATCTTGATATGGGCTGGGGCAATATTTCCGGGCAAGAGCTGACCCGCCGGTTCTGGGAGGCCGCCATGCGGGGCGGCTATGCCGGGCACGGAGAAACCTTTGTGGATCCTGAGCACGATATTCTTTGGTGGAGCCACGGAGGCCCTCTGCACGGGGAAAGCCCCGCACGAATCCGTTTTCTCCACCAAATTCTGAAGGAAACGCCGGGCTATGGGCTGCGCCGGGGCCAGGGCTCCTTTGACGAAACAGTGGGCGTACCGGATTCCCCCGGCTTCCTGATGGAAGGCGCCGGCGGCTATGAGATCCATTATTACGGCTTCGGCAGACCCTCCTTCCGGGATTTTATCAAGCCGGAGGGAAAGTGGCAGGCCGAGATCATCGACACCTGGGAAATGACCGTCACCGACGCCGGCGTGCACAGCGGTAAATTCCGTGTTGCGCTGCCGGGAAAGGAATACATGGCGATCCGCTTAAAGAAATTAGCAATTAGTAATTAGAAGTTAGAAGGTCAAGGACATAGTTCGATAAATTATAGTTTAGCAGAAAGCTCCCTTTTGTCATTCTGAGGAACGAAGAATCTCGTCCTTCATTTCCTGAATAGAAGGGAAAAGGGCGAGATTCTTCACTTCGTTCAGAATGACAGGAGAAAAATAAGCGGTACGCCGCAAATTCCAATTTGTCTGCTTGCTAATGGTCGGGTCAGTAATTAACTTCCTGTACCAAGCAGCTTCACGAGTGGGCGCAGCGGTACGCTGCAAATTCCAATTTATCTGCCTAGCTGCGGTCAGGCCGGAAACTTACCTCCCGCACCTAGCAGCTTTACGAGTGCCTGCGGTGCAACCGCCTAATTTATCTCTCAGTCCCTGCCCTTCCTTGATTGCGCCGAAGGCGCCACCACCGTCTAGCTTCTAGTATCCAGCATCTAAATGAAACAGGCTGCCGCAAAACTCACAGTTTGCGGCAGCTCCTTCTTTTCAGCAACACTCTTATAGTAAAACTTCCCTGTGCTCCCGGGCGGAGCGGTAGGCCGCCAGCATCAGCTCCACGGTATCGGCTACGCCGGGGATATCGTTTCGGAAGGGGGTCTCTTCCAAAACGGCATGGTAAAAATCCGCGATGCACAGGCTGTGGCTTTGTCCCCAGTAGGCTTTTCCGGTAATAGGGGAAAGAGGCTCAGGAAGCCGGTGGAATTCCCTGCCGCCGTTTTTCCAAAGCAGGGTGACCTCCTGCTCCTCCATGCGAACGGTAGCGTTTTCGCAGACCAATTCCACCAGCACCGGGGAATCGGTACAGTGGGCGGTGGTGGCGAAAAATACTGCCGGGCTCCCGCCGAAATCGATAGATGCCTCGAAGGCGTCCTCCACCTCAATGACGTTTTTCAAGTGGTGGTTCGTCATCGTGGCGTCTACCGAAACGGCCCGGCCTAAAAACTGCCCCAAAAGGTCCAGCGTGTGAATAGACTGGTTGATCAGCACCCCGCCGCCCTCGGTTTCCAGGCTGCCCCGCCAGCCGCTTTCCGTGTAATAGGAAGCGTCCCTGTGCCAGGTGACAAAGGCCCTGCCGCCCAGGAGCTTCCCCAATTTTCCGGAAGCGAGAAGCTCCTTCAGCAGCCCCACGCCGGGGTTATAACGGTTTTGAAAGCAAACGCCCACCCGCGTTTTTTCACCCAGCTCTTGAAATTCCTTCCACTGGGTTTCGTTTATCACGGGGGGCTTTTCCGTAAAGACCGCAATGCCCCGCTCCGCCGCCAGCTTTGCCATGGGGGTATGCAGCACATGAGGGGTGCAGATATGAAGCACCTCCGGGCGTTCCCGCTCTAAAAGCTCCTCCAGCGAAGAATAAGCGGCTCCGCCGTAGGCGCCTGCCAAGGCCTCCGCCCGCTCCGGGCGAATATCGCAGGAGGCCAGAAGCTCCGCCGTGTCCTGCTCATGCAGGACGGCGGCGTGTACCTGGGCAATGCCGCCGCAGCCGACAATGGCGCATTTCAGCCGCTTCATACCATCAGCTCCTTTGCTTCGGGAATTTCCGATAAAAGCTCCCGCAGGGCGGTAAGAGCCAGCTTCCAGGCGCTTTTTCCGTCCAGCGTGGAGTTTCTTTGCTTCGCCTCCTGCTCCAGGGCCGCAAGGCCCGTAAAATCGGTAAGGTGGGGCTCCAGGGAAAGGAAGCCCCGCCAGCCGCTGTGCAAAAGCTCGGTAAGAAGGGCCTTTACCTGCCCGTTTCCCTGCCCGGCGGGGACGATTTTTCTCTCCGCGCGCAAAGCATCTTTGATATGAACATATTCTATGTAAGGAAAGAGGCTGTCAAAGGCGGCGCGCGTGTCCTGGCCCACCTCTACAAAATTGGCAAAATCAAATACCGCCTTGAAGTGGGAACCGGAAAAGGCTTGCAGCAGTTCCAGGCAGCGGGGGGCGGTATCGCCGTAAATACCCTTTTCATTTTCATGGAGCAGCACGGAATCCCACCGGGCCGCTTCCTCGATCATGGCGTGAATTTGCTCGAACACCTTTTCCCGGAATTCCTCCGGGGCCTTCCCGGCGGGAAGGTAAAAGCTGAACATGCGCAGATAAGGGGCGTTCAGCTCCTTCTGGATCTCCAGGGTGCGCTTCAGCTTTTCCAGGTGGGCGGAAAAATTGTCCTCTATGGAAATTTTGCCGATGGGCGAGCCGATGGAGGAAACGGAAACGCCGAAGGCCGAAAGCTTTTCCTTTACCTCCCGCAGTTTTTCGGGGGAAAGCTCGGAAACATTGACGCCATCGATCCCCCGGGGCTCTATGTAGGAAAGGCCGAATTCCCGGATAGCGGCAAGCTGCTCGTCAAATACCGGGGAGATCTCATCGGAAAATCCGGATAATGCCAGTTTTTTCATTCTTTAATACGTACCTTCCGTGGAGAAGGTGATCTCCTTTCCCTCTTTTTTCCGGGAGTTTTCCCGGCGCTTTGTGAGCTCCCTGAGGAACAGCTCCTCGTCAAAGGGGATCTCCACCGGCCTGTGAAGCCAGCTGGAAAGGTGCATGGCATTGGAAAGTGTCAGTCCCCGCAGGCCTTCTCTGCCCTCGGCCACCAGGGGAGTTCCGTGAAGGATCTTTCCCGCAAAGGCGTTCAGCACCCCAACATGCTGGGGATTTTCCCCATCGGTTTCCACGGTGAATTCCTCCCATGCCGGCTTGGCGAAGCCCTCCCCGGAGGTTTTGCAGAAGTCCCGCTCGTCGGTGTTCAGCTTCCAGAAGGTGAGGGTATCGTTTTCGCACACCAGTTTCCCCCTGGTGCCGGTCACCTCAAAACGGTTGGTGCCGGGCGCATCTCCAGTGGTGGTGACAAACACGCCGGTGGCGCCGTTTTCAAATTCCAGATAGGCGGTCACGTCGTCCTCCACCTCGATATCGTGCCATTTTCCCTCCTGGCAAAAGGCCTGCACGGTTTTGGGCAGGCCGCAGATCCACTGCAAAAGATCCAGCTGGTGAGGGCACTGGTTTAAGAGCACGCCGCCGCCCTCGCCGTCCCAGGTGGCCCGCCAGTCGCCGGAATCATAATAGATCTGGGTGCGGTACCAGTCGGTGATGATCCAGTTCACCCGTTTCAGCTTTCCCAGCTCTCCGCCCTGTACCAGCTCATGCATTTTGCGGTACAGGCAGTTGGTGCGCTGATTGAACATCATGGCAAAGACCCTGCCGCTTTCCTCCGCGGCCCGGTTCATTTCCCTGACCGCCTTGGTGTAGACCCCCGCCGGCTTTTCGCACAGCACATGCAGCCCCTTTTGAAAGGCCTCCTGCGCCAGCACTGGGTGCTGGTAATGGGGGGTGGCGATCAGCACCGCGTCGCACAGGCCGCTTTCGATCAGCTCCGAGCCCTCGGTAAAAACCGGGGTGCCCTCCGGCAGTGTCTTTTTGGCCCATGCCCGGCGCTCCTCCCGGCGGTCCGCCGCCGCGGCGACCTCGATCTCAGGGGTTTTCCCCGCCAGAATATTTTGGATATGTCCGCTTCCCATGTTTCCTATGCCGATCATGCCCAGCTTGACTTTTTCCATATGCCCGCCTCCTGCCGTTGTTTTCCTCATTTTACCAGAACCCGCGGGGAAAAACAAGCCGCCGGGCATTGTTTTCCCGACAGCTTATAAAAAGAAATATTCACATGGCCAAAATTCCGTGGTCGTCCTTTTGCAGCAGATAAAGCTGCTCCTCCAGGCCTGTTTCTCCGTTGATATAGACCAGAAACTCGCGTCCGTTTTCGGCAGTGCAACGAAATTCCCAGCACAGCAGCTCTTCTAAGCCGGGAGAGGGGATCACCGCCGGCTGCGCGCTTTCCACGGTCAGCCTGGGGCTGAGGTTTTCAGCGGCTTGCTCCTTGGAAAGGGCGGGGCGGGAGAGCTCCCGCTCCCGGCGGTTCATCAGGTAGCCGGAAGCGTCGTATTCCACCATGCCGCCCTCCTGCAGCTCTATGGTGACCTTGACAAGATCCGGGTAACAGACGATTTCCTCCGCGGAGTCGGAGCCTTCTCCGGAAAAGCGGGCGGTTCCGGCAAAGTTGATAGTACACAGGTTATCGCTGCTCACGTAATACGTTTCCCGGAACTCGGAGATCCCCAGCTCCTTCAGCATGCGGCAGGCTTCTGTCAGCGCGTCGGTGTAGTCCAGCCTCGCTTCGGAAATGGGCCCTGCTTTTTTGAAATAAGCGATTTGACCGCCGGCTTTTGTCACGGTGACGTGAGCTTCCCTCCCGGAGAAGGAAAACACGGGCAGCTGGGACCCGCCCTCTCCCTGAGGCTCCAGCTCGTCCGGGGAGCAGTGAAGAAATTCGGCGGCTTTTCGGGCGGCCTCCTGTTCGTCAATTTCCGGCATGCCTTCTAAAAACAGCGGAGTCCGGCGCTGGATATGGTCGGAAAAAGGACCGTCGTACAGCAGGGCCGGGAACTGGGCGAAGGCCTCCGACGCCTCATCGAATTCATCGGAAAACAACGGCTGGTCAGCTGGCGCTTCCACATTGCGCAGCAGGCTTTTGAACCGGCCGAGAGAAATTCCCTCCGTGTCGATCCTGGCCTGGGTCTTTTGCAATGCCTCGGAAAGAGTTTCCGCGTATTCCTCCAGCACGGAGAGAATTTCCAGGTCGCTTTCTTCCTGGCTCCGCCCCGCCGCGGCATGGCGGGAAAGGGAAAGGGCGTAGCTTCCTGTTTGAGAGAAAAACTGGCTGATCCGTTCCGTTTTTTCCTGGGGGAAGGGAAGGATTGCCATAGCACTTTTTGCCCCGCTGCTCTGCTCCAGCAGTTCGGCGGACACCGCATTCTGCATGGTGGGCGTGTTGACATAAGGGGCTTTTTGCAGCACAGACCGCATGGCGGTCACGTGATCCGTCAGGTCTCCCAGAGCCCGGCGGTAGGAATATTCCAGCTCCGTCCGGCTGGAGGCCAGGGCATAGCCCGCGTCCGCCCAAAGCCCGCATAGGGTAAGAAAAACTGCCGACAGCAGTGTAAAGGCTCTGATTTTGCCTCGCTTTCGCATGAAGCAGGCCTCCTTTATCCAAAAATAAGATTGAAATTAGCCTTTGCTGAAATCGGGCTAACATACACGGGATTTTTTCCTTTGAAAATTCACGGTGCGTTCAAAATATTTTATCTGTTCAAATCCCCGGTTTTATGGTATACTTTCCCTTGTATCTGCGAAATCATCGGGAACAGGGGGGAAGCGGCTTGCGTATCCTGGGGATCGACCCTGGCTATGCCATCGTGGGCTATGGCGTGATCGAAGCGAAAAACGGTCTGTACCGCCCAGTGGAATACGGTGCCGTCACTACCCGTGCCGGGGATGATTTTGGCCTGCGCTTAACGGAAATTTATGAGGGTATGACTGAGCTGCTTGCTCTGCATAAGCCCCAGGCCGCTTCCGTGGAAAAGCTGTATTTTACCAATAACAAAACCACCGGCATCGGTGTGGCGGAGGCAAGGGGCGTGATCCTTCTGGCCCTTTCCCAGGCAGGGGTTCCTCTGTTTGAATACACGCCCATGCAGGTAAAGCAGGGGGTAACGGGGTACGGCAAGGCCCTGAAGCCCCAGGTGCAGGAAATGACCCGGCGGCTTTTGAAGCTGCCCTCGATCCCCAAACCGGACGACACGGCCGACGCCTTGGCGCTGGCCATCTGCCACGGCCAGGCGGCAGGCTCTGCCCTGCGCCGCGGCCTGCTGGAAAAGGCAAGAAAGCCGGGAAAAGTGATTTGAAGGATCAGGAAGAAAAAACGCTTTTGAAAGCGCGCGGTGAACAAGGAGCGTGAGGAAACCATGTTTTACAGTCTGACAGGAAGGGTTGCTCATACGGAGCCGGGACTGGCGGTGATCGATGTGGGGGGCGTGGCGTTTAAATGCTTTACCTCTATGAACACCCTGCGAAATCTGCCCCGGCTGGGAGAAAACGCCACCCTGTATACCCATTTGAATGTGCGGGAGGACGCGCTGGATCTTTTCGGGTTCCTCACCCAGGGGGAATTAAACTGCTTTAAGCTGTTAACGGGTATCAGCGGTGTGGGCCCCAAGGTGGGCATTGCCATTTTGTCCGAGCTTACTCCGGAAAACGTGGCCCTTGCGGCGGCTGCGGGAGATTCCAAGCGCTTTACCAAGGCAAGCGGCGTTGGGCCAAAGCTGGCCCAGCGCATTGTGCTGGAATTAAAGGACAAGGTAAAAAGCCTGTCCGCTTCCGGCCTCAATATGGAGGAACTGCAGGCAGGAGGCCCTTCCGCCTCCGGCAGCGCGGCTCAAGCGGTGGAGGCCCTTGTGACCCTGGGCTATTCCCCCTCGGATGCCGCCGCCGCCGTGGGCAGGCTGGATTCCGCCCTGCCTCCGGAGGAGCTGATCCGCCTGGCGCTGAAGTCCTTCGGGAGCAGATAGCCTATGAACAGCTTGCAGGCGTGGCTTACGGAAAACGGGATCTTACTGTGCAATACCAACCCCCTGCTGCCCGCCCTGGAGGATATCGGCTGTACCTGGCAGGACGTGACGGAGCTGATCGACAGTCATGGGCTCTTTTACTCCAAGGCGTTTCAGGGGCGCACCACCTATCTTTCCCCGGAGGCCTATTACCTTTTGAAGCGGCTCCGGCGGCAAAGGCCTCTGACGGAACCGGCCAAAAAGCTTCTGGCGCTGCTCAGAGAAAACCCGGGTTCTGAAACGGAGCTTTTGAAGGAGCTGTCCGCCCTGCCGGGGAAAGAATACCAAAAGGGCTTTGAGCTTTTGTTGAAGAATTTGTACGTCACCGCCCTGAGAAACGGCCGGTATCTTCAGGAAAACTGGTCGTCCTTCCTGTATGGAACGGCAGAGCAGTGGGAAAAGGACGCGCCGAACCGGTATGGCTGTGAAGCTCCCAGGGAACGGCTGTGGAAGCTTTTGTCCGCCGTGATGACGGAAAAGCAGTTTCTCTCATTCATCAAATAAAAAGCGTGAAAGGAGGAAGGCTCCATGATCGAAAAAACCAGCGGGCAAGCCACGGAGTACGGGATCGATTGGGATTCCCAGGACGACCTGGACCTGGAAAACCGCTTGACGGAAACCGGCTACACCCCGGAGGACAGAGAAGTGGAAAACCCGCTGCGCCCTCGAACGTTTTCGGAATATATCGGGCAGGAAAAAGCCAAGGAAAACCTGAAAATTTATATTGAGGCGGCCAAAAGCCGGAAGGAGACCCTGGATCATGTGCTGCTGTACGGCCCTCCGGGCCTGGGCAAAACCACTCTGGCGGGGATCGTGGCCAACGAAATGGGGGTCAACCTGCGCATTACCAGCGGCCCGGCCATTGAAAAGCCGGGGGATCTGGCGGCGCTGCTGACAAATCTCAGCCCCGGCGATGTGCTGTTTATCGACGAGGTGCACCGCCTGCCCCGCACGGTGGAGGAGATACTGTACCCCGCCATGGAGGACTTTGCCCTGGATATTATCACCGGCAAGGGGCAAATGGCCGCTTCCTATCATCTGCCCTTGCCGAAATTCACCCTGGTGGGGGCCACCACCAGGGCGGGCCAGCTTTCCGCCCCCTTGCGGGACCGCTTCGGAGTGGTGCTCCGGCTGGAGCTGTATTCCCCGGCGGAGCTTTCCAAGATCGTCCTGCGAAGCGCTGGAATTTTACAGGCGGAGATCGAAGCCGACGCGGCGCTGGAGATCGCTTCCCGTTCCCGGGGCACGCCCCGAATCGCCAACCGCCTCTTAAAGAGGGTACGGGATTTTGCCGAGGTCATGAGCGGCGGGGTGATTACCCTGAACACGGCCCGCATTGCTTTAGACAGAATGGAGATCGATGAGCTGGGCCTGGACCAGAGCGACCGGAACATGCTTTCCGCCATTATCAAAAACTACGGCGGCGGCCCGGTGGGGCTGGAGACCCTGGCGGCGGCCATCGGAGAAGAGGCCGTCACCATCGAGGACGTAAACGAGCCCTATCTCATGCAGATAGGCTTTCTGACCCGCACCCCCCGGGGGCGCTGCGCCACCCCGGCGGCCTATCTCCATTTGGGGCTGCCCGTGCCGGGCAGGCTTCGGGAAAGTGGGGCAGCCGATCAGTTGAGCTTAAACGATCGGCTTTCGTAAGCTCAGAAAAATCGTTTTTGTAAACGCGGCAGATAGTTTTATATCTTAAAAGGAGAGATCGAGTATGGGCAGACTATTCGGAACAGACGGAATCAGAGGGATCGCGAACAAGGATTTGACCTGTGAGCTGGCCACACAGCTGGGCAGGGCGGCAGCCTGCGTGCTGACTAACAAATCGAACCGGCACCCCAAGGTGCTCATCGGTAAGGACACCCGGCTTTCCTCTGACATGCTGGAAACCGCCATGGCGGCGGGCTTGTGCAGCATCGGGGCCAGCGTGGTGACTCTGGGCGTGGTGCCCACTCCGGCTGTGGCTTATCTGGTAGAAAAATACAAGGCGGACGCGGGGGTGATGATCTCCGCCTCCCACAATTCCTATGAATACAACGGCATCAAGATCTTCTCCGGAGACGGGTTCAAGCTGCCGGACGACCTGGAGGAGCGCATTGAAGATATCATTCTCGGGAAATCCGATATTTCCGGGGAATTCCCGGAGGAGGACGGCATCGGCACCGTCAGCCAGGCGGAGAACGCTGTGCGGGATTACATTGACCATGTGAAAAATTCCGTTCACTTTTCCTTAGACGGCCTGAAGATCGCCATCGATACCGCCAACGGCTCCGCCAGCGCCACGGCGGAAACGCTGTTTACCGAGCTGGGGGCTGAAGTCACTATGCTGAATGACAAGCCCGACGGCATCAACGTAAACCGGGATTGCGGCTCCACCCACATGGAGGGCCTCATCGAATATGTAAAGGCCCACGAAGTGGACGCCGGCGTGGCCTTCGACGGCGACGCCGACCGCTGCCTGATGGTGGACGAACAGGGCAATTTTATTGACGGCGATTTTATGATGGCCATCTGCGCCATGGATATGAAGAGCCGGGGAAAGCTTTCCAAAAACACGGTGGTAGGCACTATTATGACCAATATGGGCTTTCAGCGGTTCTGTGAGGAAAACGGCATGAGTTTTGAGGCCACCAAGGTGGGCGACCGCTATGTGCTGGAGGAAATGCGCCTGAGCGGCTACAATTTCGGCGGCGAGCAGAGCGGCCATGTGATCTTCCGGGATTTTGCCACCACCGGTGACGGCCAGCTGACCGCCTGCCAGCTTTTGAGCCTGCTGCGCAGGAGAGAGGGTAAGCTTTCTTCTCTGGCTACCCTGATGCAGCGGTTCCCCCAGACCATTGTGAACCTGCAGGTTTCCCCTGAAGGGAAGCTGGCGTTCTACACCGACCACAAGGTGCGGGCCGCCATCGACAAGGTGACGGAAACCCTGGGCAAGGACGGGCGGATCATTGTGCGCCCCTCCGGCACTGAGCCGCTGCTCCGCGTGATGGTGGAGGGCCAGGACGAGGCGCTGATTCAGAAGCTGGCAAACGATGTGGCGGAAGTGATCAAGGCGGAGCTTTGCTGAAGGAATTGTTAGTCAGGAGTAGTTAGTTGTTAGAGAAGGGCGCCTTTTCTTGTCATTCTGAGGGAAAGGGAAAAAGAACGAGATCCTTCACTTCGTTCAGGATGACTGGCAGGGAAGTTCAGGATGACTGGCAGGGAAGTTCAGGATGACTGGCAGGGAAGTTCAGGATGACTGGCAGGGAAGTTCAGGATGACAGGCAGGAAAGCTCAAGACGACAGAGAGGGAAGCCTGCTGAATGCACCGATTACTACTTCCAGAAATTGGCATCTAACATCTGAAAAAACGGTGATGAACTATGAGAACAGCCAAATGGCAGGATTATGAATTGCTTGATACGGTGGACGGAGAACGGCTGGAGCGGTGGGGGGAGATCCTGCTGATCCGGCCGGACCCGCAGATCATCTGGTCCGGGGAAAAGCAGGATCCCCGCTGGCGCTCGGCCCATGCCCGGTATCGCCGTTCCAGCTCCGGCGGGGGAAGCTGGGAAGCATATCAAAAGCTGCCCGACGTCTGGAAGATCCACTGGCAGGGCCTGACCTTCCGCTTAAAGCCCATGGGCTTTAAGCATACGGGGATTTTCCCGGAGCAGGCGGTGAACTGGGATTTCGCTATGGAGCGGATCCGGGCCGCGAAGGCTGAGAATAGTGGCCGGCCCATCAAGGTGCTGAATCTTTTCGGCTATACCGGGGCGGCCACCCTGGCCTGTATGCGGGCGGGAGCCGCCGTGACCCATGTGGACGCCTCCAAGGGCATGGTGCAGTGGGCAAAGGAAAATGCCGAGGTCTCCGGCCTCAGTGACCGGCCCGTGCGCTGGCTGGTGGACGACTGCGTGAAATTTGTCCAGCGGGAGCAGCGCAGAGGGAACACCTATGATGGCATTATCATGGACCCGCCCTCCTATGGAAGAGGCCCCGGCGGAGAGGTGTGGAAGCTGGAGGAACAGCTTTACTCCCTGGTGGAAATGTGCTTGCCCATTCTTTCGGAGCGCGCCCTGTTCTTTTTGCTCAATTCCTACACCACCGGCCTTTCTCCGGCGGTGATGGAGTATCTTTTGGGCACGCTTCTTCAAAAGAAGCTGGGCGGGCAGGTTTCCTCCGATGAGATCGGCCTGCCGGTAACGAGCACCGGCCTGGTGCTGCCCTGCGGCAGTACGGCGATTTGGGAAAGTAGTTATTAGTTGTTAGTCGTTAGCTGTTAGAAAGGATTTTGGACGGATCGAAAGGGAAGGAGATGCAGATGGCCCTGCTGGATTTGAAGGAAGTCCGGTTTTCCTATGAGCCGGAGGCTGTGGAGCCAAAAGAGGCTTTGCGCGGCGTGACATTACAAATAGAGCAGGGAGAATTTGTGGCCCTGCTGGGACATAACGGCTGCGGCAAGTCTACCGTGGCGAAGCTCTTAAACGGCATGCTTGTGCCCACCTCCGGCAAGGTGCTGGTAGATGGCATCGATACCGCTGAGGAGGCCCGCCAGCTGGAGGTGCGCCGCCGGGTGGGGTTGGTGCAGCAGAACCCCGATAACCAGCTGGTTGCCGGTGTGGTGGAGGAGGACGTTGCCTTCGGCCCGGAAAACCTGGGCATTCCGCCTTTGGAGATCCGCGAAAGAGTGGACGCGGCTTTGCGGGCCGTGGATATGTACGAATACCGGGAGAGTGCGCCCCACAAGCTTTCCGGCGGACAGAAGCAGCGGGTGGCCATTGCGGGGATCATTGCCATGGAAACCGCCTGTATCGTGCTGGACGAGCCTACCGCCATGCTGGATCCCAGAGGCCGTGGGGAGGTCATGGAGACCATCAAGCGCTTGAATCGGGAAAAAGGGATCACCATTGTGCTTATCACCCATTATATGGAGGAAGCGGTTCAGGCCGGGCGAGTGGTGGTCATGGATCAGGGCGCGGTCTTGACAGACGGTTCTCCGGAAGAGGTGTTCGGCAAGGTGGAGTTTTTGAAGCGCCATGGGTTGGACGTACCCCAGGCCACGGAACTGGTATACCGGCTTTCCACCGCAGGCGCGAAGCTTTCGGGTATGCCGTTGGGCACGGAGCGTTGTGTGGAGCTGTTTCGGCGGTATCGGGAACAGAATGCCGCCGAAGTGGAGCTTTCAAAACAAGAGTCTCCCTCCGTATTCCAAAAACCTTCCAGGGAGGGTGGCAAAACAGTTCTGGAAACAAAGGAATTAACGTATGAATACGGGGCCGGCACGCCCTTTCGGAAAACGGCGCTGGATCATGCGTCCATCTCCATCCGGCAGGGGGAATTTCTGGGTGTGATCGGTCATACCGGCAGCGGAAAATCCACTTTGATCCAGCTTCTGAACGGCCTTTTGAAACCCACCGCCGGTCAGGTCATTTTGGAGGGCCGGGATATTTGGGCAGAGCCCAAAAAAATACGGGACGTGCGGTTTCAGGTGGGCATGGTGTTCCAGTACCCGGAATATCAGCTGTTTGAAGAGACCGTGCTGAAGGATATCATGTTCGGGCCGAAAAACATGGGCCTTTCCGAGGAGCAGGCAAAGGCCAGAGCGCTGGAGGCCGCGCGGTTTACCGGGCTTTCCGAGGAGCTTCTGGAAAAATCCCCCTTTGAGCTTTCCGGCGGAGAAAAGCGCCGGGCGGCCATTGCCGGGGTGATCGCCATGGACCCGGACGTGCTGGTTCTGGACGAGCCCACCGCCGGGCTGGATCCCAGGGGCAGAGACGTGCTGCTTTCCCAGATCAGCCAGTATCATAAGGAGCGGCACAATACCGTGCTGCTGGTTTCCCACAGCATGGAGGATATCGGCCGCACAGCAGACCGGCTGCTGGTAATGAACCGGGGGCAGGTGGTGCTGCTGGAGGATACCCGCACGGTATTTTCCCAGGGCGAAAAGCTGGAGCAGATCGGCCTTCGGGTGCCGCAGATCACCAGGATCATGCAGGAGCTGGAGGCCATGGGCTATCCGGCTGATCCTGCCACCCTCACGGTGGACGAGGCCCTAAAGCAGCTGCTGCCTGTTTTTCAGGGCGGTAGGACGCAGCCCGTGCAGAAAGGAGGGCCTTCCGTATGATTTCCGATATTACTCTGGGCCAGTATTTTCCCGCACCCTCTGTAATGCACCGAATGGATCCCCGGCTGAAGCTGTGTCTTACGGTGTTTTCCATTGTTCTCATTTTTGTTTCGCGAAATTTCTTTTCTCTGGCCGCGGCGGTGCTGTATATCTTTTTGGGGATCGCTTTTTCCAAAATCCCCCCGAAAATGTACCTGAAAAGCCTGAAGCCCATTTTGATTTTGCTGGTGTTTACCGCTGTGCTGAATATCTTTTACGGCACGGGAGAGCCCCTGGTGCAGTGGGGCTGGCTGAAGATCACAAAAGCCGGGATCCTGAACAGCGTTTTCATTTCCCTGCGGATCGTGCTGCTGATCCTGGCAAGCTCCGTGCTGACCTTTACCACCTCTCCCACCCAGCTGACGGACGCCATTGAACGGCTGTTAAAGCCCCTCTCAAAGCTGCGGGTGCCCGTGCATGAATTCGCCATGATGATGACCATTGCCCTGCGCTTTGTTCCCACTCTGCTGGAGGAAACGGAAAAGATCATGAGCGCCCAGAAGGCCAGAGGGGCCGATATGGAAAGCGGCGGCGTGATCCAGCGCATCAAGGCGCTGGTGCCGGTGCTGATCCCCCTGTTCGTTTCCGCCTTCCGCCGGGCCTACGACCTGGCCACCGCCATGGAAAGCCGCTGCTATCACGGCGGAGAGGGCCGGACAAAAATGAAGATCCTGAAATTCGGAAGAGGAGACTGGCTTTCCCTCTGCTCTGCCGTTTTGGCCCTGGGAATTTTCCTCACGCTGAACCTGCTGTTTCCAAAAGTGATCTAGCCGCCAAATAAAAAGCTTGTCCTTCTCTAACAACTAACGACTAACAACTAACAACTAACAACTGATATGGGGGTGCTCCTGTGGAGGCCTTTGAAACGAAAGAAACAAAGCGGAATCTGCTGTTGATGCTTTCCTACGACGGTTCCCGCTATCATGGCTGGCAGGTGCAGGAAAACGCCCTGACGGTGCAGGAGGTTTTTCAAAAGGCCCTGCGGGAGGTGACCGGGCTTTCCGAGGAAATCAAAGCCTGCTCCCGCACCGATACCGGCGTTCACGCCAGAGAGTTCTGCGTGAGCCTGAAAACGGAAAGCAGAATTCCCCCGGAGCGGCTTTTAGCCGCCTTGAACCACTATTTGCCGGAGGATATCGCCGTAAAGGGCTGCCGGGAGGTTCCTTTGGAGTTTCACGCCCGGTATTCCTGCAAGGGGAAGGAATATGCCTATGAGATCTGGAACCACCCTGTGCGGGAGCCCTTTCTGCTGGGGCGGGCGTTACACTACTGGTACCCCATAGATGCGGCACGGTTGGATAAGGCTGCGAAGCACTACATCGGGCGGCACGATTTTTCCTCCTTCTGCACGCTGGACCGCAGAGACCGGGGGGACCTGACCCGCACGGTGACGAAGGCCGGAGTAGAACGCCGGGGGAACCTGGTGGTATTTACCGTGGCAGCGGACGGGTTTCTTTACAACATGGTCCGCATTATGGCGGGCACGCTCCTGCGGGTGCAGCAGGGAAAGCTTGCGCCGGAGGACATCCCCGGCGTGATCGAAGCCAGAGACCGCAAGGCCGCCGGGCCCACCGCCCCTGCCTGCGGGTTGTATCTGAACCGGGTGTTTTACTGATTTAGCGAGGGCAAATTATGGCAAAGCACAAGAAAAAAGTAGATTCCAAGGCCAATACCAGAGAGATCGTGCGCCTCAGGGACTATCAGGAGGCGGAGGCCTTTTTTGAGTATGAGGACGAAGAAGCGGAAGCGGCGGGAGAAGCAAGACTAAAAAAAATGCGGGTCCCAAAGGCCGTTTACCGGGTGGTGATCATTCTGATCCTTTTGATCCTCGGCCTTGCCCTGTGGATCAACCGTTCCAGCCTGACGCTGGAGAATATCACCACCTGGGTAAAGCTGCAATTTGTGGGAGAAGGCCAGGGAGACGGATTCCCCGTTTCCATTACCGGTTCTTCGGTGTTTGCCTCTAATTTTACCTCCTACGGAGGCGACGCGCTGATCCTGAGTGATACCGCCCTGACTATGGTGGATCCCACGGGAAAAACCGGGCTTTCCCTGCGGCACAGCTTGAATCAGCCGGCCATGCGCTCCGCTCATGGGCAGACACTGCTCTATAATCAGGGCAGCACCGGGTACATGGTGCTTTCCGGTACGGAAGTGAAGCTCAAGGGCACGGCGGAGCGGGAGATCCTCTTTGGCGTTGTGGCCCAAAACGGCAGGTTTGCCCTGGGTTTACATGGCGCAGACGGGGCCTCTGAGTTGAATGTTTACCAAAAAGACGGCTCTTTACAGTATACCTATGCCTTCGCGAAGGACTACATCACGGCCATCGCCATGAATTATGACGGGGTTTATGGAGCGGTCTGTACGGTGCGCAGTGAAAAGGGTGAGCTGATCTCTAAAGTCACAGTATTTGATTTCAATCAGGCAGAGCCGCTGACAAGCTATGAAACCAGGGACAATCTGCTGATCGACGCGGCTTGGACAGAAAGCGGAGATCTGTACGCCGTGGGGGATTCTGCCCTGCTGCTGGCGAAATCCACCGATTACGTTTTTCGGGAATACAGCTATGACGGGCGGCAGCTTACCGCCTACCGCCTGGATCAGAGCAGGGCGTTTTTGTCGATCTCTGCCTATGCCCATGCCGGCCCCTGTACGCTGCTGGTATTCCGTGGGGAAAACGACCCCGTGCGGGTGGAATCCCCGGAGCGAATCGTGTCCCTTTCTGTTTCCGGCGGCACGGTGGGGGCTTTGGTAGACGGCGAGGCGGTGTTCTACGATTACTCCACCGGGCTGGAGCAGGGCCGCGCGGACGCAGGAAGCGACGCGAAAAGCATTGCTCTCAGCAGTGAACGGGCCGCCTATGTGCTGGGCGTCAGCGAGATCCGCACGGTGGGAATACAGTGACGTGGGCTTTGTCCTTCTGTAGTAAGATATCTGTAAGGGGAATGGCCCTTGTGAAACTGGAAACTTTGTGATAAACTTATAACCTACAGGTTCTGCGCCTGGATTTGCCGTAAGGGGGAGAAAAGCGCTGTGAATATCATGCTGGATCTTGTGCTTCTCTGTGTTTTTCTGCTGTTTATCTTCATAGGGATCCGCAGAGGATTCGTGAAATCCGCCGCCCACTTTTTGGGTTCGATCCTGGCGGCCTTTTTTGCCTCCGCCTTGGGCGGCGCCGCCGCCAAATGGGTTTTTGACGTGATGTTTCGGGACGCGCTGGTGGAACGGATCGGCAGTTCTATCGCGTCTCTGGGAACGGGAAGCACCTCTGCCGCCGTAAACGGGCTGCTTTCTTCCCTTCCCGATTTTATTGTCCGTGCGCTGGCGGAGGCGGGTATCACCGCCAACAGCCTGGAGGGTGTGGTTTCCACCCGAAGCGGGGAGGCCGCGGAGCTGATAGCGGATTCCCTGGCTCCGGTGTTTATCGGCTTTTTGAAGGTGCTTGCGGTGATCGTGCTGTTTTGCCTGTTTATGATCGTGGTGCGGGTACTGGCGGATATGGTGGCGGGGTTGTTCCGGCTGCCTCTGCTTCGGCAGTTAAACGGCGCCTTGGGCGGGCTGTTCGGCTTTCTGTTGGCGCTTGTTTCCGTGTGGATCCTCGTTTCCGCCTTGCAGGTATTTCTGCCAATGCTGGAAACGGAGGCCCAGGCGGACGTGAAAATTATGCTGGACCGTTCTGTGATCGCCGGGCTTGTGACCCGGCTGAACCCGCTGGGAGCTATGTTCCGCTGAGAAGCTTCCGAGGCGCTTCGCCTCCCGCGGGAAAGGGAAGAGACTGGAAAAGAGAGGAATTTAGGCCATGGCTCTGGAACGTAAACCGAGAAATCAAAATCTTACCATACCCAATGCGCTGTCCTTGCTGCGCATTGTTGTGGTACCCTTTTTTGCCATGGCTTTTCTGAATGGAGATCTTCTTACGGCGGCGATTTTGCTGGCGGTTTCCGGCCTTTCCGATCTGTTTGACGGGATGATCGCCCGCAAATTCAACCAGATCACGGAGCTGGGGAAAATGCTGGATCCACTGGCGGACAAGCTTACCCAGGGCGTGGTGGCTCTTTGCCTTGCCGTAAAATTTCCTGTGATCCGTCCGGTGCTGGTGATTTTTATCTGTAAGGAACTGGGCATGCTGTGTTGTGCGGCGGTGCTGCTGAAAAAAAGAAAACGGCCCTGCGCCGCCAAATGGTACGGAAAGATTGCCACGGTGATGTTCTATATTTCCGTGGGCGTCATAGTGCTTATGGACGGGGCGTTTCAGTTATCCGGCCCGGTGTTCAGCGGCGTTTCCTACGGCTTGCTGCTGCTCACGGCCTTTATGATGATCTATTCCGGCATTCGGTATTTTCAGATTTTTTTGGAAATACTGCATTCCAGCGATGAAAAGTATGAATTGAATCTGCCCGATGAGATCCGCACAAAAACGGTGCGGGAGCCAAGGAAAAAATAAATCGTTTGAAGCTTTGTTAAGGAAGCTGTTCCGTTTACCGGGCAAGGAAGGTGGTTAGCAGCTATGCTGATGTGTTCGCGTTGTCATAAAAGGCCCGCTGTGGTGTTTGTTTCTCATTCCATCGATGGAAAAAACACCCAGGGGCTGTGTTTTACCTGTGCAAAGGAGCTGGGCATCAAGCCGGTCAATGATATTATGGAAAAAATGGGGATCAGCGAGGAAGAGCTGGAGGCCGTTACCGGCCAGATGGCAGAACTGATGGACCTGGAAGACATGGAGGACGAAGAGGATTCCTTTGTGCCGGGCGGGGCGGCAACCATGCTGCCCACCGATATGATGCTGGGCGGCGCGCCCGGAGAGAACGGTGGAGCTTCCGAAGCTGGAGTACGGGAAAAGAAGGAAAGCTATCACAAAAAGAAGCGGAAGCATATTCAAAATTACTGCACCGATCTCACAGGAAAGGCCCGGCAGGGCCAGCTGGACGCCATTATCGGCAGAGAGCGGGAGATCGAGCGGGTGGTGCAGATCCTTTCCCGCCGCACCAAAAACAATCCCTGCCTCATCGGCGAGCCCGGTGTGGGAAAAACCGCCATTGCGGAAGGCCTTGCCCTGCGCATTGCGGCGGGAAAGGTGCCTGCCTGCCTGCGGGAAAAGGAGGTTCAGCTGTTGGATCTAACCTCTTTGGTAGCGGGCACCCAGTTTCGGGGGCAGTTTGAAAGCCGGATCAAGGGCCTGGTGGACGAAGTGAAGGCTGATGGTAATATCATTTTGTTTATCGATGAGATCCACAACCTGGTGGGTACAGGTGATGCGGAGGGCAGCATGAACGCCGCCAATATCCTGAAGCCCGCGCTTTCCCGGGGAGAGATCCAGGTGATCGGCGCCACTACCTTTGCGGAATATCGAAAATACATTGAAAAAGACGCCGCCCTGGAGCGCCGGTTCCAGCCCGTTACCGTCACTGAGCCCTCCATCGGCGAGGCGGTTCAGGTGCTGCTGGGTATCAAGGGCTACTATGAAGCCTACCACCGGGTCACGGTGTCGGATCAGCTTGTCCGCCGCATGGTGACGCTGGCGGAGCGCTATGTCACAGACCGCTATCTGCCCGATAAGGCCATCGACCTGCTGGACGAGGCCTGCGCCTGTGCCGCCCTGCGCAATAAGAAGCTGGAGGAATACGATTCCACGGAGCTGTCCCTGAAAAAGGAGAAGGCCAGAGAGCAGGAGCTTTCCGAGCAGGCCAATGAAGGCACAGTGGATTATGAGGAGCTGGCGAAAACCCACTACCGCATCGCCACCCTGGAGGAAAACCTGGACGCCTTGCGGTCTGAAGGGGCCTTTGCCGCCGTGGAGGAGCAGGACGCCGCCCATGTCATCGAGCTGTGGACGGGGATCCCGGCCGCCCGGATCGCGGAAAACGAGCTGAAAAAGCTTTTGCATCTGGAAGAGGTGCTGTCTCAGAAGATCATCGGCCAGGAGGAGGCCGTCAAAGCCGTGTCCTCCGCCGTGCGCCGCAGCCGGGTGCAGATCAGCCCCCGCAGGCGGCCCGCCTCCTTCCTGTTTGTAGGCCCCACCGGAACAGGGAAAACCGAGCTGGTGCGGGTGCTTTCCCAGGAGCTGTTCGACAGCCCCGAGACCCTGATCCGGCTGGATATGTCCGAATTTATGGAAAAGCATTCCGTATCGAAGATCATCGGTTCCCCTCCCGGTTATGTGGGGTATGACGAAGCGGGGCAGCTCACGGAAAAGGTGCGCAGAAGGCCCTATTCCGTACTGCTGTTCGATGAAATTGAAAAAGCGCATCCCGATGTGATGAATATTCTGCTGCAAATTCTGGACGAGGGCCGCATTACCGACGCCCATGGCAGAACGGTGAATTTTGAGAACACCGTGATCGTAATGACCTCCAATGCCGGAAGCGACCGAAAGGACGGTTCCCTGGGTTTTGCGAAAACCGCCGCCGACCTAAGCCGGGAAAAGGCCATGAAAGCCCTGAAGGAATTCCTGCGGCCCGAATTTCTGAGTCGTATTGATGAGATCGTTTTGTTCCGTCCCCTGGAGCAGGCGGATTATGAAAAAATCGCCGCCCTGATGCTGGAGGAATATGTGGGCTCCTTAAAAGAAAAGGGCATAGAAATGAAATATGAGCAGGCTGTTTGCGCCCTGCTTGCGGAGAGATCCATACATGGCGCCAGCGGCGCAAGAGACCTGCGGAACAATATCCGCCGCATGGTAGAGGACAAAATTGCCACGCTTCTGGTGGAGCGTGGAGAGGGCGGGCTTTTCGGTATATCGGTAGCTGTGAAGGAGAATGAGCTTGTGATCGAGCCGCTGTTGTAAAAGGCCGACAGAACAGAAATACTGTGTTTTTGGATAGCTGTCCTTTCCAAAGTAATTTTAAGCACCCTTTTGGGTGCTTTTTTATGCAAAAATTTCCGGAGGATAATAAAAGATCCACCGGAAAAAATAAGTAACGCAGAAATCAGCGGCAGTTGGCGCTGCTGCGCTGCTATGCATAATGAGCAATGAAAAATTAGCAATGAGTAATGTGAAGGGTGTTCGATAAATTATAGTTTAGCACACAGTTCCCCACTGTCATTCTGAGGAACGCAGTGACGAAGAATCTTGTCCTTAATTCCCGGAAAAAGGGCAAAGGACGAGATCCTTCACTTCGTTCAGGATGACAGGCGGGAAGTGAGCGAAGAACCGTCAAATTCCAATTTACCACCCTGCCAACGGTCGGCTCAGAAACCGGTTTCCCGTACCAAGCAACTTCACGAGTGCATGCGCCGGCTCGGCGCTAAATTCCAATTTAGCGAACTAAGTCTTTGCTCTTAAATTGCTCATTCCTAATTTCTCATTAAAAAAGATACATTTCCCCTTGCTTTCCTCAAATTTTTGAAAGGATGATTTCACTATGAAACGGATCGGACAGCGTACTTTGGAATTCTCGGCGCCGCCCACGGTGCTGGGCCATGCCGCCATCGGCGGGAAAAAGGAGGCTCAGGGTCCTCTGGGTCAGGACTTTGACCAGACCTTTCAGGACACCAGCCTGCAAATGGAGAGCTGGGAAAAGGCAGAGGCTCAGCTGCAAAAGGAAGCGGTGGCTTTGGCTATTGAAAAATCCGGTATGACCGCCCAGCAAATGGATATGATCTTTGCGGGAGATCTTCTGAACCAGTGCATTTCTTCCACCTTTGGCCTTCTGGATTTTCAAATTCCCTTTTTGGGCCAGTATGGAGCCTGCTCCACTATGGCGCAAACGCTGTTTATGGCCTCTGTCATGGTGGAAAGCGGGGCGGCGGAACGGGCGGTGGCTGTGACCAGCTCTCATTTCTGTTCAGCGGAACGGCAGTTCCGCACGCCGTTGGAATACGGCTCTCAGCGCACTCCCACCGCGCAGTGGACGGCCACGGCTTCCGGCTGCCTGGTGATCGGCAAGGGCGGAAAGATCAAGATCCGTCACGGCCTGGCAGGGAAGATCGTTGACCTGGGCGTAAAGGATCCTGCCAATATGGGGGCTGCCATGGCACCCGCCGCGGCGGACAGCATTTACCAGTATTTACAGGACACCGGCACAAAGCCGGAGGAGTATGACGGCATTTTTACCGGAGACCTGGGCTTAGTGGGCACGAAGCTTTTGTACCAGGCCCTGGAGGATAACGGCGTGACGATCCAAAAGGTTCACAACGACTGCGGCCTGATGCTGTACGACAGAAGTGCCCAGGACGTGCATGCGGGAGCCTCCGGCTGCGGCTGCTCCGCTTCCGTGCTCTGCGGCCATTTGCTGAAGCGCATGGAACAGGGAAGGCTGAAGAATATCCTGTTCTGCGCCACCGGCGCGCTGATGTCCCCCACCTCCCAGCAGCAGGGAGAGGCCATTCCCGGCGTGTGCCACGTGCTGCACCTCACAACGGAATGAGCAATGCGCCGAGCCGGAGCGGGCACTCGTGTCCCCGCTTGGCGCAGGAAAATGAGGAATTAGCAATGAGCAATGAAAGGGCAAGGGCATAGTTTGCTAAATTGGAATTTGGCGGTTATTTGCACACTGCCCTCTTGTCATTCTGAGCGAAGCGAAGAATCTCGTTCTTTTCCTTTTTGCCCTGGAATTAAGGACGAGATTCTTCGTCACTTCGTTCCTCAGAATGACAGTGGGGAACTGTGTGCTAAACTATAATTTGTCATTTTACTTCTGGTCGGGTCGGAAACCAAACTCCTGCACCAAGTAGGGGCACGAGTGGCCGCGGCGCCTCGCCGCTAAAACTATAATTTACGGGGCGTTAGTTACAACGCTTGTGTCCCTTACTCTTCCTTTCAATGCACAAATAACCGAGCGTAGCTCGGTTATTTGTGCCACCACTATCTAGAATCCAGTATCCAGCATCTGGTATCTAAAAAACGGGCGCATTGCAGAAAAACTGCAACGCGCCCGTTCCCTTGCTTTTTCAAAGTAGCGTGATATTTCCTTCCCTGCAAAGCCTGCGGGTCTCCTGGTCCCACAGGGAGGCCTGCACCTCGCCGATATGGGCCTTGCCCAAAAGCAGCATGCACAGGCGGCTTTGGCCGATACCGCCGCCGATGGTCAGGGGCAGTTCTCCTTTTAAAAGCATTTGATGGAAGGACAGCTTTCTCCGGTGGTCACAGCCGGCCTCTGTCAGCTGCCTGTCCAGAGATTCCGGGCTGACCCGAATTCCCATGCTGCTGATTTCCAAAGCACAGCCCAGGGGCTCGTGCCAGAACAGCAGGTCGCCGTTTAATTCCCAGTCGTCATAGTCCGGCGCCCGGCCGTCGTGGGGCTTGCCGCTTTTCAGCTTTCCACCGATCTTCTTGATAAAGACGGTTTTGTGCTCCTTCACAAAGGCGGTTTCCCGCTCCTTGGGAGTAAGCTCCGGGAAGCTGTCCTCCAGCTCCTGAGAGGTGAGGAAGGTCACGTCACGGCAAAGCTCTGTTTCCAGCTGGGGAAACTGCCACTGCAATTCGTCCAGTGTGCCGCAGATGGCGCTGACAATGCGCCGCACCGTATCTTCCAGATAGCTTTCGGTGCGCATTCCATCGTCAATGACCTTTTCCCAGTCCCATTGATCCACATAGATGGAGTGAAGGTTATCCAGCTCCTCGTCCCGGCGAATGGCGTTCATATCCGTGACCAGGCCGTTCCCCACATAGAAATCGTAATCGTGCAGGGCAAGCCGTTTCCACTTTGCCAGAGAATGCACCACTTGGGCGTCCACGCCTACCGCCGGTACATCGAAGCTGACAGGGCGCTCCACGCCGTTCAGGTCATCGTTCAGACCGGTGGCGGGATCTACAAAAAGGGGCGCTGTGACCCGCTTCAGGTGCAGGGCGGCGCACAGCTTTACCTGAAATACATTTTTGATCAGCCCAATGGCCTTCTGGGTCTCATAGAGAGAGAGGGCGGCCTGATAGTCTTTGGGAACAATAGTCATGGCGCTTACCTCCTTATGGCGGAAAAGCTTTTCCGAAGAAAAGCTCAGTTCCTCCCAAATTTTTCAAATTTCAGCTGCCTGGGAATAAATTTCTTTACCGCCTCCTGAAACTCCTCGTCCGGGTCGAATACCAGAAGGGTTTTTCCGGTCTTTTTCCCGCGGACGATCATATACCAGGAGCCCTGGCGGTTTTCATACCGGGTGGCGAACACCCTGGTATCAAAGGAACGGTTTTTCAGCCGCGCTTCGTTTTCCAGGTAGATACCGATATCCTCGCAGCTGTCACACTCAAAGGCGGTCATGCGCTTGCGGGTAGAGCGGTTTAAAATCTTATCCACGGTGATATAGCCATTTGTCAGGCTGTATTCATATTCCAGAAGCCGGGCACCGATCAGCTTGTAGCCGCCGAAAATAGCCCCCGCCATGATCAGCAGGGTCAGTGTGGGGAACTGAATGATGAGAAAGCCCACCACAAAGCCAATGAAGGAGAGAAGCACAATCCCTACCACCACGGCCGCCAGGATCAGCGCGTCCTTTCCCTCGAATTTTTTCTTTACCATGCGTTCTATAAATACGTCATTCATAGATATGTTTCCTTTCAAAAAGCCAGTTTCTTTTATGGAATTTTTATCAAGTATAGCATATTCTTTCTTTTGTTTCAATAAAGTTTTTGAATTTCCGGAAACCCCTTGAAAAGCCCCGGTCTCTGTGCTAAAATAAGAAAAACGCTGAGAAGAAAGAAAGTAGTTCCGTGCGGCGAAAGCTGCTTTTTGCACACTCAGAGAGCTCGCGCCGCCGGCTGAAAGCGCGAGTGTGGGGCGGACGGAATGAAGTTCCTTTCGGAGCGGCAGGGCTGAACCCGGATTTCGGCGGTAGGCTCTGACGGCATAGGCCACGTTACAGGCCGGAAGAAAGGGCAGGCATTTTTTAGCGCCTGCTGAACTTGGGTGGTACCGCGTAGTTTACACTTCGCCCCGGGAACGAGGGGGCGAAGTTTTTTTGTCTCCGAATCTGAAACAGGAAGGACGGTTCTGAAATGAACGAGAAGATCGAAGCACTGCAAAAACGCTTTGAGCAGGAGCTGCAGGAGGCCGGAAACAGCGAGGCTGTGGAAAAGCTGCGGGTGGCTTATCTGGGCAAAAAAGGCTCTGTCACGGAGCTTTTGAAGGGCCTAAAGGACGTGAGCGCCGAGCAGAAAAAGGAAATGGGTCAGCATATCAATCTTCTGAAAAAGCAGGTGGAGGAAAGGATCGCGGGCCGGGTAGAGCAAATTCGGGCCATGGAGGAGGAGCGGCTGATCGCTTCGGCAGAGCGATACGACGTTACTCTGCCCACCGCGGCACAGGGGGGCTCCTATCACCCCGTCACCATCATTCAGCGGCAGCTGGAGGAAATTTTCGCCTCCATGGGCTTTGTGGTGGAGGATTTTAAGGAAATCGTTACCGACTATGAATGCTTTGAAGCGGTGAATATCCCCAAGGATCATCCTGCCAGAGACATGCAGGACACCTATTATCTCGACAACGGCCAGCTGCTGAAGACCCAAACCTCCGCCGCCCAGAATTTTATTCTGCGGAAATACGGCGCGCCGGTGCGTGCCATTTTCCCGGGGCGGTGCTTTAGAAACGAGGCAACCGACGCCAGCCATGAGACCACCTTCTTCCAGATGGAGGGCATCATGGTGGATAAGAATATCTCCATTTCCAACCTGATCTATTTTATGAAAACCATGCTTTCCGAGGTGTTTGAGCGGGACGTGAAGGTGCGCCTGCGCCCCGGCTTCTTTCCCTTCGTGGAGCCCGGCTTTGAGCTGGATATCAACTGCCAGATCTGCGGGGGGGAGGGCTGCTCTACCTGCCACCATTCCGGCTGGGTGGAGCTTTGCCCCTGCGGCATGATCCACCCCAACGTGCTGAAGGAGGGCGGCATCGATCCGGAGGAATACACCGGCTTTGCCTTTGGCCTGGGCCTGACCCGGCTTGTGATGATGAAATACGGCGTAAAGGATATCCGGGACCTGAACAGCGGCAATCTCAAGGCGCTGTCCCAGTTCCGGCACGAATGATGGGAGAAAAGCCCGCCTATCGGCACAGGGCGAAAGAAACAGGAGAGAAAGGAAGAACTTATATGCTTATTTCAATGAATTGGATCGGGGATTTTGTAGATCTTTCCGGCTTGGATCTGGAAGCGCTGATCCATCGTTTTACCCTTTCCACCGCCGAGGTGGAGGAAGTATTTCACATGGGAGAAAACCTGCGGGACGTAGTTGCGGGAAAGATCCTGACGGTGGAGGATCACCCGAATTCCCAAAAGCTTCACCTGCTTACGGTAGATGCCGGAGACAAGGTGTATGGCGTGGTCTGCGGCGCACCCAATGTGCGGGCGGGCATGATCGTTCCCTTTGTGAAGGAGGGCGGCATGGTAGGCGGCGTGGAGATCGGCTGTGCGAAGATCGCCGGGTGTGAATCCCACGGCATGTGCTGCTCCGAGCACGAGCTGGGCGTTTCCGCCGATCACTCCGGCCTGTGGGAGCTGCCGGAGGACACCCCCGTGGGTGTGGATATGACCGAACTTTATGCCATTCGGGATCTGGTGTTTGAGGTGGATAACAAATCCCTGACCAACCGCCCGGATCTGTGGGGCCATTACGGCATCGCCCGGGAATTCGCGGCCCTGACAGGCCGGGAATTAAAGCCCCTGGAAACCGTAGAGCTTTCTCAGTTCGACAGGCTGGACCCCATTTCCATCGAGGTGCTGGACAAGGAGCTTTGCTTCCGCTATTCCGGCTTAAAGGTGCGCAATATCACAAAGAAGGTAAGCCCGGTGAATATGCGGATCCGCCTGTTCTACTGCGGCAGCCGGGCCATCAATCTCCTGGCGGATCTCACCAACTACCTGATGCTGGAAATGGGCCAGCCCATGCACGCCTTTGATTGCGCCAAGGTGGACAGCGTTGAGGTGAAGCGCTTCTCCGAGCCCTTTGTGTTCCAAACCCTGGACGGCGTAGAGCGCTCTATTGACGAAAACACGCTGATGATCTGCTCCAAGGGCCAACCGGTGGCGGTGGCTGGGGTTATGGGGGGCCTTGCCTCTGAAATTGAGGATGATACCGACAGCCTGCTGCTGGAATCCGCCACCTTTGACGCGGTCAGCGTGCGCAGGGCCTCTACCCGGCTGGGCCTGCGGACAGACGCTTCCATGCGGTATGAAAAGACCCTGGATCCCGAAATGACCGTGCCCGCCATTGCCCGGTTTTTGAAGCTGCTTCTGGAGATCGATCCTCAGGCTCAGGTGATCTCCCGGCTGACAGATGTTTATGTGAAGCGCTACCCTGAAATTTCTTTGCGCTTTGACAAGCGGTATGTGGACCGCTACACCGGTATTGAAATTTCTGACGACCAGGTACTTTCCACCCTGCGCTCTTTGGGCTTCGGGGCGGAGTATGACGGTATGGAGTTCCGGGTAACGGTACCCTCCTGGCGGGCTACCAAGGACGTGACCATCAAGGCGGACATCATTGAAGAGATCACCCGGATCTATGGCTATGACAATTTTGAGATCGCCACTACCCTGAGTCCGCTGTATCCCAGAAAAAAGAGCGCGGCAAATAAATCCGACAATTTTGCAAAGGATATTCTGGTAGAGCGATACGGCCTGCACGAGGTGCATTCCTATATTTGGTTCGATGCCAAAAAATGCCGGGAGCTGGGCATTGCGGTGGAGGAAAACGTAAAGCTTTTGAGTCCGCAGTCTCCCGACCATGAGACCTTGCGGACCAACATGGGGCCCACGCTGCTTTCCTTTGTACAGGAAAACCGATCCTTTGCGGCGGATTTCGGCCTGTTTGAGATCGGCAGAGTGTGTGAAGGAAAGAGGGAAAACGGCGAATGCGCGGAGCGCAAGGCCCTTGGCATTGTGCTTTACAGCAGAACGCAGAGCGAAAAGGAGCTGTTTTTCCGGCTGTTGGAGATCGTAAAGACCTTGGGCAGAGAGATCAAGCGCACAGAGCTTTCCCTGGAACGTCGGGAGCCTGTTCATGCCTGGCAGCACCCCGGAAATACGGCGGAAATTTCCTGCCGCGGGGAAACGCTCGGCTGGCTCTGCACGGTGCACCCCTCTGTGCTTTCCAACCTTGACCGGAAAGCGGCGGTGGTCTGTGCCCAGCTTACTATGGACGCCTTTGCCGCCCTGCCCGCGGAGGCTCTGGAATATCGGGAGCCCTCCCGGTTCCCCGGCATCGATTTCGATTTGTCTCTCCTGGTGCCGGACGGTCTGAAATACGCCGATCTTTCCCCGGCCTGGGCTGAAATAGACCCCTCTCTGCTTACCGGCGTAAGCCTGATCGATTCCTTCTCTCAGAATGGGAAAAAGAGCCTGACCCTGCGCTTTGCGTTCTCCTCTCAGGAAAAGACCCTTTCCAAGGAAGAAATACAGCCTGTGGTGGACGGTATTGTGGAAAAGCTGAACAGAGTCGGGGCGGCTTTGCGCTCCTAGAGAAGCGCTGAAAAAAGTTTTTCACAAAAAGGGAGCCGGAAAAACTTGCAATTCCCGTAGATATCCTGTATGATAAAAGGTACACGAAAGGTAGGTGTTCCACATGCCGGAGGATTTTTCCAGCAACAATACCATCACCTTTTCCATGGAAGAGGTGCGGGAAGCAGACATGAAGCGTATCCTGCTTACAGTGTACGATGCGCTGAAGGAAAAGGGGTATAACCCCATCAGTCAGATCGTGGGATATCTGCTGAGCGAGGACCCCACCTACATCACCACCCACAATAACGCCCGCAGCCTGGTGCGCCGGATCGACCGGGATGAGCTTTTAAAGGCGATGGTCCGTTCCTATTTGGGTGAGTAACGGGGAATCTGATGAAGGAAAGCGCGGTGATTTTTTGAGCGAGCAGAAAGCGGCGCCAAAGGCGAAGCAGGAAAAAAGCAGCTTTCCCACTTATAAGGGAAAGCCCCTGGTACGCTCGGGCGATACCATTTATTATGGCAGTATGAAGGATAAATACGTCATCAAGATCGATGTAAAAACCAAGAAAAAGGTGGGAGATCTTGAGGTAGCCGATAAGGTAACGGTACAGCTGATGTATACCGATCCCGAGATCCGCACCAGAAAACAGATCGTAAAGACCAGTGAAAAGAACGGGCTGTACCTGGCCCTGGATATCGCCGAGGCCTGGCTTACTAGAGCCTTGGCAGAGTAAAAAACAGCCGCCCAAACAGGGCGGCTGTTTTTTGTCTAATGAAAACCACTCGCAAGGCGAGTGGTTCAAAGGAAGGCTTCTGCCGATCATGAAGAAAGAAGAACTCCTTTTGTTGTAGAATAAAGGAGCGGTCTGGCAACTGCACCAAAAACAACAAAAGGAGGACATTCAGATGGATACCAACAAAAGTTTAGCACACACAAAGTAGAATTGCAAATATCATAGGGTGATACCCGCTTATGAAATACCCCCGGCTCCGCCGGGGGATATTTATATCAGAAAGGTTTACCCCTTTACAGCGCCAGCCACCATACTTTCCATGATCTGATTTTGCAGAAGCACGTATACCAAAATGGTGGGGACAATGCACATAACCAACGCGGCAAACATAGGCGTATAGTTAAAGGAAAACATGGAGGTGAAATATTTCATGGTAAGGGGTAGCGTGCGGTTGACCTCTTTAGAGGTAAGCAGCAGGGCATAAAGAAGCTCATTCCAGGCGCCGATAAAGGTCATGACTGCCGAGCTGGCCAGGGCTGGCTTTGAAATGGGCAGCATGATCTTGAAGAAGGTGCGGTAAAAGCCTGCCCCTTCTATGTAAGCCGCCTCTTCCAGTTCCTTTGGGATGGAGAGAAAAAAGCTGCGCATCAAAAACAGGCACATAGACATGGAAAATCCGGTATAGATAAAGCTGACGTTAGATAACGATACTTTTGAAAACACTGGAAAATCAAGGTTTTTCGAGCGACGGACAAGCAGGGTATTGTACTAAAAACTGAATACGACGCAGAAGCGGCGTTTCTTACTCTCTACATGGGAGAACAGGAACGCCGCTTTTTTCATGCCCTTTGTTACGCAGTAGGGGCAGAAAAAGCCTTGCTACAAGCGGTTTTGCGGGTGTGTATCTGGCGCGGCAAGGGATTTATACCTTATTCCCCGAAACCGCGCTTCTACTGCGTAACAAATCCAAAGCAAAGGAGCTATGAACTATGGCAGTTTTCAGAGTGGAACGGAACAAGGGCTACACCGTAATGAGCAACCACCACCTACGCAACAAGGAGCTTTCCCTAAAGGCAAAGGGGCTGTTGTCGCAAATGCTGTCACTCCCCGAAGATTGGGACTACACCTTGAAAGGCTTATCCCTTATCAACCGGGAGAAGATAGACGCTATCCGCGAAGCCATTAAGGAGCTTGAACGCGCCGGGTATATCGTCCGTTCAAGGGAGCGCGACGAGAAAGGACGCTTGCGGGGCGCGGACTATGTGATATTCGAGCAGCCGCAGCCGCCTACGCCGGATTTACCAACATTGGAAAATCCAACATTGGATAATCCAACACAGGAAAAACCAACATTGGAAAAACCTACGTTGGAAAATCCAACGCAATTAAATAAAGATATACAAAGAACTGACTTACCAAAAAAAGAAAAAATAATTACTGATGAACAAAGTACCCATTCCATTCCTATCCTTTCCCCTAACCCCTCTCCTTGCAGAGAAGCGGCTACGCCGCCGGAACGGAAAGGAACGGAAGCGACAGCACAGAGCGCAGTTGATATATACCGGGAAATCATCAAGGACAATATCGACTACGACATTCTCAAACAGGACATGAAGTTTGACAGTGACAGGCTTGACGAGATTGTAGACCTCATGCTTGAAACCGTATGCACCGCCAGAAAGCGGGTACGGATTGCGGGGGACGACTACCCGGCAGAGCTTGTGAAATCTAAGTTTATGAAACTGGACGGCGAGCATATCCGCTTTGTGCTTGACTGTATGCGGGAGAACACAACGAAAATCCGCAACATCAAGCAATATCTGAAAGCAGCCCTTTTCAACGCCCCGTCCACTATCGGCAATTATTACACTTCCCTTGTCGCCCATGACATGGCAAGCGGCGCACTGTCACCGAAAAAGCCGCAGTACGGCGACCCGGACTATTATTCATGCAACGAGGGCGAAAGCCTGTAACCACCCACAACCACAAAAGGAGGATTTTATTATGGCACAGAAAATGACAGGAGCATTGGTATTTGACGAGCGCACCGACCGTTACGACATCCGCTTTGACTTAAACAGCTACTACGGGGGCTTGCATTGCGGCGAGTGCTTTGACGTATTCGTGCGGGGCAAGTGGAAGCCGACCCGGATTGAGTACGGCGACAACTGGTATCTTGTGGGTATCAGAGCCGAGGACTTGAACGGGCTGCGGGTGCGTATCTGACCGCCGCCCCATAAAGAAACGCGAAAGGAGGACGCGACAAATTGCAGGACGAAGTAAACGAAAAGACCATAGCCCTTTACATCAAGACCGGGAAGCTGACCGCGCAGACGCTCCAAAAGGCAATGAAAGCCATACTGTCAAAGGGCAAAAAGCAGCTTGCAAAACCGCCACAGGGCAAGCAGAGCTTAAAGCAGCTTATGAAGCAGAACGCGGGCGTTTCCAACATTGAGATTACCGAGGGCAATATCAAAGCCTTTGAGAGTACGGCGAAAAAGTACGGTATCGACTTTGCGCTGAAAAAGGACGCGACGGAAAGCCCGCCCCGCTATCTGGTTTTCTTCAAGGGGCGGGACGCGGACGTGCTGACCGCCGCCTTTAAGGAATTTTCCGCAAAAAAGCTGACACAGGAGAAAAAGCCCTCAATCCGAAAGCTGCTCTCTACCCTCAAAGAAGCTGCACAGGGCAAGAACGCGGAACGGGCAAAGGTCAAGAACAAAGACAGGGAGGTATCGCTATGAAGCCGGAAATCAAGAAGCTGCTTATCTTAAATCTCCCGTATCTGCTCTTTGTCTGGCTCTTTGATAAAGTGGGCGCGGCTGTCCGGCTCTCCCCCGGCGCGGACGCGAGCGCAAAGCTGCTACATCTTGGGGACGGTTTTACCGCCGCCTTTTCCAGTATCGCGCCGAGCTTCCACCCGGCAGACTTAGCTTTAGGCATTGCGGGGGCGGTCATTGTCCGGCTGATTATCTACACCAAAGGCAAGAACGCGAAGAAATACCGCCGCGGGACAGAATACGGTTCGGCGCGTTGGGGCGGGGCTGACGACATAAAGCCGTACACCGACCCGGTATTTGAGAACAATATCCCCCTAACGCAGACGGAACGGCTTACCATGAACAGCCGCCCGAAGCAGCCGAAATACGCAAGAAACAAAAATATCCTTGTAATCGGCGGTTCCGGCAGCGGCAAGACCCGGTTCTTTGTGAAACCGTCGCTCATGCAATGTACGTCAAAGGATTTTCCAACGTCGTATATCGTCACTGACCCGAAAGGAACACTGATTTTGGAAACCGGGAAAATGTTGCAGCGGTACAAATACCGTATCAAAGTGCTAAATACGATTAACTTCAAAAAATCCATGAAATACAATCCCTTTGCCTATCTGCGGAGCGAAAAGGACATTTTGAAGTTAGTCAATACCATTATCGCCAACACCAAAGGCGACGGGGAAAAATCCGGCGAGGATTTCTGGGTGAAAGCGGAAAAGCTCTACTACACCGCGCTAATCGGCTATATCTGGTATGAAGCCCCGGAGGACGAGAAGAACTTCACGACGCTGCTTGAAATGATAAATGCGTCGGAAGCCCGCGAGGACGACGAGGACTTCCAGAACCCGGTTGACCTCATGTTTGAACGTCTGGAAGAAAAAGACCCGGAGCATTTTGCAGTCAAGCAGTACAAAAAATACAAACTTGCGGCGGGCAAGACCGCAAAAAGCATACTTATCTCATGCGGCGCGAGGTTAGCCCCATTCGACATTAAGGAGCTGCGGGAGCTTATGGAAACCGACGAAATGGAGCTTGACACCATAGGCGACAGAAAGACAGCCCTTTTCGTGATTATCAGCGACACCGACGACACCTTTAACTTTGTCGTGAGTATTCTCTACACACAGTTATTCAACCTTTTATGCGACAAAGCAGATGATGAATATGGCGGGCGGCTTCCCGTCCATGTTAGGTGCTTACTTGATGAATTTGCGAATATCGGGCAGATACCAAAGTTTGAAAAGCTCATTGCAACGATACGGAGCCGGGAAATCTCCGCGTCAATCATCTTGCAGAGCCAGTCACAGCTAAAGGCAATCTACAAGGACAACGCCGATACCATAGTCGGCAACTGCGACACCACGCTTTTCTTGGGCGGCAAGGAGAAAACCACCCTCAAAGAAATATCGGAGATTTTAGGCAAGGAAACGATAGACAGCTTCAACACTTCCGAAACCAGAGGGCGGGAGCTTTCGCATGGGCTGAACTATCAGAAATTGGGAAAGCAGCTTATGACGGAAGATGAAATCGCAGTCATGGACGGAGGGAAATGTATCTTGCAGCTACGCGGGGTGCGCCCGTTCTTTTCGGACAAATTCGACATAACGAAACACCCGAAATACAAGTACCTATCCGACGCAGACCCGAAGAACGCCTTTGACATGGAAAAGCACCTTAAACGCCGCCCCGCCATTGTCAAGCCCGACGAGGTTTTTGACTATTACGAGATTGACGCAGCAGACTTACAGGAGGACGCAGACCATGAGGAAACGTAGCGCAGAGGAAAAACAAAAGCAGCTTGAACGGTTTTTAATGAATGTTGCGGAAGCCGCCGACGCTGCATTATGGGAGTATTGGCGGGAAAAGGAAGCGGAACACCGCCGTTTTGCAACGGAGTATGTCACGCGCCGGGGGCTTATCCCGCAACAGTGACAGCATGGCAGACCGCCGGGGGACAGGGGAAGCTACACTTCCCCTACGCTGCCTTGCGGCAGCTACCCCTTTGTGAACTTGCGGGAAGCGAACACCTTGCTACGCAAGCTATTCACTTCCCGCAAGTCTGAAAAAAACGTCCGGCAGCACAGCGGGACACAGAAAGGAGCGATTGAAGCAATCACATCTATCCATACCGGCTACATGATACGCGCCCCCACTTTCCGGCGCAGTACACAGCGGCAGGAGCCGCACCCCTTACAACTGAATACCGCCGCGCCGCAGAACTTACGCAGCGCGGGGACAGCCGCCTTTACCAGAGGGCGGTTTTTTTATGCGGCGGCATATGCTGACCGCCTTTTGTCCGCTTGCCGGACAGCCGCAGACGCGGCAGAAAGGATATATTTATGGCATTTTTCAATAGCGCAGTAGACGTTTTGCAGACCCTTGTTGTAGCACTTGGAGCCGGGCTTGGTATCTGGGGCGTGATTAACCTCATGGAGGGCTACGGCAACGACAATCCGGGCGCGAAAAGCCAGGGCATGAAGCAGCTTATGGCGGGCGGCGGCGTTGCCCTTATCGGCATGACCCTTGTACCGCTGCTTTCCGGGCTGTTCGGTTAAGAAGCGTGGGTAAAGGCTTATGCAGAGCATACTTGACGCGATTAACGAATGGATAAAGGAAATCCTCATAGGAGCCATAAACGGTAATCTGTCAACTATGTTCGGGGACGTAAACGAGAAAGTCGGCACTATCGCCGCAGAGGTAGGGCAGACCCCGCAAGGGTGGAACGCAAATATATTCTCCATGATACAGACGCTTAGTGAGAATGTAATCGTACCCATTGCGGGGCTTGTCATTACCTACGTCCTATGCTATGAGCTTATCAGCATGGTAACGGAAAAGAACAATATGCACGACGTTGACACTTCCATGTTCTTCAAGTGGGTGTTCAAGGCGTTTGTGGCAGTCTACCTTGTGACGCACACCTTTGACATCACTATGGCGGTGTTCGATATGGCGCAGCACGTTGTTTCCGGCGCGGCGGGGGTAATTGGCGGCAGCACAGAGATTGATGTTGCCGCCGCCCTTGCTTCCATGCAGAGCGGGCTTGACGCTATGGAAATCCCCGAACTGCTCTTACTTGTCATGGAAACAAGCCTTGTGAGCTTGTGCATGAAAATCATGTCCGTACTGATAACCGTTATCCTCTACGGGCGCATGATAGAGATTTACCTTTACTGTTCGGTATCGCCTATCCCGTTCGCAACAATGACTAATCGGGAATGGGGACAGATAGGGAACAACTACCTAAAATCCCTGTTCGCGCTTGGCTTTCAAGGCTTCCTCATAATGATATGCGTCGGCATTTACGCGGTTTTGGTGAACAACATGATAATAGCGGACAACCTGCACAGCGCGATTTTTTCCCTTGCAGCCTATACCGTTATCCTCTGTTTCTCCCTGTTCAAATCCGGCGCACTGGCGAAGTCGATTTTCTCCGCGCATTAGCGGCGTGTCAAGGGTAGGGTGGAGATTTTCAGAGCAAAGCGGCGAAAATACTACCCGACCTTGACGCGGGAAAACCCCATAGAATAGGGACGGGCAAAGGGCAGAAATTGACCTTTGCCTTGATTACCCCTATGGGAACTTACAGCAGCAAAAAACCCAGAGAAAGGAGGTTTCCACTTGGCGTATGTACCCGTACCCAAAGACTTATCCAAAGTCAAGACAAAAGTAGCTTTCAACCTTACCAAACGGCAGATTGTATGTTTTGCGGTAGCTCTCCTGTTAGGGCTTCCGCTTTTCTTTCTGCTCAAAGACAGCACAGGCACAAGCCTTGCGTCTATGGCTATGATTGCCGTCATGCTGCCCTGTTTCCTGTTCGCCATGTATGAAAAGCATGGACAGCCCCTTGAAGTGGTGGTGAAGAACATCATACGGACGAAATTCATAGCCCCCAAAGAACGACCATACAGGACAGACAACTTTTATTCCGTCTTAGAACGGCAGAGAAAACTTGAAAAGGAGGTATCAGCGATTGCAAAAGGAAACACGAAGAAACAGCGCGGCGGGAAGCGCAAAGCCTAACCCGCCCCGCAAGCTCACCCGCGCCGAGAAAAAGCAGATTGCGGAAATCATCAGACAGGCAAAGGGCGACGGGAAAGCCCACACCGCACAGCAGACAATCCCCTATATCCAGATGTACCCGGACGGTATCTGCAAGGTTACGGGACGGAAATACTCAAAGACCGTCGCCTTTGAAGATATTAACTATCAGCTTGCACAGGCAGACGACAAGACCGCCATTTTTGAGAACTGGTGCGACTTCCTCAACTACTTTGACGCTTCCGTTTCGGTGCAGCTCTCTTTCATCAATCAGGGGACGCAGCGGGGCGAAGCGGAAAAGGCGGTCAATATCCCGGCACAGGAGGACGCTTTCAACTCTATCCGCACAGAATACCGGAATATGCTGAAAAACCAGCTTGCAAAGGGAAACAACGGGCTTGTCAAAGCAAAATATATCACCTTTGCCATTGAAGCCGACAGTCTGGGCGCGGCGAAATCCCGCCTTGCCCGTATCGAAACGGACGTACTCAACAACTTTAAGCTCTTGGGCGTGTCTGCCCGCCCCATGACAGGCTATGAACGCCTTAAAATGCTGCATGGCATTTTCCACCCGGAGGGCGGGCAGTTTGCCTTTGATTTTTCATGGCTTGCCCCGTCCGGGCTTTCCACAAAGGACTTTATCGCCCCATCCTCTTTCCGTTTTGGCGAGGGGCGTTATTTCCGCATGGGGCGCAAAATCGGCGCGGTTTCATTCCTTGAAATCCTTGCGCCGGAATTAAACGACCGTATCTTATCGGATATTCTGGACTTGGAAACGGGCGTTATCGTCAATCTGCATATCCACAGTATCGACCAGACCGAAGCCATAAAGACAATCAAGCGGAAAATCACCGACCTTGACAAAATGAAAATCGAGGAACAGAAAAAAGCGGTACGCAGCGGCTACGACATGGATATAATCCCGTCCGACCTTGCCACGTTCGGCAGCGAAGCGAAGAACCTCTTACAGGACTTGCAGAGCCGGAATGAAAGAATGTTCCTCTTGACGTTCCTTGTGGTGAACATGGCGGACACGAAGCGGAAACTGGAAAATGACGTATTCGCGGCGGCGGGCATTGCACAGAAGAACAACTGCGCCTTGACCCGCCTTGACTACCAACAGGAAGCGGGGCTTATGTCCTCTGTACCGCTTGGGGAGAACCTTATCCCCATTCAAAGAGGGCTTACCACGTCAAGCACCGCTATCTTTATCCCCTTTATCACACAGGAGCTTTTCCAGACGGGCGCGGCTTTGTACTACGGCTTAAACGCCCTGTCTAACAACATGATACTCTGCGACCGCAAGCAGCTAAAGAACCCCAACGGCTTAATCTTGGGTACGCCGGGAAGCGGGAAATCCTTTGCCGCCAAACGGGAAATGACAAACGCTTTCCTCATTACCGACGACGACATAATTATCTGCGACCCGGAAGCAGAGTATTTTTCCCTTGTGCAGCGGCTTGACGGGCAAGTGATACGGTTATCGCCTACGGGCAAGGGCATTGACGGGAAGCCCCAGTATGTGAACCCTATGGATATTAACCTCAACTATTCCGAGGACGACAGCCCCCTTGCGCTGAAATCCGACTTTATCCTCTCCCTCTGCGAGCTTGTAATCGGCGGCAAGGAGGGCTTGCAGCCCGTCGATAAGACCGTCATTGACCGCGCCGTTAGGAACGTGTACCGCCCTTTCCTTGCAGACCCCGACCCGGAGAAAATGCCTATCTTGGGCGACCTCTACGACGAGCTTTTGAAGCAGCCGGAGCCGGAAGCGGCGCGTATCGCGGCGGCATTGGAGCTTTACGTTTCCGGCAGCTTGAACGTCTTTAACCACCGTACCAACGTGGAACTTTCTAACCGCCTTGTCTGCTTTGACATCAAGCAGCTTGGGAAGCAGCTCAAAAAGTTAGGTATGCTCATTGTGCAGGACCAGGTATGGAACCGCGTCACCGTCAACCGGGCAGAAAGGAAATCCACCCGGTATTTTATGGACGAATTTCATCTTCTCTTGAAAGAGGAACAGACCGCCGCCTATTCCGTTGAAATCTGGAAGCGTTTCAGAAAATGGGGCGGCATACCCACAGCCATTACGCAGAACGTCAAGGATTTGCTTGCTTCCCGCGAAGTGGAGAATATCTTTGAAAACTCTGATTTTGTCCTCATGCTCAATCAGGCGGCGGGCGACCGGGCTATCCTTGCAAAGCAGCTCAACATCTCCCCGCAGCAGATGAAGTATGTCACCCACACCGAAGCGGGCGAGGGGCTTATCTTCTACGGGAACGTGGTGCTGCCCTTTGTAGACCGCTTCCCGAAAGACACCGAGCTTTACCGGGTAATGACGACGAAGCCGGAGGAAGTGGGCGAAGCATGACAAAATTAAGGACAGACACCATTATCAACCGGGACGCGCTCTATGCCTTGCGGGAGCTTCCAGAGGAAAGCGTACACTGTTGCGTCACAAGCCCGCCCTACTATGCGCTTAGGGATTACGGGCTTGATATGCAGATTGGGCGGGAGGACACGCCGGAGCAGTACATTGACAGGCTGACCGAGGTTTTCCGCGAACTGCGCCGGGTACTGCGTTCTGACGGTACGCTCTGGCTGAATATCGCGGACACCTACTGCGGCACAGGAAATAAAGGCTACCATGCAGACCCGAAGAACCCGAAAGGGAGAAACGGACAGCAGATTGCAAGAAACAACCGCGTTTCCGGCTGCAAACAAAAGGACTTAATCGGTATTCCCTGGCTTTTAGCTTTTGCCCTACGCGCTGACGGGTGGTATTTAAGGAGCGACATTATCTGGCAGAAAGAAAACCCCATGCCGGAGAGCGTGAAAGACCGCCCTACCCGCTGCTATGAACATATCTTTCTGCTTACGAAGTCAAAGAAGTATTTTTATGACGCAGCCGCCATAGCCGAGCCGTTAGCCCCCACAACGGCGGCGCGGTACCGCACCGGGCGCAGCGCGGGACAGAAATATGCGGACGAAGTACCCGGACAGGGGAACGTACAGGGGCTTAACCGGGCGCGAAGCGGCAGCTACTACGACGAAGCCCTCATGCCGACCATGCGGAACAGGCGGGACGTGTGGCTTATCAATACCGTTCCCTACAAGGGCGGGCATTTCGCCGCGTTCCCGCCAAAACTTGCCGAAACCTGTATCAAGGCGGGCTGTCCGAAAGGCGGCGTTGTGCTTGACCCCTTTTTCGGCAGCGGCACGACGGGGGCAGCCGCAAAGCAGCTTGACAGGCATTATATAGGCATTGAGATAAACGCCGAGTATTGCGCCCTTGCAAGGGCGCGGATTGGAGGGACAGACACATAAAACAATATAAGGCGCGTGAAAAAGTCACGCAGAAAATGACCCGCGAGGGGGCTGTCGAGGTAAACGCCGCTACCGGGAAAAAGAAACGTATCAGCAAGCGGATAAGGGACGCGGACTTTGCAAAGACCGAAGCCCCACCGCAGCCGGAACAGGCAGCGCAGCCCCTACCGGGCGGCGCAACTTCCCCGCCCTTAACCGACACGCCGCCGCTTCCCCATGCGCCGGGGGCAGAACGGGAACAGGACACCGCAGCAGCCGAGCGCGTCTTGGAACGTATCGACGGGGCGCGTACCAGAAAGGCGAGCAAAAAGGCGGCGAGGAAAGCACAGGCAGAAGCCACAGCAAAAGAAAAATCTTCCCGCTTGCAGTTTACCGACGAGGAACGGGCAACGCCGGAGCTTGAAAGGTATATCCGAAAATCGGACAAAGCAGCCGACCGTCTGGACGCGGCAAAGGCGGCTATCCCCAAAGAAAAGAAACTTGTACGGGAGCGCACCTTTGATGAAGCCACCGGGAAAGGCAAGACCCGCCTACATTTTGAGGAACAGGAAAAGCCCATAGGAAAGAATAAGCCCCACAATAACCCGCTATCCCGCCCCGCACAGGAAGCGGGTATTTTCGTCCACAACAAGATACATTCCGTTGAAAAGGACAATTCCGGCGTTGAGGGGGCGCACAAATCCGAAGAACTGGCAGAGCGCGGCGCAAAGTACGGGGCGCGGAAAGTCAAGGAGGGCTACCACAGCCACAAGCTCAAACCCTACCGGGCGGCGGCAAAGGCAGAGAAAGCGGCGTTCAAGGCGAATGTGGATTTCCAGTACCATAAAGCCCTGCATGACAATCCGCAGATTGCGGGCAATCCCCTTTCCCGCTTCATGCAGAAGCAGCAAATCAAGCGGCAGTATGCAAAGTCGGCAAGGAAAGGCGGCGCAAAAACGGCGCAGAAAGCCGCAGAGAACACCCGCAAGGCGGCAAAAAAGACCGCCGAGGAAACAAAAAAGGCAATCGCTTTTGTAGGGCGGCACCCGGCGGGCGTATGTATCGCCGTTGCCGCGCTGCTCTTATTCATCATGGTATCGGCGGGGCTTTCCTCTTGCGGTTCCATGTTCTCCGGCTTGATGAACGGCATACTTGGGACTTCCTACACGTCGGAGGACAGCGACCTTGTGGCGACGGAGAACAATTACGCCGCAAAGGAAAACGAGCTTCAGCAGCAGATTGACAATATCGAAAGCACCCACCCCGGCTATGACGAATACCGCTATGACCTTGACAGTATCGGGCATAACCCCCATGAGTTAGCGTCCTACCTCACCGCCCTTTTGCAGACCTACACCCCGCAGAGCGCACAGGCAGAGCTAAATCGCGTCTTTGCCATGCAGTACACTTTGACGCTGACAGAAGAAACGGAAATCCGCTACCGCACAGAAACAAGCACAGACCCGGAAACAGGGGAAACGACCACCGAGGAAGTACCCTACGAGTACCATATCCTCAACGTGAAGCTGACGAACAAGCCCATTTCCGAGATTGCGGAGGAACTTCTAACGCCACAGCAGCTTGAAATGTACCGCGTCTATCTGGAAACAAGCGGAAACAAACCGCTGATTTTCGGCGGCGGCTCCCCCGATATGGGCGCGTCCGAGGATTTAAGCGGCGTACAGCTTGTAAACGGCACACGCCCCGGCAACACCGCCGTTGTAGACCTTGCGAAGCGGCAAGTCGGCAACGTGGGCGGGCGACCCTTTTGGAGCTGGTACGGATTTAACAGCCGCGTGGAATGGTGCGCCTGTTTCGTTTCATGGTGCTACAATCAAGCCGGAAAGAGCGAGCCGCGCTTTGCCGGGTGCCAGTCACAGGGCGTACCCTGGTTCCAGTCACGCGGGCAATGGGGCGCGAGGGGCTATGAGAATATCGCCCCCGGCGACGCTATCTTTTTCGACTGGGACGGGGACGGGAGCGCAGACCATGTGGGGCTTGTTATCGGAACGGACGGGGAGCGCGTCTATACCGTCGAGGGCAATTCCGGCGACGCCTGCAAGATAAAGAGCTATCCCGCCAATTATGGCTGTATCAAGGGCTACGGCTTAATGAATTGGAACTGACAACAAAAAAATGAAAATCTGAAAGGAGAAATTGATTTATGGCTATGAACAAAATTGAACGTATCGACAAGGAGATTGCAAAGACCCGCGAGAAAATCACCGAGTACCAGAACAGATTAAGGGGGCTTGAAGCGCAGAAAACCGAAGCGGAAAACCTGCAAATCGTACAGCTTGTGCGCTCCATGCGCCTTTCCCCGCATGAGCTTTCCGCTATGCTTTCCGGGGGCGGTATTCCGGGTATGGAAGCCGCGCCGGGCTACCCCGCAGAACCCGCAGACCATGACACCGAAGAAATGGAGGACACCGAGAATGAATAAGAAAATCCTTAGAACCTTGACCGCACTTTGCGCCGCCCTTGTACTTATGGGCGGCTTTTCCGTCACCGCTTTTGCACAGACCCCGGAGGGAGAGGACGACACCAACGACAGCGGCGTTGTCTACGAGGAACCCCAAAAGGAAGAACCCCTTACCCCGGACGGGAACGCGACCCTTGTAGACGATTTCGGCGGCAACAAGCAGCTTATCACCGTAACGACCAAAAACGGCAATTACTTTTATATCCTCATTGACCGGGACGACGAGGGCGAGGACACCGTACATTTCCTTAATCAAGTGGACGAAGCCGACCTCTTAGCACTTATGGAGGACGGAAGCACCGAAGCAGCCCCGCCCGCCGTTTGCAGTTGCACCGATAAATGCGAAGCCGGAAAGGTAAATGTGAGCTGCCCTGTCTGCAAGGACAACATGACCGCTTGCAGCGGCAAGGAAGCGGAGCCGGAAACCGAGAAACCAACAGAGCAGCCCAAAGAGAAAGGCAATACAGGCGGGCTTGTGCTTTTCCTTGTCGTGGCACTTCTTGGCGGCGGGGGCGCGTTCTATTATTTTAAGTTTATGAAGCCAAAGCAGAACGTCAAGGGCGACACCGACCTTGAAGATTTCGATTTTGACGATTACGACGAGGACGAGGGGGACGGGCTTTCTGATGAAGAACAGGAGGACGAGGAAGCATGACGCTTTTCACCGAAAACCCTTTAGAAAAAATGATGGTACAAAGACCCACCGGGCGGCGTGACAGTGCGCCGCCCGTTCCAAAATCCCCGGCGTGTATGCGTTGCCCTTATAAGGCGCAATCCCCCTGTATCGGCTATTGTCTGAAACAGGCACAGGAGAAGAAGCACACCGCGCCGGAACGCTGAAAGGAGGATTTTTTCATGGCATTTAGACTTGTGATTGCAGAAAAGCCGAGCATGGCGCAGACTATCGCCGCCGCGCTTGGCATTAAGGGGAAACAGGACGGGTATATCGAGGGCGGCGGCTACCTCATTTCATGGTGCGTCGGGCATTTGGTACAGCTTGCGGAAGCTGCCGCCTACGGGGAGCAATATAAAAAATGGAGTTTTGACAGCTTACCCATTCTGCCGGAGGAATGGCAGTACGCCGTTGACCCGGACAAGGGGAAGCAATTCAAAACCATTAAAGAGCTTATGCACCGCGCCGACGTTTCCGAAGTGGTAAATGCGTGTGACGCGGGGCGCGAGGGTGAATTGATTTTCCGCTTTGTCTACGAAGTGGCGGGCTGCAAGAAGCCCATGCGCCGCTTGTGGATTTCTTCAATGGAGGACGGGGCGATTAAGGCGGGCTTTGCTTCCCTCAAAGACGGGCGGGACTATGGCGCGCTCTTTGCGTCCGCCCTCTGCCGCGCAAAGGCTGACTGGCTTATCGGCATTAACGCCACCCGGCTTTTCTCCTGCCTGTATGGAAAGACCTTGAACGTGGGGCGCGTCCAGACCCCGACCTTAAAAATGCTCACCGACCGGGACGCGGCTATCTCCCATTTCCAGAAAGAAAAATATTATCATGTTCGCCTTGATTTATCCGGCGCGGACGCGGCAAGCGAAAGGATTTCGGACAAGGCAGAAGCCGACGCGCTGAAAGGGGCTTGCGAAGCGGGAAAGGCGGTATGCGTTTCCCTTACCAGAGAGAAGAAAACCGCAGCCCCGCCAAAGCTCTTTGACCTTACCTCTTTGCAGCGGGAAACGAACCGCATTTTCGGTTACACCGCAAAGCAGACCCTTGACCTTGCACAATCCCTTTATGAAAAGCGGCTCCTTACTTATCCGAGGACGGACAGCAGCTTTCTTACTGACGACATGGGCGGCACCGCAGCGGACATTATCGCGCTGCTTTGCGAAAAGCTCCCCTTTATGGCGGGCGCGGACTTCACGCCGGAGATTGCAAAGGTATTAGACAGCAAGAAAGTATCAGACCACCACGCAATCATTCCCACTATGGAGCTTGCAAAGGCTGACCCGGACGCGCTGCCGGAAAGCGAGAAGAATATCCTTACCCTTGCGGGGGCGCGTCTGCTTTTTGCCACCGCCGAGCCGCATATTTATGAAGCGGTTACGGCGGTTTTCTCATGCGCCGGGACAGACTTCACCGCAAGGGGAAAGACCGTACTTGCGGAGGGTTGGAAAGAGCTTGAACGCAGATACCGGGCGACGCTGAAAGATAAGCCCGAAGCAGAGGACGGGGAAAATGAGGGCGTGACGCTGCCGGAGCTTTCCGAGGGACAGAACTTTCCTAACCCCGCCGCAAAAGTAACGGAGCATACCACAACGCCGCCGAAGCCCCACAGCGAAGCGTCGCTTCTCTCTGCTATGGAGCGAGCCGGGAACGGGGACACCGACCCGGACGCGGAACGCCGGGGGCTTGGCACTCCCGCCACCCGCGCCGCCGTCATTGAAAAACTGGTAAAGGGCGGCTTTGCAGAGCGCAAGGGGAAGCAGCTTATCCCCACGCAGAACGGAGCCGCCCTTATATCAGTCTTGCCGGATATGCTCACTTCCCCGCAGCTTACCGCAGAATGGGAAAACAATCTGACGCAGATAGCAAAGGGAGCCGCAGACCCCGGCGAATTTCTGTCCGGCATTGAAGCTATGGCGCGGGAGCTTGTGCAGACACACGCCGCAGCACTGGACGGGAAAAAGGATTTGTTCCGGGAGGAAAAGCCCTCTGTCGGCAAATGCCCCCGTTGCGGTTCCCCCGTCCATGAGGGGAAGAAAAACTATTATTGCAGCAACAAAGAATGTGCCTTTGTCATGTGGAAGAATGACCGCTTTTTCGAGGAACGCAAGACCGCTTTTTCCGCGAAGATTGCCGCCGCGCTCCTTAAATCCGGCAAAGTGAATGTGAAGAAGCTCTATTCCCCGAAAACAGGCAAGACCTATGACGGAACTATCGTTCTGGCTGACACTGGCGGGAAATACGTCAACTACCGTATCGAAGTACAGAAGAACTAAAAACTTGAATAGCAAGCATAGGAAGCGGGTACCCACTTCCGTAAATCCCTGTCCTGCCGCTGACGCGCCGGACGGGGATTTTGCTTGTTGGGAAGTTTCCCAAACCCTCTAAAAAAATCAAAAAAATTTTTGGCAAAACGCACCGCCCCGCCGTAATAGGGAGCGTACCCAAAAAGCGCGGCGGTGCGCCGCCATTTCAGAAAGGAGCGAATGAATGGAAAAGAAAAAAGGCTACTCCATGTTTGAGCGTGACAAGTTAGACCCGGCTGACAGTATGCGGATAGAGCGAAATATTTATTTTGAGGAACAGACCGCCGACCTTTCCGGGCTTACCGCCCTGCCCTCAGAACAGTTACAGGCATTACGGGAAGAATACGCGGCGGCTGAACAGGCAGCTTTTGAAGCCTTGCAGGAACAGGCGGCGGCCTGGGACGAACAGGCGGGAAAGACGCTTGCCATTGACAAAGCCATTGAGTATGTGAGGACACCCGAAGCCACGCATACCGCGAACCAGTGGGAAGCTACGGACTATGGGAAGCACATCAGCAACCGCGTCTACCAAATGCGCTACCACATATCCGAGAATACCCGGTATGACAGGGAAAAAGAGAAATCCATTCCCTATTCGTGGACGCTTTCATGGAGTATTTACACCAACAGCCCCCACAATTACGGACAGGCAAAAATCGCCGGGCAGGAAAGGAAAGTCTTTGCAGACAAGGCAGCTATGGAAAAATATCTGAATGGGCGTATCAAAGCCTATCAGCATTTATTCACCGAGGTATCGCCGCCTATCCCGCCAGAGTATGCAGACCATTTCAAAGTAAACGGGCAGCTTTTACCGGGCTATGCTATCGAGGGCGAGGAACGGGCGCAGCCTACCGCTGAAAAAGCAGCCCCCGCCACAGCAGAGCCGCCACAGGACACCGAACAGAGAAAGGAGCGTGAAACCATAAACGAGCAGTTTTCAATTCTTATCGACAGCCGCAGCCGCTTTGAAACAGGCGAACCGGGCGGCGTGTGGCTTCCCATGCCGACCACAACGCAGCAGCTTCACGCGGCTATGGAAAGCGTCGGCATTACCGCAGACAATCCACAGGATTTTTTCATCAACGGATATTCTTCTACGGAGGACTGCCCCTTTGACTTGCCGCTTTCCGTTATCCAAAGCGCAAGCATGGACGAGCTGAATTATTTTGGTAAACTTCTGGAAATGCAGAGTGACGGGGACAAGGATAAATTTACGGCGGCGGTTGCACATGGCGAGTATGCCGGAAGCATGAAAGACCTTATCAACCTTGCACAAAACCTTGACTGCTACTGGCTTTATCCCACTGTCCGCAGCGAAGAAGATTACGGCTATTATCTTATCGACGAACTGGACGAGCTGGAGCTTCCCGAAGAAGCAAAGAAATATTTCAAGTATGAAGAATATGGGAGGGACGCAGTTAGCAAGGATAAGGGGCAGTTTACCGAACAGGGGTATATCTATAATAATCAGAACACCTTTACCGAATGGTATCGGGGAACGGAAAACGAGATACCCAAAGAATACCGCGTTATGAGCTTCCCGCAGCCGGAACGCGGCGGACAGGACAAGACCTTTATGGACGCAGCCGCCACAGAGCAGACCGCCAGAACCGCCGCAAAGCAGCCACAGGAGCCGCGCCCGGTTATCCCTATCGTGCTGACTGCCGGGAAGCCCGCCGAAAAACTCAAAGAGATTACCGACCGTCTGGAACAGGGCATTGCGGAACTCTTTGACAGCGAGCGTTACAAGGAATATCTGAAAGTCATGTCAAAATTCCATAATTACAGCTTCCGAAACACCGTCCTTATCGCCATGCAGAAGCCGGACGCTTCCCTTTTGGCGGGCTTTTCCGCTTGGAAGAACAACTTTGAGCGAAATGTGATGAGAGGGGAAAAGGGAATTAAAATCATTGCCCCGTCGCCCTATAAAATCAAACAGGAAATGCAGAAAATTGACCCGCACACACAGAAGCCCATAATCGGCAAGGACGGAAAGCCCGTCACCGAGGAAAAGGAAATCACCATACCCGCCTACAAGGTGGTATCAGTCTTTGACGTTTCCCAGACCGAGGGAAAGGAGCTGCCGGATATTGCCGTTGACGAGCTGACGGGCGACGTTGACCGCTACAAGGACTTTTTCGCAGCCCTTGAAAAGACTTCCCCCGTTCCTATTGCCTTTGAGAATATCGGGGGCGGCTCTCATGGCTACTACCACTTGGAGGACAAGCGCATTGCTATCAACGAGGGCATGAGCGAATTGCAGACCTTAAAGACCGCCATTCACGAAATCGCCCATGCGAAGCTGCACGACATTGACCTCAACGCGCCAAAGGACGAGCAGCCCCGCGTTGACCGCCGCACCCGCGAAGTCGAAGCGGAAAGCGTCGCCTATACCGTCTGCCAACATTACGGGCTTGACACGTCGGACTACTCTTTCGGCTACGTCGCCGGGTGGAGCAGCGGTCGGGAGCTTTCCGAGCTGAAAAGCTCCCTTGAAACGATACGCAGCGCAGCCGCCGAGATTATCAATTCCATAGATGGGAATTTAGCGGAGCTGCAAAAGGCACAGGACAAGGAGCAGACCGCCGGACAGGAGCAACCCACCAGAGAAGAACAGGCAGCCCCGCCGGAGAAGCCGGAGCCGGAAGAAGCCGCACCGGGAAAATCCGGCGCACAGGAAAAGGCGGGCGCAGCCCCGAAAGAAGCCTTTACCCCGGAAACGATTTACAAGGTGCGCCGGAACCCTTACGGCGACAGCCGGGAAAACAGCCACCTCTTGCAAGCCTATGTGACACAGGAGAACGGGCGGGCGAAAATGGGCGACGTGCTTTATACGGGAACGCCGGAGAAATGCCGCGAGCTTATGGGGCAGCTCAAAAGCGGCGGGCTGACCGAGGGCGACGTAAAGCAGCTTTACGCAAAGGCACAGGAAACGGCGCAGACCGCCGGACAGGACAAAGACACCTTTTCCATTTACCAGATAAAGGGCAGGGACGAAACAAGGGACTTGCGCTTTGAGCCATACGACCGCCTGCAGGCGGCGGGAAATGTGGTTGACAGGGCGAATTACGAGCTTGTCTATTCCGCGCCCCTTGCGCCGGAAACTTCCCTTGAAGATATTTACGCCCGTTTCAATATCGACCACCCCAAAGATTTTAAGGGACACAGCCTTTCCGTTTCGGACGTGGTAGTGCTTCATCAGGACGGACAGGACGCGGCGCATTTCGTTGACAGTGTAGGTTTCCGGGAAGTGCCGGAATTTTTACAGGAGCAGAAGCAGCTTACCCCGGACGACTTGGAAACGGGCGAAACTGTCAAAACACCGAGGGGGACTTTCCATGTGACCGCCATGAGCCGGGAGCAGATAGAAGCCGCCGGATATGGCTTTCACCACCAGTCGGACGACGGAAAGTATCTGATTATGGGGAATGGGACGCGGGCGTTTGCCGTTGCCGCAGAACATGCGCAGCGGGACAATCCCTTGAAAACCGCCGAGCAGACCACAGAGCAGAACGGGAACATGATTGACGGTATCATCAACAACACCCCCACCGTTGACGAACTGGAAGCAAAGGTAAAGGCGGGCGAGCAGATTTCCCTTGTTGACCTAGCTAATGCTGTCAAAGCCGACAAGGAGCGCGGCAAGGGAGCGAAGCCGGAAAAGAAGCCCTCTATCCGGGCGCAGCTTAGAGCCGACAAGGAAAAGGCGCAGAAGAAAAACGCAAAGCAGAAGTCACAGGACTTGGAAAGGAGCTGACCCATGCCGGAACAGAGCAAATTTGAAAACGTGGATTTGTTTGCTTCCCTTGAAGCGATTATGAAGCAGAACACAGGCTTTTACCAGAGCGACTTAGACATTGACAAAGAGATTATCGCAAAGGCGGCGGCAAGCCCCAAAAAAGAGGACAAAACCCTTTTGTGGTTCTGCCGCCCGTCCGGGACGCACTGTTTCCGGGAGCGCGACGTTTTCCTCAAAGATACCGCACCCCACAACACATGGCGTTTCTACATGGAGCAGACAAGCGACCGCGTACTTGCCTATGCAATCGAGCTGACGGGCAAGGAGCGCGGGAAAATCAAGGGCAATCTGTACGAACTGGACTACGCTAAACATTATGAGCGTGTCAAGGAAAAGGAGCTGCCCGCCGATACGGTGAAGCTGATTTATGAGCATGGGGAAAGGGTACAGGAAGCCGGGAGATATTTTGACGGAACCCCAGACCCGCAGCTTGGGAAGTTTGAACGCTTTGAAGCCCTACCCAACGACCCGGATGCGTTGCAAGCTCTTTTACAGGAAGAACGGCGCAGCCGGGAGCAGCTTTCGCCGGGGGATTTCAAGGCGCATATCGCAACCTTGCGGGACGGGCTGATTGAAACGGAAGCGCGGCGCATTGTGCGGGAAATGAAGCGGCACGACACGCCAAACAGCCCGAACAAGACCCATTTCATGGCAGAGCTTTCCCCGGCGTTCATGCGGCTTGCGGCTACAAAGGACACTGACCGCCTTTTCTCCATGCTGCCCTACAAGACACTTTCCTTTTCCAAAATCGAGGGCAGACATGGGACGTATGCGCTGATTGACAAGGGGGAGAACCGGGACAGGGAGATAAGGAAGCCCCGCCCCTCTATCCGGGCGCAGCTTAAAGCGGACAAGGCAAAGACCACCCCGAAAAAGGCGGCGGCTAAAACAAAAAATCACGATATGGAGGTATGAGCATGATTAGACTGACTGTTGAAGAAACAAACCTTTTGAGCATTTACAACGAGGGCGGAAAGCGGGCTTTGATTGAGAATATCAACGCCGCGCTGCCCTACATGGACGCGGATATGCGGGAGCTTGCAAAGCGCACCCTTTCCAAAGTGGACGCTTTGACCGAAGCGGAATTTGCAGAGCTTCCCATTTACGCCGCTGATGAAGTATGAACGGGGTTAAGCGGCTGACGCCGCCCCAGAGCCGGAAAGTCAACGCCCTTGTGCGCCGGACGTGCTGCAATTATGATAACGGGAACTGTATCTTACTGGACGACGGGGACGAGTGCGTATGTCCGCAGCTCATTTCCTATTCGCTTCTCTGCAAGTGGTTCCGGGTTGCGGTGCTTCCCGCCGACAGGCTGCTTTATGCGGAGCTTTACCAGACAGGGGATAAGAAGAAATGTACCGAGTGCGGCGCGTTCTTTGCGTCAACCTCTAACAGTGTCAAATACTGCCCCGTCTGCCGGAAACGTATCACCCGCAGACAAGCCGCCGAGCGCATGAGGAAAAGACGCGCCCCTGTTACGCAGTAGGCGCAGAAAATCCCTTGATTTACAGGGCTTTCCGGGCGTGAAAACCGGATAGGCGATACTTTATACCTTTACCCCCGAAAATGGCGTTCTACTGCGTAACATTCACGAAAACAGCACCCATAAAAAGACAGGGCGCGGAAGTCATATACCGGCTTCCGCGTCCTGTTCTTTTTTTGCCTATCTGACATTTCCCTTTTCCATTTCTTCAAGCGGGAACTGCGGGAGGGCTTCTATCAGCTTCTTTGTGATAGACTGGCGCATATCTTCGTTGATTTCCTGTTTCGTGCTTCCGTCCGGCTGTCTGACCGCTACCGTCGATAGCCTGTCTATTTCGTCCTTGTAGCACTCCACGACTTTCTCAACCGCCCATTTCTCCCCGGCGACGGCGGCGCGTATGGTTTCATATTCCGGCATTTTCTGGTTTTCCATGCTTCAATGCTCCTGTCTGTATTTGATAGCCTTATCATAGCACAGCGGCGGGGATTTTGCTATCCTTATCCGCGCTCTGTTCCCTTTTCCCGTTCCGGCTGCCTGTCTGCCTGTAAAATGCTGTCAATGTTCTGCTTGATAATATCGTATTCCCGGACTTTCTTTTTCAGCTTCCCATAGTCGGCGTAAAGGGCTTCTTTCTGCGCTTGGAGGGCTTCATATTCCGATTGCAGCGCGGCAAGGTTCGGGAGTTTTGCAATGCCCGCCGCTTTCAATGACCTTGCGGCGGCTTCATGTAGGATAATCGCCTGTTCCTGTCCGGCGCGGTACTTCTCCCTGTTCCTTGCCTTGCGGTATGCGTCATAGACGGGCTTTGTCTTTTGGTAGGTGGAAACATTCTTGATAAGTACCGCCATATCCGCAAACCGCTTTTCGGCGTTCTTCAATGCGTCTGCCGCCTGTCCGCTTTCCGCTGACATTTCCTCAATCCGGCTGACTAAATCCGCGTACTGTTCAATCTTGTGTTCCGTCAAGAAATTCATGGTTTTAGCTGCCTGTTTCAGATTGTGGATTTTCGCCCACTGTTCATAGCCCTTACTCTGCGCCGCCTTGATACTGTTCTCAATGTCGATAAGCAGCGACACGCCGCGCTGCTCTCTGGGAGCTTTCGCCGCCTTTGTCCGTCTGCCCGCTATCCGTTCCCTTATGGCTTCCTCTGTATAGTCTGCGCCGAGGGTTTTAAGGCGGGTGAAGCGTTCCTGTCCGGGGGCGCGGCATGATACATATTTCCCCGGCTTTATCTCATAGCCCGCCGCCTGTAACCGCTGCAACAATTCCTCAAAACTGGAAACTTGGGGGATAAGCGCGTCAAGGGCGGTTTTTAGCTTGCCTTTCCAACTTGTACCCGTCTTTTCTGCCTGGTACTCTGCATAGCTTTTTCCCTTGCTGCCCTTGCCGGGAACAACGACGGACAAGCCATTTTCCCGGCACAGCTTGTCGCTCATGTTCCGTATGCCGTAATAGCTCCTTTTGTTGGAATTGTATTTGCGGTGGTCTACGAAATTTACGGCGCAGAAAATAATGTGATTGTGGACGTGTCCTTTGTCAATGTGCGTCGTGAGTACATATTCATGCTGCCCCTTTGTTACCGCGTCGGCAAGCTGCTTTCCGATTTCATGGGCTTTCTGATAATCGACTTCCCCCGGCTCAAAGGACTGTATCAGATGAAAGGCTAAATTGTTCCCCTTTTGGAGTGCTTGGGACAAGGTATATTCAAATTCAATATCTGCCGTTTCATAGGAGCAGCCGAAAGAGGACACAAGCATTTTTCCGTCCGTCTTGTCCGGGTTTTCGATATAGTCAAGGGCTTTGCTTAGAGTGCTTTTAATAGGCTTAATCTTTGTAACCGCCATATCTCCGCAAGCACCCCCTTTATTTCCTCTATGTCCTCTTGGTATGCGTTCCCCGTCGCGTTTACGCGGCGTGCTATCTGGTTGACGTTGACACCGATTTTCTGTATCTCTGCGGTCATTGCCTTTATATCGGCATGGTCTATCTGAATGATATACCCGTCAATGGCAATCTTCCGCAGATATGCCGCCATGTTCCGGGTGGGTACGAGCTTCATTTTTTCCAGTATTAAATCCCGTTCCGCTTCCGTCACTCTGAATTTGATTTGCACCGTCCTTTTGCGTCCGTCCATGTGTTCGCTCCTTTCCTTTCCGTTCCGAGGGTTTGGGACACTTCCCAACAAGCCATTTTCAACCGACGAGCCGCAGCGCGGGAGGGCGAAAATACGGAAGTGGGTACCCGCTTCCTATGCTTGCTACGAATGTTTTTATCCTTTAGGCTCTTATCCCTTACTACGGAGAAAAAGCGATTTTGCCAAACTTACGCAAAAGAAAAACGCTGCAATCTCAAAAAAAGATTACAACGCTCTCTAAATACTGTTCAGTTTTAAGCCGGACATTCCTATTCGCCCTCTTTTTCGACTTCGGAAATCTCTTTTGCCGTTGCGGTCACAATCCGTATGCCCGTATCGCTCATACCGTCAAGAAGCGCGTCGAGCTGCCGCCGCTTTGTGTCCTTTGCGGCGGGCGTGTCTAACAGGAATTGGTCTACGGATATATTGTAGCGGAGCATAAGCTCAAAGAAAATCTGTAAACTTGGGTGCTGCCCCTTATTCTCAATGTTCGCAAGGTAGCGCGGCGAGATAAACATTTCGTCGCTTACTTTCTTGCGGCTCTCCTTGCGCCCTGTCCGCGCCGCCTTTATAGCTGCCCCAAAAGCCTTGAAGTCGTATTTTGGTACTGGTCTTTTTGCCATAGTTATTCACCCTATTACATTTTACTGTTCACCTTTCCTTTTGGATATGTCTACACAGTTCTATTAGTTAGTCAAAATAAAGCATATATACTTGTAACCTTTTCCTTGAAGTCTATTGACAACGCAAAGAATAAGAGCTATAATGGGTAAAACATACATACGTATGTTTTGGAGGTGATTGTATGCCACGTTCTGATAAAAAAACGAAACAGGAGATATTAGAAACAGCCACACGTCTTTTTGCCGAAAAGGGATTAGAAAATGTCAATGTTGAAGATGTTGTAAAGGAGCTTGGCGTAACTCGCGGAGCATTTTATCATTACTTCAAATCACGTGAAGAATTGATTTCTGGCGTTATGTATAAGTCTTTTAATGACAACAATCCGTTTCTCCTTGCTAACAGGCAGAAAGAGCTAAACGCCCTTGAAAAACTTAGGTTTGTATTCAAACTTGACCTCACGCCCCGTTTGGATATGAGCGATAGTTTAAGAGCAGAAATGAAAAAATTATCAGATAGCCCTGTTGTCTTTAAGAACGAAATGCTCACGCAAGTAAATATAGTAGCTCCCTACGTTGAAAAACTGTTGATTGAGGGAAATACGGACGGTTCGATTTCCGTAAAATACCCAAAGCAAACAGCACAAGTTATCTCTATGCTGATTGCTTCATGGTTAAGTCCTTTTACATTTCAAGTATCTTACAAAGAGTATTCCGATAAAGTATCATTTCTCGAACAGTTGGGACAAGTGTTGGGCGTACCCTTTATGGATAAAGAAATGAAAGAGCTTCTGGACGAAATAGGCAAACACGAATTTGAAAAAGAATAAAGTCTTAATTTAACTGCCCATATAGGCAGTTAAATTAAGACCTAAAACATACATACGTATGTATTTAAGGAGGGTAATATGATAGAAACTATGATTGACGTATCGGGATTAAAAAAATCTTATAAGGCAAATCACGTCTTGAAAGATGTTAGCTTTACTGTCCGTAAAGGCAGTGTTTTTGCCCTGCTTGGCTCAAACGGCGCAGGGAAAACAACTGTCGTAAAAATCCTTTCTACATTGATGAGGTCGGACAGCGGCAAAGCAACCATTAACGGCTTTGACGTGGTTCGTCAAGGATATTATGTGCGTGAGTGCATTAGTCTGACAGGGCAATTCACAGCGGTAGATGAAGTTTTGACAGGCAGAGAAAACCTAAACCTTATCGGACAGCTTAAACGTCTGAACAATGTCAAAAACAAGGTGAATGAGTGGTTGTCTTTCTTCCATTTGCAGGACGCAGCAGACAGCAAAGTATCTACTTATTCTGGAGGTATGCGTCGCAGATTAGATATAGCCATGAGCCTTATGGGAAAGCCACAAATTATTTTTCTTGATGAACCCACCACTGGACTTGACCCTCAAAATCGTATTGCCATGTGGGATTTAGTAAAAGAATTAGCTGCCGGAGGAACAACGGTATTCCTTACTACACAGTATTTGGAAGAAGCAGAATATCTTGCGGATTATATCGCCATTCTTCATGGCGGTAAGATACTTGCAGAGGGGACACCGCAATACCTAAAAACGATAATGCCGCAGCGCGGCGCGCAACTCAATTTTCAAAGTGAAGAACAAGCAAGCGAAGCAATGGCATTATTAAATGAGAACGGTATAACGATTGACAGCTTTGAGCAAAAACTTCCCTCTTTGGAAGAAGTGTTTTTAGCGTTGACTGATGAAAAAGGAGGAAAATAATCGTGCATAAACTCAAAAGTATATCATTTCTTGACTCTTGGATAATGTTTAAACGCTGCCTGCTTATTTCTTTGCGAAACCCCGAAGCATTGTTGATGGCAACAATAACACCGTTCTTTTTAATGCTCCTGTTTGGAACGGTATTTGGGAATATAGCAGATGTGGGAAGCCTAAATTACATTGATTTTATTGTGCCGGGAATTATTATGCAAAGTCTTGGGCAGGCTTCTCAACACTCGGCAATGAACGTCGCAACAGATATGACAAAAGGCATAATAGACCGTTTCCGTTCTATGTCAATTTCAAAATCTGCCGTACTGATAGGTCATACTGGCGCGGGAGTAGTGAGAAATACAATTTCAAGCACCGTAATCATTATTACTGCCTTTGTCCTTGGTTTTCGGCCACATAGCGGCTTTGTGGATTGGCTTATTGTTGCAGCCTTGCTTATCTTAGTAAACATTGCGATTTCATTGCTTGCTGTACTATGTGGACTAATTTCAAAATCGCCGGAAGGCTCCAGTGGTTTAATGTTTCCACTCTTTATTTTGCCTTTCATCAGTTCCGGCTTTGCTCCTACTGATACCATGTCCGGCGGTATTAGGTGGTTTGCAGAAATACAGCCTATGACACCGATTATTGACAGTATTCGTGCCTTGACGCTTGGCTTGCCTTTGGGGAACAGCTTGTGGATAGCTCTTGCTTGGTGCATAGCAATAATTATAATTGCGTTTACCGCAGCAGCACAAGTTTATAAGCGCAGACTATCATAGGCACATTATACCTTTTACATAATTTTTTATATGTTCACACATGGAGAGAACTTTATAAGATATATAAATAACAGGAAAGGAGTATATTGCATGGTTTTTAACACAGGTGCGGCATTGCTGGATGCCGTTGTGCTGGCTATGATATCCCATGAGCCAGAGGGTACATACGGGTATAAGATTACACAGGAGGTACGGCAGGTCATTGAGATTTCCGAATCTGTGCTATATTCAGTTCTGCGCAGGTTACAGAAAGATGAGTGTCTGGAAGTGTACGATATGGAATGTGGGGGGCGCAACAGGCGTTACTACAGGATTACGGAGAAAGGAAGAACACAGCTTAATCCGTATATTAGCGAGTGGTATCGGTATTCTGCCAAATTGAACGGTATCTTTGAGGAATGTTTAAAGAATGGATAGAACAGAATTTATGAGCAAACTGTCGGCTCTGCTTGGTAATGTGCCGTCTACGGAGCTGGAAAAGGCAATATAATATTCAAAATACGAGGAGGAAATCTAATGTCAACAGAACAAGCCATTCACACGAAAGGATTATGCAAATCCTTTGGAAAAAATGAGGTGCTTCGTAAATGTTCATTAACCGTAGAAAAAGGAACAATATACGGCTTTTTGGGAATCAATGGAGCAGGCAAAACAACTATGTTCAAAATACTAACCGGCTTATTAACCCCTACTTTGGGCGAGGTTCAAGTATTAGGAAAAGATGTTACAGTACAGAAAGCTGATATATTACGGCATATCGGCAGTATGATTGATGTTCCTGTTTTTTACGAACATTTATCAGCAAAAGAAAACCTAAACATACATCTTGCCTATATGGGTGTTAAAAAAGCTGATACGGAAACGACCTTATCCAAAGTCGGATTGCAGAGCGTCGGAAATCAGCCCGTTTCGGAGTTTTCACTTGGTATGAGGCAACGTTTGGCTATTGCACGTGCTATGGTACATCAACCTAAACTGCTTATACTGGACGAGCCTGTTAATGGGCTTGACCCCGTAGGTATTCGTGAAATGCGTGATTTATTCAAAAGCCTTGTAGAAAAGGACGGAATAACTATTCTTTTTTCAAGTCATATTTTATCTGAGGTAGAACATATAGCGGATAAAATCGGTATCATTTCAAATGGTGCGATTGTGCGGGAAATGACATTGCAGGAATTGAAAAAAGACAACTCATTTAACCTTGAAGAATATTTCATTTCGATTGTGAAAGAGGGGGAAAGATAATGTTGAATTTAATAAAACTTGAAATTAAGCGTAACCGATTGAAAGGCTACATAACTGCGGGACTTTTAATTACATTTGCAGTATTAGGTCTTGTTTACTTATTTGCTGCAATACCACATCTTGACGCTTCTGATACAGATGTTCAGATATTTATTACATATAACGGCATAGCCACCTTATCGTTAGTTGTTGCTACGGCTTGCTTTTCTATCTTATCGTCGGCAATGTATAACAGATTTATTGTTGAAGAATATGCAAGCAAAAAAGTTTTTTTGCTTTTCTCATACCCTGTTAAGCGAAGCCGAGTATTATTGGCAAAAGTTATAACTGTATTTTTGTTTACATTTGTTTCCATGCTGTTTAGCGGAGTGATTACTTTTGTAATATTCTTTACCACCGAAGCGTTTGTTCCTATTTGTCAAGAAGCTATAACAATGTCAACGCTATTCGGGGTTGCAATATCGCTTATTGCTTACTCTATAATAGCTGCTGCATTGGCGGTAATATCTTTGTGGTTTGGATATTGGAGAAAATCCGCTTCTGTAACAATTATAGTGGGCGTGATTGTTTCATGTATTTTCGGTAGCTTTGCGTCTGAAATCCTTTTAGCAGGAGGGATATTTAACAGCGTTATTGTTCTTGTGATTGCGGCGGCAAGTATATTAGTTGCTTTCGTTTTGACAAAAGCACTCTCTAACAAAATTAGCACCATGGAAGTGTAACACTTTCAACTTGGGCGGAAAACAAGGATTTGCTATGATAGCTGAACAATGGTTATTATGCCCGGTATGCGGCAACAAAACGCGGGTAAAGATACGCGGCGACACGATACTTGAAAACTTCCCATTGTTCTGTCCGAAATGTAAACAGGAAACGCTTATAAATGTAAAGCAACTGAATATGTCAGTTATCAAAGAGCCAGACGCACAGACGCAGAGCCGATAAACTTGCGAGTAATCGCAGTTTGTCGGCTCTCTTTATATCCCCCAATATTAAGCCGTTTCTATAAACTCATTACCCTGTCTATCAGCGGCGGCTTTGAATAAATCAAGGCTGCCGTTTCTTTCTATCCTCTGAAAAGGAATGACGCCACAAACGCCAACAGATACGGCGGCTAAAAGGAGGTAGCCGCCATGAAGCGCAAAGCGTATCGACAAAATCCGACGGTCATTGACTTGTTAAAAAAAGCCCGACCACCACCGGGGGAAATTACGCTTTTATATATGAACTGTCTAATCATCTAAATACTACTTATAATACCTATGCGCCTGTCCGGGCTTTTCGGACGGGCGCATTTTGCTGCTCAAAAAATTTTTTGAAGAAATTTCAAAAAATCTTCGGCGTTTTTGAAAACCGCCGTATTGCCCCGCGAAAAGGGGGAAGCACCACCAACTTTCCAACGAGAAAGGAGGTGAGAATGTGGAACCTAATAGCAGGGAGTTTTACAAACAGTGTGCTTTTCAGAAGTTTTGTAATACGGTACTTCACAATGAAGCGTGCGACACTCATAGAGAGCTTCGCAGACACAAGGCAAAGGAAGTGACCTTTTCCGACATGACCTTAGACGAAGCGCGACAACTTCATACGTTTGATGAATATTTCAAACGGGAAACTGTTGAAACCGTCTTTGAGAAAGCCGGGAAGAAAATCACGCCGAAGCTGCTTCTTGAAGCAATCCGTACTTTGCCGGAAGAAAAGCGCAAAGCCATATTGCTGTATTATTTCGAGGGAATGAACGACACCGAGATTGCGGAGCTGTTCAATACGTCGAGAAGCACGATACAGTACAGGCGGACAAGCTCTTTTGAGAAATTAAGAAAATATCTGGAGGAAAATGCTGATGAATGGGACGAATGGTAACGAACCTGGCTACCCGGAAAATGCCCTTGTTCCCTATCCTGTCATTGTGGCAGCGACAAAGGGCGACCCGGACGCTATGAAGATTGTCTTGCAGCATTTCAGCGGCTACATAGCCCGCCTCTCCATGCGGAAGCTGTACGACGAGCGCGGGAACGTCTATTTCGGCGTAGACCACGACATTCGGGAACGGCTGCAAGCAAAACTGATGATGGCTGTCCTCACCTTTAGGACAGAGGAATAACCGCAACGGCGGCGGGACGCTTTCACTCTTACCCCCTTTTCCGTTCCGCTGCTGACGCAGGCAGCACAGCCATTTTGAACCTTGAAAAAGAAAGCGGCGTAAGATAACGGCGGCGCAGCATAGGGCAAATCGGATACGTTCCTTTTGCGTCGAGCCATACGGCGGGTGCGCCATGACGCTATCCCGGTGGGAGTATTCCCGCCCGGACAGCCGAGCGACCAACACCGCGCCGGAAAGCAAGTGTAGCGGCTTGCGGGCGACGACACGCAGAATATACAATGATACTTCCTTACAGCCACAGTCCGAGCGTTAAGAGCGTCGCAGGCAATGGGTAGGGCTGCATGAGAACCATGCGGGGGTGAAATTCCCATGAGGTTATGCTAATAACCGTCCGATTAAAGCCTTTGTTTTCTTGAATAGTGGACTTGCTGCTATTCATAGACTGTATTATATGTTTGCGAAAGAAAGGGGGATTTTCTTTGACGCAAAACCAAACGCCCGTTACCACAACGGAGCATAAAATCGGAAAAGTTACTTACCTTGTATGTTCGTCCGCAAGTGAACGTGCGACGGACACACTGGATAAAAAGATAAAAAAGCTCATTCGCAAAGACATGGAGCTGAACCCCACAAACGCCCGGAAATAGGGCGTTTCTTCACATTTTATACATGACACAGGCAGCGGTATGTGGTATAATATAGACAGTACAAATACCATGCTTGTCTGTCGTCGGAAAGGAGGACAAAATGTTACAGACAGACAAGATTACCGCTTTATATTGCAGATTGAGCCAGGAAGATATGCAGGCCGGGGAAAGCGAGAGCATACAGAACCAAAAGCTGATTTTACAGAAATATGCTGACGAACACCACTTTTTCAACACGCGCTTTTTCGTAGACGACGGATTTTCCGGCGTGAGCTTTGAGCGTGAGGGGCTTCAAGCCATGCTGCATGAGGTTGAAGCCGGGAACGTGGCGACCGTCATAACAAAAGACCTTTCCCGTCTGGGACGTAATTATCTGAAAACCGGGGAACTGATAGAGATTGTTTTCCCCGAATACGAAGTGCGCTACATTGCCATTAACGACGGTGTAGACACAGCAAGGGAAGATAACGAGTTTACCCCTCTGCGGAACTGGTTCAACGAGTTTTACGCCCGCGACACTTCAAAGAAAATCCGGGCTGTCAAACAGGCAAAGGCGCAGAAAGGCGAGCGCGTCAACGGCGAAGCCCCTTACGGCTACCTTATCGACCCGGATAACCGCAATCATCTGATACCCGACCCGGAAACGGCGCACGTCGTAAAACAGATTTTTGCAATGTATGTACGGGGCGACCGTATGTGTGAAATCCAGAACTGGCTACGGGACAATGAAATACTGACCGTCGGGGAACTGCGCTACCGCAGAACAGGAAGCAACCGCCACCCCCGCCCACAGCTCAACGCATGGTACAACTGGCCGGATAAGACGCTGTACGACATTCTGACAAGGAAAGAGTATTTAGGGCATACCATAACCGGGAAAACCTACAAGGTATCTTATAAGTCGAAAAAGACGAAAAAGAACCCGGAGGAAAAAAGGTATTTCTTCCCCAACACTCACGAACCTTTGATTGATGAAGAAACCTTTGAACTTGCACAGAAGCGGATTGCCACCCGGCACCGCCCGACAAAGGTTGATGAAATCGACCTGTTTTCCGGGCTTCTCTTTTGCGGGGACTGCGGCTATAAAATGTATGCAGTACGCGGAGCCGGGACGCTTGAACGGAAACACGCCTACACTTGCGGCAACTACCGCAACCGGGCAAGAAATGATATGCTCTGCACTACACATTATATCCGCAAAAGCGTATTGAAAGAACTTGTCCTTGCAGACTTGCAGCGCGTAACGTCTTATGTGAAAGAGCATGAACAGGAGTTTATCGAAACCGCCAACGAGTGCAGCGCAAAGGCAGTACAAAAGACGCTGACACAGCAGCGCAAAGAGCTTGACAAGGCACAGAACCGTATGAACGAGCTGAATATCTTATTCCGCAAGCTCTACGAGGACAACGCTTTAGGGAAACTTTCAGATGAACAGTTTGCTTTTCTGACTTCCGGCTATGATGAAGAAAAAAAGACGCTGACCCGGAGGATTGCGGAGCTGTCACAGGAAATCGACAACGCCACCGAGCGCAGCGCGGACGTGAAAAGGTTTGTCGCACTGGTATGCAAGTACACCGCCATTACCGAACTGACCTACGAAAACGTCCATGAATTTATTGACCGTATTCTTATTCACGAACTGGATAAGGAAACGAACACCCGCAAAATCGAAATCTTTTATAGCTTTGTCGGCAGAGTTGATACAGGCGACAAGCCTACCGAAAGTATCTCCTATTTCAGACAGATAGGAGCCGACGTAAAGAGTTATGCTATCTAACATACATCAAAAAGAGGTAAGATAACGCCCTCTGCAAAAAAGGTTACGTTATCTTACCTCAACAAAATTCGTACCCGTATAGCCGTCGTCCACGTAGAATTTCGGGTTAGGGAAACTGTGTTCTTTTGCGTATTTCATCAGATATTCTTTCTGGGATGTATTGTGTAAAGGGTGGTTTCACCATCCAAATACACATTGACTGATGGTTCATTTGTGGCAAAATGACACAGGCTGGAAAGGCGGTGATCGACTAGCAGGAGGGAACCGAAGCGGGAGCGTCTGGGAATGACCTGGGCGCTCCGTTCTCTTTGTCAGCCCTCTCGAAGAGCGCACTTACTCACCACCGACAAGCGGGTGGTAGTACCGCCTGCGGCCGCCGTGCGCTCTCCAGGGGCGGCTCCGCCGGGGTGTCCTCCCCTGCCGGTATATACCAGCAGACGCCAACGGCGGCTTGTGCATCGGACGCAGCTGCGCCGATCACCGGGGGCTTGGGGGCCATCGGCCACCAACAAGCTGCGCCGGGTATATACCGGTGCATTGCTTGCCACTACGATCAGCGTCTATAAATAAGGGTTGAACATTGTACCAAACAGTGATATATTCAATACATGGTAAACTTTGTGTCTGGCCGAAAGGCTTGATATAAATGACAAAGATAAAAACGCAACGCACATCTAATGAGGTGTGCCAGAGCCGGTAGGTAGCCCGGCCGTCTCGTCATACTGATGAGGTAAGTAACCTGCCCCTCCTGGGTTGTCCATTCTTTGCCCATAACGCATTTTAGGAGGGAATGCTATGGACGCAGAGAGCGAAAAACTGACAGTATTTTTTGAGGGGCCGTTCTGGGTTGGAGTTTTTGAACGAATATCAGGCGGTAAACTGTCCGTGTGTAAGGTCACATTTGGAGCAGAGCCGAAGGATTGTGAGATTTGGGACTTCATCCTCAAACACTACTATGAGTTGAAGTTCAGTCCGGCTATTGAAACTGAGGTGAAGCAAACTGCGAATAATCCAAAGCGCAGACAGCGCAACGCCAAAAAACAATTACAGATTTTGGGCGTTGGAACCAAGTCACAGCAGGCATTGCAGATGCAACGTGAGGAGATGAAAACCCAGAGAAAACAAACCAGCAAAGAACAGCAGGAAACCGAGAAGCGGCGTCAGTTTGATTTGAAACAGCAAAAACGAAAAGCGAAGCACAGAGGTCACTGACCGCATTGTCTTTCAGCTTCCAGCTTATCAGGGGGATTTCATCTTTTGGGTGAAATCCCCCTTGACAAATGTTCTCCTGGTTTACAATGCTGTTGCTTTCACCTTCCCGCCCATCATCCTGGCTTAATCTACAATATAATGCCGTAAATTCTTCCTGCTGTCTTTTCATAAAGTTCTCCTTTCCGACAGCAGACACGGTATTGTGAAGTGTAGGTACAGTGTACCACATCTGCCCTTAAACTTCAACGCTTTAAAGCGATAACTCTTCCACTGCCTGTTATTCTTCGTCGTCATCACCCCAATTCCCATCATCATAAAATCCATATCCCTGTGCGCCACGCCGAAAAATATTCGTAAGCATTCCAAGCAAATCCCGCCCGTCTTTTCGGAAATGGGCGTTGACGGTGTATTCCGTGCCGCCGATTTCTCGGTAAGGCTCATCGGCTCTGGAATACGGACAAGTGGCGTGACGTTCTGGACAGGCGGCAGAGGGGGATATATCTTATCGGGATTTATCATAGGGGCGTCCTTGTATTCCTCCATAATTGCTTGTATTTCTTCCTCTGACAGTCTGCTCATCGCAATGGTTCCTCCCTCCTGCGGGCTGCCCTGCCTGCTCTGGCGTTTATATTTGACCGCTGATTTTCAATCGTGTCGTGGATTTGGTTTAAGCAGTCGTCGATATGGGCAGAGCGTTTCTCAATCCCGCCTGCATATTTTAGCCGCTTTCTAAGTTCCGTTATCTGTTCTGTCACATTCTGTTTTTCGGCTCGGAGTGTTTCTTTTTCGGCTGGTGTGGCACGGCGTACCTTGTTCCGCAAGTGCCGACGGTAGTCAATCAGTTTATTCATTTCGGTCTGGTTTTTCTCCTTGTCGGCGTGTAAATCGGAGAGGGTGGAGATGCCCTGCTTTGACATATACCATACCTGTGCGGTAATCTCGTCCAGTTTCCGCAATTCTTCTTTCATCAGCGGGCTTGTCGGCTTGTAGTCCGTGCCTTTGGGGAATATCCCCAACTGATAGCACCAGTAGAAATATAACGCTAAAATCCCCGTGGTTTTCTGATGCGGTTTCCATGCGTTTTTATACTGCTCTGGCATATGGGGAGAGTAGGAAATCCTTGCTTTGTAGTTCCCGTATCGGGAAGTCCCGCCTAAACATGACCGTATGAAATCGGGTGTCAGCCGCTCGTCAAGCGTGTCTAACCTTGTGAAATGCTTGTACTGCGGCAGCTTCATTTTCCAATGGCTGCCCGAAAAATCAACCTCATGTCCCTTATCGGTAAGATATTTCATCATGTGCTGTAAATCCCTGCTCCCGTTGATTGCCTCCCTTAAATCCTCCCGATAGACGTTGTATCTTGTCAGCTTTCCGTTCTTTTCATCCAGATACAGCGGTCTTGATGGGGCTTTCTTGGGGGCTTCAATCACCGATAATCCGTACTTTCGGCATAAGCGGTCGGACACTTCCCGCAACCTTTTCTGCTCTGATTTTGAGTAATTGTACTTGCTCCCGTCCAGATAAGAAACGGAGTTAAAACAGAAATGGTTGTGCAGATGCCCTTTATCAAGGTGTGTGGCAACGATTATCTGGTATTTATCGCTCCACATTTCCCCTGCTAATTTCAGTCCGATTTCATGGCACTGTTCAGGCGTTACCTCGTCTGGCTTGAAGCTCTGGTAGCCGTGCCATGCGATATACCCGCCTGTCTTTTGGTACTGTTTCTTTGTCAAAATCATCTACTGTAAGGCGGTTTCTTTCAAACAGTTGATAGCGGAAACATACTCACCCTCATTCGTTTTTGACGGATTTCTTACATAGGAGAACACGTCAAAGAAGTCCTGCATATTCTCCTTCGGCACGGTCTTTTCTGGATTTTCTATATAGTCAATCACGTCTTTTATGCTCCCTTTGACATGCCATAGGCTCGTTACTGCCATATCAGACCGCCCCCTGTTCCATCAATTCTTCTACGTTAAATTGTTGCGGGATAGTTGTTTTCTGTTGCAGTTCTAAGACAAAATCCTCAATCTCCTTACAGACTTCGGCGGCAGTTGGATAGTAGGGAACACATTTTTTGAAAGCGTCATGCACCTCATAGAGCTTGTCCAACAGCTCCCAAAACTCGGTTTTGGGCTTTGGCTGCGGGGCGTTTCCTTTGCATAACTGGCGCATAAATTCTGCTGCGGACAGACCGCAAGCGGCGGCGCATTGCTTTAATTTTTCATGTTCTTCCTCGTTCAATCGGACAGTAATCGGGACATTCCGCACTTCCTTTTCTGATTTTTCTCTGCTCATTTTCCTTAATCCTCCAGTCTTAAATTCCTTTCTTCGGGGTATTCAGGGGCTGTCCCCTGAGTTAGTCCATGCCCGCAAGCAGCATGGATTGGGATTGTGGCTGACACAATCCGATGCTCGCTATCTCTGTGGACATCGCCGCAGAGCATTTTTCCTGTGCAGTGGCATTCTTAACGCCTGTCTGACCCGCCGAAAAGAAAATCCTATGTCCCTGCACCTCCGTTCTGGATTCGTTTTCTCTTGACTTTTGGATAAATGAAAAAGCCGCTACACCGCACCACGAACGACAGGAGTATTTTCTCCTGCTCGGATTCGCAATGCTATGTAACGGCTTTGAGATTCAAAACCATGCTGCCATACGCCAGCCGAAAAGAGCAGCTTACGTTCGGCGGCGGTCAGCCTTGTCCATTGGCTGACATTCCATTCTTCCATCTATGTGCTATTTCATTTTCAATCTTCAAGATTACTTCCTGCGTTTCTTAAACTTCTCCTTTGCATACTCGTAGGCTTCTTGGATATATGGTTTCATTTCCTCAAAGGTCTGTTCAGAGGGGTTCAATGCACATATCCACGCCATCCATGCGTAGACGGGATGGGGGAGTATCTCATCCAATACGGTAAAGTCGTAATCCATATCTACAACGCCGCCTGCTGGCGGGCGTTGTGGGATTGCCCCAAACAATTCCGCAAAAGTGCTTTTCCGTATTCCCAGATTTACACGGTAGACGTTCTCTCTGTTTAAACCAGAACCTTTGTCATTATCACCGTCTTTTTCCTTAACCGTCAATATATAAACGCCACGCTTCAGCACATGGTCTGGGTTATAGAAAATCCCTTTCTCGCCCCAACTCTCAACTAAGACTGTTCCCTCAAGATTTTGAAGGCAGTAATTCAATATTTTATCTGGTGTCATTCTGACAGCTCCATTTCTGACTTACTTCTAATTTTTCCTATGAGTATTTCAGAATATCATAGTGGCTGTATTTGTGTCAAGATTTTGGGCAAACTTTTTAGTATTCCCTGTGGACGGGAATTTTATTCATTTAATTTTAAATTGGATGGGAGAACTTTATCCCCCACCCAATAGCCCGCCGAAAAACCGTCTATCTTAGATGATTATAAAATCTTCCGCAGCTTTTTCCGCAGATGGTCTAGCCTTGCATAGATAGCACCCGTTGTCAATCCCACAAGCGGGGCAATCTCCTTTGTGGAATACCCCTGCATTTTCAGCAGAATGATTTGCAGGGTACGCCTGTCCACAGTAAGCAATACCCGATACAGAGTTTCGTCCTCCATCTCATCCAGTAAATCAGCAACAGTCTTTGGCTCGGTATTCTGTTCCCTGTCTGCCATCCCCTCAAGGTATTCACCGAAGTCACTTGTCCAATGATAAAACCGCCTGTTGGAATTGAAGTCAGCCCTGTCGTCTATGCGGATTTGCGGGGTGGTGGTTTCATCAACTCCATGCTCCCGCAATATTTTTTCCTCGGCTTCTTTCCAGATAAGCCATTTCCTGTTTTCCCGTCCGTTGTTGTAGGCCATTTTCCTTTTCCTCCAATCTGAATTGAGCAGGCTTCTGCCTGCGATGCTTCTTGACCATCAGGTCAAGAAGATTGCTGTTTAACTAATCCAGATGGAAAAGGCGGCGAACGGCAGACAACATCAGAAAAAGCCCTGCGGCGTATTCTGATAAAAATTGACAAAATAAAAACCGCAAAGGCACTGTGACCTTTACGGTTATAAATAATCATAATTCTGTTAAGTGGAGATTCTACTTCTTGTTTCATGGCGAGAAGCAGCCTTACATATGCAAGGATTTTTTTAACTGGCTTCCTGCCAGTCCCCGATATGCTATGTATAGATGAACATTGCGTTGTATGGACAAATAAGTAACCGCCCGAAAAAAGAACATAAAAAATCCCCCCAAACTTAAAAACAGGTCTGGGGAGTGTCTGTTAAGTCTTTTCGGGCATAGCAATACCGCCCACCATACGCCGTTTTTTTATTTGGTGGGCGTTTGGCTTAAAACCTTATGAAATAAAATAGAGCCAACGAACTATGATATAAACTCACAAATTCATCGGCTCTGCGTCTTAAGCGTCTGGCTCTTTGATGACAGTTACTTGTAACTCTTTTACATTAATCAACGTTTCCTGCTTACATTTCGGACAGTAGAGCGGATAGTTTTTCATAATCGTATCCGATCTAATTCTGTCACGAGTTTTACTACCGCAGATGGGGCAGCGTATCCATTCTAATTTCATTTTTCAAATACCTCTCTATTATTTTCGAATATAATCGTCTGCGCCGAGATTCAGTCCGTTCAGCTTGTCATCCTTTTCCGTTTTCGCACTTACAATCAATACGGGCGTGTTACTCGACCTGCGGATTTTTTCCAGAACATAAAATCCGTCCTTATCGGGCAGCATGATATCAAGCACGACAAGCCTTGCGCCGTATCTTTCGTACAGCAGCAAGGCTTTTTCGGCTGTTTGAACCGCCGATACTGTATAATTTTCCGCACGGAGAAAATCACACAGCAGGTCGGCAAGCTCCTTGTTGTCCTCAACAATAAGAATATCCATATTACCACCCTAATTCCAGAAGCCAGTTATTCAATGTGCGCTCCCGTTCTCTTATCTGTGTGGAGCAATCGCTTAAGTCAAACTCTCCCTTTATGTTCCCGTCAACAATGTACATGACCCTTGTACATTTTGCCGCGACCTTAACATCGTGAGTAACGAGCATGATTGTTGTTCCCTCAGAATTTAATTTTACAAGCTCTTCCATTACCTCATCGGAGGAAGCGCGGTTCAAAGCCCCTGTCGGCTCGTCGGCAAAAATCATTTTCGGGTTGTTTATCATACTGCGGCAAATGCACGCCCGCTGGAGCTGACCGCCCGAAACCTCATTGATGTCGTTGTCGGCAATGTCGATAATGCCGAGCTTGCGCATGAAATCTTGGCCGCGCCGCGCCGTTTCCCTGCGGGGTTCACGCTGCTTTTTGGATTGCGTTGCAGGAAGTATGATATTATCCAATATGGTGAGGTTTTTCAGCATATACATTTGCTGAAAGATAAAACCCATTTCGTCAAGGCGCAGGGCTGCAAGTTCTTTTTCTCCTATCCCTGCGATATTTTTCCCACAGAAACTCACTTCTCCTGCGGTAAAGTTATCCATGCCCGAAACTGCGTACAGCAGCGTGGATTTTCCAGAACCTGACGGACCCATAACGGCGACCATTTCTCCCTCGCCAATCGTGAAATTTACATTTTTCAGTACATTATTCTGCCGCTTGTTTACGATATACGTTTTGCAAAGGTCTTTTACTTCGAGAATATTCATAATTGCTTCTTCCTTTCATTATTCAATGTTTGCCGTATCAGAGGATTTGATTTTTCTTGTGTACAGAGCGGTCAAAAACGCGCTTACGACTGTGGCGGTAAGGACGATAACGGGAAATACTGCGTATATCTCCATGGGGGTTTGCATATATTCTACGCCCATTTCAAGCCCCATCGTCCCGAAAATAGGGTCGAAGAAAAGCTTTGTAAGGGGCATACCCAAAAGCTCCGCAAGAAGTACAGCCACCGCTGTCGAAATGAAAAATCTTAACGTGTGCTGTCCGTATATTTTGGCGTTCCTCATGCCTATGGCTTTCATGAGGGCAATCTCCGCCTGCTCCTTTGCGATAAAGGAACGCTCCATAAGCACGGTTATAAGCGCGGCTAATATTACCGTAAGGACGGCGGACATTTTTTTAAACGCGTCTATGGCATCGCCGACTCCGGTGGTGTCCTTTACGGTTTCGCCCGCTGTTTTAACGCTTGAAAATTCAGGGTAAAGCTCCTTGATCTTTTCCATTCTGCGTAATATTTCCTCATCGCCGGGGTCGTCGGTAAATTTTATCTGTGTACCGGGGGAACCGCTTGCTGCGAGATAGTTTATGTCGCAGCCAGTATAAACCCTCATGGAAATACCCTGATTAACCATTGACTGATACAGAGCGGTTATGATGAACTCCGCCGTTTCGCCCGTTGGGTAGGACACAATAGCGGTATCGCCTATTTCCACACCCAGCTTTTTTGCCAAAAGGGTCGTCACTGCAATTTCGCCGCTGTTTTGGGGAGGACTACCCTCTAAATATTCGTACATATCCATTGTTGTTCCCGTTCCCTGAAGTATAGCTGTCTTGCTTTCATATTCGCCGTGTCCTATCATCGAATAAATATAATATTCTGTCATACATTCTGCGGGCATACCGTTTTCTGCAAGGGTCTGCTCCATGTCCGCAAGATATTTTTCAACCTTTTCATGTCCGTCCGCGGCCATAAACTTCATAGCCTCATCGCCGATGTCCGTAACGGCGTGGCAGTCCGCCTGCCCAAAATATTTCAGCAGCTTTCCGCTTTTAAGAGACGCCGTGACATTGGAAAGCATTATCAGCAGCGACATACACAGAAAAAACGTAAGGATAATGACAGCGTAGCGTTTAGGACCGCTTACAATATCGTTTGCGGCAAGGAAAGCCGTCGTGCCAAGTCTTGATTTTCCAAGGCGCATAACACTCTTTTTGTGGAAGCGTTCCCCCGTCTGCCCGTTTCTTATAGCATCGATTGGGGACATTTTGCTTACCCTGCCCGTGCAGCCGAGACAGAACAGGAGAATGATAGCCGCTACCAGAACTGCGCAGATAACGTTGACAAAAATGGTATTTCCTTCATTGATAATAATCGAATTTGTTGACAAGCTCATAAGCATTTTGCCAAACGGATAGCTGAACACTAAACCAATTGCCGCGCCAACAACGGAAATAGCAAAGTATTTTGTAAGGTACAGCCCTCGGATTTTTATGTTCCGTATACCTATTGCTTTCATAACACCTATCTCGCGAAATTCCTCGGAGAGAGTAAAAGATATAGTGAATCGCAGCACCGCAAAGGATATGATTATAAGAATAAGGCTCACCACAAGGACAAAACCCGTGATTATCATATCAAAAATATAGGATTGATTCAGTGTATCTGCGTCACATTCAAATGTAAAACTGTCCGATATATCCGCTATCTGAGACAGGGTCTTGTCAAGGTCGGCGGTGTGTATATATAAGAACTTTCCGCCATACACATTTTTTATCGTCTCGTCGGACATATATTCGTCAAATTCCTCGCCGTTAATGATAAACCTTTTAATGCCTATCAATTCCGTGCCGCAGACAGCGTCCCTGAAACTGCCCGCAAAGGTAAACTCACGACTTACGCCCTCTATTTCGACAGTAATTTTGTCGCCTACCTTAAGTCCCATGTTTTCCTCTATGTAACGGGCAACGTAAATTTCTCCTTTTGGTACGCTTTTAAGAATACTTTCATCGTCCAAAAAATAATTCATCCCCATATCTCTGTCGCTCTGTAATACTAATATTTGATTGACGTTGGAATCGTCAAGCGGCTCGCCGAACCGCGTAATATTGGACTGGGACATACGGATAAACTCCTCAATACGGAACTCGTCTATCGCGGAGGCGTTTTCAAGTGTCCCGCAAATGTCCTTGTCCGAGGATTTGTTTTCGCTCAATACCCAGTAATCTGGCACGTCCGCCATTTCAAAATAGCTGTCCAGCGCGGTTGTCACCGTGATGATATTGCTCACGCCTGAGGACATGAACATCGATGCGAGTATAATAAATACCAGCAGTATCACGTTCATCGCCTTTTTGCGTTTAAGGTCTTTTTTCAGTATTTGTAAATACATTTCTGCTACTCCTTTCGCTTTGTGATTCGATTGTAGCATAGAAGTTATTAAATAATCCTTAAATCAGTTTACGGCAATCAAATTATGCGTGATGATGAAAAACGTTTACCCATTCCCAATGTTCATTAGCCTAATTTCACCGCATATTTTTCTACCCGCTCTATGCCAGCAAATAATTTAACATAAAGAAAATAGGCAAATCTATTTCGTCCTCGTTGAAATCTGTAAATAGCAACTTCAAAAACTGTGAATGGCGTTCTCCTATTTCTTCGGCATATTGACCTGCTTTATCCAGTTAGCTCAATACGGACAGAATTATTTCCCCTAATAGCAAACGGACAAATCCTTTCTTTTCAAGAGTTAAAGCTAATTTTTTTATATTCTGTCTGGAACAGCCCATAAGGTTTCTGATATTTGTTCATGTTCGTGGCTCTGGACAGCAAGTTGTCATTACAAGTAATAACCATTGCTTCAGGGATATTTCCGTTTGAAGTTTTTCACCCGCTGTCTGCATACGATTTTGTAGTATAAAGATACTTGAAAATATCGCTTGTACTCTGTGTTCGGTATCACAGTCGTATTCTTCAAAAAGTTTGTCCATTTTCATCTATTTTTGCCACCGTATTTAGTAGGAACAAGTTCCTGCCGAATAGCATAGTAACTCATTACTGCCATGTCAATATATTCAGAAAAAAATCACTATTAAATCAGATGCTTCCCGAAAAGAAAAGCGACAGAGCTTTTCCCCTCTGTCGCCTTGCTGTCTATGCGTAAATGATTTCATCATATACAATATCCCTCGCACAAACTCTTATGTTATTCATTTTTCCTGTCCATTCTAAGGCGTTTTCTTCCTTTAGACGTCCGTTATGCCCTGTGTCTGTTTCATGCCCTCTATGAGTTTTTCAAAGCGTTCCTGTGCCTGCCTGTCAATGTCGGCAAGGTAAATGTTCAGCATGCCGCTTGTGAGAAGATTGGTGTATGTAACCTTGCGGTACTGCTTCAGATAGTCCAGATGCCGCTGCCCCCATACGCCTATTAGCTGTTCTTCTTCGGCGGGTACAGTCAAGCATGGTATTAAGTAATCACTTTCTTTCCGATATGTACCGCCTAACTGTTCAAATAAAGATTTTGCCATTTTGTAATTCCTCCAAATAAGATATTCACTTCACATTGTTGTGTCTACTGCCTTAAACACAATTATAAATTTTCTCCTTATCTGGTTTCATTCATGTTACATTCTCTATTATTTCCGGATCTTCGCCAGCAGCCGCAAAAGCGTGTCCTGTTCCTCCTCTGACAGGCCGGTGGCTACGCTTTGGCCCCATTGGGAAAGGTTGGTGCGGATCAGGGGAATGAGCTCCTTTCCCTGCTCGGTGAGGTAGAGGTTGTTTTGGCGGCGGTCGCTGAGATCTGTTTCCCGGCGAATATAGCCCAGCTCCTCCAGCTGCTTGATCCGCCTGGCCACGTTGCTTTTATCGAGATACATGTGAGTGGCAAGGCCGTCCTGGGTAGCGCCGGGGTGGCGGTCCACATGGAGCAGCATCATGTACATGGCGCCGGAAAATCCATACTGCCGCAGCCGTTCGCCCATAAATTTGCTGCGATTCCGGTAAAGGAAGGTCAAAGATCTGCCCAGCTCTCTGCCGAAGCTTCTGGGCTGTTCTGATTTGCCGGACCGGAGAAAGCAGCGGCATACCTTTTGGTAAGCGGACTCGTCATTGTCCGTAAGAGGTGTGACGAAAACACGATAGAGCTTTTCCAGGGAGGTTTTTACTTCCTCCGCGCTGGGAACAGAAGCGTTTCGGAGCGGTAGCAGGAGGATCTGGTATTCCACTCCGAACAGGAAGGAATACACATCTGTGAGCAGGCAGCCGCAGCTTTGGTAAAACCGCAGGCGGCGCTGCCTCTCCAAAAGCTGTTCTGGCGTTTGGGCGCTTTCCGGGCTTTCCGCCTCGATCAACACGTAGGGAACGCCAAATTCCGCGGAAACGCTTTTCAGCTCTGAGAGAAAGCGGGTTCCCACCCCCTGTCCCCGCAGGGAAGGGTCTACCGCAAAGTAATCCAGCAGCGCCGCCCCTTCCGCATGGATCAGCAAGGCATAGGCGGCGGTTTTTCCCTGCTCCCGAAAGGCAAAGCAGCGGTACATGCCAAGCCCCAGCAAATATTCCATGCTGGAATAGGGGCGAAGCTCATCAGGCGGAAAATCCTCCTGAAGGCGGGTATGATAAAGGTCTTTCAGCTCGTTTTCACAAATGGTTTCTATTTTCATGCAAGTACCCTTTCCATGATCAGAAAGCAGCCTTTTTGGCTGTTTTTTTCTATTGTATCAAAAAAAGCGGCTTTCGGCAAGAAAACTTGGGAGGATTGTTTGCTTGACCTTATTTCTCTGCTTATGTTACAGGCCGCAAAAACCGATCCTTGAAAAATTTCCTGTAAAATACCGGGATTTTCCCGGAATATCTTGCGTTTTCGGCAAAACTCTTATATAATAATCCTGTATAGCTCTCCGAGTTCAGCAAAGCTATGCTGTCCTGCTTTTTATGGAAAGGAAAAGACCAATATGGATTCTGTGAAAAAGCGCAATATTTTTCTGGGCGTGATCCTGCTTCTGGTTGTTATTCTGGCAGTGATCTCCATTGTTACTTTGGTGAAGGGCCCCAGGCAGAGCAGTGTGGAGGTGATTTCCAAAACCGGCCCCACGGAGCTCACCGTCAACGATATGTATGAGGGGAATATGACCATTCCTTACTTTGATATCCCCACAAGTAACTATCCTCCCGATAAATTTTTGGAAAACAAGGGCGTGATCACCTACGAGGGCGGAGACTCCTATGTAGGGATCAATGTGAACTCTCAAAAGGGAGAGATCGACTGGAATCAGGTTGCGGAAAGCGGCGTGGACTACGCTATGATCCGCGTGGGCTGGCGCGGCGATGAGAGCGGTAAGATCGCGGCTGATGAAAAATTTGAAGATAATATTCAGGGCGCTCTGGACGCCGGGCTTCCTGTAGGCGTGTATTTTTATTCCAAGGCGGTCACCGAAGCGGAAGCCGAGGAGGAGGCCACCTTTGTACTGGAGCAGATCCGGGGATACAATGTCAAATACCCGGTGGCCTTTTATTGGGAATACGGCACCAAGGACGACGGTTCTCTGGACGAGAGCAAGCGTACCGTTCGCTGCAACGGCAAGCAGGTGACCGCCTTTATTGATACCTTCTGCAAAAAGGTAAAGGCCGCCGGGTTCACCGCAAGCTATTACTGTGATAAGACCATGGGCTATACCAGACTGGATCTTTCACAGCTTTCCGGCTATGACATGTGGTATGCCGAATTCAGAAGCGCACCCAGCTTTTATTACGATTACGGAATGTGGCAGTACACCAAGGCCGGAACGGTTCCCGGCATTGAGGGCAGTGTGCCGATCAATCTTTCCCTGAAAAAGTACGGATAAGTGTTGAGGCCTGATCTAGAAATCCCGGAAGAAAGGAAGTGGCGGTATGCAGCTGGAGCCCGCACAGAAAAAGAAGCTGTTTCTCGCTGTGTTTGGCGGGCTGGCAGCCCTGATCGTTATCATAGCCGCCGTGGCTATTGCCCTGGAAAGCGGCGGCCCTTCCGATAGCAGGGAGACCTTCAGCGGCGTGGCGGTACCGGAGGACGAGCTTCTGGTCAGCGACATCTACAACGGCGAAAGGCTGATCCCCAAGTTTGATTTGCCGGTCAATCAGTATGATACCAAGAAATTTTCCGGCAAGGACGGCCTGCTCCGCTATGACGATCCCCAGGCCCGGTTGGGAGTGGACGTGTCGGAATATCAGGGTAATATCGATTGGAACGCCGTGAAAAACGCCGGGATCGATTTTGCCATTCTGCGCCTGGGCTATCGGGGAACCACCCAGGGGCTGCTCAATGTGGACGAAACCTTTGAACAGAATTTTACCGGCGCTTCTGATGCGGGGCTTTCTGTGGGCGTCTATTTCTTTTCCCAGGCGATCACAGAGGCGGAGGCTCGGGCGGAAGCGGATTTTGTAGCCCAAACGCTGAACGGCCGGAAGCTGGCTTACCCGGTGGTGTTTGACTGGGAGCCTCCCACTCCCACGGAAAAGCTTCCCGCGGAGGATCTGCGGGCCTATGGCATGACCGGCGAGCAGGTAACGAAGCTGGGCACGGCCTTTTGCCAGCAGATCAAGGAGGCGGGATATACGCCCTGCGTCTATTTTAACAAGCACCAGGCCTATGAGTTCTTCGATTTGGAGCAGTGGAAGGAATACGACATGTGGTACGCCGAATACGCGGAGCTTCCCAGCCTGTACTACGATTTTCGCATCTGGCAGTACACCGATGAGGGGCAGGTTCCCGGTATCGAGGGCGGCGTAGATGTGAATATCTGCTTTCGACCATTTTCGTGATTTCTCATAACAAAAAATTCCTGGATTAGGGGGCGTTTAAGAAAAACGTCCTTTTTTCCGGGAATTTTTTTATGGCCGCTGTAACCTTTTGGAAAAACTGTGTCTCTAATGATCGTAAAAGCTTTTATGAAGTGAAAAACGAAAAGCAGGAAGATGAAAACCCTTGGACAAACTGGAAAAATTGGCGCGCCGGGCGCAGAACGGAGAGAAGGACGCGTTTGTGGAGCTGATCGAGCAGTGCAAGCTTTCCATGAGCCGCACCGCCTTGGCGATCCTGCACAGCGAGGAGGACGCGGCGGACGCCATTTCGGAAACGGTGCTGATCGCCTTTACAAAGCTTTGCGGCCTGCGGCAGCCGAAATATTTCAAGACCTGGCTCACCCGAATTTTGATCTATCAATGCTACCACCTTCTGCGCCAACGGCAAAAAGCCATCTCGCTGGACGCTGTGCCGGAAGGCCTTGGGGAGATCGATTGCGGGGAGGAGCGCGACAACGTGATCGATATCCAATGCGTTCTTCAGGAGCTTCGGGAAAATGACAAATTGATTCTGACGCTGTTTTACCTGGAGGACCTGTCGGTGCGGGAGATTGCCGAAATGCTGCATATCCGGGAGGACGCGGTAAAAACCCGGCTGAGCCGAAGCAGAAAACGGTTTCGAGAATTATATGAGGAAAGAGAGGCGCGTTGTTGTGAAGCGTGTGAAAAATAGAAGCTGGGAAGAAAGCGCTATCCGGAAAAGCTTGGAGCTGCCTGCCGTGCCGGAGATCATCAACGAAAGGCTTCGGCAGGTCTACGGGGAGCTGCCGGAGCAGCTGCCGAAGAAGCGTCCCCGACCTGTTCGGCCCCTGAAGGCCGCCGCGGGGGCGGTTTCCGGCCTTGCCGCCGCTTTCCTGCTGCTGTTTGGCCTCAATGGGCTGAACCCGGCCCTGGCGGAGACCCTGCCGCTGATCGGGGGAATTTTCCAGCAGTTGAACCAATCCCAGGGCTGGGTCAACCTGACGGAAACCCAGCTGCGCGTGGAACAATATGCCGAGTCCATGGAAGGAGTGGAAGCGCAGGTGCCCGCAAACGGCTTGTTGGAAAGGCCCATGAAGGTCACCGTGCGGGAAACGTATTTTGACGGGGAGTTCTTGTACGCCGGGCTCTCCATGGAGATCAACACCCGAGACGACCGGCTTTTCAGCAGACGCTCCCCCGGATATGATGTTTTGCTTGATGGCGTCAGCCAGCTGGAATACGATGAGGAAGCGGGAGATATCCGGGGGGCGCGGGACTTTATTCTGATGGGAGATCAAACCTGGCAGCCCAGCGGCAGCGGAGAGTATCTTTCCCAGGTCGCCTTCCACGTGCCGGAGCAATACCGCGATTTGGAGCGGCTTGACGTGACCCTGCAATACAGTGGGATCTACGCGTTTCAGAACGCCTTTGAGCTGGAGCGGAATTCCTCTCCCTTTACTCTGAGCTTTACGGCGAAGAAAGACACAGCGCGGGTGAAGCGGATCGAGGGCGGCGCGGAGAAAAACGGCATAAGGCTCGTTTCTGCCGCGGCCTCTCCTGCCGGGACGGTCTATACGCTGGAGATCCCTCCGGAATATGTGAACCCCGCCAATGGCCCAATTTTTGAGGATGGCTGTGCGGTAGGCGCGCTGGGCAACGCCTGGCCCCAGACCACAGAGGAGGGCTGGACCCGTCTGACCAGTGTATTCGGCGGCCTGCGGGAAGCAGAGACCAGAAAAATAGTCTATTCCGTGTTTGATAAAAACAACACCGATGAATATGTAGCGGTATTCCTGCTGGATTTTGAGGCCGGCACGGCGGAGCTTGGCACAGAAAAGGACATCAAGCGCTTTACCCCGGCGGCATACTGCTGCGGGGAGGAGGAAATCCGTAGCTTCTCCGGCGACTATAAAATTTCCCTTGCCAGCCATAAGGAAGACGGAAACTATCTGCTGCTTTTTGTGGAGACAAAGGATGCGCATCCCAAAACAGCGCGGCTGGAGATTTGGCAGGAGGGAAGCCTGCTGGGCAGCCGGGTAGAGAAGCAGGACAAAAGGTTTTACGACGAACACCAATATGTAAATGCGGCGGGAGACACGGTGAAAACCGAAACGAACCGCTATGTATTCGGCATTGTCGGCATGGAGGCGCTGGATCCCGCAAAGCCAGTAACTGTCAAGCTTTTCGACGCCCGCTCCGAAGAGCAGCTCATGGAAGAGACGATCGTCCTGACGCAGGAAAAGGACTGATTTTATAGAAGAAAAATCCCTTGTATCTTTGTCTTTAGGATACAAGGGACTTTCTTTTTTGAAAAATTTATTCTTTTAGTAATTCGATCCAATTTCTTTTTCCGTATAGAAATCGAATCAGGTAAACTGCTTTTGCATCTTCGTTTACGGTATAAAAAGCCAAATAATTTTTGACCGGTATCATCCGGATCCCATAAGAAGGAAGAGAAATTTCGGGAATGACAGGAAACTGTTGGGGCATAGTTTCTAAGGATAGAACGGTTTCCTCAAAGCAGTTCAGCAAGTTTTCCGCCGCAGCCGGTTCACACAGGTTTTTGGCAATATAATTGACAGCGCCGCGAAGATCCTTTTCTGCTTCTTGCGCCAGAATAATTTCATAGCGCCTCATGGGAAAGCTCCTCCCTGATAGAGGAAACAGCTTCTGACGCTGATATGGTTTTTCCTTCCTTGAGATCGGCAAGTCCCTTTTCCATAAGTGCGTGAAGCTCAAATTTTCCAACAAGACGTTCATAGGCTTCAATGCTCAAAACAGCCAAATCACCGGTACCGTTTTTTGTGATGTAGACAGGCTCATTGTGCTGGTGGCAGAAGGCGGAAATTTCGTTATAGCTGTTTCGTAGATCGGAGCTTGGTCGAATAGCAGGCATGGCGGGACCTCCTTTTCTTCTTGGTATCGATATTATATCAAAATGTTGATATCGTGTCAAGGGAGAGCCGATTCCTTTTACCCGGATATCAGCTTTTCCAGCTCATGGGCAGAAGAAACCAGATACTTTGCGCCGTAGGTCAGCAGCTCTTCCCTGTCCCGGAAGCCCCAAAGCACGCCGCAGGGGTCCATGCCGGCGTTTCTTCCGGTTTCCATATCCACGCCGCTGTCTCCGATGTACAAAACCTGCTCGGGGGGCAGGGAAAACCGCTGTGCCATTTCCAGCACCGCCGCGGGGTCAGGCTTTTTCGGCACGCCTGCCTTTTGGCCCTGCACCAGATCGAAGAGGTCGCCGTATAATTCCCGGACGATGGCGCGGGTCATGTTATCCGGCTTGTTGGAAAGCACGCCCAGCCGGAGCCCCCGGGCCTTCCAGCCGCCGAGCAGCTCCCAGAGGCCCGGATATGCCGTAACAAGCCTCATGGGCTCGCTTTCATACCGCCGGTCATATTCCTCACGGAATTTTCGAAATTCCTCTTTGGAAAGGGAAGCGCCTACCGCAAACAGCATGCGCTTCATCAAAACATCCGCGCCGTTTCCCACCAGATACCGGTATTCCTCTGCCGGAATCGGCGGAAAGCCAAAGGCTTCGAGGGTGCTGTTTCCGAAATAGGCAATAGATTCCAGGGTATTTGCCAGGGTGCCGTCCAGATCAAAAATACAAGCTTGATAATTTGTGTTTTTCATGTTTTTCAGCTTTCTGTAATATTTTTGGAAATAGTAAGGCAGAAGCGGAAAAACCACCGCTCCGGTCAACTGTATTATAGAACGGGAAAAAGGGAAAAGCAAGGCGGGAATATTGATTTTCCCGGAGCCTGCTGATATAATAGTCGTTAGTTATTAGATGTTTGATTTTTCCGGAAAATAAGGGAAGAAGTGGTTTTTTGGATTACGCAGCGCAGGCTTTGAAAATGCACCGGGAATGGAAAGGAAAAATACGGGTGGAAACCCCGTGTCCTTTGACGAATAAAGATGAGCTGTCCGTGGCCTACACGCCAGGGGTGGCGGCCCCCTGTTTGGAGATCGCCAAGGACGTGGAAAAGTCCTATGAATACACCCGCCGGGGAAACCTGGTGGCCGTGGTGACAGACGGCACCGCCGTGCTGGGGCTGGGGGATATCGGCCCGGAGGCGGGTATGCCGGTCATGGAGGGAAAATGCGCGCTGTTCCAGGCTTTTGCCGGGGTAGACGCCTTTCCCATCTGTGTCAGAAGCAAGGACGTGGAGGAGATCGTCCGCACGGTGGAGCTGATCGCCGGCTCCTTTGGCGGCATCAATTTGGAGGATATCGCGGCTCCCCGGTGCTTTGAGGTGGAAAGAAGGCTCAAGGAGCGGCTGGATATTCCGGTATTTCACGATGACCAGCACGGCACCGCCGTGGTCACTGTGGCCTCTATGCTGAACGCCCTGAAGGTGACGGGAAAGCGGCTGGATTCCGTTTCCGCCGTGGTCAACGGCGCGGGAGCGGCAGGCACGGCCTGTACCCGGCTGCTGATGGCTCTGGGGCTGAAAAATGTGGTGGTATGCGATAAGCTTGGCGCGCTTTCCGAAGGCCTGCCCGGCATGACGGAGGCTCAGGCGGAGCTTGCCGCTTTGACAAATCCCCAGAAAAAGCGGGGAAGCCTTGCCGAGGTGATCCGGGGAGCGGACGTGTTTATGGGCTTTTCCGCTCCCGGCTGTCTGACCGGAGAGATGGTGCGCACCATGGCAAAGGACGCCATTGTGTTTGCCTGTGCCAATCCCACCCCGGAGATTTTCCCCGAGGAGGCCTTGGCGGCAGGGGCCAGGGTGGTGGGGACCGGGCGCTCCGATTACCCGAACCAGATCAATAATGTGCTGGCCTTCCCGGGGATCTTCCGGGGGGCGCTGGACGTGCGGGCCAGAGAGATCAATGACGAGATGAAGGTGGCCGCCGCGTATGCCATTGCGGGGCTGATCCCGGAAAACGAGCTGCGGGAGGACAATATTATCCCTTCCGCCCTGAACCGGCAGGTATCGGAGGCCGTGGCCCGGGCTGTGGCAGAGGCCGCCCGAAAAACCGGCGCTGCGAGACTTTACTAAATTTACGATAAGGGGTTTGAGTGACATGGAAAAAGGACAAAAGGAAATGCAGTCTGCCTTTAAGATCATTCTCAAGATCGTTCTCACAGCGCTTTTCGCGGCGCTTACGTTTATCGGCAGTATGATCTATATTCCCATTCCGGCAGTGGTGGGAAATGTCAGTCGTATCCATTTGGGTAATATTTTCTGCCTGCTTTCTGGCCTGATCTTAGGCCCGATCGGCGGCGGGCTTGCCGCAGGCACGGGCTCCGCTCTGTTCGATGTGATGAATCCAAAGTACATTGCGTCCGCCCCCTTTACCTTCGTGTTTAAATTTGCCCTGGCGGCTGTGTGCGGCGTGATCTCCGCCTGGGCGGAGAAGAGAGGAAAATCCGTTCACGCCTGGAATGTGGTGGCTTCCATTGCGGGCAGTGTGTTGTATATGGTGTGCTATTTGAGCAAGGCCTTTGTGGAAAGCACGCTGCTGGGAAACGAGCTTCAGGTCACCATGCTGGCGCTGGGAACAAAGGCGGTCACCTCCGGTATCAACGCCGTCATTGCCGTCGTGGTTTCCGTGCCGCTTTATACCGCGATCCGGGCGGCGCTGAAGCGAAGCGGCATGGCGGGAAAGCTGGCCTGGTAAGCTTCCACAGGGCTTTCCAAAAAGTTTCATAGAAGGATTCAGGAACCGTCACACCTTTTTCACAAAGCGGGGGCATACTATTGTCATAACAAGCGCGGGAGCTTTCCTGCAGCCAGACGGCGCGAATTTGAACCACGGTTTTGCCGGGCGTATTTTCGCCCGCCCGTTGTTAAAATGCTCGTGAATCCGAAAGGATTCACTCCGCTTTTGCCTAGGTCGGACAAAAATCCACTCCGGCAAAACTTCTTCGAACTGAAAACTGGTGAGATGTTGTCGATTTTCAGCGCAAAAAGCTTGCTTCGCAAGCTCCGGACGACGGCAGGCAAATGTTCCGCTTGCGGAACATTTGCGCCTTTGCCTAGGACGATAAACTGAAAAGCGGCAATATATCGCCCGTTTTCAGCGGGTTCAAATTTGCGCCGTCTGGCTAACCCAAAGCTTTGTGAAAGGAGTGGCGGTTTTTATGTATAACCCCTATGATAACAAAAATTATGATACAGCGGCCCCTGCCGGACAAAATGGAGAACAGCGGTCCGATCCGCAGAAGCCCGCAGCCCCCGGCTACGGTACCGGCGCGTCGCCTTACACTGCTCAAACCGGAAACCATACTGGAGCAGCCTATTCCGAATCCACCCATTCGGGAACCCCGCAGAGCGGAAGTACTTATTCCGGCGGCGGGAACGGAGCCGCGTTTTCTCAGCCCCAAACCCCTGCTTCCCCCTACGGAAGCGCCCAGCAGCCTGCAAGAGCGGCCTATACCTGGAACTCCCAGGGAAACCAGCCCTATGCTTCCCAGGGGAATCAGTTTTACTATGCCTCCGCGCAGCCGGCAAAAAAGAAAAGCTCCGGCAAAAGGGCGGGGAAAACGGCCTTAAAGGTATTGGCGGCGGTGCTGCTCTGCGCGGTGGTCTCCTTCAGCTCGGTGGGGATGTTCGCCCTGCTGATCCAAAATGGTGTGATCGATGTTCAGAGCACAGGGGAAAGCGAAAAAACAGCGGCCTTTACCCTGTATAAGAACGCGGACAGCGAGAAAAACGCCACGCCTACCGTAACGGGGGAGGTTCTGACAAACCAGCAGGCGGCCCAGAAGCTGATCCCCTCTGTGGTCTGTGTGCAGAATTATCAAATTACCCAGCAGGGCGGCTTTTTCTTCGGTTACGGCGGCTATGAAGATACCGGGGAGGCGAATCTTTCTCCCACCGGGGAGGGCTCCGGCATTATCATTTCCAAGGACGGCTATATTGTCACCAATCAGCACGTGATCGACGGAGCCACCAGTCTGAAGGTAGTTACCTCCGAGGGCCTTACCTATGAAGCGGAATTGATCGGTGAGGACACCCAGACAGACCTTGCCGTGATCAAGGTAACTACCGAGGATGAGCTGACTCCGGCGGAATTTGGCTCCTCCGAGGATCTGCAGGTGGCGGACGAAGTGATGGCCATCGGCAATCCCGGCGGACTGCAGCTGAATTCCAGCGTGACCTTCGGGCATATTTCCGCCTTGAATCGGGAAGTGACCAACAGCGATACCGGCTACAGCATGAAGTGCATTCAAACCGATGCGGCCATCAACCCCGGCAATTCCGGCGGTGCGCTGGTGGATCAAAACGGCCGCGTGGTGGGAGTCAATTCCTCCAAGATCGTGGCTACCGGCTATGAGGGCTTAGGCTTTGCCATTCCCTCCGACACGGTACAGCCTATTGTTTCCGATCTCATTGAGTTCGGCTATGTGAAGGACCGTGCCATGCCGGGCTTCTCCGGACAGTATATCGACCGCCTTACCGCCGGGTTCTATGGCATGAACGCAGGCTATTACGTGACCCAGGTCACAACGGAAACAGCGGCGGAATCCGGTCTGCGCCGGGGCGATATGATCACCGCCATCGATGACACGCAGATCACCTCAGCGTCCACCATTACAGCTTATATTGCCAATAAAAAGCCGGGGGACACCGTGACCCTTACGGTAGACCGCAGCCTGACCGGCCAGCAGGGCGGTAAAATTGAGCTGACCCTTTCGGAAAACACCGGAAAGTCCGATATCGTATCCCTGAGAGGATAACCTTTCCTCCTGAAACAATAAAAAGAGCCGCTGCGAAATGATAAGTTTCGCAGCGGCTCTTTTTTTAGATACTGGATTCTGGATGCTAGACAGTGGTGGCGCTGCACGGCAACGCAATAAAAGAAGGGCACTGGCTGCGGATACAATGAGTAATGAGAAATTAGCAATAAAGAACTGGGGGAAAATGACAAATTATAGTTTAGCGAACTAGTCGTTAGATGTTAGTTGTTAGTCGTTAGAGAAGGGAAAGTTCTCTTCCCTGTTGTCATTCTGAGGAACGAAGTGACGAAGAATCTCGTCCTTAACTCCTGTGCGGAAAGCCAAAGGACGAGATTCTTCGAGAAAGCGAAAATCGCTTTTTGCCTTCGGTGACTCAGGATGACAACCTGGGGGGCTTTTTCTTTATCTAAATAACTAACTACTCACGACTAGACTAACAACTAACACGCCAAATTCCAATTTATCAAACTAGCCCTTAAAATTGCTGTATTCCTAATTGCTCATTGCTCATTGCTCATTGCCCATTTATTTCCCCTGCTTTTTCCAACAACCCGCACTCCCTTTTTTAGCTGTGGGAAAATTTGTCAGGAAAAGGTTACTTTCCGGGCCGCCGAGTTCTCTAATCATGGAAAGGGGCTACAGCTTCCAAGCCAGCAGCGCGTCCTTTTCTTCCCGGCTTACCCGGCGGGATTCCCTGATTTTCTGAATGGCTTTATTCTGCACAAATTGGGAAAGGCCGCGCTTTTTTAGAAGCCTTTCGGTTTCCCGCGGGAATTTGACATAGCAGATGGAAACAGCCCAGGCCACAGCCATCCGTACGTAATACTGCTCCTGCCGCATGCCTTCCAACAAGGCCAGCGCCTCCGAAAGCTTTTCTTTTGTCGTAAAATGGCTCAGCAGCATCACCGCGGCGAAGCGGGCGTAAAATTCCCGGCTGTCCTGAAAAAGCGGCTGAAGGAATTGCCACATGACTTCCCGCTCCTCCGGCTTTTTTAAGGAAAAGGTGCCGCAGAAAATATCACACACCGCCCAGTTATCGATGAGGGGAAGAAATTCTTCCGTGAGAGCAAGACGGCGCTTATGGTCCGTTTTCATAGAGGCGATCACAATGCCCCGAAGCAGAATTTCCTCATAGGAGTCCGTGCGGGAGACTGCCAGAAACCCTTCCGGGTCATTTTTTACAATGGCCCTCGCCATGCGGCGCATTTCAGGTACGCGCACACCGTAGGCAGTCTGAGTACCGGGGATCAGGCTTTCGTTGAATTTTTTATAGGCCTCGTCGGAACGCTCCCGAAATTCCTTCAGAAGCTCCTGGTAATCCTTTTCTGTAAAGCTCATGGGAACGACTCCCTTTCCGGAGATCAGGCTTTTTCCACCAGCTTGTGGATCAGCTCCAGCAGGTTGGGAATGGATTGGGATTTATCAAAGCCCTCGCAATTTTTTCGCATGGCGGAAAGCCGTTCCTTTTCCCGGAGAAGGGCGGAGATCTCCTCGGAAAAGCTGCTGTTTTTCCGAAGGCGCACACACATTCCATGGGAGGCGAGAAAGTCGGCGTTGTCCTCCTCCTGGCCGGGAATGGCGTCAAATACCGCCATGGGCAGACCGCAGGCCAAGGCCTCGGAAACCGTAAGGCCGCCCGGCTTTGTCACCAGCAGATCGGAGGCGTGCATGTATTTTTCCACCTCATCGGTGAAGAAAATCAGCCGGGTGGGGATCCGGGAGCCCACGGCAAGCTCTTTTTCAAAGGCTTCATAGAGCTTTTTGTTCCGTCCGGTGATCACGATGATCTGCATGCGCACATCGGTGGATTCCAGACTTCGGTAGAGCTTGATGATATTAGAAACGCCGAAGCTGCCAGCCATAAACAGCAGCGTGGGAAGATCGGGATCCAGCTTTAGCTCCTGAAGCAGCCCCTCCCGGTCGCCCGGATCAAAAAACACGCCGTGTACCGGAATGCCGAAAGGGTACACTTTTTCCGCCGCCACTCCGAATTCCATCAGTTCGGGGATCATATCTTCACTTGCCACAACGTAAGCGCTCACATGCTCCGCAATATAGGCCCTATGTACGCCGTAATCGGTGATGATGCAGATCAGCGGCGCGGCCACCAGCCCATCTTCCTTCAAATCCGATACCATTTCTGTGGCAAAGGGGTGGGTGGTGATGATCACGTCCGGCTGGTATTCGGCAATGGCGGGGAGCAGGAGGTTGCTGAACAGGCCGCTGAGCTTCGGCACCAGGCCGGAAAAGCGGTTCTGCTTGTTGGTGCGCTTATAGAGCCTGCCGAACAGAGCGGGAACCTTTTTCGCCATGAAAAGGTAGCTATCGCACACGGTTTTATCCAAAAGGCGCCCGATGGCCTTTAAGGCGTCTACGGTGACTACGTCGCAGTCGGTATTGTCCCTGATATATTGCTCTACCGCGTGGGCGGCCCGCAGATGGCCGCCTCCCGTGGCGGCGGTGAGAAGCATGATCTTCACAAAAAGCCCTCCGAATTTAGATGTTAGTCGTTAGAAAAAGGAAGTGGTGATTTATAGACCGTAAAAATTTTATCATATCCCGAAAAGAAAAGCTAGTTCTGTAAGGAAATGTTAAGGGCTTTTTTATGAAATACTAAAAGACAAAAATTCGGAGCGCTTCGTAACGAATTTGAAACTTTTCCATGCTTTACTTTTCCGGAAAATCAAGGTATACTGAGAAAAGAAAAAATAGTAAAATATATTATGAAAAACCAGGCGTTTTTTTGGAACGCTATGTTCAGTTAGAGAAAAAGGGAAAGGGTGCTTTTATGCGGAATTGGAAGAGAAAGCTTATTTTAGCGGCGGCTGTTCTGCTTTTGATCACGAGCTCTGCGGCCTGTTCACAGAAGCCAAAGGAGGAATCCTCCATGGTGTCCTCTGAGATCAGCGATCCCACCCTGTTTGCGGAGGGGACAAGCATCGGCGGAAAGAATATTTCCGGAAAAACAGTAGAGGAAGCGCTGAAAATTGCCCGGGAGGCCATGGAAGAGAACATGAAAACCCTGGAGATCACCGTGAAATTTAAGGACGATACGGTATCTCTTTCCAAAGAGGATTTTCAAGTCAAAGAAACGCTGGAGCTGACGCTGCCCCGGCTTTTGGAGGAACGGAAGGCGGAGGATCACAAGCTTCCCTATGTGGTAGATCTTTCCGAAAGCGGCAGAAAGAAGCTGGAGGAAGCGGCGAAGGCCTGCCTGGTGAAAGGACAGAATGCCTCCATTGCCAGTTTTGACAGCAGTACCGGGGTGTTCCAATTTACGGAAGAAAAAAGCGGCAGCCGGGCGGATATGGTAACCACCCTGAAAAGCGTGCGGCAGCTGCTTTCCCAAAAGCAGAGCGGCGCGATCCAGACCACCTTTCTGGAAACAAAGCCGGAGCTGACAAAGAAATATCTTTCCGAAAACTTCAAGCTGATGTCCTCCTATACCACGGAATCCACCAATACGGAAAACGGCAACAGTAATATGGCTTTGGCACTGTCCCATGTGAACAAGACCGTTGTGCAGCCGGGGCAGACCTTTTCCTATAACGGCACTATCGGTGACAGCACCGATCCTGACGCGGGCTGGCGATCTGCCGGAGGCCTGGTGGGCGGTTTGCATGTGCAGGTATACGGCGGCGGGATCTGTCAGGGGTCTACCACTCTCTATAACGCTGCGCTTTTGGCGGGTATGGAGATCATCGAGCGGGACTGTCACAGCGAGCCCTCCAGCTACTGTCCCATCGGGCTGGACGCCACAGTTGACTATGGTAACATTGATTTTCAGTTCCGCAATCCATTGGATACGCCTGTTTATATTGCCGCCTGGATGGACGGGGTAACGCTGCATGTGAATTTCTATGGCTGCTTTCCCAAGGAGTGGAATAAGATTACTATTGGCAGCGAGCAGACCGGCTCGGAGCCGCCTCTTTCCAGCGTCAGCTTCACGGAGGATTCCCAGCTGGCAAAGGGGCAGTATGTACGCAAATCCTCCGGAAACACCGGCTATTCCGCTCGGGCCTGGAGAACGTATTATAAGGGTGACACAACAGTAAAAACAGAGGAATTGAGTTCCTCATATTATGAGCCCACCGGTACGATATACGCTGTAGGCCCCGGCACGGACACCGGCAAGGTGGATACCTCCAAGGAATCCGGCAATACCACGCCCGAGGCCACTCCCAGCCCTGTACCTACAGTTGCTCCCAAGCCTACTGACACGCCTACCCCCGAGCCTCCTCCGGTGGTCACGCCCGACCCGATCGTTACGCCCGATCCCGTTCCGGATTTCTCGCCGGAACCGCCGCCTTCTTCTCAGCCGGACGACGATAGATTCTGGCAGCCGGAGCCGTGATCCGCGGTTCGGTGAACAGAACAGCGTTTATCAGGAAAGGGGATCTCCTTTTTGAAAGATGGATTTATAAGGCTTGCCGCCGCTACGCCGAAAGTATGTCTGGCTGACCCGGCGGAAAATGCCCTTCACATTGCGGAGCTGATCCGGGAAGCGGCGGAATTGGGCTGCGGTGCGGTGTGCTTTCCGGAGCTTGCCCTGACAGGGTATACCTGCGGCGATCTGTTTCGGGAGCAGGCGCTGCTTGCGGCGGCGGAGCGGGGCCTTGCCCGGCTGATGAAGGAAACTGCCAGGCTGGATATTCTTTGTGCCGTGGGCCTGCCGGTGCCCCAGGGCGGGGCGCTCTATAACTGCTGCGCGGTATTCCACCGGGGAAGGCTTTTGGGCCTGCCCGCAAAGGAAAATATTCCGAACTACTCGGAGTTTTACGAGGCCAGGTATTTTTCCCCCGCTCCTGCTCCCTTTGAGGTACAATATGCGGGGCAGACCGCACTGCTGGGGAAGGACTTGCTTTTCTCCTGTGAGAACATTCCGGAGCTTTGCTTTGGCGTGGAGATCTGCGAGGATCTTTGGGGAGCGCAGCCGCCCAGCGGAAAGCTGGCGCAGAACGGCGCTACCGTGATTTTGAACCCCTCCTGCAGCGATGAGACCGTGGGAAAGGCCGAATACCGACGGGAGCTGGTTCGTTCCTGGTCCGCTCACTTGCTGGCGGGCTATGTGTACGCAGACAGCGGCCTGGGGGAATCCACCACGGATATGGTGTTCGCCGGCCACGACCTGATCGCTGAAAACGGCTCTCTGCTGGGGGAAAGCAAGCTTTTTACCACCGGGCTTCTCACAGCGGAGCTTGATTTGGAACGGCTCATACAGGAGCGCCGCCGGATCAATACCTGGCGGGAGAAGCGGAATGCGGAGGTGAGAAGGCTTTCCTTCCGCTATGAGGAAAAAACGCTGCAGGGCTTTGTGCCCAGCCGGGAATTTTCCCGCTACCCCTTTGTTCCGCAGGACCAAAAGGGACTTTCCGACCGCTGCGAGCGAATTTTGACCATGCAGGCGGTGGGCCTTGCCACCCGTCTTTCCCATATCGGGTGTAAAACCGCGGTGCTGAATCTTTCCGGCGGGCTGGATTCCACCCTGGCCCTGCTGGTGGCCGTGCGGGCCTTTGACCGCCTGGGGCTTCCCAGGGCAGGGATCCACACTTTATCCCTGCCCTGCTTCGGCACAACTTCCCGCACCAAGAGCAACGCCCAGAGGATCGCGGAGGAGCTGAGCGTAAGCTTCCGGGAAATCTCCATTGAAAAGGCGGTGCGCCAGCATTTTGCGGATATTGGCCAGAGCGAAAACAGCCTCGATGTGACCTTTGAAAATTCCCAGGCCAGAGAGCGCACCCAGGTGGCGATGGACGCGGCAAACCAGTGCGGCGGCATTGTGATCGGCACGGGAGACCTTTCCGAGCTGGCCCTGGGCTGGGCCACCTATAACGGCGACCACATGTCCATGTACGGTGTGAACGCTTCCATTCCGAAAACCCTGGTGCGGTATTTGGTAAAATACGAGGCAGAGCGCAGCGCGGGCGCTCTGCGGCAGGCTCTGGAGGATGTGCTGGCCACGCCGGTCAGCCCGGAGCTGCTGCCGCCGAAGGATGGAGAAATTGCCCAGAAAACAGAAGAGCTGGTGGGCCCTTATGAGCTTCACGACTTTTTCCTTTACTATATGCTTCGCTTTGGCTTTACGCCGGGAAAAATCTATCGTATGGCATGCCGGGCCTTTGCGGAAGAATACAGTCCTGAAACGATAAAGCGCTGGCTTTCCGTTTTCTACCGGCGTTTTTTTATCCAGCAGTTCAAGCGCTCCTGTCTGCCGGACGGTCCCAAGGTAGGTTCTGTAACGCTTTCCCCCAGGGGTGATTTCAGAATGCCCAGCGACGCCTGCCGGGCGGCGTGGGAAAAGGAAATAGAGAGCCTGTGATTTTCCGCATCGCTTGTGATGCGCATTACGCAGGATACAAAAAAGTTTTTGATAGAGATTACAAAAAGCTGCCTTGTGCAGCTTTTTCTCTAAAAGGAGGAAGGTTGCAGATGGAACGCGCGCTTCATATTTTATCGGTGCTCCCGTTGGAGCAAAAGCATAAAGAACTGCTGGAGGCCGCGGCGCCGGAAGGGGAATTTCGGTTCCGCGTCCCGGAGGGGGAAACGGTCGATCCCAGGTTGCCGTTTCAGGATTTGATCGACCGGCCCGTTTTGACCGGGGCGGATCTGGAATGGGCCGATGTACTGTTGGGAAATATTTCTCCCCAGGCGCTTTCCACCGCCGATCTTCTATGGGTGCAAACCGGCAGCGCTGGGGTGGAGCCTTATCTGAAGCCCGGCGTGCTGAAGGAGCACACCTTACTTACCAACGCCACCGGGGCCTATGGCCTGGCCATTGCGGAGCATATGCTGGGCATGCTGCTGGAGCTTTTGAAAAAATTAGAGCTCTACCGGGACGCGCAGGGAAAGGGCAGCTGGGGCTCTCAGGGGGCGGTAAAGTCGATTTTCGGCTCCACCGTTCTGGTGCTGGGCATGGGGGATATCGGCGGCGAATTCGGCTGGCGCTGCAAAGCGCTGGGAGCAAGGGTCATCGGCATGCGCAGGACCAACCGGGAAAAGCCGGACTATGCCGACCAGGTCTGCCTGCCGGGGGAGCTGGACGAGCTGCTGCCCCAGGCGGATGTTGTGGCGATCACCCTGCCGGGAACGGAAGCCACCAGGGGCTTGATCGGCCGAGAGCGCATGGCCCGCATGAAGGACGGCGCGGTGCTGCTCAATGTGGGCCGGGGCAGCATTGTGGATACCGAAGCCTTGTGCGATGCCCTGGAAAGCGGTAAGCTTTCCGGAGCGGGCCTGGACGTAACAGACCCCGAGCCCCTGCCGCCGGATCACCGCCTGTGGAAGCTTCCCACCGCTGTGATCACGCCCCACATTTCCGGCTTCTATCACCTGAAAGAGACCCATGAACGGATCGTAAGGATCTTCGCGGAAAACCTGAAACGCTTCTCCGCGGGAGAGCCCCTGAAAAACCAGGTGGACTTTGCCACGGGGTACAAGAGGACAGAAGGAGAACGGCAGGGGAGTGAGCAATGAGCAATTTTAAGGGCATAGCTTGTTAAATTGGAATATATATGACGCCCTTGGCTCCCCTGAAAGGAGAGCTGTCAGCCGTAGGCTGACTGAGGGGTTCCGTGGTGACGAGGTTGAAAAGGTGGATTTTATGCGGGTTTCGGTGCCCTACAACCCCTCCGACACGACTTCGCCGTGCCGCCTCCCCTTTCAGGGGAGGCAAGGAGTTAGTGCTATTTGTAAATTCGCCAATTCCAATTTACCGCTCTATCCCTGCCCTTCATTGCTAATTCCTCATTGCTCATTGTATATAATGCTGTCGTCCAGCATCAAAAAAGCCCTTTCTAACAACTAACTACTCATAACTAACAACTACTTTCCCGGGAGGCGGAATACAAAATGGCGGAGCATTACTTGGACAACAGCGCTACCACTCCCGTGCTGCGGGAGGCGGCTGAAAAGGCCTGTTCGATGATGACCGGGGAATTCGGGAACCCTTCGTCGCTTCACGGAAGGGGGTTCCGCGCCCGTCAGGAGCTGGAGGCTGCCAGGGGCGTGATCGCCTCCCGGCTGGGGGCAAGCCCGGGGGAGCTCGTGTTTACCTCCGGCGGCACGGAGGCCAATAATCTGGCCCTGTTCGGCGCGGCGGAGGCGGGAAAGCGCCGGGGAAACCGGATCGTCACCACGGCAGTGGAGCACGATTCTGTGCTGAAGCCCTTAAAGGAGCTGGAAAAACAGGGCTTTGAGTTGGTCTTTTTGAAGCCGGAGCCGTCCGGCGGGCTTTCTGAAGAGCAGCTCCAAAACGCCATAGACGAAAAGACGATATTGGTCAGCGTGATGCTGGTCAATAACGAGACCGGGGCCATTTTCCCGGTACAGGCGGCGGCAAAGGCCATTCAGCGAAAAAAAGCGCCTGCCCTGCTGCACACGGACTGTGTGCAGGCCTTCGGCAAGCTGGATTTTACCCCCAAAAAGCTGGGGGCCGATCTTATCACGGTCAGCGCCCACAAGCTTCACGGCCCCAAGGGGGCGGGAGCGCTGTATGTGCGAAATGGGGTGCGTATTTTACCCCGAGCCCTGGGCGGGGGCCAGGAAAAAGGCCTGCGCTCCGGCACAGAGAGCGTTCCGCTGCTCTGTGCCTTTGGGGAAGCGGTGCGGCTGCTGCCGAAGGCGGCGGAAACCTTGCCGCAGGTGGAAAAGCTGAACCACCTTCTGCGGGAAAAGCTGTCCGTCCTGCCAGAGGTGGAGCTCCATTTTCCGCCGGAGGGGCTGCCCTATGTTTTGAATTTTTCCGCCGGAGCGGTTCGGGCGGAGACCATGCTGCATTTTCTTTCCCAGCGGGGGATCTTTGTATCCTCCGGCTCCGCCTGCGGGAAGGCGAAGCCCAGCCATGTGCTGACCGCCATGGGGCTGCCGAAGGAGCGCATCGCCTCGTCTCTTCGGGTCAGCTTTTCCCGCTTCAGCACCGAAGAAGACGTGGAAGCGCTAATTTCGGCTTTGGAAGAAGGGCTGAGGACGATCCGTCATTAGGGTTTTCCGGCAGCCGGAAGCGAAAGGAAACTTATGAATATTGAAAACAATGTGCTGAAGCACTATTTGAGAAACGTTTATTTCATTACGGGCACCGCCTATGCGGGCAAATCCACCACGGCCAAGCTGCTGGCGGATCGGTACGATATGGTCTTGTGCGGCGAAAATTACCACAGCACCGTTTCCGATTTGGTGGCAGACCCCGAAATTCAGCCGGATCTGTGCTATATGCGGCAGCTGAAAAGCTGGGAGGATTTTGTAAAGCGCTCTCCGGAGGAGTACGAGCGCTGGATCTACAATACGGCAAGGGAATCCGCCGGCTTTGAAGTGGCGGAGCTGATCTCCCTGTCAAGGGACAAAAAAGTGATCGTCGATACCAATATTCCCACCGAGCTTTTGCGGGAGATCTCCGACTACCGCCGGGTGGTGGTGATGCTGTCGCCCCAAAGCATGAGCGTAGAGCGCTTTTTTGACCGGGATGACCCGGAAAAGCAGTTTCTTCTCAGCGTCATAGAAGGCTGTGAAGAGCCCCAAAGGGTCATGGAAAACTACAAGGCCGGGCTGAAGCGAATCAACAGCAAGGAGCATTTTGAGGAGTACGAGAGCAGCGGCTTTTATACGATCCTGCGGGAGGATAACGGCAAGGATACCAGAGACGCGGTGTGCGATGAGATCGCAAAGCATTTTGGCCTGAGCGATCATGAGCGTCAGATCGATCCATTGCTTTAAGCCGCTCATGGCGGTAGATAAAAAAGTCTGGCTTTTCGGGACGGCCCTGAAAAACCAGACTTTTTCTATTGTACAACAAGAGCCAGAGCGGTGATATCGTCCTCGTGGCCGTCGCTGCGGCGCTTCTGTGCCTCTTCCGTAATGCGCTCTGCCAGCAGATTGGGGTTTTCGCTTTCGTCCCAGTTCAGCACCATATCCGCAAGCCACCCGGTGCCGGAAACCATCACGCCGTCGGAGATCATCACCACCAGGTCTCCCTCCGTCAGCTCCCGCTCATAGCAGGCAAACTCCACATGGGGCATAATGCCCACCGGAACACTGGAGGCTTCGATCACATCGATGTATTTTCCCCGGCGCACAATGGTACAGGCGGCGCCCGCCTTGCGGAATTCCGCTTTTCCGGTAAACAAGTCGATGCAGGTCACGTCCAGGGTGGCCAGGGATTCGTCCCCGGATTTTGCGATCAGGGCGGAATTTACCGTTTGCAGCATGCTGTTAAACCCGATGCCGGCCTTCAAAAGGCTTTCCGCCATGGCGGAAGTCATAGCGCCGTCCACTGCCGCCCGGCCCCCGGTGCCCATGCCGTCGCTCAGCACGGCGATAAGCCTGCCGCAGCCGTCGTAAAAGACCCCGGCGCTGTCGCCGCAGAAGGAGCCGTTTCGGGCGCAGTACTGGGAGAAGCCCCTGCCCACCTCAAAGGCGGGGCGCTGGCACATTTGAATGCGGCAGGTCTCCTCTGAGGAGCTGACGCAGGGCGGGGAGAATACCCGGCCGCAGGCGGCGGAGATCTCCTTGGTAAACACCGCCCGGTTCAGCCGCTTTTGGCGCTCTCTGTGGATCTCGGCCTCTACGGTCATGCGCCCGAAGCGATCCAGGCGGCAGCACACCTCCAGGGGCTCCACACCGTTGTCCCGCAGGATATCCTCCACCCGCTGGGCGGCCTCTTCATCGAAATGCTGGTACAGGGAAAATTCCCCGGCCATTTCCTCCAGGATCCCGGCGGTGGTGCGAAAATGCTGCTCGGCGGCCTCCCGCACCTGGGCGGCCCGAAGCTCCGCGGCCTCCTTCATGAGGTAGCGCCCGTAATTTTTATTGATCTCCTCCTTCATTTCTCCCGCCCGCTTGCAGCGGTCTGAAAATTCCTGGGTAAAATCGGCGGTTTCCACTTCTCCCTTTTCCTTCAGCACCTTTTGAAGCTGGGAGAAGTTGTCCAGTGTTTGCTCCTTGTGCTTTCGCCAGCATACGGCGCTCATGGCACAGCCCGCACAGATGGCCTCTGTAGAACGGTTATAAACCCCCTGCAGGTTGGGGGCGCAGACCTCGGAAAGCTTTTGGGAGATCTCCTCCACAGAGGAATAGACATTGGAAAGGGCCTCTGAGGCGTGGCGCAGGCGCATGACAATATTGTTCCGCAGCGCGCCGCCGCTCAGGGTGTCCTTCCGTACCCCAAAAAGCTCAGTCAGCCGCCTGCTTCTGGGCAGAAGCATATAGACCACGGTAGCGGCGGCCACCTCAACAGCACCGGAGATCATTTGGGAATCCCCTGTTCCGGCCTGCAGGGAGGCAACACCGTGGGAGATGATAAAGGCCGCCGCCGTAGCCACCTTTCCCATGGGAGAAAATACGCCTGCCATCAGGCCGCCAAGGCCATAAGCGCCGGATAAGTAAGAAAGCCCCGCCGTGGAAAGCCCCTGAATGGCCCCGGCGGTAACGCCCGCCACCGTGCCGCCGCTGATACCGCCTACCCGGGCGCAGTAGATCACCATCAGCACCATGAAAATTCGCCCGATGGAAACGTTTGCCACGGTAACGCCAGAAAAGGAGAGGACCAGCACGCCCACCGTGACTGCCAGGGCGGCCACATCGCCGCTGTCATATAAGCCGCTGGATTTGGAGCGCCCATCTCCGGACCGGCCCTGCAGCAGATTTGCCGTGCGGCACAGAAAATAGGAGACTCCCGCGCCTAAAAAAGATTCCGCTAAGTACAGGGCGGCCGAATAAGTCACGGAGCCGCTTAGAAACACCATGGTAAGCCCTGTGAGCAGCAGGGGAAGAAAGGTGACTGCCGGGGCGTACAGCGGGTGGGTATTTACCGCCTTTAATTCCGAAAGCGACCAGCGAATGGCCGCCACCGCCAACAAAGCCGCCGCATAGCGCACGGAAACGTAAACCGGCGAGGGCAGAAGATAGCCGAAGAACGCGCCGAACACCGCCGCCCACATGCCGCTTTTTGGTACGGCGGCTGCCGCCGCCACGCCAAAGGGAGCATATTTGCCGAACACAAGCCCCCGGGAGCAGAGCAGCCCGGAAAAAAAGCTCCCCAGTACTGTAATGACTTTTCGCGCGTAGATGGAGTGTAAATACTCCTCTAAGCGGCCGAATATTTGCCGAACCCTGGATCCTTCCATCGAGAACACCGCCTCATATAAAAATTATGGGAAACCAGCTATGCCGTTGGTAACGAAATTATACCTATCCTGGAAAAAATTTCCTGTCACTAAATGGTAGGTGTTTTCTGTCATCTTATGGAATAAAAATTCAAGATAGAGGGCTTTTGAGGAGCTTCGCCTTCATTGTGGCGAAAAAATTATGTAAAATGAGTTATGAAAATCAAAAGAGAAAAGAGCACGGCGGAGAAATCGTACTTTTTTGCGGCGGGAGATTTGACTTTTTTCACACAGGAGAATATAATAGCAGAAACGGCAGGAAGGTCCTGCCGCAAAATCAGGAAAAACCAAGGAACGGGAGTAGTAGCGCATCGGCCTTCCCTTCAGAGAGCCGCCGGGTGGTGGAAAGGCGGCGGAAGAGGTGCGGGAATGGGCCCGTTGGGTCCGGGCAGGAAATGGCCCGGCGCGGTTCCGGCGTTATCGGGAAAGAGTGGGTATGAGACGGCTCATGCCAAGCTGGGTGGTACCGCAGGAAAATCTCCTGTCCCTGTGCGCAGTAGCGCGGGGACAGGTTTTTTATTTTGAACAGGTGTGAAAGGAGACGATACCGTGAAATATGAGTTTTCCGAACGGGTAAAAGGCCTGAAGCCTTCGGCGATCCGGGAAATTTTGAAAAATTCCTCCGCCCCGGGAGTGATCCCCCTGTCGGCGGGCAATCCCGCCCCGGACGCTTTCCCCTATGAGGACATTCGCCGGATCTCGGCGGAGCTTTTGGAAAGCACCCCCATAGAGGCCCTTCAGTACAGCGTGACAGAGGGCTATCTTCCCCTGCGGGAGCACCTGCTTTCCTATATGAGGGAAAAGCACGGGGCAGGCGGGGAAAACGATGAGATCCTCATCACCAGCGGCGCCCAGCAGGTGATGGATCTTTTGACCAAGACCCTCTTAAACGAGGGGGATACCGTGCTGTGTGAAGCCCCCAGCTTTATCGGCTCTCTCAATACCTTCCGCTCCTATCGGGCAAAGCTGCGGGGAATTCCCATGGAGGAGGACGGCCTTTCCCTGGAGCAGCTGGAGAATGCCCTGCGGCAGGAAAAGAAGATCAAATACCTTTACACCATTCCCAATTTCCAGAATCCTTCCGGCATCACCATGAGCCTTGCAAAGCGGAAGCGGGTGTATGAGCTTTGCCGGGATCACAATGTGCTGATTTTGGAGGATAATCCTTACGGTGACCTGCGGTTTGCCGGGGAAGAACTTCCCCCCATCAAATCCTTTGACCGGGAGGGCGTTGTGCTGTACGCGGGCTCCTTTTCCAAGGTGGTGTCCCCCGGCATGCGGGTGGGCTATGCCATCGGGCCCAGGGAGATCGTTCAGAAAATGGTGGTCTGCAAGCAAGGGGAGGACGTTCACTCCAATATTTGGGCGCAGATCGTCTGCCACCGGTTTATGACGGAATGCGACTATGAGGCCCACCTTTGCCGTCTGCGGGAGATCTACCGCCGGAAAAGCCAGGTGCTTCGAAACGCCATGGAACAGTATTTCCGCCCTCTGATCACCTGGAGCGAGTTTCAGGGCGGGTTATTCGCCTGGTGCACCCTGCCGGAACGTGTGGATATGTTGGATTTTGTGAAGCGGGCGGCGGAGGAAAAGGTCTGCGTGGTGCCGGGCACGGCGTTCCTGACCGATGAGACAGAGCCCTGCCGTTCCTTCCGGGTGAATTTTTCCACCCCCACCGACGAGCAGCTGACGGAGGGCATTAAGCTTTTGGGAAGCCTTGCCGGAAAAATGGCCGAATAAAAGAAAAAGCAACTTTCTGGGAAAAGGAGAATTTTTTATGGAAAACCAACGCAAAAAAAGGGTGCTCAGCATGTACCAGTGCACAGGAACCTTTACCTTGGGGAATTATCTGGGAGCAATACGGAACCATGTGCGGCTTCAGGACGAGTATGAGTGTGTCTATGCCTTAGCGGATTTGCACGCCATCACTGTGCGGCAGGAGCCCGCGAAGCTGCGCCGGTACACGCTGGAAGCCTATGCCTATCTGCTGGCCATGGGGATCGACCTGGAAAAAACGATCCTCTTTATCCAAAGCCAGGTGCCGGAGCATTCCCAGCTGGCGTGGATCCTGAATTGCTATACCCAGTTCGGCGAGCTTTCCCGCATGACGCAGTTTAAGGACAAATCTCAAAAGCACGCCGACAATGTAAACGCCGGGCTCTTTACCTACCCCTGTCTGATGGCGGCGGATATTTTGCTGTACCAGGCGGATCTGGTTCCGGTGGGGGCGGATCAGAAGCAGCATGTGGAGATCGCCAGAGATATCGCGGAGCGCTTTAACGGCCTTTACAGCCCTACCTTTACCGTGCCGGAGCCCCTGATTCCCCAGCGCGGCGCCCGGGTCATGTCTCTGCAGGATCCCACGAAAAAAATGTCCAAGTCCGATGAAAACATGAACGGAACTATCCTGCTTTCTGATGACCCGGATACCATTCTGCGGAAATTCAAGCGGGCCATTACGGACAGCGATTCCTGTGTGCGCTATGGTGAGGGAAAGGCCGGCATCAACAATCTAATGGATATTTATTCCTGCGTGACAGGAAAGACCATGGAGGAGATCGAACGGGAATTTGAGGGAAAGGGCTATGGAGAGTTCAAGCCCGCTGTGGCGGAAGCGGTCATTTCCGAGCTGCGCCCTATTCAGGAGGAATTCCGGCGGCTGATGGAGGATAAGGCCTACCTGGAAAAGTGCTATTCGGAAAATGTTTCCAGAGCTCGGCGCATTGCCGGGAAAACACTGCAAAAGGTGATGAAAAAGATCGGGTATGTGCTTTAAGCGGCTGTCGCTTAAGCCGAAAAGAGGAGGAGCTTTGAAGTGCTGCAATTTGTGCTGGGCCGGGCGGGAAGCGGAAAAACGGAATATCTTCGCCAGCTGCTGGCTGGGCACAGCGGCAAGGGAAAGCTGATCATGCTGGTGCCAGAGCAGTATTCCTTTGAAACGGAAAAGGCCATGCTTCGGCTCTGCGGGACAAAGCAGGCCAACGGCATTCAGGTGTACAGCTTTACCCGTCTTGCGGAGGCCGTGTTTCGCCGGGAAGGCGGGGCGGCAGGACGCAGGCTCAGCGACGGAGGACGGCGGATCTTGATGTCCTCCGCCCTTATGGCCTGTGAGGATCAGCTGGAGGTGTATCTGAACGCCGCCAAAAGCGGCAGGGTAACGGATCTTATGCTCACGGCGGTCAACGAAATGAAAATGTGCGGTATTTCCCCGGAGCAGCTGTCGGAAACCGCCCGAAAATTGGGGAACACAGGGCTTTCCAAAAAGCTTTCGGAGATCGCACTGCTGTACGGCGCCTTTGAAGCGCTGGTGGAGGCTTCCTATCTGGATTCCCGGGACGACCTGACCCGTCTGGCGGAGGCCCTTCGCGCCAGCGAGTTTTTCCGGGGCTGCACGGTGGCGGTGGATTCTTTTGAGGGCTTTACCGCCCAGGAAATGGCGGTGCTTACGGAGATCCTGCGCAAGGCGGAGCATGTGGCGGTAGCGCTTTGCACCGATGGCAGAGACCAGGGCGGCACCGGGCTGTTCGCCCTGGTGGAGCGTACCCGGCTTCGGCTGCTGCGGGCGGCGGAGGAAAACGGCGTGGCGGTGTTGCCCCCCGTAGAGCTTACCTCCGCTCCCCGGTTTCAAAACGAAAACCTGAAGCTTTTGGAAACACAGCTTTTTTCCGGGGAGGAGCTTCTGCCTTCTTCCGACCATGAGGGGATCGAGATCTTTGAGGCAAGAGATCCCTATGAGGAAGCGGAATTTGTGGCGGCCACCATTCGGCGGCTGGTTCAGGAAAAAGGCTGGCGCTATCGGGATTTTTCCATTATCTGCCGAACGCCGGAGCACTATTACGGCAGCCTGGACGTGGCTTTGAAAAAACGGGGGATCCCCTGCTTTGTATCAGAGCCCGCCAGGGTGGACGCGGAGCCTGTGATGCGTTTTTCTCTGGAAGCCTTTGAGGCCGTGCGCTCCGGCTTTTCCACCGACAGCCTTTTGGAGATGCTGAAAACGGGAGTCTCCGGCTTTACTACCGAGGAAATTTCCGATCTGGAAAACTATGCCTTTCTCTGGAAAATAAACGGCTCGGACTGGCGGGCGGAATTCGTCCGCCACCCCAGGGGCTTCGGCCAAAAGCTGACGGAAGAGGACAGCCTTGCCCTGGAAAGGCTGAACGGCCTGCGGGAAAGGCTTATCGGGCCTTTGCTGCGGTTTTCCGCGGCTACCCGGGACGCTTCCGGGGCGGAGATCTCCCAGGCGGTGTACGACCTGCTGGCGGCCTACGGCATGGAGGAAAATCTTCCCGCCTACTGCCGGACTTTGGAGGAAGCCGGGGAAGACGGCCTTGCCGCCAAGCAGCTTCGGGTATGGGAGCTGCTCATGGAGCTGCTGGATCAGCTCCACAGCATTTTAGGGGATCGAAAAACGCCCCGGGACAGGTATTTCCGTCTGCTGAAGGAGGTGGTCTCGGCGGAGGACGTTTCGGAAATTCCCCAAACTGTGGACGAGGTGATCTTCGGCACGGCGGAGCAGGTGCGGCAGTCCTCTCCCAAGGCGGCCTTTTTGATCGGCTGTTCTCAGGGAGATTTCCCACTGACCCCAAAGGCCTCCGGTGTGTTTTCCGACGCGGAGCGCCGGGCGCTGATCGCCCTGGAGCTGCCCCTGGGAGACCCGCTGGAGCAAAAAGCCATCGAAGAGCGGTATTTGGCCTATTCCGTTGCCTGCCTTCCCTCTGAGCGTTTGACTCTCTGCTGGCCCAGAACCTCCGGCGGAGAGGAAAAGGGGCCGGGGGAACTGGTTTCCGCCGTGGGGGAGATCTTTCCCACGCTGGAGCCGCTGCGCGGGCTGCCGGACAAGTATTTCGCCAATTCCGAGGAAGCGGCCTTTTCCCGCATGGCAGCCCGTTTCACGGAAAATACGGAGGAAGCGGCGGCCCTTCGGCTGCTGTTTCAGGGAAACGATGCCTATGAGGGCAGGCTTGCGGCGCTGGAACGGGCCGCGGGGCGAAAACCGGCGGAGCTTGCGGATAAAAGCCTTGCCCAAAGGGTGTTCGGAAAGGATATGTTTCTCTCTCCCACCCAAATCGAGGTTTTTCACAGCTGCCCCTTCAAATATTTCTGCCGGTACGGTATCAAGGCCAGAGAACGCAGACCCGCCGAGGTGGACGTGATGCAGTACGGCACCCTGATGCACTATCTGTTTGAGCAGGTGTTCCAACAGGGCGGAGAAACCCTGAAGCAAAGCACGGAAGAAGAGCTGCTGAGCTGGGTGCGGCGCTTGATCCTGGAATACGCCGGGGAAAACATGGGCGGACTGGAGCTGCTCAGCAGCAGGGAAAAGTACCGTCTGGACCGTATGGCAAGATCTGCCTGCAAGCTTATTCGCCATGTAGAGGAGGAGCTGGCCCAAAGCCGGTTCCAGCCCAAATATTTTGAATTGGGCCTGGGAGACGACCGGGAATATCCGCCCCTGCGGGTGGAAACAGGAGACGGCGGCGTGGTGACGGTGGGGGGCACCATCGACCGGGCGGACGCCGTGGTGCTGGAGGACGGAAAAGAATATGTGCGGGTCATCGACTACAAAACCGGGAAAAAGGTGTTTCGGCTGGCCGATGTGCTTTACGGCCTGAATATGCAAATGCTGGTATATTTGGCGGCGCTGGTGGAAAGCGGCAAAGAGCTTCCGGCGGGGATCCTGTATATGCCGGCGGCGGAGCCCTCTGTTTCCGTGGAGCGGGGGGCGGACGAGGAAAAAATCAAAAAAGAAGTGGATAAGCAGCTTCGCATGAGCGGCCTGGTGCTGGATAACAACGAGATCATTCAGGCCATGGAGGCATCGGCCCGGGGAAAGTTTATTCCGGCTTCCTTAAACAAGGACGGAACACCGGGGAGGTTCAGCTCCGTTTTGGGGGAAGAGGAACTGCGGCAGGTGCTGAACTATTCCAAGCGCCTTATCGCCTCTATGGGAAGGAAACTGACAGAGGGCTGTGTAGAGGCTTCCCCCGCCATGGTCAACCAGAATTCCTGCCGGTACTGTCCCTATGGCGCGGTGTGCGGGCAGGAGCAGGGAGAAAAGGACCTGGTGCAGGATAAGTCCTCTTCTGAAGAGGTGCTGGAAAAAATGCGGGCGGCCCTGGAAAGCCCGGTGGAGAAGGGAAGGTGAGCGCGGTGGCGGAAAACAGATGGACAGAGAGCCAGCAGGACGCCATTTCCGCCCGCCGGGGGACGGTGCTGGTAGCCGCCGCGGCGGGCTCCGGCAAAACGGCGGTGCTGGTACAGCGGGCCATTGAACGGCTGACAGATCCGGAAAATCCCACCTCCGCGGACAGGCTGCTGATCGTCACCTTCACCAAGGCCGCGGCGGCGGAAATGCGGGGCCGACTGGAAAAGCGGTTATTTGAGCTTCTGCGCAAAAACCCCGGCGATCCCTTGCTGCGCCGCCAAAGCCTGCTGCTCTCTCAAGCCCATATCGGTACAGTAGACAGCTTCTGTGCGGAAATGCTGCGGGAATTTTTCCATCTGCTGGAGCTTTCCCCGGATTTCAAGATCGTATCGGACAAGCAGGAGGAAGAGCTGATCTCCGAAGCGCTGAACGAGGCCCTTTCCGAGGCCTTTCAGCAGGGCGGGATCACCGAGCTGGCGGACGCTTTTACCGGGGAACGGGACGACAGGCGGCTGATGGAAATGGCCCTTACCCTCTACCGCTTCATGCAGTCTCACCCCTTTCCGGAAAAGTGGCTGCGGGAAAAAACCGCGCTGTATACCGGGGGAGACTCTTCCCAGTGGGAAGAAGTGATCCTGCGGTACGCGGAGGAAACAGCGGAGCACTGTGAAAGCCTGTGCGCCGCCGCTTTGGAGGAAGCCCTGGAGGGCGGCGAGGTAGGAGCCGCCTTTTCCGACGCTCTCACGGCGGACCGCTTGGAATTTTCCCGCCTGCGGGAGCTTGCCGGGAAGAAGGATTGGGACGGGGCAGCCTGTTTTCTGGAGAGCTTTTCCCCGAAACGGAGAGGCCGGCTGACCGGCTTTGAGGAGGACCCTCTCCGGCGAAGGCTGGAGGCGGTGCGCAAGGAATGCAAGCGGGCGGTGGAGGAGCTTTCCCGCAGTCTGTTCGGCAGCAGGGAGCAGTGCGGGGCAGAGCTGCTGGCCGCCGCGCCCCTTCTGGAAAGCTTGATGGAGCTGACCCTGGATTTTTCCCGGAGATACGATGAAAAAAAGCGGGAAAAGAATTTTCTGGATTACAGCGACCTGGAGCATTTCGCCATTCGCCTGTTTCTGACCCCGGAAGGGGAAAAGACCCAGGCGGCAAAGGAAGTGAGCGCCAGGTTCGATGAGATCATGATCGATGAGTATCAGGACATCAACGAGGTGCAGGATTCCCTGTTTCGGGCAGTGTCCCAAAATTCGGACAATCTATTTATGGTGGGGGACGTAAAGCAAAGCATTTACGGCTTTCGCCGGGCCATGCCGGAGATCTTTCTCCGGTGTCGCCGCTCCTTTCAGAAATATGACCGGGAGAAGGACGGCTACCCCGCTTATTTGGTATTGGACCGAAATTTCCGTTCTCGCCGGGAAGTGACCGATACGGTGAATTTTGTGTTTTCCCGTCTGATGTCCCAGGCGGCGGGAGATATGGATTACACCGGGGAGGAGCGGCTGGTCTGCGGCGCTTCCTATGAGGAAAAGCAGGGCTGTGAAACAGAGCTTGCCCTGCTTTCCCGGCCTGCCTCCGTGCCCGCGGAAACAGCAGAGGGGGAATGGATCGGCAATCGAATCCGGGAAATGGTAGAGTCTGGTTTTACGGTCACTGAAAATGGCCGGGAACGGCCCTTGACCTACGGCGATTTCTGTATTTTGATCCGCAGCGCCAATCAGCACGCTCATGCCTATGCGGTAGAGCTGCAAAAGCTGGGGATCCCGGCAAAGGCTTCTGTGACCGGCGGCTTTTTTTCCGCCGCCGAGATCGGCGTAATGCTTTCCTTTTTGCAGGTGATCGACAACCCCAACCAGGATATTCCCCTTCTGGCGGTGCTGATGAGCCCCATTTACGGCTTTTCCCCGGACGATACGGCCCGGCTCAGAGAGAAAAGGAAAGAGGAGTCGATCTATGTTTCCCTTTTGCGGTCGGCAAAGGGAGAGGAGCGCTGCGCGAAGCTTCTGCGGGAGCTTCGCGAGTACCGAAGTCTGGCCGCCACCATGCCCTCCGACGCCTTTCTCACCTATCTCTATGAGAAAACCGGTTACCCCGATATGGTGCTGGCCATGGAGGACGGCGGGGATCGCATTCAAAACCTGCGGCTTTTGCAGGCCTATGCCCGGGAATATGAGGACTCCGGCTATCACGGAATATCCGGCTTTGTCCGGTTTCTGGATAAGCTGCGGCGGAACGATTCCGATCTGCAGGCGGCGGAGGCCCCGCCGGAGCAGCGAAACGCCGTGTCGATCATGAGCATTCACAAATCAAAGGGGCTGGAATTCCCTGTGTGCATTGTGGCGGGCTGCGGCCGGAATTTTGTTTCCGACCAGCGGGCCGATGTGCTGCTGCACCCCGAATTGGGCTTGGGGGTAAAGCTGCGGGATCCAAAGCGCTCTGCCCGGTTTACCACCACAGCCCGGGAGGCCATTTCGCTGGAAACTGCCCGTTCCGCGGCGGCGGAGGAGCTTCGGGTGCTGTATGTGGCCATGACCCGGGCTAAGGAAAAGCTGATTTTGGTGGGCTCCGGCGAAGCCATGGAAAAAAAGCTGGAACGGCTGGCCGCGGAGGTAACGCCGGAGGGGATTTCCCCCTATACGGTGCGAAAGGCCAAAAACGCGGCGGAATGGCTGCTGTTATGCGCCTTGTGCCACCCGGACGGCCAAGAGCTGAGAAGCAGAGCGGAAGCCGCCTTCGGCATTGTCTGCCGGGAGGACTACTCTCCCTGGCGGATCACCTTGGAGGAATACGAGCCCTTGCCCGGGAAGGAAGTTCCGGAGGAAGAAGCGGAACCGGCGGCGCCCGATGAAGATTTGTACCGGCAGCTGAAGAGAGAGATAGAATTTTCCTATCCCCAGGAAGCTTCCCTGGGGATCCCCGTAAAGGTGGCGGCCTCCAAACTGGCGGCAGAGCAGGGCGGCAGAAGAGAGCTGACCCTTTCCCGCCCCGCCTGGATGGGCGAAAAGGGAATGACCCCCGCCGAGCGGGGCATCGCCCTCCATGAATTTATGCAGTTTGCGGATTTTCAGGCAGTGCTGGAGGATCCCCAGGCAGAGCTGCGGCGGCTGGTGGACTGCGCGTACCTGACCCCTGAGCAGGCAGACGCCGTAGAGGTAGAACGGGCAAAAGCCTTCTTGAAAAACGACCTGGGCCGGCGGGTGCTGGCGTCTGAGGAAGTACAGCGGGAACGGCGTTTTACCGCCATGATCCCCGCCTCTCTGGCGGAGCCTGATCGAAAGGCTGGCGCGGAGGAAGAGGTAGTGCTGCAGGGCGCGGTGGACTGTACCTTCACAGAGGGCGGAAAGCTGCACATTATTGATTTCAAAACAGATCGGGTAAAAACCATGGAAGAGCTGTGGGAACGCTATGCCACCCAGCTCCACTTGTACGCCGCCGCCATGGAGCGCGTCTCCGGTATGGAGGTAGGAGAGCTGTTCCTCTATTCCACCCACCTGAACGAAGCGAGGGGGATTAGTAATTAGTAATTAGCAAGGAAGGGCAGGAACGATAAATTGGAATTTAGAGGTTACTCGCTCGCTTCCCTCTGTCATCCTGAGCGAAGCGAAGGATCTCGTCCTTTGCCCTTTTACTCAGGAAGTAAGGACGAGATTCTTCGTCGCTATGCTCCTCAGAATGACAAGAGAGAACTAGCTGCTAAACTATAATTTAGCGGTGTCCCTGCGGTCGGGTCAGAAATCATTTTCCTGCACTAAGTAGGGGCATGAGTGGCCGCGGCGCCTCGCCGCTAAACTATAATTTATTTCTTCTCGCGCTCCAGCCTGAACCCCCAAAGAAATTTTCATTGCACTCTTTCCTGCCGTATGCTATATTGAGGATAGCATACGGCAGGGAGGAGTTTTTTTATGTTTCAGTTTGACAGAGCGGAGTACGAAAAGCGTATGGCCTGGTATACGGAAGCCAGGTTCGGTATGTTTATCCACTGGGGGCTTTATGCCATTCCGGCCAGGGGGGAATGGGTGCGCAGCACAGAACGGATCCCCAAGGAAGAGTACATGAAGTACTTTGAGGAATTTGACCCGGTGGATTTTGATCCGAAAAAGTGGGCGCGTACCGCAAAGGAGGCCGGTATGAAATATGTGGTGCTCACCGCAAAGCACCATGACGGCTTCTGCTTATTTGACAGCCAATATACGGAGTTTAAGTCCACCAATACAAGGTGCGGGCGGGATCTGGTAAAGGAATACGTGGAGGCCGTGCGGGCCGAGGGGCTGAAGGTGGGGCTGTATTTTTCCCTGCTGGACTGGTACCACGAGGATTACCCCCATTACCACGATGCCCATCACCCTATGCGGGACGACCCCGCCTATGAGAACAGCGGGCGGAATTTTGACCGCTATCTGGAATACCTGCACAACCAGGTGCGGGAGATCTGCACCAATTACGGAAAAATCGATGTCCTCTGGTTTGATTTTTCTTACGGCGAGGGGCCCGACGCCCTGCGGGGCGAAGCCTGGAGGGCCTCTGAGCTTGTGGAGATGGTGCGTACCCTTCAGCCAGGTGTGATCATCGATAACCGCCTGGAGGTCAGCGGAGAAGGCTTCGGCTCCCTGTGGGAGGGAAACCCCACCCCTTATCACGGAGACTTTGTCAGCCCGGAGCAGATCATTCCGCCCAACGGCCTGCTGGATAAAAACGGAAACGACCTGGTGTGGGAGGCCTGTGTCACCATGAACAACAACTGGGGCTACTGCCAGAACGACAGGTTCTTCAAGCCCTCCTCCATGCTGATCAAAAAGCTGGTGGAATGCGTTTCCAAGGGCGGCAATCTCCTGCTGAACGTGGGGCCGGACGCCAAGGGCAATATTCCCCCGCAGTCCATGGCGATCCTTTCGGATATCGGGGATTGGATGAAGCTCAATTCCAAAAGTATTTACGGCTGCGGCAAGGCGGGAATGGAAAAGCCGGATATGGGCCGCATTACCCGGAAGGGCAATAAGCTCTATTACCATCTTTTTGAAAACACCGTGGGCTGTATGCCGCTGATAGGACTTCGCAGGGAGGAAGTAAAAGAGATCCGTTGGCTGGCAACCGGGGCGGAAGTGCCGATCGCCAAGGGCTGGATCTATGACAATTACCCCGATATCGTGTTTGCCGACCTGGGGCCGGATCCGGTACTGCCCGACCCGGTAGACACGGTGCTGGAGGTCACTCTGGCGGAATGAGGGGGGAAGCTTCCCCCGCGGCACAGCCGCTTAAATAAAAGAAAGGAAGGCCTTTTCCGGAGCTTTTGGAAAGGTCTCAGGTTTTGAGAACCATGGAAAAAATTCTGGAGGTCTGTGTAGACAGCCTGGAATCCGCTTTGGCTGCAAAGGCAGGGGGGGCTTCCCGTCTGGAGCTTTGCTCCAACCTGGTGATCGGCGGCACAACGCCTTCTCTTTCCCTGTTACGGGCCGCAAAACGGGAAACAGAGCTACCGGTTCATGTTCTGCTCCGGCCCAGATTTGGGGATTTCCTCTATACGGAGCGGGAGTTTTCTCTGCTGCTGGAGGACGCCGCCGCCCTGCTGGAAAACGGCGCGGATGCTTTGGTGTGCGGATTTTTAACGCCTGACGGAGAGTTGGACGGCCCTCGTATGGAGCGGCTGGTCTTCCTTGCCCACAGCGCGGGAAGAAAATTTACCCTGCACAGGGCCTTTGATGTATGTAGGGACCCCTTTTCCGCCTTGGAGCGCTGCAAGGAATGGGGAGTAGATACGATCCTGACTTCCGGCCAGGCCCCCTCCTGCCTGGAAGGAGGGGCACTTTTGGAGCAGCTTTTTCCCAGGGCGGGGAAAGTTGAGCTTCTCCTGGGGGCCGGAATAACTGCGGCGGCTATCCGCGAGCTGCGGCAGAGACTGCCGATGGCCCACAGCTTTCACATGAGCGGAAAACGGGTGCTGAGCAGCAAAATGTGTTACCGGAAGCAGGGGGTCAGCATGGGGCTTCCCGGTATGAGCGAATTTGAAATTTGGCAAACGGAGGAAAACGCTGTCCGGGAAGCCTGGAAGGAGCTGGATCGAGCATGAGCTTGTCTGAACGGTTGAAACGCTATACCCATCGCTTTTGGCAGGAAAGAAGAGCATTCGTGGGAGAAAAAGCGGACGGAGTTTTAGCGAGCTGCCTGCCGGAGGAACGGGAGTATTTGGAATTTGTCCTGGCAACACTTCCACTGTCCGATTTAGGGGACTATGAGCCGGAACTGTTTTTAAGCTTTGTGCGAAGCGCCATGCGGGCAAGAGAGGAATTTCCCTGGTGTGCGGCGCTTTCAGAGGAGCTTTTTCTTCTGGGCGTGCTGTATCCCCGGATCAATACGGAAGAGCTGGCGGCTTGTCGCGATCTGTTTCACGACGCCTTAATAGACCGGGTGAAGGGCCTTTCTCTGAAAGAAGCCATTTTGGAGGTGAACCGCTGGTGCGCAGAGGAGGTTACCTACCGCTCTACCGATGACCACACGGCTTCCCCTTTGGCGGTATACCGCTGCGGCTATGGGCGGTGCGGGGAGGAATCCACCTTTGCCGTGAACGCCTTCCGCAGTGTGGGGATCTGCGCCCGGCAGGTCTATGCGCCCTTCTGGTCTCATTGCGACGACAACCACGCCTGGGTGGAGGTGTTCGATGGCAAGGCCTGGCGCTATTTGGGTGCCTGCGAGCCGGAGCCGGAGCTTGACAGGGGCTGGTTCACCAGCGCGGCTTCCCGTGCCATGTTGATCCATGCAAGAGCTTTTTTGCCCGGGGAACCGGCAGATTTTTCCTTCCTGTTTCCGGAAACGGATCCCGCTGATTTGTGGGCGGAGCACGGAGTAGTGTATGAGGCCGTTACCGCCCGATATGGGGAAACAAGGCCCTTTACGGTTTTTTTGAAGGACGACCGTGGAACTCCCCTTTCGGAAGGAGTGGTGACCTTTTCCATTCTGAATATGGCACGGTTCTTTCCCATTGCAAGGAAGCAGGCCGGAGAAAACGGCGCGGCCCAACTGCCTCTGGGGCTGGGCAGCATCGCCGTTTCCGCAGTATGGGGCGAGCTTTCGGCGGAAGCGCTCGTCGATACCTCGGAAACGGAGGCTGTGGAGCTGGTGCTGCAAAGGCGGGTGGTTTCCGGCGGAGAGGCGGTTTTGCAGGAAGCAGCCTTTTTGGCTCCCGCCGGCGCGCAGGGCTATCCCGCGCCGCTGACGGAAGATGAGCGGAAAAAGCGCCGGGAATGGCTGGATTCCGCCGCTCTGCTTCGAGAAAAAAAGCAGCTTCGTTTGTCTCAGCGGCCTGTGGAAAGCAGAACCCAGGAGGAGCAGCGGATCCTTTCCCTGCTCACGGAAAAGGATCGCGCCGGTGGAATCCGGCGGGAGATACTTCAGGACAGCTTTTCGGCCCTTTCCTGGGAAGCCTCCTATCCCCGGGAGGTTTTTGAGCAGGGCCTGCTTTCTCTCCGGATCGGTCTGGAGCCGCTGCGCCCCTGGCGGGAGAAGCTGGCGGCGGCCTTTTCCCCGGAGGAACAGGGAGAATTCCGAAAGTTCCCCGAAAAAGTATGGGAGTGGATCGGGCGGCAGATCCGGGAAGCGATATGCTACCCGGCCCTTCCGGCCACACCCTGGGGAACCTTTCAGCTGCGGGCGGCCAATCCCACAGGAAGGGCTGTGCTGTTCTGCGCCCTGTGCAGAAGCCTTGGAATTCCCGCCCGGCTTTCCCCGGTGGACGGAACGCCGGAATATTACCGGGAGGGCTGGCGAAAAGTCAGCGGAGAAGAACTCTGCGGTACCCTGTCCCTTACCGCGCCGGAGGAGCAGGAAGCGCTGTGCGGGCAGAATTATTCCTTGAGCCGTTTAGAGCGGGGAGGGGAAGTGTTTCTTACTACGGCGGACCTTTCCCCAAAGGAAAGTGCGGAGATTTCCCTAAGGCCCGGCAGCTATCGGCTCCTTACGGTGAGCCGCATGCCGAACGGAAACCAGCTCAGCCGCCAGCTTGTGTTTTCTCTGGCGGCAGGAGAAGCCCGGCGGTTTTCCCTTTCCTTCCGGGAGGGACAGATCTCCGATATGCTGGAATCCCAGGGCTTGCCGCCTTTTTCGCTGAAGAGCGGAGAAGGGCAGACGGTAAACAGCGGCGAGCTGCTTCAGGAAAGCCCCGCTTCCATTTTCTTTTGGCTGGAAGCCGGGCGGGAGCCAACGGAGCACATTCTAAACGAGCTGCGGGAATCCGCCCAGGTCTTTGAGGCCGCCGATTGCGCGCTGCATTTTCTGCTGGAAAGCCCGGAGCAGGAGGGAGACCCCACCCTGCAAAAAACTCTTCCGCTGCTGCCGAAAGCCCGCCTCTGGCAAGGGGATTTTCAGGACACGGTGCCCCTTCTGGCACGCCGGATGTTTGTAGACCCGGAAAAGCTGCCTCTGGTGATTTTGGCAGATCGTAAGGGGAACGGTCTTTACGCATGCAGCGGTTACAATGTGGGCACCGGAAAGCTTCTTCTGCGGCTGCTGGCAGAGCTTGACAAGTAATTTTGCTTTACAAATAAACCGAGTCCTATCAGGGCCTGTAACGATACAGGCCCTGTAAAACAAAAAGAAGAAAGGATGCTGACCTATGGAAAACAAAATGCTGGAGCTGCTCAAAACCCGGCGCAGTGTACGGCGCTATCAGCCCGTTCCGGTGGAGCGGGAAAAGCTGAACGCCATTTTGGAGGCGGGCACCTATGCCCCCACTGGCATGGGAAAGCAGTCGCCGGTGATCGTGGCGGTGGAAAGCCCGGAAAACCGGCAGGTGGTACAGGAGCTGAACTGTCGGGCCAGAGGCAGCGCGGGAGACCCCTATTACGGCGCGCCGGTAATTTTGCTGGTGCTGGCAGATCCGGAAATCCACACCTGTGTGGAGGACGGCTCCTGCGTGCTTGTTACCATGATGCAGGCGGCCCATGCCCTGGGCCTTTCCTCCTGCTGGATCCACGGTGAGCGGGAAATGTTCGAGCTGCCGGAAGGCAGGGCGTTTCTGAGAAAGCTGGGCCTGGCGGAAACTCTGCGGGGCGTAGGCTCCCTGGCCCTGGGCTACGGTGACGGCCCCGCGCCTCAGCCGAAGGAACGGAAAAAGGATTATATTGTAAGGGCGTAAAAAGTACGTTTGCGCTGCTGGGCTCCGGTCTTGTATTTTCAACCCTGTCCGGTTATAATAAACAGGAAAGTAGCTTGGCTCTAAAAAGAAAGGAATTTGCTATGAAGTGGAAAAAGGCGGCGCTTTTGCTTTTGGCAGCGCTGATCTGTATGAATGCCTTTGCGGGGTGCGGCAAAACGGAGGAGGAAGCGCCTTCGGAGACTCCGGTCAGCCTGAAAAACGACGGCAGAAAGGTCACGCTGGTGCTGGGAGAGCTTTTGGGCGAAAGCCGGCGGATCGCGGTACTGGAAGAGATCGCGGAGAAATACCAGGCGGATTTTCCCAATACCAGGATCGAGGTGCGCTCCTTTTCAGACGCGCAAAGCCTGAAGGCCGCCATGGAGGCCGGGGAAGTGGATATCGGTGAGGTGCCGGGTGAAGAGCAGGCCTCTTTTGTGCGGGACGGCGTTTTACTGGACTTTTACCCCTACCTGCTGGCCTGGAAGGAAAGCGCCACCCTGACCCAGGCGGCAAGAACAGTGGCGGGCTCCATGGGAGCAAGCCGGGCCTATCTGCTTCCCAGTGAATTTCTACAGGATATTCTCTACTACCGGGCCGATTGGTTCGAGACTTATAATGAGGGCTTGGAGCCGGATCAGAAGGTATACTGCCGCACCTGGGAGGAAATTGCCGGGGGTCCCAACGCCAACGGTACCATCATCACCGGGGCGGTGGAGCAGCTGGGAGAGCGGGGCAGGCTCGCCTTTGCCGGAAAAAACAATCTGCTGCGGTATTTTGACGCTATGGTGTGGAGCTCTCTGCACCAAAACCGGCTGGCCGACCCCGGCGCAGGCTATTTTTCCGTTGCCGATGAGGGGAAGTCCATTTTTTCCACAGAAAAGGCGTCCGCCGCCGCAGAGGAATTCACCAGAGTTGTAAACGCCGCTGTACAGGGGGCGCTGGACTGGACGGAGGAAGAGGCCGTCAAGGCCTTTCAGGAGGGAAAGGCCGGGCTGCTGCTGGCGGACCGTTCCGCGGCGGAAAGCTTGCGGGCCTCCATGCCGGAGGGCTCCTGGGCGGTAGAGCCCTTCCCCAGGGGTTTGAGCGGAACGGCGGCACTTTCTCCCAATTCCTTTATGGGCTGGGGGATCTCAGCCTCGGCGAAGGAGCAGGAGATCGCCGCGCATTTTCTCACCTTCCTGTCAAACGCGGATAACAATACCCACCTCTCCAGGGAGTGCGGCTCCCTGCCCATTCATTTGGGCGCGGCGGCCATGGAGGATTCCCTGACCGAGGGGGACCTGGCGGCGGAGCTTACCATGGCCGCCAGCGGAGACCGCTACCGCTATGCCTTTGAGCCCACAATGTACAAAGCCTATACGGGCTACCGGGAAGAAGCGGAGGAAAAGGTTTCTCAGTTTGCCCGGGGCGAGCTTTCCAAAGCCGACCTGCTGAGCTATCTGGACGATTATTGGAACACCGCCTGCGCGGAGGAAGGAAAGCTGTGGAAATAGTTTTATAAATTGGAATTTGGCGGCGAGCTGCCGCTGGCACTCGTGAAGCTACTTAGTGCAGGAGGACAGCTTCTGACCCGACCGACGGCGATTTGCTTATTCTCCTCCTGTCATTCTGAGCAAAAGCAAAGCAAGCTTTGCTGCCGCGAAGAATCTCGCCCTTCGGGTCTTTTAAAGGGCTTTAAGGACGAGATTTTTCGTCACTTCGTTCCTCAGAATGACAAAGAGGAAAGTGATCGGCGTACCAATAAATTCTGGGGCGTTGCAAGTAACACAAAGCGTTGCTTGCAACGCCACTTTTTGGTAATCGAATAAGAAAGCAACACCGCACAATACAACGTCTAATGCTTTAGTCGTGATTGTACGGTGTTGCTTTTAAAAATCTTGAAATAATATAATAATATTGGTAGATTTTCGTGAAAAAGCCTATTTTTAAGGGCTTTTACAAATTTTAAATTAAACGTTTAACCAAAACCGAGTATACGAGCCGTGTGCTTTTCTGTCAATACTTTTTTTGCAATTCCACAAAAGATTTTTTCTTCCTTGGAGTTTTCTGCGCACTATTGTATAATAAAAAACAAAACTTAAGAGGCGTTCTCGAAGCCTTGGCCGGGGAGGCAGTTTTATTATGGGCTGTACAATAAAGGATGTGGCAAAGGCGGCCAATGTTTCGGTGGCAACGGTATCGTATGTTATCAACAAAACAAAACCCGTCAGTAAGGAGACGCGAGAACGAGTGCTGAAGGCTGTGGCGGAGCTGGGATACATGCCAAGCTCCGTAGCCAGAAGCATGAAGGGGAAGAAAAGCCGCACGATTGGCTATATATCGCCTACCTATTCCACAAAATTTTATTCCAACGTTTTTTCGGTGTGTGGGGCGGAGCTTGCGAAAAGCGGCTACAGAATTTTGGGAGCAAGCAGTAATTTTGACCTTGAAACGGAGCGGCTTCTTATCAACAGCACCTTAAGCCGCGGAGTGGTGGACGGGCTCATTGTATTTACTTCGGCGCAAAACACCGAAGAGCTGGAAAAGGAACTACCGAAGGATTTCCCCAGTGTAATATTGGACGCGCACTTTCCCTTTTCTGCCGATGGGATCACCCATACCTTTGCGGACGCACTTTCGGAAACGGTTTCTTATTACCAGAGAAACGGTCACAAAAAGGCGGCTCTTTTTTCAGGAGTGCCGGGATTAAGCTCTGTACAGGAGCAGCGCAAAGCTTTTCAGCGGGCGCTGAAACATTATGATATGCCCTGTGACACTGAGCTTTATGATGGTGAAATGCCCAGAACGAAAGAGGCGGTTTTGCAGTTTGCCGAGCGCAATCACTGCACTGCTTTGTGCTTTATCGATTTTGACCGTATGTTCAATATGTTTTACGACGCGAATACGCAGGGGATCCTGATACCACCGGAATTTGACGTGGTGTGCGGCAGTGAGGACGAGACCGACTATATGCTTCAAACATCAATTCCGCGAATCATCGTACCGACTAAGGACATTGGCGTGCTGGCGGCAAAGCAGATCCTTTACCGCATCAAGGAAGAGGAAAGTGGTATGAACCGCGTTCAGGCACAGCGCATTATTCTGCCCTGCGGACTGAGATACCCACAGTAAACGGATCGGAAGCATATCTGTTTTCCTGTGCTGCCGCAATAAAAAAGCCACCGGCACATACAGGCATTACGCCGATATGTGATTCCGGTGGCTTTTTGTTGTTTATAGATTTTCCCCTACAAGGAGGCACTGCTTTCAATCAGATCACAAGATTTTTGTGGAGAACGAAAACTCCGCGGTTCCGCCCGCGGGAAGGAAGGTCATGCCCTTTTTCTGCTCGAAGGTGTCGTCCTCGTCTGTGCGGGTGGCACAGCCCGTCCAGGGCTCCAGGCACACATAGGGGCCATCGTTTTGAGCCGACCAGATCCCCAGCATGGGGAAGCCGGAAAAATCCATTTCCACGCCCCTGCCCGTTTTCGGGTTTACCAGCTGTACCTTGGAGGAGCGCAGGTTTTCAAAAATCAGCGCGTCCTCATAAAAAAGCGAATGCCGCAAGGGGATCTCCCGCTGGTTTTCCAGGGTAAAGGCGGTTTTTCCGGGATCGATGAGCCCCTTTCCCATCACGATGGCTGGACAACGCTGGGTTTCCGGCTCTTCAAAGAGGATCACATAGTCCTCAAAGGCGGCGGTTTCGTTTACGGGAAGGTTGAAGCCGGGGTGGCCGCCAATGGCGAAGGGCATCACCTTGTCCCCGGTGTTTTTCACGGAAAAGCCGGTTTCTATGCCGTTTTCCAGCAGGGTATAGGTCACGGTAAGGGAAAACGCGAAGGGGTATTGCTTTTTTGTTTCAAAATCGGAGGAAAGGCACAGAGAAATTCGCCCATCTTCCTGGTTGACCGGGGAAAATTCCCGGTGGCGGGCAAGACCGTGCTGGCCCATCTGGAACCACTCGCCGCCGATTTTTGCCTTGCCTTCCCGCAGTGCGCCCACCATGGGAAACAGCACCGGGGCGTGGCCCTTCCAGTAGCTGGGGTCGCCTGTCCAGATGTACTCAAAATTCTCCGCGTTCTTCAGGGAGATCAGCTGCGCGCCCAGAGAATCCACCTGGGCGGTGAAGGTATCGTTTCTGATTTCATAGATCATAATTTTGCCTCGCTTTTCACAAGGAATAGGTGTTACCTTCATTATAGCAAATTTTTTGGGAAGATACAATCGAATCCGGTTTGCTTTTTAGTTTGCGGTATGTTAGGATACCCTTAAGGACAATTTAGGGGGGATTTCATGCGGGCAGTGATCCAGCGGGTACAGGGTGCTCAGATCACCATAGACCATGGAGAGACCCGGGAGATCGGGCAGGGACTTACCGTGTTTTTGGGGGTACTGGAGGGAGATACGGAGAAGCAGGCGGATTTTCTGGCAGAAAAGATCCGGGAGCTGCGGATCTTTTCCGATGAAGTCGGCAAGATGAACCTGTCCCTGCTGGACATCGGCGGGGAAATGCTGGTGGTCTCCAATTTCACCCTGAGCACCGATTGCAAAAAGGGCCGCCGCCCTTCCTTTGACCGGGCCGCGCCTCCCGTGGAAGCAAAGGCCCTGTATGAGCGGTTTGTAGAGCAGGCAAGGACAGGCGGTGTAAAAAAGGTGGAAACCGGCGAATTCGGCGCTCATATGGACGTGCTGGTGCAAAACGACGGCCCTGTTACTATCATCATCGATACGGAAAAAATCGGAAAATAGGAGGGGCAGCATGAAGCTCGGAGAGGTGTGCCTGCTGACGGAGGACGTGAGAAGGCTGGCGGATTTTTACAAAAAGCTTTTGCAGGTGGAAAACGGCAGCGAGGACGAGACCCATCAGTGTATCCTTGCGGAGGAAACGATGCTGACGGTTTACCACGACGGCGCCAAGCGGGAGAAAAATTTCCAAAATATCCAGCTTGCCTTTACGGTGGAGGATCTGGACGCCGCCTATGAGCGGGTCAGGGCACTGGGAGCGAAGGTGGTGGAGCCGCCCGCGAAAAGGCCTTGGGGCGCGGTGAACATGAGCTTTTTAGACCCGGACGGGAATTTGCTGTTTTTCAGAAGCTTTCCGGAGAAACAGCCCTAAGGCAACGCCGCGCAAAGATTGTGCGCAAGTTGTACAGTCAGATTTTTCGTCAGAGTGCACAGATTGAGTGCAGCCAATCTTGCGATTGGCAACGAAAGCTGTGTGCTATGACGGAAAATATGCAAGCAAATTGTGTACAAAGGCCTCTGGCCGGTCTTTGTGCGGTGTTGCCTTAAGCTTATTTGCTTTTTCAGAAAGGAGAAACACGTTATGAACAAGGATTTTTTACGGCTGCTGATGGAGAAAACCGCTTTTCCGGAGGAGGCCCGGACAGAGCTCTTGAAAAACGCCGATACCCTTACCGCCGCCGGGCAGGAGGAGGCGCTGGACGGCGCGGTGGAGTTTTTTTACGACAATGATTTCAGCATTTCCCTGTCGAAGCTGCTGATCGAAGAGATCGCGGCAAAGGCGGGGCTTTCCCCCTACACGGTATGGCTGTTGTTCCTGGTAGAGGCGGCAATTCCGGTGCGGGAGGCCTTCGCCGCCGAGGGGCTCCCGGAGCAGATCTTCTGGGACACCTTCTCCGACCTGCGTTATAAGGTGCTGGAATGCAAGGAGGTACAGGGCGTATGGGGCAATTTTGTGGCCTTCTGGTACCCCATTTTCTATTCCCGGGATATTGTAAAGCTGGGCAGGCTGGAATATGAAAACGTCACCTATTCCGAGGATATCCCCTATGAAAAGAACGGGTATACCGTAAAGAAGGGGGATAAGGTAAAAAGCATTCATATCCCCGCCAGCGGCGAGCCCTTTGATGAGGCGGCCCGGCTTGCTTCCTACAAAAAGGCCTATGCGTTTTTTCAGGACGAATTAAACGGTGGCCCCCTGGTGTGTGTTTGCCATTCCTGGCTTTTGTACCCGCCCTATGGGGAAATTTTATCCCCCACCTCCAATATTGTGAGCTTCCAGCGGGATTTTGATATTACAGGCCAGGAAGCAAGTGAAGAGTTCGATGATTCCTGGCGGCTGTTCGGCGGGGACTATAAAAAGCCCCTGGAAGACCTGCCGGAGCGTACCTCCATGCAGCGGGCCTTTAAGAATTACCTGCTGGCGGGCGGCAAGGCCGGAGAGGGAAGAGGCGTCCTGATTTTTGACGGGGAGAAAATTGCCAATCGCTGATTTGTTTTCGGTCGTTTTCCATGGAGCGCAACGGAAAATTGCGGAAACGCACGGTTGCCGCGGTGGATTTCCCACCCTCTCCATGCTAAAATAGCTGGGAAAGGAGCGATGAAGCGTGAAGCTTGGAGAAAAAATTGCCCTCTGCCGGAAAAAGGCGGGGCTTTCTCAGGAGGAGCTGGCGGCCCGGTTGAACCTTTCCCGGCAGGCGGTTTCCCGGTGGGAAACCGGAGCGGCGGCGCCGGATCTGGAAAAAGTGGCGGAGCTGAGCAAACTCTTTGGGGTAACTACCGATTACCTGCTTTTAGAGGATAGAGAAGAGCCGGAACCCTCTTCCCTTCCGGGGGAGGAAAGGCGGAGCGAACCGGCTTTTGATCCGGTAGCGGAGCGCCGCCGGAAATTCCGGATCGGCTTCGGCGTTGCCGCCGTGATTTTGGGCCTGCTGACAGCGGTAGCCGCCCTGGCCCTGACGCAGCAGTACGCGGAGACCCTGACGGAATGGTGGACGGACCTCGGAAGGTTCGGCACCGCCCTTCAAAGCTGGCGAGGCGGCCTTTTGGCCTTCGGGATCGTGCTGTTTCTAACAGGCGGCACAGTGCTGCTACGGGAATATTTCCGAAAGGACTAAGGTAATAACCCGCAATTCACGGCTACTGTCTTAAGAAGAGAACAACACCCCGAAGATGGCTCTAAAACCATCTTCGGGGTGTTTTGTGTGAGTATTCAGAAAGTGTTTCCCGATGTGCTTTTTCAGCTTGCGGCGGCATGGCCGCCATTGCCGGAGGCGGTGGGGTCGCCGCAGGCGCCCAGGAATAGCAGGGAGCTGTTCCTGGTTTCCTGCTGGTTTTCCCAGGTCATGCCCTCGGAGGCATCGCTGCTGAGAATGGCAAAGAGGAAAGGGCGGTCGAGCTTCATCTCAATGATCTTGTCGGGCGGCGCGGCGGCTCCTGCTTCGAAGCCCAGTTCCGTATAGGCGGCGGCCTCCACACCGTCCTCGTTAACGCCGATGTGGGCACCCTGTCTGGCCTCGGAAAGATACAGCTCTACCTTGCCCATGTTGGAGAAATCGGCGATCACGGGATCAAAGGCTTTTTCCAGGCCCAGATCGATCAGCATGTTTTTCAGATCGTACTCGCAGTCAAAGCTGAATTTCGGAACGCTCCAGCGCAGTTGGCAGCTGGTGAATTCTTCAGAAGCCTTCGGATAAAACATATTTTCAAAGGCGGCGGGGTCTGAAAGCAGCTCTTCGGTGGAAACGCCTTCATCGGGCAGAATGAAAATCATTTCATCGCCGTTCCTCAGGGAAAGGGAGGCTCTTGTAAAGCCGGTTCCCTCGTAAGCTCTTCCAAAGCCTTTCCCCATGTGCATAAATTCCGCGGTAACGGTAGAGCCGTCCGCCTTGTGGAACTCCTCGTTTGTATTGTATTCCTGGGAAAATTGATCTGACCACTGGGCATTGTAGTAAACGGTGTTGATGATGGAAAGCATTTGCTCCTCACTGAAGGTGAATTTCGGATTTAAGAGGCCGCCTGTGTTTTCCGAGACCCATTTGGTCATTTCCTCGCCTAGGGAGGGATCGGTGAAATCCACCTGGAACAGGGCGGAATAGAAATTTTTCTCCGCGCCGGAAATGAAGTCCTCTCCAAAGGAGTAGCGGCCGTCCATCCAAAGGGAATTTGCCAGCCAGAACTTGCTTTCCTCGTTATCGTGATAGTGCTGGCGGTAGTATTTCCCGCACTGGTCTTCCACCCAGCCAACCTGTGCCCCCAGCACGCTTTCAAATTCCCGCTTTGTGGTGCCGCCCGCGCCGGAGCCGGTCAGGGCCAGGGCATAATAGAGGCTCAAAGGGGAGTAGCAGCTGTTTTCCGTAAATTCCTTACTCAGCAGAACTGTGGAGCTTCGGGCAAAATCGTTCAGAACTGTGGAAAACGCCGGGTCGATCAGCGCCGTTTCGGAAAGCTCCTTCAGCTCGCTTTCCTCCAGCCCCCAATACCGGTCCCCGTCAGAGGCGGTCATCGCTTTGGAATCCCCCTCCTTGGAATCCCCCGCCTTTTGCAGCTGGGCGTATTCCGCGGATTCCATCAGGTTGTAAAACGACAGGTCCTTCGGGGCGGCAGGCGTTCCCACCTGCAAGAGCCGGGGGATATTCCCTGTTCTGGGCTGAATGTGCTTTCCGTGGAACAGCCTGGGGGCAAAAACGCTGCCCAGCACTACCAGAAAAGCCAGGGGCACGCAGAGCAGCGCTTGCTTTTTCACGCGCCTTCTGGCGGCTAATTTCCGATCGCGCTTTTCATACACCTCGGCCTTGAATTCTTCAGAGGTCTTCATAAGAAAGCTCCTTTCCCAATTTCTCCCGCAGGGCCCTTTTGCCCCGATAGGAGAGGTTTTCTATTTGTTTTTTGCTTTTTTTCATCACACAGGCGGTTTCCTCCAGAGAAAGCTCCTCAAAATATTGAAGATACAGCGCTTCCCGGTATTCGGAGGCAAGAGAATCCAGGGCCCGAAGCAGGCTTCGGTGCTTTTCGTCCCGGCACAGCCTGTCCTCCAGGGCCAGATCCTCTTCCAAGGGCAGAAGGGAAGCTTCCCGAAAGGCGTCCTGCCGTTTCTGCTTTTTCAGAAGATTCAGGGCCCGGTTCCTGCCCAGGGTAAACAGATAGGTTTTCAGGGAGCTGCCCCTTCCTTCCCGGTAGGGGTGGAGCAGCAGATCCACAAAGGCGTCCTCCGCCGCGTCTTCCGCGTCCTCTATGCTGGGCAGATACCGCAGCAAAAAGAAGATCAGGTTTTCCCGGTACAGCTCAATGAGCCCGTCAAAGCCGCTTTCCTCCCCGCTTCGATACCGGCGGTAAAGCTCCTCGCCCTTTCCCATGGCTCTTCCCCCTTTTTCATTCCTTCACTCATTATACAACGCCGCCGGGAAAAACACTCACCTGTTTTGAAAAAAATTTGCAGGCCCGCCGGGCTTTCGCTTTCTGGGAAGGAATGAAGGAAATGCTTCAGGAGGTGCTTTCCCCGGCGGGCCTTTTCGCAGCTGCACCTATTATACAAGCGGGAGGGGAAAAACACTCACGGGAATTACGAAGGAATGAGCAGTTAGCAATGAGCAATGAAGGACAAAGCTTGATAAATGATAGAATAGCACTTACTCTTGGCTCCCCTGAAAGGGGAGCTGTCACAGCTGCGCCGTGACTGAGGGGTTCTGGCTAGGAAGCTGAAAAGTTTAGTATTTATGCGAATTTCCAGCGAGCTGGAACCTCTCCACCACCTAACGGTGGTCCCCCTCCCCTTTTTTCAGGGGAGGCAAGGGTTGCTGCTATTCGTAAGCCCTGCAAGTTCCAATTTAGCAAATAGTCCCCTCCTGTCATTCTTCGTCAAGAAAGCTATAGCTTTCTTGACGAAGAATCTCGCCCTTCATTCCTAAAAAAAAGTAAATCTTCGCCTGCGGCTCAGAATGACAGAAGGAGGACTGCCCTTCACTGCTCATTGCTCATTTCTAATTCCTCATTTTTTGAAAAAAACAAAGGGTTGCCCCTGGGGGGCGATTTTGATATAATAGGAAAAGAATTTTGAAAAGTTCGCCTCTAGCTGTTTGGAAGGAGAAAAGAAAATGCTGGTAAAGCTGCTTGCTTATACGCCGGAGCCGGAAAAGGCTGTGGCCTGCGCCGCGAAGCTGTGCTATTCCGCGGCGGATATCGATACTCTGTACGAAGGGCTGACGGAGGAAAAGGTTTCTTCCTTTTTGGATCACCTTTCCGCCATCGGCCATGAAAGCCCCATCGAGCACGCCAGCTTCACCTTTGGCATCGAAGGGGTGTCCCGGTCGCTTTTGGCGCAGATCACCCGGCACAGGCTTGCCTCCTTCAGCGTCCAGAGCCAGCGGTATGTTCGGGAGAATGCCTTTTCCTTTGTCCTGCCGCCGGAGATCGAGGCGGTTCCCGAAGCAAAGGAAGAGTTTTTGAAGGCCATGGAGGAAGATCAGAGGCATTATGAAAGCCTGACCTCTATTCTGGCGGCAAAGCATAAGAGGGAGCTGCTGGCACAGGGCGAAGAGGAAAAGGCAGCCGTCCGTAAGGCGGAGAAGAAGGCCATCGAAGACGCCCGCTTCGTTCTGCCCAACGCCTGCTGTACCAAAATGGTCTGCACCATGAACGCCCGCTCCCTGATGAATTTCTTTGCCCTGCGGTGCTGTAACCGGGCCCAGTGGGAAATTCGGGAGCTGGCAACGCAGATGCTGCGGGAGGTCAAGGCCGTAGCGCCCCACCTGTTTCAAAACGCCGGGCCCGGCTGTGTGCGCGGCGCCTGCCCCGAGGGCAGCATGTCCTGCGGAAAAGCGGCGGAAACGCGGGAGAAATTTAAGGCGCTGTAAGGAAAATTCACCCCGAAACGGGAAAACTATAAGGAAAGGGAAGAATATCGCTTTTTTGAAAAGGCGGTATCCTGTGGCGGCAGTATGAGCTTGATCGTATTGGAGGGGCTGGACGGCAGCGGAAAGGGAACCCAGACACAGCTGCTCCTGGAGGCGCTGACCACCCGGTCTGAAAAAGCGGGCGGCTTGGGAGCGAGAAAAATCACCTTTCCGGATTACAACTCTCCTTCCTCCGCCTTGGTGAAAATGTATCTGAACGGGGAGTTCGGCAGCGACCCCCAGGACGTAAACGCCTATACCGCCAGCACCTTTTACGCGGTAGACCGGTTCGCAAGCTTTCAAAAGGACTGGAAGGCGGATTACCAGCGGGGGAAAACCATTCTGGCAGATCGCTATGTCACCTCTAACTATATCTATCAAATGGGAAAGCTGCCGGAAGGCCGGTGGGAGAACTACCTTTCCTGGGTAGAGGATCTGGAATATGAAAAGCTGGGGCTGCCGAAGCCCGATCAGGTGATCTTTCTCAATATGCCCATTGAGATCTCCCAAAGGCTTTTGTCCCAGCGGTATCACGGGGACGAGAAAAAAAAGGATATTCACGAAACCCACTTGGAATTCCTTCGCAGGTGCGCGCAGTGCGCCAGGTTTGCGGGGGAAAGGCTGGGGTGGTCGGTGATCTCCTGCGCGGAGGGAGACGAGCCCCTGCCGGTAACGGAGATCCATCAAAGAGTGCTGAGCTGTCTGAAAGGAGAAAAGCTTTTATGATCGCTATCTTGTTTGCGGAAGGCTTTGAGGAAGTGGAGGCGCTGGCCCCTGTGGATATCCTGCGCCGGGCCGGACTTTCGGTGGTAATGGCCGGCGTGGGAGGAAAAGAGATCACAGGCTCTCACGGGGTCACAGTGAAAATGGACCGCGAGGTTCAGGAGCTTGACCCGGAAGAGCTGGAAGCGTTGGTATTGCCGGGCGGTTTGCCGGGCACCCTGAATTTAGAGGGTTCCCAGGCGGTGCAGGCGCTTTTGGAGCGCTGTGCGGCCCAGGAGAAAACCATTGGCGCCATCTGCGCTGCGCCCTCTGTTTTAGCCCACAAGGGTCTGCTGAAAAACCGGGAGGCCACCGCGTTTCCCAATTTCCAGAAAGACCTGGAAGACGGCGGGGCGAGCCTTGGTGAGCGCTATGTCTGTGAGGACGGCAATTTCATCACTGCCCGGGGCATGGGAGTGGCCACCGAGTTCGGCCTGAAGCTGGCGGAAAGGCTTGCTTCTCCGGAGAAGGCGGCGGAGATCCGGGCTTCGATCCAAATGGAGAGAAACTGAAAACGCTTTTGCACCGCAAAGGGGGAGGGCCTTCTGCAAAATCGGGAATTTTGTGAGCCGATGCGGGAAAAGGAACGGCTGCGCCGGGAGCTTCTTGCAAGGCGGGCCGCTCTGCCGGAGCGGGAAGCAAAAAACCGCGCCATTTTTGAGGCGGTTTCCGCACTGCCCAGTTACCGCCGTGCGGGCCGGATCCTGTTTTATATCAGCTCTTCGCAGGAAGCGGATACCCGCAGGCTTCTGAAGGCGGCATTGCGGGAGGGAAAAGAAGTATTTGCCCCGGTCTCCCTGCCGGGAGGGGAAATGGTGTTTTACCGCCTACTGTGGGAAGAGGGCCTGCGCCCCGGGCGCTTCGGCATTTTAGAACCTCCGGCTCTGCCGGAACGGGCGCTTCGGCTTCGGGAAGGGGAAAGCTGTTCCGATACGCTGTGCCTGGTGCCCGGCCTGGCCTTTGACAGGCTTGGATATCGCCTGGGATATGGGAAAGGCTATTATGACCGCTTTTTGGCGAAAGCTCCCGTGCTTTCATTGGGCCTATGCTATCAGGAGCTGGTACTGCCCGCTTTACCTGTTGGAGGCTATGACAGGAGGGTAACGTATTTGGCGACAGAGCGGGGAGAGCTTTTGGAGGGATAAAAAACCACCCTTGTTTTGAGAAAGGAAGATGGTGATCGCAGTGAACGAAAATCCTAATCTGAACCGGAGAGATCCGGGAAAGCCCGGCGCTGCCGGAGGCTTCAAGGTAAATATCGATGAAAGAGATCTGGCAACGGGAACCTTTGACCCCGCCCAGTATCCGGAGAGCCGCCCTTCCTACGGAGAGCCCGCCCCCAGCAAAACTGCCTATTACGCTTCCGAAAAAGAGCGCAAGGCGGAGCAGAAGGCCCACAAGAAGCGGGATAAGCTGAAGGCGCGGAAAAATAAGCGGGTCTTTTCTCTGGTGTGGCTGTGCATGGTGCTGCTGCTTTCTTTTACGCTGGCCTCCTACCTGATCGGCGGCTCCAACGATTTTTTCGCGGTGGGGCGTAGCGAGGGCTCCACAGAAATAGAGCTTCCCGCCAAGCTGGACGCCGATTCCCTGGCGCAGCTCCTGTACCAGCGGGGCGCTATCAGCAAGCCGGAGTTCTTTTCTCTGTACTGCAAGGTCACCGTGGACGATGATGAGTGGGAATGGTTTCAGCCCGGTGTGTATCGGATCGGCACAAACCTGGATTATGAGGACCTCATCAATACCTTGCAGGGCGGTAACGAAACAAAGGAAGAGGTGCGCGTCACCTTCCCCGAGGGCGTGAATATGCTGGAGATCGCGCAAATTTTGGCGGAGAACGATGTTTGCACCCAGGAGGATTTTCTCGCGGCCGTAAATTCTGTGGATTTCAGCAGGTATGACATGATCGGAAGCCTAGGAGATACCTCTGGAAAATATTACAAGCTGGAGGGCTATCTTTTTCCCGACACGTATGATTTCTATAAGGGCGAGGAGCTGGAATCCGTCATTGGAAAAATGCTCAATAACTTCCAGTCTAAGCTGTCCGATACCACCATGAGCCTGGTAGAGCAGTCCGGCATGACGCTGGATCAGATCATTACTCTGGCTTCCATTATTCAGGGCGAGGCCGCCAACGCCAGCGATATGTACAATGTTTCCGCCGTGCTCCACAACCGTTTGAACTTCGGCGCGGATTACGGCATTTACCGGCTGCAGTGCGATTCCACCAGCACCTACCCCTATAAAAACCCCCAGGCAGTGCCGGAAACAGGGGCGCTGTCCTATGGAAATTACGACACCTACCAAATCGACGGCCTGCCTGCCGGAGCCATCTGTAACCCCGGTATGGAAGCCATCATGGCGGCGCTGAAGCCCAGTAAGGAAGGGGACGCCCCGGATTATCTGTATTTCTGCCACGCGGACGATGGCACGGCGTACTATGCCACCAATGAGGAAGATCACTGGTATAACCGGGAGCTGGCCGGTTTGAACTGAGAACCTGATAAAGAGGGTACATGGAAATGAGCCATACAAAATTGGAGCTGCTGGCCCCGGCGGGGGACATGGAACGGTTGGTTTCCGCCGTGCGGTACGGGGCAAACGCAGTCTATCTGGCGGGAAAAAGCTTCGGCATGCGGGCCGCTCCTCAGAATTTTGGGGAGCGGGAGCTGGAGCAGGCGGTAGCATTCTGCCACGAAAACGGTGTGAAGGTCTATGTGACCTGTAATACTCTGCCCCGAAATGGAGAGCTTTCGGAGTTGCCGAAATTTCTCAGCCTTTGCGGAGAACTGGGGGTAGACGCCTTTATCATTTCCGATTTGGGCGTGCTCAGTATGGCCAAGCAATACGCACCCCGGGTAGACCAGCACATTTCCACTCAAACGGGAATCGTCAATTACGAAGCCGCCAGAACCTGCTTTGAGCTGGGCGCCAGCCGGGTAGTACTGGCAAGGGAGGTCACTTTACAGGAAATTGCGGAAATTCGGGCAAAAACCCCGCCTGAATTGGAGCTGGAAGCCTTTGTGCACGGGGCTATGTGCGTCTCCTTTTCCGGCAGATGCCTGCTTTCCAATTACATGACAGGCCGCGACGCCAACCGGGGCCAGTGCGCCCAGCCCTGCCGCTGGGAATATTTCCTTACGGAAAAGGAACGGCCCGACCGGCACTTCACCATTGTACAGGAGGAAAAGGGCGCTTACATTTTCAACTCCAACGATCTGCGCATGATCGAGCATATCCCGGAGCTTGCGGCGGCAGGGGTTACCAGCCTGAAAATAGAGGGCCGGGCAAAATCTGCCTATTATGTGGCGAGCGTGACCTCCGCCTACCGGCAGGCGATAGACTTTTTTGAAGAGCGCCCCGGTCAGCCTCTGCCTCCCGAAATTTTGGAGGAAACGGAAAAAATCAGTCACCGGGAGTATTCCCATGGCTTCTATTTCGGCGGAGAGCCGGGGCAAACGCCGGATCGCAGCCAATATACCAGAAAGTATGAGCTGGCGGCGGTCTGTGAGGGCCGCCGGGGAGAATACATAAAGCTTCGGGAGCGGAACCGCTTTTTCCGGGGGGAGATCGTGGACATTTTGCAGCCCGGGAAGCCTTCCTTTACAGTGGAACTCACCGAGCTTTTCAATGAGGATTGGGATCCTATCGAAGCCGCGCCCCATGCGGAAATGACCGTTTACTGGAAAACCGGTGCGGAAATCGCGGAGGGCGCTTTCCTGCGGATCAGAAGGGAGCAGCCATGCTGAAAACAGAGCGTTTGACCATCAAGCCCTTTGCGCCGGAGGATCAGGCGGACGCCATCGAGCTTTTGACTAATGCGGAGATCGGCAAAACCTACATGCTCCCGGAATTCCGGGAAAAGGAAGAGGCAATTCCGCTGTTTCAACGGCTGTGTGAGCTTTCCCGTTCGGAGGAGCACTATCAGAGGGGGATCTATCTGGAAGGAAAGCTCATCGGTTTTCTGAACGATGTGGAAATTTCAGCCGAAACCATTGAAATGGGCTATATGCTCCACCCGGACTACTGGGGCCGGGGATATGCAACAGAGGCCTTTTCCGCCGTGATTCGGGAGCTGTTTCGCCGGGGCTTTTCTCAGGTGACGGCAGGAGCCTTTGCGGAAAATGCCGCCAGCCGCAGAGTCATGGAAAAATGCGGCATGCGCCGGCTGGAAAAGGAAGAAGACCTGGAATACCGCGGAAAAACCTTCCACTGTGTCTATTACGGGATCCAAAAGGAATAGAGAAACAAAAAGCGCTGTGAAGACAATCTTCACAGCGCTTTTGCGGGTTTATAGATGATGGATGGGAGGTACAATGGCAAGAAAGAGTAAAACAATAAAAGGTGAGGCGGTAAATGATAGCTTAGCGGCGAGGCGCCGCGGCCATTCGTGTCCCCGCTCGGCGCGGGAGAATACTTTCTGACCCGACCGCAACTGAGCGATTGTAGTTTAGCAAAATAGTAGTTAACTGTTAGTTGTTAGAGAAGGGTGAGCTTCCCTTATTGTCATTCTGAGGAGCATAGCGACGAAGAATCCCGCCCTTCATCTCTGAGAAAAGGATAAAGGGCGAAATTCTTAATTTCGCTTTAACTAACAAAAGAGCACTTTAATTTCTCATTCCTCATTGCTCATTTCTAATCCGCCCTGTCACATCGCCTCCGGCGCGGTGACCTTAAAGAGTGCCAAGGCGTTTTCGATGACGGTGCGGGCCGCCACGCACAGGTACAGGCGGGCGGCGGTAAGGCTTTCGTTTTCGCCCTTTACGCGGCAGTTGTTGTAGAATTTGTGAAACAGGGTGGAAAGGTTTGTCACATAGCGGGTAATGCGGGCGGGCTCCCGGTTTTTCGCGGCTCCGGCGATCTCTCCGGTGAAGCCGGAAAGGAAGCGGATCAGCTCAATTTCCTCCGGGGAGGAGAGCAGCAGCAGCTCTTCCGCAGAGCACTCTCTGGGCTCTACGCCGTCCGCCTTCAGGTTTTTCAGAATACTGCAAATTCTGGCATGGGCGTACTGTACGTAGTAGACGGGGTTCTGGGCGTCCTGCTGTACCGCCAGATCCAGGTCGAAGTCGATCCGGGTGTTGGGTTCGTAGGAGTTAAACAGGAAGCGGGCCGCGTCTACCGGCACCTCCTCCAGCAGGGTAACCAGAGTGATAGCCTTGCCGCTGCGCTTGCTGGCCTTGACGATCTCGCCGTCCCGCACCAGCCGTACCATCTGCATCATAACCACCTGTAGGCGGTCGGCGTCCACTCCCAAAGCGGTGAGAGCCGCCTTCAGCCGGGGCACATAGCCGTGGTGGTCCGCCCCCAGCACATCGATGGCCAGGTCAAAGCTTCGGGTAACAAGCTTGTCGTAATGGTAGGCGATATCCGGCACCACATAGGTGGGTACGCCGTTGGAACGCACCAGCACAAAATCCTCCGAGCCGTATTCCTCGCCCTTAAACCATATGGCGCCGTCCTTTTCATAGGTCGCGCCCTTTTCCTGGAACAGCTTTACCACGCGCTCCACCGCGCCGTTTTCATGCAGGGTGGATTCCCGGAACCAGTTGTCGTATTCCACCCGGTAACGGAGAAGATCGTCGTGAAGGCCCTGAATGTTCAGGGGCAGGGCGTAGTCCACCAGCGCCTTTCTTCTTTCTTCCGACGACGAGTTTACATAACTATCTCCGTGCTTTTCCGAGAAGCCCTTGGCGTTTGCGATCACGTCCGGACCGAGATAACCATCTTCCGGGAACTCTACCGCATCTTCTCCCTGGTAGATCTGGAGGTACCGGGCCTCCAGGGACAGACCGTACCGGTTGACCTGGTTCCCAGCATCGTTTACATAAAATTCTCTTTCCACCTGATATCCGGCGGCCTCCAGCACAGCGGAAAGGGCGTCGCCCAGCACGCCACCCCGGGCGTTGCCGATGTGCATGGGGCCGGTGGGGTTGGCGGACACATATTCCACCAGAACCCGCTTGTTCTCTCCGGCATTGCTTGTCCCATAGGCGGAGCCCAGGCGGTGGATATCCTGCAAAACCTCACCGTAAAAGCGCTCGTCATAGGTGAAATTCAAAAAGCCCGGCCCGGCAATCTCACAGGACTTGAAATAGGTGCCGGAAAGCTCCAGATTCTCCGTGATCGCCTCGGCGATCTTCCGGGGCGCGGCGCGGAAGGTCTTTGCCCCCGCCATGGCGGCGTTGCAGGCCCAATCGCCGTGGGCACGGTCGGCAGGCACCTCCAATACAAATTCCGGCAGGGCCGCTTCCGGGAGGGTTCCCTGCTTCATGGCCTGCTTTAAAGCGTTTTCCACCGCTTCCCGCAGCTGCCGCTGCGCCTGTTCCACTAATTGAGACATACTGTGATCTACCCTTTCCTTTTCTGTTTGCTAGTCAATAAAAGAACTTTTCTTTGCGCAGGAGCTTGCAAAAATCGTATAAGCCTTCTCCTGTTATCTCAAAAGGCAGGCGAAACTGAATCCCGATCTCAGCTTCCCCGCTATTTTTCAGGTTGGTATGAAACTGCTCCATGGTCATTTCTTCTGTGTAATAGTCCACAAGATAGTCCTTCACACTGAAGGCTTCAAAGGGAATTCCGGAAAATTTTGAAAAAGAGTATTCCAGGGCCGTTTCCCGGTTCAGCTTTGTACTGACTGTGATTTCCGAAAGGCCGATCTCAATATCACAGAGGTTTGTTACGGTCAGTACGGGAATAGGATAAAATTCCATTTGCCAGGCTCCCGCCGCCCCTTTGGTGTAATGCCCGTTATGCTAGCCAGCCTCCAGCCGAAAAATTCGGTGAGAAAGTCCTTGGATAAGCTCTGTCAGCTTGTCCTGCAGGGCGGAATAGACCCGGTTCAGCTCCGGAATATCGGCTTGTATCATAAGCGCTCCACTTTTCCTTTCGCAAAAATTCCCGCCTACTGTGCCAGCCCGGAATAAGGCTCGACCTTGATTTGGATCTCGTTGCGGCTGGAAAGGTTGGAATCGATATCCAGCGTATATTTCACATTGAGCTTTCCGCCCCGCTTGCCTAAAGAAGAGCGAAGCTCGCTGGTGAACACCCCCACGGAAAGGGTGCCGTACCCGGTATCGTACAGGCAGAGATGCCTGCGCCCCTGCTCCAGGATCAGACGGGTGGCGGAGCCTGCCCGCATCATGGTGACCCTGCCGGGCTCTATTTTCAGCACAGAGGTATAGGAGACCTTGGGGTCATCCTCATCATATTCCTTATAGGCGATAAAGCGCGCGCCGCCTCGCTCGGTATAGGTACCCGTGGTGCGCAGCGTGATCTCGCCGGGCCCCGTATCGGCGCTTTCCTCATAGAACTGCCTGCCGGTAATGTCGATTTTATAATCTTCCTTTAGCATAAAATGTTTGTTCCTTTTCTGTTGCTTTGTGCCGCTTTGGCAGAAGCCTCAGCAGCCTTCCATGGTGATCCGTTCGGTGCGCCCTTCCACGCTGTGACCTAAAAACAGCTCGGCCACCGCCGTAAAGCTTTCCGGAGCGTCTGTCACATAGTAGCTTGCCCGGCGGGGGGAAGCGCCGTCGCAGAGCAGCTCCTTTTCCCGCAGCGCACAGGCCAGTGCCAGGGCTGCTTCCCGCCCGCTGTTTATCAGGGTGACGCCACGGCCCATCACAGAGCCGATGATAGCGCTGATAATAGGATAATGGGTACAGCCCAGGATCAGGGTGTCCACCCCCATTTCCCGAAGGGGAGAGAGATACCGTTCCGCCACCAGCCGGGTGACCTCGTCCTGGGGAGAGATAAAGGCGTTTTCCACCAGCGGCACAAACAGGGGACAGGCCTGGGGGTACACCTCCAGGCTGTAGTCCAGTGCCAGCAGAGCTTTTCGGTAGGAATCGCTGTGAATGGTGGCGCTGGTGCCGATCACGCCGATTTTTCCGTTTTTCGTGGCCGCCGCTGCCGCTTTGGCGGTGGGCGCCACCACATCAAAATAGGGAACGGGCAAGGCCGCCCCAATGTCCGCCGCGGTGGAGCTTACGGTGCCGCAGGCCGCTAGCACAGCCTTTACGTTTTTGCTCATGAGAAAATCCATATCCTGCCTGGCGTAGGAGCGCACGATCTCCCTGCTTCGGGAGCCATAGGGCACCCGCCCCGTGTCTCCGAAATAGATAATGCTTTCCGCCGGCAGGGCCTTTTCCAGCTCCTTTACGGCGGTGAGCCCGCCCAGGCCGGAATCAAATACGCCGATGGGCCGATGATCCATAAGAGATGAAGTCACTTCCTTTTTCAGACTGAAAACGAGATTTGTGAAAAAGCAGCCCTCAGCCCTGGGCGGCTTTCTTTTGCAGGGCCAGCGCTATCAGCCGGTCTAACAGCTCGCTGTAGCTCATGCCCGCTTCCATCCACAGCTTGGGGTACATGCTGATGGAGGTAAAGCCGGGGAGGGTGTTGATTTCGTTCAAAACAACTCTGTGATCGCCCTCGGTGACGAAGAAATCCACTCTGGCAAGGCCGGAGCAGCCAAGCCACCGGTAAGCGCGCACAGCGGTCTGCCGGATCTTTTCGGCAATTTCCGGCTCCAGCCGGGCGGGAATGAACAGCTGGCTGGTGCCGTTTACATACTTGTCGTCGTAATCATAGAAAACGGCGGAAGCGCCGATCTCGCCTACCGGGGAGGCGTCCGCTTCCCGGTTTCCCAGCACGGCGCATTCTACCTCCTGGCCCACAATGCCTTCCTCCACCACGATTTTGAAATCCTCGGCGGCGGCCTTGCGAATGGCGGCGTCCAGGTCCTCCCGGCGTTCCACCTTGCTGACCCCCACGGAGGAGCCGGCGTTGGCGGGCTTTACGAAAACGGGGAAGCTGAGCCGGGCCTCGATCTTGCTTTTGATGGTGTCCGGCGCGGCGTCAAAGCGATCCGCGTAAAACCACAGGTAGTGGGCCTGCTCGATATTGGCGGCGGAAAGCAGCGTGTGGGTGACCGCCTTATCCATGCACACGGCGGAGGAAAGGGTGTTGCAGCCCACATAGGGAATCCCCGAAAGCTGCAAAAGCCCCTGTACCGTGCCGTCCTCGCCGTTTTTGCCGTGAAGGGCAGGGAACACGCAGTCCAGCCGGAGCACTTCGGCGCCTTCCTTCTTCAGAAGCAGCAGGCCATGCACGGTGGGGTCAGGGGAAAGAAAGGCGGGGGCGGTGTACTCCGGCTTTTCCCAGCTGCCGTCGCGGAGGCCGGAAACAGGGCCTGTGTAAAGCAGCCATTTGCCTTTTTTGGTGATCCCTATCATAAAGATCTCGTACTTTTCCCGATCCAGATTTTCCAAAATGGAAGTGGCGGACATCAGGGAAACCTCATGTTCTGAGGAAGCGCCGCCGAAAAGCACGGCAAGCCGTTTTTTCTGTTCCGCGGAATTTATCACAGGATCGCACCTCGATTCAGATTTTTAGTTTAAGAAAGAGACTATAGGAGAAACAATATTATACTATATAGAGGAGGAATTATCAACCTTTTCCGGCCCGCCGCTGCAAAAAGCGGTCCAATCTCCGGCAGAACAGCGCCATCAGCCCAATGGCAAGGAGAAGAAACCAGGGAAAAACGGAAACGGAGGTATACTGGGCAAGCAGCCCCAAAAGAGGCGGCATTACGGTAGAACCAAAGTAGGCTACCGCCATTTGCAGGCCCATGACGGTTTGAGAGGCCTCCCTGCCAAAGCGGTTGGGGGTTTCCTGAAGCATGGCGGGATAGAGGGGCGCGCAGCCCAGGCCAAACAGCGCCATGCCGAAAACCGTAACGGGCAGGGGAAGGGGCAGAAGCAGAAGCAAAGCACCCAGCGCGCAAAGGCTTTGCCCCAACCGGATCATCAGCCGGCTGGAAAGCTTTTCGGAAAGGAGCCCCGCCAAAAATCTGCCTGCGGCGATCCCCCCGTAAAACAGAGAGGTGCATAAAGCCGCGTCTCCGGCGGGCACTCCCCGTTTTTCCACCAGGTAGCTGCTGGACCACAGTCCGGCGGAAAGCTCTAAGGAGCAATAACAAAAGAAGGCCGTCAACCCAAGTTTTACTCCCGGCAGCCGCAGCGCTTCCAAGTTGCCCAGGGGCTTTTCTCCGGCTTTCCGTTCCTTCAGCCGTTCCGGCTCTTTTTGCTTCCACAGCGGCAGAGACAGGCCCAAAAGCAGCACTAGAAAAAATTGGACGCAGGCCACTGTGCGGTAGCCCATACCCCAGCGGTTTCCGGAAGCGATCCAGAAGGACATGATCACGGGGCCGCTCATAGCCCCCAGCCCCCAAAAGCAGTGAAGAAAATTCATGTGTTTCGGCCTGTAGTGCAGCGCCACGAAATTATTGAGCCCCGCGTCTACCGCGCCGGCTCCCAGCCCTAAGGGAACAGCCATCACCAAGAGCCAGAAAAGGCTGTGAGAGCAGGAAAATCCAAACAGGGACAGGGCAGTGGAAAGCACGCTGAAAAAAGCGACAGGGCCGGTGCCGAATCGGCTTAACAGGCGGCTGCCCAGCAGGCTGGAGACCACGGTTCCCAGGGAGATCACCAGGGAAACTGCTCCGGCTGTGCCAAGGCCCGTACCCAGCTCTTCCCGCATGGCGGGCCAGGCGGCTCCCAGCAGAGTATCGGGCAGGCCCAGGCTGACATAGGCAAGGTAAATAATGAGAAGCAAAGCGATTGCCATGAAAATTCCTCCTTCAGGCACGGCAGGGAAAAAAAGATAGACTTTCCCACCAAATTATGCTATACTGTAGCCCATATCACATAGGTGGAGTTGATTTCATTTTGGATTTTAACGCGTTTTCACTGATACAGGACGGTCTTGCGGAAGAGCTCTCCAAGCAGGGCTTTCACGGGCCGGAGCCTTTGGAATACGAGGGCGGCCGGGCGGCCTCCTACGCCACGGAGGAGGTAGCCTACTGCCTGCGGTATGACCGGGGGCACCAGCGCTTTGAGCTTTGCTCCGCCACGATCTCCGCTTCCGGCGAGGTGGGGGATTGGCGAAGCCTTTCCCTGTGGCTTTTCGATGAGAAGGAAGGGGACAAGCGGGATGCGGAAAGCATTCTGAACGACTTTCTCGACGTGGTGCGGGGCCCGAAGCGCGTGGCCGTTGTGCAGCAAAAGCGCAAGCGCGGCAAAGACGAGGAGCGCAATGTGGATCCCCTGTTCTTCCTCAATCGTCTGGTCAATATTTTTCCGGAGTTGAAAGACGAACTGAACGAGGAAAAGATCGTGTACGGCCAGGTGCGGTTTGTCACCTTCGTCAAGCAGCTTGTGGTCCCCAAATGCGAGGGGCTGGCCATCAAATACCCCGGCAGCGAGCCCTACAAAAAGCTCTGCGCCCTGCTGGACGATATGTACAAGAACGGCGACCTGGATCTGCGTGCTGTCGTTACGGTTTCCCTCCTTAATACTATGAGCGACGAGGCCTTTGCGTCACTCCGGGAGGGCCTGGGCGAGGAGCTGCAGAAGGATCTGAAATATACCCGAAAGCTCAAGGGAAAAAAGATCAAGCCAGAAAAGCAGAAGAAGCAGAAAAAGGTGGAGTCCAGGCTGAAGACCTGACGCGGTAGTTGTTAGTCGTTAGATGGGCTCCTTTTCGGGGCCTTTCTCTTTGTTGGAAATTCCGCGAAAAAAGCGGTTGACAGGCTTTCAGGGGTATGATATACTGTTATTACCTCGGAAAAGAGGTTCTTTTTTTGTTGCCTTTTTCACGGCGTCATAGCTTTTCCCGAGGGAGGCAGGGGACGGGTTTTTGCCCGGGTTCCCACAAAATTTATCCGAATCACGGAGGTGCCGAAACATGCGAGTGAAGATCGTGCTGGCCTGCACTGAGTGCAAGCAGAGGAACTACCTCAGCAAGAAGGAAAAGAAAAACAATCCCGACAGGCTGGAAATGAACAAGTATTGCAGATTCTGCCGGAAGCACACCCTGCACAGGGAAACCAAGTAAGGAGCGGAGAACATGGCGGAAACCGAAAAGAAAAACGACAAGAAGCCCAACGCTGTTGTCAGGTTCTTTAAGCGCATCGTAAAGTTCTTCCGCGATTGCAAGGGCGAGCTGAAAAAGATCGTGTGGCCCACACCCCGGGCGGTGTTCAAAAGCACGGTGGTGGTATTGATTACCATGGTCGTGCTGGGTTTGTTTGTATTTCTGCTGGATACAGGCTTTATGAACCTTTTGGGCCTGGTGATGAATGTTGCCAAGGTTTAAGACCCCGGCGGCGTGTCCGTCCGGCTGGAAACGGAGGTAACTGATGGCAGACGAAGCAAGATGGTATGTGGTGCATACCTATTCCGGCTATGAGAACAAGGTGGCTTCCAATCTGGAAAAAACAGTGGAAAACCGCCAGCTTCAGGAGTTGATCCAGGAGATCCGCGTTCCCACCGAAACGGTAACGGAGATCACGGAGGCCGGAAAGCGGAAGGAAGTAGAACGCAAAATATTCCCCGGTTATGTCATTGTGAAGATGATCATGACCGATGAATCCTGGTACGCGGTGCGGAATATCCGCGGCTGCACAGGGTTTGTAGGTCCCTCCTCCAAGCCTGTCCCTCTCACGGAAGAGGAAGTGGCTAGGCTGGGCATTGAGAAGCGGTCCATCGAGGTGAGCTATCAGGTAGGCGATTCCGTGAATATCGTGGATGGCCCCCTGGAAGGTTTTATCGGTGTTGTGGAGGAAATGGACGTGGAGAAAAACCGCATTCGCGTGGTGGTATCCATGTTTGGGCGGGATACGCCCGTGGAGCTGGAGCTGGATCAGGCCGAACCGGTCTAGGAAAAGCGTTCCGGCTGTCTTTTCAAGTGTACGAAAAGCTCAGGTAAGAAACTCAGCGGTTTTCCGCTTTGAGGAGGAGCAAGCCCTTTTCGGGGCCTGTTCCCTTGTGGGAGGCGCAGACGAAATCTGATTCTCACGGCTGTGCCGCAGACCCGGCCGCAAATTGCGGGCGGTTTACCACGAATTTTGGAGGTGCAAAACATGGCACAAAAGGTTACGGGCTTTATCAAGCTTCAGATCCCTGCCGGAAAAGCGACCCCGGCACCGCCTGTAGGCCCTGCTCTGGGCCAGCATGGCGTAAACATCATGGCCTTTACGAAGGAATTCAACGAGCGTACCAAGAACGACGCCGGGCTGATCATTCCGGTAGTGATTACGGTATACGCGGATCGTTCCTTTACTTTCATCACCAAGACCCCGCCTGCCGCCGTTCTCATCAAGAAGGCCTGCGGCATCGAAACGGCCTCCGGTGAGCCCAACAAGAAGAAGGTGGCGAAGATCACCCGCGAGCAGGTGCAAAAGATCGCCGAGCAGAAGATGCCCGACCTCAACGCCGCTACCATTGAAACGGCTATGAGCATGATCGCAGGCACCGCCCGCAGCATGGGCATTGAAGTAGCAGACTGATTCCCGGGTGGGAGGAAACAAACTTCATCCGATATTTACCACTGGAGGAAAAAGATATGAAGCATGGAAAAAAATATGTGGACGGCGCGAAGTTAATCGACCGTTCCAAGCTGTATGATACCAACGAGGCGCTGGATCTTTGCGTCAAAACTGGTACCGCCAAGTTCGATGAAACGGTAGAGCTCCACGTGAAGCTGGGCGTTGACGGCCGTCACGCCGATCAGCAGGTGCGCGGCGCCATCGTGCTGCCCAACGGCACCGGCAAGAACGTGCGTGTTCTGGCGATCTGCAAGGGCGATAACATTGAGGCTGCCCAGGCCGCTGGCGCCGATTTTGTAGGCGCGGACGAAATGGTGCAGAAGATCCAGTCCGAGGGCTGGATGGACTTTGATGTGCTGATCACCACCCCCGATATGATGGGCCTGGTTGGCCGTCTCGGTAAGGTGCTGGGCCCCCGCGGCTTGATGCCGAACCCCAAGGCCGGCACCGTAACTCCCGATATCGCCAAGGCGGTTCAGGAAGCCAAGGCCGGTAAGATCGAGTACCGCCTGGATAAGACCAACATTATCCACTGCCCCATCGGCAAGGTTTCCTTTGGCGCTCAGAAGCTTCAGGAGAACTTCGATACCTTGATGGACGCCATTGTGAAGGCAAAGCCCTCCGCCGCCAAGGGCCAGTATGTGCGTTCCTGTGTGGTCAGCTCCACCATGGGCCCCGGCGTAAAGATCAACCCCGCCAAGTTCCTGTAAAAAAACAAAAAACTGCCCGCCGAAGCATTCGCTTCGGCGGGCGTTTTTGTTTTTTCAGTTGCTGGCCGTAAGACGTCAGTTGTTAGAAGAGGTGCAAAAATAATGGGGAATTAGCAATGAGCAATGATTAGTTTGATAAATTCGAATTTGGCGGTTATTTGCACACCGCCCTCTTGTCATTCTGAGCGAAGCGAAGAATCTCGTTCTTTGCCCTTTTGTCCTGAGGTTAAGGACGAGATTCTTCGTCACTATGTTCCTCAGAATGACAATAGTGATAGCGGAATCAGGACGCTAAACTATAATTTAGCAGGCGAGTGCACGGTGCGAAAGCCTTCCCTTACTTGTAAGGGAAGGGGGACCGCCGAACGGCGGTGGAAGGGATAGTCACACGCAGAAGGCGGAATAAAACCGCTAGTTTTGATCCCCTCAGCCAGCCTTCGGCTGGCAGTTTTCTCCGCTTCGCTCCGGTCAGTGCTGGCTGTGCCCCACTGGGGCACAGCCAGCACCCCTTACTCGCGCAAGGGGTGCCTAAGGGCACTAAACTATAATTTATCGGCGAACCACTTGCTTTCTTCCTGCCATTGCAGGACAAAAAGTGAAGCTTGTTTTGCTTTCTCGGCAAAGCAGACTTTGCTTTTTCGGAAAATCTTGTCTCTTGGTTTTTAGTCAGGAATTAGCAACGCAATTTCTTTGTGAAAAGTGCGGCCTCATTTTTCACCTTTTGGAAGGGTGCTTTCAAAAATCAAAAAATGATTACTTATACTATATTGATGAAAATGTTTTGTTCTGAGTGATCGCGAATACACCACTTTTCTTTTTTCTTATTCTGCGGTTTTTTGGTTCTCGTCATTTTTCTAAAATTTAAAAGCTGATGAGAACTTAAAAACAAATGGTGACAGTGATATTCATTGACAAAGCAAAAATGTGTGATATTATAAAAAAAGAGAAATCTATATGCTAACGAAGGGAAGATGAATCCAATGCAGACTGAGAGAGTGAACTAAATTATTGGCGTTTTGCTTAAAAACCTTTTACCTCAAAATTTTGGAGGTGGATTTTATGCAGGCTGTCAAAAATCGGGAACGTAGGGTTTTGCTGGCGCGGCTGCTTTCTTGTTTGTGGCTGCTGGCTTTGTCTGGCTGTGTAACGCCGCAGCAGGGGAAAGCCCCGGCTGTGGAAAGCCGGCTGGTAGAAAATTTCAGTAAGCCCAGGGAGGCGGTTCTGAAAGCTTTGACTGCTCAAGAGCTCCCCGATGGCAAGGGGTATCTGGCCCAGTTCTCCTGGTGTGGGAACCCGATGGATACAGAGCTGCATTTTGCCGGGGAAGCGCCCACGCTTTTTGAAGGGAAAGAGGAATACCCCGTCACGGATGACACAAAGCAGTTGGCCCTGGAAGCCATCCGCAGCTTTCAAAAGCAGTTCCCGGAATTTCGGGATAATTTTCTTCATACCCCAGAAGGGCAGCAGGGCGGAGATGAGCAGGAACTGAACGAAACGCTTCTTGATCGCTTCTGGGAAGCAGAGCCCCCAAAAGCAGAAGGAGAGGAAGCCGTAAGCCTCACCTACCGGTTTTCCTTTCCCGGCGGGGAAGTGGAGCAGGAGTTGCTGCCCGAAGGCGCGGCGCAGCTTATGGTCTGCGCGGAATGCATTTTTGAAAAGCGGGCCCAAGCACCGGAAAAGGTGCGCTTTCATTTCAGGTTATCTCGTTATATGAAGCTGAACGGAAAGTAAAAACACAGAAAAAAGAGCGCGGAGCCGGCAAGAGAGCTCCGCGCTCTTTTTGATAAGATAACACCGCACAAAGATTGCGCGCAAGAAGTTGCGCAAGAGTTAATCTCCGATTAACTCTTCAGATTTTTCGTCAGGGTGTACAGATTGAGTGCGGTCAATCAGACCATTTATGGTCTTGCGATTTGACAAGCGAAAGCTGCGCGTTATGACGGAAAATCTGCAAGCAAATTGTGTACAAAGGCCTCTGGCCGGTCTTTGTGCAGGGCTGCCTTAAGCTTTCTATTCCTTTGCCCCTGCATTTTTCAGCCGCAGGGCTTTTTTCAGGCTCCTTGCCTGGGAAAGCATCAGGTACACTTCATCGGGCGTGCAGTTCTCAAACACCTCCGCCACGTCCTGTAGCAGGAGAGGCGTTGATTGAGTGACGGAATCCATTAAAATATCGTTGGGGGTCGTGTTCAGGGCGTTGCAGAGCCGCACCAGGGTAGGCAGAGAGACCTTTGCGCTTCCGGTTTCGATCCCGCTGAAGTGCTGGGGAGAAATATTGGCCAGCTCCGCTACCTGCTCCTGGGTCAGCTTCTGCTTTTTTCGGATCGCCCGCAATCTTTGCCCCAACAGGTGGTAGTTCAGATCTATTTTCATAGAAACCTCCAAACAAAGGATATTCCCTATTGTAATTTAATCTATGCTGTGATATAATCGTCTATGTAAAGGAACTTCTAGAATATAGAAGTTTCAAAAATGATACTGATGGAGGAAAAGGTATGAAAAAGAAAATCTTATCCGCTCTGTTGGCAGTGTGCCTGCTAATAGGCTGTTTGCCCTTAGGGGCCGCGGCAGAGGCGGCAGGAGCGCCGGATCTGGAAAACAGCTTCGCGCAGAGAAAGTCTGACTTTTTAGAGCAGTGTGAATTGCGGGCAAATGATGCTCCTATGCTGAGCGCCGCAAGAACCAATAGAGCAGCGTTAGTCTTAATTTCTTATATACAGAAAAACGGTGACTTTGATCCTGAGGGGGATCAATATGTTGACATTCCCTATTTTGATGGCGAACACCACTCAATAACACGAATCTACTATCTGCCACATTATCAGGAGATCATGTTTATTGGCTTTCACTATCTTACTTCCGCCACCTCTACGGCAACTATGGGCTACAATTTGCAAACGCAAAATATCACAAATGGAATGGTGATTGCTTCTCTTACCACAGATGACGGAGTCGAAACAAAAGGAAAATGCACCAGCTTTGATATGTATTCTTATACAAGAAGTACACAGCTGTATTTTTCTATCATTGAAAACGGAGACAGAATAAGCTTATCAGTTTTTCAGGATTTGTGTAATGCGATTGTGCAACTTTCGGTAACTACTTGGGAATTGGCATTGATGGAAACAGGTACGGGAGTATCTCTATATGATATAGGTTTTGTTCGCTATTTCCCAGAGTTTTTTCCTACGCCTGACCCGGATCCGAATCCTGACCCCACGCCGGTCACTCCCAGCTTTGCCGATGTGAAGCCCAGCGACTATTTCTATGACGCCGTGAATTGGGCGGTGGAGCAGAAGATCACCGCAGGTACGGACGCCACCCATTTCAGCCCTGATCATTCCTGTACCAGAGCTCAGGCGGTCACCTTCCTCTGGCGTGCCGCCGGGGAGCCGGAGCCGGAGAATACGGCGGTGACCTTTACTGACGTAGCCCCCGGCGCATATTACGCGAAGGCTGTGAGCTGGGCGGTAGAGCAGGGGATCACCGCCGGTACCAGTGCCACAAAATTCAGTCCGGAGGCAGTTTGTACCAGGGCCCAGGTGGTAAGCTTCCTGTATCGGTCCGCAAATTCTCCGGAGGTATCCGGCGAAGGCTCTTTTTCCGATGTGGCTTCCGGCGCTTACTATGAGAACGCTGTGAGGTGGGCAGTGGCAAACGGGATCACCGCCGGTACCGGGCAAAACAGGTTCAGCCCCGACGCCCGCTGTGTTCGCGGCCAGGTAGTGAGCTTTTTGTATCGGTACTACGCGTGAGAAATTTTTCCTTGACAAAAGAGCCTTCTCATGCTATGATAAACAAGCTGTCCAACCAAAGACAGCAGGCGTTCGCTTTGCGAACTGAAATGGGAAACCGGCCTGCCGAGGAAAGATAAGCGTATGGAACAGGGGAGACTCCCCTTCATTTGCTTGAATTCCAGCGCCTTTCCCCGTCCTTTGGGGAAAGGCGCTTTTGATTTGGACGGATCTTTCTATAACGGAGGTGAAGATCATTGCCCAGCGAGAAGATTCTGGAACAGAAAAAGCAGCATGTCGCGGAGCTGGCGGAAGCCTTTAAGGCTGCCAACGTAGGTGTGCTCGTGAACTACCTCGGCATCAATGTGGAGGACGATACCAAGCTGAGAAAGCAGCTGCGTGAGGCTGGCTGCCAGTACAAGGTAGTCAAAAACACTCTGCTGCACCTGGCTTTTGAGCAAGCTGGTATCGAGGGCTTGGACGAGTCCCTGAAGGGTACTACCGCTATCGCTTACAGTGAAAACGGCTATACTGAGGCTCCCAAGATCCTTTCCGACTATGCCAAGGGTCACGAGAATTTCACGATCAAGTCCGGCTTTATCGATGGCAGCACAGTAGATGCCGCCGGTATCACCGAGCTTGCGAAGCTGCCTTCCAAGGAAGTGCTTATCGCTCAGGTTCTGGGCGGCTTCAATGCCCCGATCCAGGGCTTTGCCAATGTGCTCAACGGCACACTGCGCGGCCTGGTGATCGCCCTGAATGCCATTGCCGAAAAGCAGTCCGCTTAAGAAGGTGTCTCAGGCTTTGTGCCTGAATGTCTGAAAACAAAAACTAAAAAAGAAAAATCTATTTCGGAGGTATTATCCATGTCTGAGAAAGTAACCAATCTGATTGAAGAAGTAAAGGCCCTTACTGTTCTGGAGCTCTCTGAGCTGGTCAAGGCTCTGGAAGAGGAGTTTGGCGTATCTGCCGCTGCTCCCGCCGCCGTTGCCGTTGCCGCTCCCGCCGCTGGCGGAGCTGCTCCCGCCGCGGAAGAGAAGACCGAGTTCGACGTGGTTCTGAAGTCTGCCGGCGCCAACAAGATCAACGTGATCAAGGTCGTGAAGGAAGCTACCGGCCTGGGCCTGAAGGAAGCCAAGGAACTGGTCGACGGCGCTCCCAAGACCGTGAAGGAAGCTGTTTCCAAGGACGACGCCGAGGCTCTGAAGGCCAAGCTGACCGAGGCTGGCGCCGAGGTAGAGCTGAAGTAAGCTTTTCTGCCGGATCAAAAGGACGGGTATTCTGCCCGTCCTTTTTTGTATGCGGAAAAAGCTTTTCAGGGGCGGCTGCGGGCTGTTTCCCTTTTCTTCATTTTTTAAAAACTTTTCATTGTATCTGCAGGGGAAGTGTGCTATGATGGCGAAGTGCAGCGGCAGGAGAAACACTGTGCCGTAAAAAATTGCGAAAAACCAGAAGAGAGGATTTTATCATGCATGACAAATATCTTGGCCTTACCCCGCCCATGGGTTGGAATTCCTGGAACACCTTTACCTGGAACATCAACGAGGAGCTGATCAGGGAGACTGCCGATATCATGGTGAGCTCCGGCCTGAAGGACGCCGGGTACGAGTATGTGGTCATCGACGACTGCTGGAGCCTGAAGCAGCGGGACGAAAACGGCTGTCTGGTGGCGGATCCGGAAAAGTTTCCCCACGGCATGAAGGCTGTGGCGGATTACGTGCATTCCAAGGGCCTGAAATTCGGCATGTATTCCTGCGACGGTACCCATACCTGCGCGGGGTATCCCGGCAGCTTTGAGCACGAGTTTCAGGACGCCGCCACCTTTGCCTCCTGGGGAGTTGACTATCTAAAATACGATAACTGCTATAAGCCCCATCACATGGACGGCGAAACCCTGTACCGGCGCATGTCCCTGGCTCTGCGGAACTGCGGACGGGATATCATGTTCTCCGCCTGTAACTGGGGGCATGAGGACGTGCATAGCTGGATCCAGGGCTCCGGCGCGCACCTGTTCCGCTCTACCGGGGATATTCAGGACAACTGGGAATCCATCAAAACGCTGGCCCAGTCTCAGCTTGCCAAAATGCCCTTCTCCGGCCCCTTCTGCCACAATGATATCGATATGCTGGTGGTGGGAATGCACGGCGGCAGCAACAACGAGTATATCGGGAAAATCGGCGGCTGTACCGACGAGGAGTACCGCACCCATTTCTCCCTATGGGCCATGATGGATTCCCCCTTGATGATCGGCTGTGATATCCGTTCCATGAGCGAGGTCACAAAAGAGACCCTGACAAACCCTGAGGTCATTGCCATCAATCAGGATATCGAGTGCCGGGGGCCCTATGTGATCTCCCATGTTGATAACACGGTGTTTACGCTGGTAAAGCCCCTTTCCGAGGGGGAACTCGCCATCGGCCTGTTTAACCTGGGAGACCAGAAAACGGAGCTTCCTCTGCAGTTCTGGGATATGGGGATCCCCGCCGCGGCCGGGCTGGGCCTGGAAATGCGCAACTGCTGGACCCATGAGAACGAGGGCGTATTCACCGAGCGCTATGCCGGGCAGCTTGAGCCCCACGGCTGCCGGATCTTCCGTGCTAAGCTGGTGAAGGTACGTTGAGCAATTTTGAGACCTGCCGGCAGTGCGGCGCCCCTCTGGGCCTGGACGATATCGCCATTTACCGAAAGCTGGTATTCCGTGCCGCTGAGGATTTTCTCTGTATCGGCTGCCTGGCGGACTATTTCAAATGCCCCAGGGAAGAGATCGAAAAGCGGATCCGCTACTATCGGGAAAGCGGCGAATGCACCTTGTTTCGCTGATTTCTGGGTAAAAAGCGCGGCATAGAAAGTATAAGAACTTGTACACGTATCCTATCGGTACAAGCTTTGAAGCTGCAAACGGTTTTTCCGGGGGACTGCTGCAAATGTCAGCCTGTCGATAAACCCTCTAGCTAAAAGAAACGGAAGGGGGAAGAGTGTGAAAAAGCTGCTTTGCAGCTTCTAGGGACTATCAGGGGTGAGCGCGTCCCGGTGGGGGGAAGGTCTCCAGTGGAGACCTCAGCTGTCGCTTCAGACATTGCTGAACGTGCCCCACTGGGGCACAGCAACCGCTCTGACCCGTTCTCGTTTGTCAACTCGGTCGTTGCTGGACGTGTGCCACCGGCACACAGCAACC